>CAYGKJ010000005.1:0-124462 GCA_964350675.1 uncultured bacterium | reverse complement strand
GATCAACCATCAAGGAATGGAGATCCCCTTAAACCCCTGATTACTACCTATTTTCTCTTTAGCGTTGCATAAATAAGTAAGATTTTTTGGATCGAAGCGCAGGGCAGCTCATATGAGCTGGCCCATGCTTCGAGCATGATAAATGGAACAATCGTTTTGATATATTTTTTGTTTTTTAAGCAGGAGAATATTAGGATATGTTGTACGATGTTTGCTTAAGAAAGTTAGCACATCAGGGGTTAAATGAACCTTCTTCCATTTGTCATTGTAATCATTACTATCCTTGCTCTCTTCTCAACCTCTTTTTTCGACAGGCACGTCATGGAGAAAAAAGAACAAGCGATCTATTTAGCCTATTTTAAGGGGCTCCGCGCTGCGAGAAATAAGAAGGAAGATCTAGCCTATCGCTCCCTCAGAAAGCGAGGAAAGCCCCCAAGCACTAATTCCTCAAAAAAAGAGCCCTCAAAAAAGAAGATTGACTACTTCAGGGACGAAAAAATTGGATGGGAAAATGGACGACTCAACCTTTCCTCTCTAACTCAAGACGCTCAAAAATGGCCTGAACTCAAAGCGATCACTATTGCCTATGTCAAACGGCTTTACTCTGACCATGACATTTTCCCAAGTGAAGGTAAATTTGTCGAAAAGCTCATTGATGCTCTCATTGCGGCTTATAAGGACGTGGACCCCCTACCCCCTTTTTATGACCTCAAGTTAGAAGATAAATTCCGTATTCCGTTTTATAAAATGGTTAGAGGAACTCACACCTATGACCTAGAAACAAATGCCGGGTATCCCCCCTTTGGAGACTTTTTTACCTTTGAGGAAAGAGAGAAACCTCCGATGTTTTTCCAAGATGCAAATACCACTTTCCTATCGATCGTCTTAGGAACTAAAAAGATGCAAATCATCAAAAACGAAGAACTCAGAGAAATTGAAAAGTCAGGGGGCCACCATTCATCGCTTAACAGAACGAAGCTGGAAGAACTTCTTAGCGATTCCCCTCCCAGCCCTCAACAACTTGATCTATTTGATTTCAATCAGAAAAGTTCTCCTAGAACCCCTGGGAAACACAAAGATCCAAAAACTCAAATTACAGTGAGAGCGCCATAACAGGTTCGAATGCTAACTTGAAGGTTGTCCCTTCACCAACGACAGAGGTGACAGAGATCTCAGCATCATGCTTTGTTGCAATAGCATTCACAATTGAAAGCCCAAGCCCCGCTCCACCCATCCGACGGGAACGCGCCTTGTCAACCGTGTAAAACCTCTCAAAAATCTTGTCGAGGTCCTCTGAAGGAATACCCACCCCCTTATCGGCAATGGATAGCTCAATCGAATCTCCAAAGTCAGCAATAGTAATCGATAAAAATGCGGGACTTTCTGAATACTTTACCCCATTTTCCAAAAGATTCATAATTGCCAACTCCAAGAGATCGGGATCTCCACTCACAAGGATATATTCTTCATTATGAAACGATTCAATTTCAATTTCAGGATGAAGGGCAAGAAGCGAATGGCTACAGTTGTCAATCATCCCAACCAGATCAACTTCCTGAAGGCGTGCTTTAGGGAGGTAGTCGAGATCTGCTAAAGTGAGGAGGTTTTTAACTAGGTTATCCATCCTCTGACAATTTCGAACAATTTTCTCCGTAAACTCAGTAAGCATAGCATCTGAAATTTCAGGAAGGTCATACAGTGTCTCAGCAAATCCCTTAATGATCGTGATCGGAGTTCGAAGTTCGTGGGAGGCATTTGCAACAAAGTCTTTTCCAAGCTTCTTCTTCTGATACTCACCCGTACTGTCTAGGAGTGTTGCCAAAATCTTCTTCTTCGTCTCAAGGACCTTAAGGTCTAACTCAATTCCCTCAAGGATAACCCTTTGAGGAAGCTTAGTTTCCTGTATCCGCTTCAACAAGGGAAAGCTTTCCTTCAACTTTGGATGAGTAAAAAAGGGCGTTCCTACCAGAGATCTTTTATCTTGCTTAAGAAACAAAGCTCCCTTTTGATTAACCTCACCAATATTACCTTCCCAATCAAGGATGACAACCCCTTCGCGCAAACCATCAAAGACAGAAAGTGATCTTTGCTTCTTTTTTTTTCCTCCAAGAAGTTGAAAACTAATGGTGATTCCAAATAGGGCTAAAAAAAGAAACCATTCAAGAAAGGCGTTGTACAAGCACAAGAAACCTGCGCATCCAAGCGTCGATAAGAGAACAATATAGCGTTTTTTCATCCTTCAGATCATACCAAATGAGGACATTTTGTTGAAATTTTAGCACGCAGCTTGGTAGATTAGTAGCAAGGAAAAACGCTCGAGGAGCGCCCTATGGCAAAAACCTATTTCTACTACTCAGCAATGAATGCAGGGAAAAGTACAACTCTTCTACAGTCAAGTTACAACTACAAGGAACGGGGAATGGATACCATTCTTTTTGCCCCCTCTTTTGATGACCGCTTTGGTGATCCAGCAATCTATTCTAGAATTGGACTCAAAGAAGAGGCAATTCTTTTTGATAAATCTTTCAATCTCTATGAATATGTTGCAAAAGTTCGGGAAAATTTTGGAAAACTTCGTTGCATTTTGGTTGATGAAGCTCACTTTTTAACCAAAGCCCAAGTTGCACAAATCATTGCTGTTACAAAAAACTTTGGAGTCGCTGCTCTAAATTATGGTTTGAGAAGTGATTTTTTAGGAGAACCCTTTGAAGGAAGCAAATACCTCTTAGTTTGGGCAGATGAAATCGTAGAAATTAAAACCATTTGCCACTGTGGAAGCAAAGCCACAATGAATATGAGAATCGATAGCGCTGGGAAACCAGTAAAATCGGGATCTCAAGTCCAAATTGGGGGGAATGAAAGTTACATCTCAGTTTGCATGAAACACTTTATAAAAGATGTAGAGGCTATCAATCGGTATGCCTTCGAGAAGGAAGGAGCAAATGTATGAATAATGTCAATTCTTGGAAACGGAGTGTTCTTCCGTGGGTGGTTTGTCTTTCGGCCTCGCTATTTTTTGCATACGAGCTTTTGCAACTCCATGTGATGAATGCTATCTCGCCAATGTTAATGAAAGATCTGAAATTGAGTGCCACAGACTTTGGGTATCTTAGTTCAACCTATTTAATCGCGGATGTCATTTTTCTTCTTCCTGCAGGAATCATTTTAGACCGCTTTTCTGTAAGAAAAGTTATCTTAACCGCTCTTTTCTTTTGCCTAGTGGGAACAGCAGGTTTTGCAAAAGCCACATCTCTCCCTTTTGCAGCAGGATGTCACTTTCTTTCAGGAATTGGGAACGCATTTTGCTTTTTAAGCTGTATCATGTTGATCTCTCGTTGGTTCCCCAAGGAAAGACAAGCTTTTGTTGTGGGGCTTATGATTACCATTGGAATGCTTGGAGGAGTCGTCGCACAACTTCCTTTTTCACTTCTTGCACAAGCACTAACATGGCGAGCAGCCCTAATGATTGACGCTGCAATTGGTGTGATTCTCTTTGCCCTCATCTTCTCTTTTGTGAAAGATGCTCCTATGAAAATTACAGAAAAACAAGAAACTAAAATTCCATTTTTTGAAGGGCTCAAAAGATCTGTTTTAAACCTCCATAACATTTGCTCTGGGCTGTATATCTGCTTGATGAACCTCCCCTTGATGATTATTAGTGCAGTTTGGGGAACCCTCTTTTTAACTCAGGTTCACCACATTTCTTTGACAACAGCTTCTTTTATTGTCAGCATGATTTGCATGGGAACGATTGTAGGTTCCCCGCTCTACGGCTGGATATCAGACAAAATCCAAAAGCGAAAAGCTCTTATGGTTTTTGGTGGGGTGGTCTCCATAGCAATCTTTATGTTAATCTTGCTTGTTCCCTATCCAAGTGAGGGAATGTTTACATTCCTTTTCTTTTCCCTTGGATTTTTTACTAGCTCTCAAACCCTAGGTTACCCAGCTATTACAGAAAACAATCCCAAGGAATTAACGGGAACCTCCATGGGAGTTGCAGCATTGATCATCATGGGATTCCCGGCAATCATTCAACCCCTTTCAGGGAAGCTTCTTGATATGGGCTGGGATGGAACAATGGCAAATGGAGCACCCTTATATTCCGCGGCAGATTTTCGCACAGCATTTTTGATTTTCCCCATTGGATTTTTAACAGCCCTGTTTGCCCTTTCAAAAATCAAAGAACGTTCTAAGAAGCAACTTGCCCCTGCAACGTGAGGATATGTCCTTTGTCAATCACCCCTTGAATCTTAGCGGTGGCCTTGGCCACCCGCTCTGGGGTATCGAAAAACTCAATAACAAGGGGAAGGTCTAGTGAAAGACCTAGAAACTGGGAAGTGTGAACTTCTCCATCCTTTTCAAACCCTTCGATTCCCCTTAAAACAACAACGTGTCGCACTTTAATTTCATTATGGAGGATCTTTAAAACTTTGTTTAAATGATCTTCGGATTCACTCATGTAAACCCGTACAAGTTTAATTTCTGTCATATTTTTCTCCCTAAAATAAGACCTCCATAGGCTGCAAATAAACCCAGCCCAACAGAAAAGAGGATATAGAAGATCAGTTTAATTCCTGCCCCATTCTCCCACAGCTCCATTGCCTCCAACGAGAATGTGGAAAAAGTTGTAAAGCCACCTAGAAGCCCTACAAGTAGAAGCGCCCGAAGCTCCGGCCCCATCGAACCAAAGCGATTGAAGAGGAGTATGCTCAAAAAACCAATGAGAAAAGAACCCGAGATATTCACTACCAGGGTGCCTAAGGGAAAACCAAAAGGGAAAATCATCTGGACAGATCGAGAAAGAAGAAACCGACAAATAGCTCCAATTCCTCCTCCAACTCCAATCAAAATCAAACTCTTCACTCACTTCTCCTGTATGATTTTACAGAATAGACAGCAATCGGATCTGTAAACCCCTTGAGTTGCACAGCTTCAAGTTTTTGGCATTCGATACTATTTTTCACCCCTTCAGCTTCTAATGTACTTTCGCTAATCAAAACCTGCATCCCTTCGGCCTCAGAGCAAATTCGCGCGGCTAAATTCACATTAGCGCCCAAAACAGTGTAATTCAAACGATTGTCAGCGCCCATATTTCCTGCGACGACATTCCCCGTATGGATGCCGATTCCCATTTCAATCGCTTGAAGCCCCTGCTGCTTTCTTTCGAGATTCCACTTATTGATTTCATCTACCATATCCAAAGCACTTTGAATTGCCTGAAGAGCGCTTTTAGGTTTCTCAATAGGAGCACCAAAAAGAGCCATCACTTCATCCCCAACATACTTATCAATTACGCCATCGTGTGCATCAATTTTTTCGGAAACTTTTGTCATACATGTATTGATCAGGTTAATGACTTCTTTTGGATCCATTTTTTCAGTCATTTCACTAAAACCGCGAATATCTGCAAAGAGAACTGTAACCCGCTTCTCTTCTCCTCCAAGCTGAATGTTTCCCTTTAAAGCTTCCTCTGCAATTTCCTTAGAGACAACTTTATTTAAGATTCCCCGTACTTTTTCTTTTTCTCTTAACCCTTTTATCATTTCGAAAAACGAATGATAAAGTGAGTGGATTTCATCTTTTGTCTTTTTCTTAGGCTCATCAGGAATTTCAATTGCATCCAATTTCCCTTCTGCAACAGTTTTTGTCACCTCCGCTAAATGCGTGATAGGGCGCGTGATCCGTTTTGCAATATTATTAAGAAGGACCAATACAAAGAGCAGTCCCGCAATCGAAGCAAGACGCATCTGCATCGAAATCTTATCAACAATCTCTTTTGCTTCACTCCGTACAGAATCGATAAGAGCATACTCTTCAGCCTTCGGCTTAAAAAGAAAAAAATGCATGTCTAAACTTTTATACGGCTCAATATGGAGAAAAAAATACTCTTCCCCTTTTATCGTTACGATCCCTGAAGCTGCAGAAAGAAGCTTTTCAGGTGGAATATCATACCAAGCTGGATCAACAACTTCCTTTCCTAAAGCATTTGTCACTGCAATCACTTTGTTCTCAGAGATAAAAAGTGCAGGTTGATGGGTTGATCTTGAAAGAGAACCTAAAACCTCCCCACCATGAGTCCCAACTGTCAAATACCCCTCTCGGATTTGGCCCTCTTCTTCAGCTTCTAAACGAAGCGTATTCCCAAAAAAAACATGGTGCATTTCAGGAAGAGAAATCACATCTAAGTGGGTCGCCAAAAACTCGGACGAGGCATTTTTCATCACCTCGAGTTCCTTCTCAACAGGATACATTATCCTATTGTAAAACACAGAATCACTCAAAAGAGATTTCCCACAATACGTCTCATCATCCACCACCCCCATCCCAATTGGAGAATGCTCGCTCAAAGGAGTTTTTCCAAAAACATTTGAGTTTGTTAGTGTTGACAATCCCCAAATCAATCCTACCTTGTTATAATGGTCGATATACTCTTTAACATAGAATTTCACCTGTTCTTCAACCACTTTACTTCGAGAATAGATTTCATTTATATCCGCATCATCTTCCATTAGGGTAAAACAGGGCTCGTCAAACGTTTTTCCCTCATGAATAGACCTTAACTTATCATGAACAAGCTTGAGCCACTCTGATTCATTTGGAACAACTTCTGGGTTTTCCCGAAGCCTTTTTTGCACAGCCAATATCTTATCGATAAAATTTTTAAGATAAAACTGTTGAGCAGGAAGCTCAAGCCACTTAAGAAAAGGTTCCAAGAGATTGATGGATAGGTTTAGATTTTTGTTAGACGTGTCATCGTATTCAAAACTCTGAATTGCTTCCCGAGTAAAAAACACAAAATAATCTTCATCTGATTCCCTGTCCTTTTTTTGCTCCCCATGAAGAGAACTAATGTCCAATGCAATTCCAATATAAGGACCATCCCACTTCTCTTTATTCTCTCGATTCCTAATTCCAACGAGATGAAATCCACTATTGATTGGAATGTGGATTGAGTCGCTTAAAGAATTCTTATTGATAATGATTTCAGACATCAAACCCTCTTCGTTTGTACTCTGAATGAAATTAATCCACTTGTTTGTGATCATAAGCGAAGCAGAATCAAGCCAATTGTTTTCTAAAAGATTTTTTGTTGTTGGCTCAAATCCTTTGCGCACAAGTTGGTATTTTGCAACCCCCAGTAGAACTGCATCGACCTCAGCTTGTATTTTGAAAAGCATATCCGAAAGATAATCCTCAATCGCATTTGTCTTTTGCTGATTGATTTGATCAAGCTGAATGAGAAGCTCTTTGTAAGTCTCCTCCAAATTCTTTCGCGTCGCGTGTTCTTCCCAATAAAAAGAAACAACAAAGGCAACAGTGAAAACTGCTGCCACCCAAAGAAATAATCGATAGCGTAGGCTCATGGTCTTGTATTTTTAAAAAAGTTTCGGTGTCCCGTCTTGGTAATCAAAATCATATCTTCATATCGAATCCCTCCAATACCCGGAAGATATATGCCTGGTTCAATGGTAATCACCATCCCCTCCTGAAGGATTTCTTTTGCTGATTGCGCAGAAACCCGAGGGGATTCATGCACATCCAAGCCTATACCATGTCCAAGGGCATGGATAAAGTGCTTTTCCTCTTTTCCCATACTTTTTCGAGCAACAGTGTCAAGCAAAGCTACAGGTACCCCCGCTTTACAAATATCAACCGCTGCCTGATGAGCCTTTCTTACTAACTTATAAATCTCCTGGATTTTTTTAGGCACCTCTCCAAAAAAGACGACACGTGTCATATCACTGGCATATTCGTTCAAGACAACGCCCATATCCATTAACACAACGTCTCCTTCCTGGAGCTTTCTCTGCCCACTATGATGGTGAGGAAGAGCGCTATTTTCGCCAAAAGCAATGATCGGATCGAAGGAAAGCGCCTCCGCACCCAATTTTTTCACATAGAATTCAAACTCGCGGGCAAGCTCGATCTCTCGCATTCCAACTTTTAGTTTTTTTCGAACATGCAGAAATCCTTTCCAAAGAAGATCCGCACTTTTTTTAAGCAAGAGCAACTCACTTCGGTCTTTTACCATCCGAACAACAAGAGTGGGACGATCAACCCCTTTAAGGGATCGCTTAACAAAGGCTTTTTTAAGCTCTCGATGCGCCGCTACAGTCAGCGAGGTGTCGAAGCCAAACGCTGCCGCCCCCTTTAACTTTGCAAGAGACTCTTTAAAAGCCTTTTCCTTGAAATCTTTGACTGGATAAGGAGATCCTTTTTTGGCGATTTCCTTATATCTCCCATCCACAAAAAGTGTCGCAGTTTTTAGGCCAACAAGAAGCCTTCCACGGGAAAGTTTTATTCCAGAAAAGTATGCAAGATCCGTCGGATTTTCAATGACAAATCCTTCCACACCCCATTTGGAAAAGTGAGTCCGAAACTTAGCAAGGCGTTTTTTGAAATAGGTTTTCGATCGCGTCATAGTTTAAATGAATAATTGTTGGTTTTCCTTTAGGGCAATCATATGGGGAGGTTGTTTTCATCAGCTCTTTTATCATCTGCTTGGCTTCAACAACCGTCCAGCCCCTTTTTTGTGATCTTGCATAAGAAGAGAGGGCAAAAGCAAGTTTTTTTTGCCGCATTTTTTCAGCTAAGCTCTGATCCAAAACCTCAATAAACTCCTCTAGAAGCCCTTGAACCATCCCCTCCTCAATTTCTGGAGAAAGCGCATCAATAATAAATGCTGAATCCCCAAACGGTCGAAGATCCACACCCATCCCTTGAATTTCTGCTAAATGTCTTTTAACAATTTCTCCTTCACTTTTAGGAAACTCCAAAGTTATGGGGATCATTAAGGTTTGGAGTGGGGGAACTTCCTCTTTAACAAATCGATCATACAGAATACGTGCATACGTCCCTTTTAAATCGATCAGGAAAATCCCTTCGTAGGGACCAAGCGTGTCTGGAAGTGAAAAATAGGAAGAACCATGCGCAATTAAGTAATGATCGAATAGGCCAATGACTGCGATTTCTTCTTCAACATAGTTTAGTGATGGAGGAAGAAATTCTTTTTTTTCCTGAAACTTGAGAGGGGTTGCAAAGTCCCAATTCCCTTTAGGATATTCCTTAGGCGGTTCCTTCCCTTGAAAGGACTCCATGACCCCTTTTCGAATCACTTCCTGAATCACACCTTCTTCCCTTAAACGAATTTCCCTCTTTTGCGGATGCACATTCACGTCAATCCACTCAGGTGGCAATTTGATGTGGAGAATATAAGTGGGATGAAGACGGGACGAAAGACGCGTTCCATAACCCTCATAAATGGCGCGCGCAATCTGCGGGCAGCGCACACACCTTCCATTAACAAAAAGATATTGGCCGAGACGATTAGCCCGCGCGTCTAAGGGCGATCCAAGAAATCCACTTAAAAAACATCTATTGTCAGTTTTTTCCACTTTTTTTGCGCGGTTTAAAAATGCCTCTCCCAAAAGAGCTTTTAAACGTTCTTCAAGGGCCCCCGGAAGAACATGGATGATTTCTTTTCCATCCGCTATACATCGAACATGAATATTTGGATGTGATAATGCAAACCGTGTTAAAAACCTAGTGATTTCGCTAAGAGATGCCCCCTGAGTCTTTTGAAACTTCTTTCTTGCTGGAACATTGTAAAACAGCATGGCTATTTCTACAGTGGTCCCCTCATTCCGAGCTGCAGGATCAATGCTCCGAATCTTTCCCCCTTCAGCAACAATTTCTCCACCTAAGGCTTGCCCCTTTTGAGCAGAAACAACCCTCGTCTTTGAGATCGCTGCAATTGAGGCCAGAGCTTCCCCGCGAAATCCCATGGTCAATACTTCCTCAAGATCCTCTGCAATGCGGATTTTTGATGTCGCGTGCCTTTCCAAGCTTAGGAGCAGGTCATCCCGACTCATCCCACACCCGTCATCACTGACACGAATCAAAGAAAAGCCTCCTCGCTCAATTTCTACCGTAATTGCAGTACTCTTTGCATCAAGTGCATTTTCAACAAGCTCTTTGACCACAGAAGCGGGATTTTCAATCACCTCACCGGCTGCAATTTTGTTGATCGTCTGATCCGATAAAATTTGAATGGGCATCGATTCTCCTTGAGAAGATCCTTCTAGATAACTTACTATAGTTCTCCGAAGTGTATGGGAGCAACTATGAATTTTCCAGAGGTGTGGAATCTAGACAGTGTTTTCGAGGGAGGAAGTCGCTCTTCCTCATTCCAAAAATCCTTCCAGACAGCCCAAAAAGATATCGATTCTCTAGAAAAACTTCTGCAAAACAGCAAAATTTCCGAGGCCATCCCTTTAATGGGAGCCCTAGGAGCAACATTGAGAGAAATGGATACATTTGTTTATGGCTTATTGTCACAAAATGTTGACGACACCCATGCCAACGTTCTCATTGGGCAGATGCGCACGCTCCAAACATATTTTTCCAACTGCTCTCTTGTTTTCGATACCCTCCTAAAGGAAATGTCAAATGATGCTTTCAAATCTCTTCTTCAAAAACACTCACTTATCACATTTCCCTTGGAAGAAAGACGAAAAAGAGCGCTAGAAAAGCTCTCTACGGACGAAGAATCCTTTATCAATAACCTCTCAATGGACGGATATCACGGTTGGTCTGAAATGTGGGATGCCATAGTTGGTGAGATGACTTTTCCCTTTCAGGGAGAAAGTCTATATTTTGGTCAAATCGAGAATAAAATGTCCGACCCCAGTAGAGAGGTTCGAGAAGAAGCTTTCAATGCGATAGAGCAAGGTTTTACAAAAAAACAAAGTTCGATTTCTCAAGCACTGAACCATTTGAGTGGATTTCGCCTTCAGGTGTATAAAAAACGTGGCTGGACCGACTTTTTAAAAGAACCGCTTGATGAGAATCGCCAATCGAAAGGTTCTCTCATGGCAATGTGGGAAACGATCAAAAAAAATCAAGCTTCTCTGATCCGTTACTTTGATTGTAAATCAGATTTACTTGGAATGGATCGCCTATCATGGGTCGATTTAGACGCCCCATTGTCCTCATTTTCAAAGGAAATCTCCTACCAAGAAGCTGCAGAAACTGTCTTGAAGCAGTTTCAAGCATTCAGCCCCAAGATGGGATCCTTTGCACGCAAGGCCCTGGAAAATCAATGGATCGAAGCGGAAGATCGAAAAGGAAAACGCCCTGGAGGCTATTGCTGCGCCCTTCCTAACTCAAAAGAAAGCCGCATTTTCATGACGTTTTCTAAAACAATGACCAATCTTTACACATTGGCTCATGAACTCGGACATGCCTTTCATAATGAGATCCTCTTTTCCCTCGAGGAAATGGTTCAGCACCCCACTATGGGGCTTGCAGAAACCGCTTCAACAATGGCTGAAATGATCGTAACGCAAGCGACTATCCGAGAAGAAAAAGATCCAAAACAACGTCTTATTCTTTTAGATGAACATCTAAATCGCGCAACCAGCTATCTTCTAAACATTTACACACGCTTTCTTTTTGAAACCCGCTTTTATGAAAAGAGAGAAAAGGGAATTGTTTCTCATGAAGAACTCTCAACCCTCATGCAAGAAGCGCAAAAAGAAGCCTATGGAGATACTCTAGATCGTTATCACCCACTCTTCTGGGCTGCAAAAATTCACTTTTACTGCACAGAAATGCCTTTTTACAACTTCCCCTATACCTTTGGTTACCTTTTTAGCTTGGGGATTTACAACCATGCTACTGAAAACCCCGATTTTGAATCCTCCTATCTTTCTCTCCTTGAAGACACCGGAAGAATGACACCAGAAGACCTAGCTAAAAAACATTTAAATGCCAACCTTAGCGCCCCTCTTTTTTGGCAACAAGGAATCGACATTATTAACAAAGACATTGATGAATTTATAAAACTATCCAAAGAGGTCTCATTATGCGGCTGATGCTCGCCTTGCTTTTTTCATTTTCACTCTTTGGAGCACCTTCAGAGAAGTACTTTGACCTATTAGCCTCCACACCTAAATCCCACGGCGTCATTGGAAATCATGAAAAAGATGAAATAGAAATCCTTCTCCATCCCATTTCTATCAATGAGGCCGAATCCATTGCAATGGAGCGCCTCTTAAATAAGGGAGTAACTCCAGAGCATGCTTGGGAATGGAGTCAAGTGGGAATTGTTGCTGAAGATCAATATCTCTTCTGGATACGCGATGCTGTACTTTTCCCCTCAGGAGAAAAAGGAACCTACGACAGAATCCTTTGGAAATCAGCGCTCGAAACTCCTCCGGGAGTCGCAATCTTTCCTTACCTTGCCGACCGAAAAATAGTCCTCATTCTTAACTACCGCCATGCAACAAGGAGCTGGGAACTTGAACTTCCAAGAGGCTTACTTAAGGAGGGTGAAACCGTTCGAACTGCTGCTGCTCGAGAGCTCCAAGAGGAAACGGGCTACCATGTGGACGATTCTCTTCTCCTTGGAACAATGGCAGTTGACAGCGGCATTTTGGCAACAGTAATCCCCGTTTTGGCCTGTAGGGCAGTTGATCCATCTGACAGAAAATACGATTTTTCAGAAGCAATTGCTTTGAATGTCACTCTAAGCGTTAATGAACTCGAAACAGCTCTTCTGAAAGGATTTTTGGATCTTTCTCTTTCTGAAAGAACACTTCGTGCTAACGTTCGAGACCCTTTCCTAACCTTCGCACTGCTCCAGATGAAACTCCGCCATTGGCAAGATTAGGATAGTTATATATATGGGGGTAAATGGAGCCCCTCTTATATGCCCCCTCCCTCAAAAAATCTTAATTTGGACAAAAAACCCGTCAACAGCTATACAAATAGTGACAAACGATCTCCAAAACGAAGTTTTATGCGATTTTTATCAACACTCATTGTCCTTGGGGCACTCGGTTACGGCGCCTATTATGTCAATAACAGCCAGCCTGAGCTAAAGCACAAAGCGCTTGAAATGATCAATACCGGGACCTTTCATACACTGGAAGCCCGCTTTACAGCTCGGCAGATCATGGAAAATGAGCGTCTTACCCTTTTAAAAGATACAGAGCATCGCTATAGCGAGCCTTCATTGCGCTTTCATCCCTATCTCTTAATGGAAGTCAAATTTACCAATCCAAGCTTCCAGACCGAAGAGGGAATTATTTTGTGGGATCTCATCGATGGTGAGATGGTCCTTGATACCCGATCGTGGGAAAAAACCCATGGATTTGCTGATTGCATTAATGCCGGTGCAGACCGCTACGAATATAAAATTCTTTCAACCATTGCCGAAAATGGCGGCAAGGCAGACAGACAAAGCCTCATGACCTCCCTCAATATGGAAACCCATCTCTTCGAAGCATGGATCGATCGAGCCCGCAAGAAAAAACTTGTCGTCCAGCACGGAAATCACTACCGCGTCCATCTCCATGACCCCCTAGTCAACGTCCGACCTTCCACCTTCATCGCAGACCCTCTCGTCACTAAAAACTCCAAGCATAATGAAAGACTCAATCGCCGCTATACCCCTTCACAAGTCAAAAAAGCAGCCGAGGCTGCCTTCGGATCTGACTTTGCAATTCGAACAACACGAGATGTTTTTCTCCCCATTTACAGCATCACTGTTCAAAATCCAGACGGCTCCCTTCATACTTCCCATTGGAACGCCCTCAATGGAAAACAAATAACTCACGCCAACCTCATTGAATAATAATCCCTAAATAGGATACCCTCCTCAGAGTAATCGTTGCTTTTCAAAAAATCGAGGGGCACGTATTTAGACAACCCCATAGCCCTAGTATTATAATTTTCTGGGTGCCTCGGGTTTAATCCTGGGTTGGGGTCAGGGGGTGTTTAGAGGGCTTTTCAATTTTTTTTGAGAAGCTCAACTTTTGACAATCCCATAGCCTCGAGCTATGGGTGAGGATAAAGGTGAGCTAAATCGGGAAAAAGAAAAAGCCATCCAAACATCCACGGACCCCAACCCAGGATCATGGAAAGGTGGCTGAGTGGCCGAAGGCACGTCCCTGCTAAGGACGCGTATCTGCAAGGGTACCGAGGGTTCGAATCCCTCCCTTTCCGCATCAGGGCTCCATTTTGGAGCCCTTTTTTATTCCGTTTTTTTTGCAGGATCGATAAAGTAGAGTCATGGTAGAAAAAGAAAAGTCTAAGGTCAGAGTCGCCCCCAATTCCAAAGAATCAGAAATGATGGTTCTTGGGTGTATGCTCACTAAGGTGAACAGTCTTAATGTCGCTGCAGATGCGCTTCAAGCGCCCGATTTTTATTATTCCGAACACCAGATTATCTTTGACGTTCTTAAAGGTCTGTTTAAAAGTGATAAACCTGCCGATATCCACTTAGTCGCTGAGGAGCTTAAGCGACTTGAAAAACTTGATAACACCGGAGGCGTCGGCTACCTCACTACTCTGGCACAATACGCTGGAACCTCTGCTTATATCGAAGAATACGTCGAACTCATCAAAAACAAATCCATCCTACGCCGGATGATTTACGCTGCGCAAGAAATCGAAAAGACTGCCCTGGAAGAACCCGGTGATGTTCACGGAGCCCTCGATGATGCCCAAGCGACCCTATTTCATATCTCTCAAGCGACAAACGCTACAGCCGGAAAACATATCAAAGACATTATCTCAGGAGTCAAAGCCGAATCAGGACTCCCCTATCTAAAGGAACTCGAAGAAAGGCAAGAGACCTTCCTTGAGAAAGGACCCGATGCTCTCGCCTTCACAGGCATTCCAACCGGCTTTACAGACCTTGATAAAACGATCAATGGCCTTTCCAACTCCAACCTCATTATCTTAGCCGGTAGACCAGGAATGGGGAAAACCGCTTTTGCTCTCAACATCGCAGAGCATGTTGCATTCAAACACCAGATGCCAGTCGGTATTTTTTCCCTTGAGATGAGTGCCGAACAACTTTTGCACCGAATGATCTGCTCCCAATCCGAGGTGGAATCTGCAAAAATCCAAACCGGATCGTTGAATGGTTCGGAATATCAACGGGTCGTGGGAGCAATCAACAAGATGCAAAAAACCCCTGTCATTATTGACGATCAGCCCGGATTAAAAATTACCGATCTCCGCGCACGTGCACGTCGCATGAAAGAAGCCTATGACATCCAATTCCTCGTGATAGACTATCTCCAGCTTCTATCGGGATCCAGTAGTTTTTCTGGAAGTGATAACCGCCAAGGTGAAATCTCTGAGATTTCTCGAATGATGAAAAACTTAGCTCGAGAGCTCAATATCCCCATCCTTTGCGGCTCACAGCTTTCACGAAAAGTGGAAGAACGGACCGGACACCGCCCCATGATGAGTGACCTCCGCGAGTCTGGTGCCATTGAGCAAGACGCCGATATTGTGATGTTTCTCCTCCGCCGCGAGTACTACGACCCCTATGATAAGCCTGGCCTGGCCGAAGTGATCATCGGAAAGAACCGTCATGGAAAAGTCGGAAACATTGATATCGCCTACCGAAAAGAGTTTGCTCAATTCGCCAACTATACCCCCACAGATAGTGCAAACCTCGAAGACAACTCTGAGGCTTTCGAAGCATTCTCCCCCAATTAATCTAAAAACTTCCTATTGAAATTTTATCTTTAAAGCGCTTTAATCCTGTCAAATTTTCATTTGTCCAATTAGGGAGCGTGCAATGTTTAAGAAGGTCTTTTTTCTATTTGTTCTTTCATTCATAGGAATTTCCAGTCAGCTTTTGGCTTGCGGCGAAAGCAATTGCTTAACAGAAAAACATCGCCGTTGTTTCTGCTCTGTTGCTGGGACAAGCCAAAACGAAGCTTCCACCATCAAGGTGTTGCAATACAACATGAAGTTTGGAAAACCCGGACAAGCTTGCTGTCATCAGGCCCAAGGAAACCAGAAGGGGATGGTTGCTCAAATTCTCTCTCAAAACAGTGTTGATGTCGCGTGCCTAATCGAATGTCAAGCAGCTGTTGATGACAAAAGTTGTTTGGATTGGACCCTCTCTGGATATGGCTATCAGTGTCACACATGTCCCGGCACATCCTCTTCTTATGACGAAGCCATTACACTAATTTATAATACAAATTGTTACGACTTTAAAGCCGAGTGGGCTCCCCCCTCTCCTTCTTTGGAAGGATGCTGCGCAGCGAGTCAAAAAGGACGCGGGTTCATTGCCATTGCACTTACCGAAAAAAGTTCTCAGAAAGAGGTCATCCTTATTGGAGTTCACTCCCCTCAAAACTTTCCGAACAACCCCTACACCGATGCGCTTCTAAGTCAGATCGCTGATGCCATTAGCGGACTCGGCGGTTCAGCCCCTCAAGTGATTGTTGTAGGCGATTTCAACTATGTGAATAACAAGCCTGGACATCAAGAAAACAGTGACGATTTGCGTGACCATCTAACGACAAAGTTTGGTGGCACCTGGTCCAACATCTCCAATTTAATTCAATGCGGAACGAATAACAGCAGCTACCAATCTGCGGAGTCCTTTGACAATGTGTTTGTCAACCAAGCTGCCAAAAGCATGGTGTGCGAAATCCCCTCGCAGTATGTGTCCCAAACAGATTTGGCAAATTATTCCTCTCAAGGAACCCCCTACAAAGTAGGGCAAAATGGGGTATATAGTGCGCTCACAAAAGTGCCACTTGGAAACGGTCAAAGTGAAGAACACCTTCCCCTCCTTGTCACAATTAGCGAGTAAAGGAATGCGCTAAGGGACTTGGTGACCCTTGAGCTCATGCGTCGATTAGAGAAAGATTCGATTTTGAGCTGGAAAACGAGGTAGATTTAGACAACTACAAACACATCTCTAACCTGATCAAGACAACAGATCATTTCATCAAAAATGATTCTTCTCAGTGGATTCAGGATTGCAAGTGGGTCAGCGAAAATGTTCGCTAACCCACTCTAAGTGTCTTTGTCTATACCCACTCTACTTCTCCAGGCCTTGGCTCGACTGCGAGGGCAAGAGTTTGAACCGTTTGACGCAGACGTTGGTGCTCACCTAATGTCTGATTTTCCTCAGGACATAGAGAGTGAATTCTTCGCCGGTATTCTAACATATTGTCAAAGGTCTTTTCATAAACTGGGAAGCGACCTCTGAGAATCGGCTCTAGCCTTTGCTCAGGAGCATCAGCAAGATGATTGAAGTTTAAACGATCCCAAAACAGTGCGGGATCCTGGAATCTTGAGACAAAAACAATTCCTTGATCAGAAAAACGTTGCAACAAGCGAGCAACATTTCTCTCCATGCTTCGAATACAATCATCTGCTTCATCTAAGCTTTTCATCTGTTCACCCAATTCTGCGATCGCTTCTTGAATCTGCTGAATCTCTCTTTCTATTCCAGGAATAGCTTCAATGGCATGCTTCATCTTTCCTAAAGTAGCTTTCATAGCAGGGAGTGTATAGTTAAATATTTGGCTACAATCATCACGTCCACAACTCTTTGCACTAGAGAAATGTCCTCCATGAACGCTATGTAAAATACGGCCATAAACAAGATCAAAAAGAGGAAGGTTGTGTTCTTTATGAGCATCCCAATAAGCTCCATCAAAAACTGCATCAGTTGTCAGATTATCTGCGCCTCTCATTTTTTCTGATATGAAAGTAGAAAATAGATCTCCTAATTCTGTTAATGCTTGTGAAGTTCCCTCTTGAGCACAATTTTCTTGTGCTCTCCTTATTTCTTCCATCTTATCTAAAAAGGCTTGACCACATGTTTTTATATTGCCTGGTTCTCCGGAAAAACGAGATTGGTACTGGGCAAATTCGCCGTCACGAGCACGTAGCCCTTCTCGGAGAGTAGAAGTAATTCGGAACTCTGATGCGTCCTGAACCAACAAAGCAAGTTCTTCTTTTTTTCTGGATAGAACCTCTTCCTGTCTGCGCAATTCAACAAGCCTCGCCCGCAATGCCTGGGATCGCTGTAAAAATGTTTCTTTTATAAACTGAAACTTTCCAGTAGGAACTACAACCTCTACAAAAAGTGGTCTGAGCCAGTCATTGTTAGTTGGAATTGTGATGGTTGTATCCCCTCCTTGAATCAAGAGAGCATCGGGTTGTCTATCCACAATCAATGAAGTCGGTATTCTACTTTCTCTTGAGATTCCAAATGATTCCAGATCTATAAGCGGAGCAAGCTCTGCTTGAGTCGTTCCCGCTATAGAAAGCGAAGGAAGAAGTTGCTCAGGAATAATATTTGTAAGCCTCAGCCCTCTTAGCTCCTCAGTGGTCGTCACTCTTTGAATCTCGACTGTTTGTCTTAAAACAGCTTCTTTCATATTTAGAAGAAGTGGGGTGGGTTGAAAGGGACTTCTTAAGTCCAACAGTACATGACTGCTCGGTGGCGCTGCAAACTCAGTAAGCCACCTATCAGCTTCTTCTTGTGAGATGAAAAGGTGGGGGTGCCCTGGATTGTTAGGAACCAACACAAAGTGAGAAACAATGTTCTGGTTTTGCAGATGCGGGCTGAGATGTACTTGATCCCGCATATCAGGGCGAATCAGATGTTTCAGCTCTTCAAAACCCTCTACAGGAACTCCTTCTGGATTTCCATACCAAGCAGTTGGAGTTACAAAGTGAGGCGTATGTGTCATTGCAAGTCTTGGGTGAGACAAACGATCTTGAACATGAACAATTGCTTCACTGATGGTTTCGGCAACAGCTTCCGCAAGAGCTTCTGCCTCCGCTTGTGCTAAAGCCATTGCGACAGCTTCTGCGCCACTGTCAACAGCAGAAATTTGTACGGGAGTATCTTCAGGATAGCGACTTTCAAAAAGGGCTTGAGAAGAGACAATCCGCTCCATGAAGAATCTAGTACTTAACTCTACTTCACCCATCCCTAAAGCTTGAATCGCATCTTCAGCCAGACGCGTCAACGCCGTGATTTTATCCTGATATTTTGCACATTCTTCTCCAATAAACTGGTCTCTTGGAATATCTCTGAGAGATCCCCCATATTTTTGTTCTAAAGCATAAATGCTTTTCTCAACCATCGAGCTGATTTGGTCTCTTCTCCCTAAAAAGTCGAGATAGATTCTTCGATCGTCAGGATTTCGAAGGTCTACATTTGCGAAGATCTGATGCTCCATATAAGCTGCGGCCTGTTCCGCATGGGCTTCCAGCTCTTCTCTGAAAAGGATTAATGCATCGTGCTGCTCTTGGTCAAGTTCGCGGCGACGCAGATCTTTGACAATATCCTTAGCATCAATAGGCTCTACGCCTCTTTTTCTTTGTTGAAGCACTGCCCCATAATGAGCTGTGACAACAAAAGTAAATGTTTGTCCAGAAGACTCTTGAACAAGGTCCCTGAAACGGAGAACAGCCTGCTTTGCGTCTGCGTTTGGAACGTTTTGATCCATAGTGACAAGAGCATGTGCTCCATTTGCTTGTTTGATATCAGAGCCTCGGGTGTTTTTTTGCCCATAAAAAGAAAAATATTTCTTTCCTGGTCGTGCCATAAGTTCCATAGCCGTTGTGCAAGGAATAGGAGGATGGTTAGGTCCTCGATATAGCCGTTTAATATTGTCTTTTCCGTAGTAGACAATTCCCTCAACCCCTCCGATGTTGGGATCTCTCAGTAAGAGAGTCCATAATCTTTCAACAATTGTTTCAGGGAGTCCATCACGACTTTTACAAAGTCCAGCTGCATCGATAATTGCGCGCGTACAGGGCTTGGCTCCAGCTAAAATAGAGGTAAGAATATGATCTAGATAATCATCGCAAGGTTCAGGAATAGGAGGAAGCTCACTGATAGGAGCGTTATTTTCACGTCCCATAATGGCAATGCTAAGCATTCCATCCGCTCTTGGATCAATTGCAGGTTTTTCAAAATACGAGGAAGTACTACTAACAGTTCCAGAGCATCCTCTGACTTGATCCTGTGGAGAACCCATTTCGTAACGATTACTATTCGCCCGTGCTTCATCGGTACGCACTTGAGTTGCGACAACGACGCGTCCAAAGAAAGAACGTACTTCTGGCCTAGGGTTTTCAAGGAAATCACGGTAAAAAGCTGCTTTGGCTTGCTCAACTTCTGCGGCGTCGATGAGGCCAGAAAGATGCCTTAGGCGCTCGACAAAGGATTGTCCTTCTAGATCCACAGTACCTGCGACAACCTCTTGTAAGAATTCAGGAATGGATTGCTTTTGCATTTGCTTCATCAAAAAGCCTATATGAACATCTTCAAAAAGAGTTTCATTTGAACTGTAGTATCGAAGCGTCGTAGTCGCCGCCACTTCGCTGCAGTCATAAGTCGAAAGCCCTTTGGGAGTACTGGTTCCTTCATAGGGAACAGCAATTAATAACGCTGATCCTGAGTCGGGATCGTGAGAATAGACACGTTTTCCTTCTTTCAATGTGAAGCGGACTCCAAAATGGGTATTCGGCTGTTTGCTGTGCATAAAGTCAAAAATATTTGGATCCAGCAAGGTAGCGCGAATGAGATAGATGCTCAGAAAGCTTTCTCGCGAAAGAGCTATCAGAGCATCTTCCAGTCCAGGAATATCTGAAACCTTTTTGTCTGAGCTCGTCACATATTGTGCGAAGACTCCTTGAGGATCATTAATTCCTAACTCTCCTAGTATATAAGGCGCTAAATCTCGACGACTCCTATTATGATGCCTAGCAATGCTCGCAATCAACCTTTCTAAGGGGCAAATGGTTTCAGGGAGAATAGGAAGTCTCTTTCCTTCAGTAAAATTCACTTCGTAAGCTTTAAAGTCTTGTGTTGCATCGAGCTCATCAAAAATTGTATACGTTTTAAGCGAACGAATTTGCCCTAGGAGCTGCTTTGCTCTTAAACAAAGTATTTGTTCTGCTTCCTCAAGCTGTCCCTCGAGAGCAAGAAATCCAAAAGCCTTCTCTTGTGCTTCCATACTTTGTCGAATCTCAGGTGATTGAATTAGAACGATTCCTTGTCTCTGAGCATTTTGATAGAAATCCAAACGTGCTTGAAGATCATCAAGCACCCAATGAAAGGAGCGCTCTTTATCAGCTGGGTCGATCTGGTAACGAGAAAACTCACGATCTTGAATCACACTCGAACCTAAAATATGGGAGATTCTTCCATGAAAAGCCGCAGCATTGTCTTGAAGAACAGCCTTTGGAACGACATAGCGAATGAGAGATTTTTCCTCTGGGGGTTTTAATCCTTCTTTTGCGATTTGAACAATTGCAAGCAGAGGAAGAAGGGCTGTTTTTCCAAACCCCATGCGCGCTTGCATTGCATCGATCGACTCTTCATTTTCTTGGTCGAGCATCAACGAAGAAAACAGTTTGACCTGCATAGGATTACAACGAGCGCCATAATCTTCCTCGAAAAGAAGAAAGGCTAGATCAATCGTCTGAAGCTCTCTTTCTTGCGGATTTTCAGCAGAACGCAAAAGCAAATCAATCGGATATTGTCTTCGGGTACTCAAAAGCTCAATTTGGTTTCGCTCCCCTTTCAGTGGAGCTTTGGATATATTATCGAGATGGTAGATCTCTGATTGATAGACTAGATACCGAATGAGAGCAATGCGCCCTTCTGGACGATCAAGCTTCTGTCCGGTTAGAACCTTTCTCTTAAGCTCAGTCAAAGACATACCAGTATCAGCAAGGTATTGATCCAAGAAGAATTTTCCATCAAGCATTTGCATTTGCAGCCGAGTTCGTTCTTTTGCAAGCGCTCTTTGAAAACGTGTTGCACTTCCAGCGTCTTTCCACGAAAACGAAAAGCTTGCGTGAGCCGCTTGGAAGAAAAAAGTTCGGATGCGTTGCACAACTTTTTCACGGTCAGAAGGAGAAATAGGGATACTAGAGAGCAATGCTAGCAAATCTTCCGTCTGAACAGAAACAAGGGGATGGTGACCTGAATCAGATGATAAAGAATAATAAAAATCTCTGCTGTGACGGTGTTTAATCCATCCCTTCGATTCAAACGCTTTAAATAAGGAATCAAGATCCCTTCTTTTTAATCCGAAAAGAGCTTGATCACCCTCCAAAGAAAATTCCTGGTAAAAGGCTTTAACCGGAAACATTCCAAATGCCTCAACGTAAAATCCTGTCGCCTGATCATTACTCCCATTTCTAAACGTTTTAATCAGTCGTCGCTGTTCTTCAGGGATCTCTTCCAATGAATTTTTTGGGCTGCATTCAATCGCATCAGCAAGACAAAGCCTCTCTAGCAGACTTTGTGCGGCAAGTGCCTGTGTTTCTTGTGTTGAGATCAAGGGGAAGGAAATAGGACCTGCAGCCTCAGGAGCATTTAGAAGTGCGTGTCCAGGGCAATGTTGATGCATAAGAGTCGTGACGGGAGCAGAAATCTGCGTGCCTCCTTCGATCAATTCAGTGTGAAGCGCCAAGCACCGTCTTCTTCCCTCATTATAAGTGTCTTCCATGCGTTGAAGACGCTCTTCTTGATTAGGAGACAGAGACTTTCCTGCTTCTTTAAAAAGAATAAAAATATGCTGAGAGAGCAAAAGTTGGCAGTAGAGGGAAAGTAGAGGTTGTTGCTCTGAATATTCATCTACGCAGTGCTGAAGAAGCGTTAGAGTTTGTTCATCAAAGAGGTGCTTAGAGTGGTGGTTTGCAAGTTCTTCAATCCAGGCGTGAGGATCAATCTCTTCGCCTAGAGCCAACTGCTCTTGGAGAAGAAAGAGTGCTCCAATAAGATCTCGACCTTTAACATGTCCAAGGTGAGACGTCTCATATGTAACGGTTGCTCTTTTTGTGCAACACGCTTCATACGCTTGCTTTGCTTCATGATACCTTCTCTCTACGTCCAAGTATTGACGTTGCAACTCCCGGCTTTCTATAGAATCGCGTGCCTCGCTAATGAGTTGTGAAGCTCTCTCAAGCCTTCTAACCTCAACATTCAACGTTTCTCTAAGCGCAGCACTATCTCTTTCTTCAGGAAGAAGCGTGACATAAAGACGCTTGTCTAACTGGGCTAGCCTTTCTTCCGTTGCGATAATCTGTTTGCGCATCGAATCCATTTGCTCTTTTGCAACAAGAGAAGAGCCTTCTTGTGATTCGGCTTCCCTCAAATGCTTTTTGAGCATAATCAGTTGGTCTTTAAACTGTCGAGAAGAGCGCGCAGCCCCTCCTTCCCACTTGAGAACAAAAGTACTCGGGCAAGGGGGGCGACTTAGATCGAGGGTCATTCCAGAAATTTTAGGACTTACCCAATGCCAGGCTTCATCCTCTTTCAAAGTCAAAGTCAGCTCTAATGAAGGAATATAGATGAGACGTTGATCTTCTCTTACCAAGACTTCATCGAGCGGAAGAATATTTCCTAAGTAGTCCAATGCAGTGCGAAGATTTTCATCTTGCAGAGAGTCGTCATTTGAAAGAACAAAAGTCCCTGATGCCGTTTGAATTGTCCGCAGCTGAGGATCAAAAGAAAAAATAGGAGCCCCTTTTTCTGTATAACCATAAAGGGTTTGATCAGGAGCCATCCAGAATTCCTTAGCTCCCATCCGCTCTAAAAGGGCTGACGGGAAAGCATCAAACTGCTCAAGTGGAACATATTGAAGTGGGGTAATCTCCTCCGGCCCTTCAAGCGAGATGTTCAGTCTGCGTTGAATCGTCACACCAAATTCACCTAAGGCAATACGGACTTGCGCAACTCTTTGGTGACCTTCTGTTGTATAATGAGAAAAAGACCCGTCTCCGTTGAGTACATAGGGAAGATCATGGATGTGAAGAGAGCGGATATGAGGGTGATTCTGGAGCTCGGAAGGAAGCTCGAGGTATTGCTCACCATCGAAATAGACACACCCTGAAACGATATCGAGGTCATTTCTGCCAAAATGAAAGAAAAAGGGAGGGGAAAACGCAACTAAAATCCCTTGCTCTTGCTGACGCCGAAAAACTTTTTCCACTGCTTTTTCAGCATAAGTTTTAAGGGCAGGGTCAGGATCTTCAGTGTGATGCAGGGTGGCAACCATTGCATTACAATCAAAATGAGCGGCCCTTTCAAGCAAGAAATGCGATGAAGCGGTCATGACAAATTCAGCTTCATCGACTGCAAGTTTTAAAAACCCATCTAAAGCAACTTTCCCATCAAAAAATTGCGCTTTTAACTGTTGGTATCCAATCTTTACCTTCAGTAATTGAGCAAAACGCTCTTCGGAGGGATCTTGAACAAAAAGCATTGTGAGGCGTTTGATTTCTCTTGCAAAGCCCATGAGCATCTGAGGCGCATGATTCGACTGAATAAGCACTTGATTAAATTGTCTCACAGTTTCCTGAACCCCTCCTTTATGTGGCGTTAAAACTAGAAGACGATCGAGCAAAAAGATGTGTGGAGGGATGGCCATTGTTCTCACGTTAAGCGCGCTTGGTGGAAATTGTCGTAAGAGCTGATTCACATGTTCGATTTCTTCTTGAAGATTCCCACGAAAGGCGTAGGAGAGCGCGCGGTCAATGGCTTGTTGCCCTTCATCGTGATCCATTGGGTAAGCATCCATGACTGCTCCAAGCAAGTACTTGGGCAATGTGGTCCCTTGGCGTGCTCTAAGTGCATCAAGATAACTCCGTGTCTGTTCATCTGAGGGAAGGAGCGATGTTTGGAACGACAATTGGAGCGTGCTCTCTTCCGTTCCTTCTAGTCTGATAGAAGTGTCCTGAAGAGCAGCCCCAAGTCTAGTAATTCCAACATTAGGAGTTGTCCCTTCTGGGACGACTAAAAGGTCCGGGAGACGAAATTCCGCCAAGGTTGTAAATTGAACAAGATATTTTCTTTCTTGCTCCGTGACCTGATAAGGAAGATGTTGTCCTGCAAAAATCAACTTTAAATAGCAGCTAAGAGTCTCTTTTCTCCATGAATTATCAGACTGAAGAGGCTCAATAGAAGAGTCAAGAATCAGATCCAAGAATTGGTGAATTGTTTTCCGAGGAGCTGCTTCGCGAAGCCCTTCAGCAGCATTGGAAAATGCAGCATAAAGAACCAAAGCTCCACGATTAAACCTTTGATAAACGGGATTCTCACAAGCTCTATCAATCCAAGCTAGACGGTTCTCAATAGGTGCTTGCCGGTTGTAAGGGTCTTCTCGTTGCATCAAAGCGAGGATGTTTGTCGGCGCTCCAAAATAATGCTCGCCTCCATCATCGAATGGTACAAGGTTGCACTCGACTTCAGGATTAGCTTGGCGAAGCCTAGGTGGATTGATTGAATCCAAAGGCGTTCCTAAAAATGCTTCTTCTTGTGGCTGCGCCTGTCTTGCAGCAATCATTCTTTGTTGCACTCTTTCTCGAAAGCGACTGGAAAAATAATGTTGACGAATCGTTCGAAGGGCTTGAGTTTCCTTTTGACTATGGTCAGGAATTTGGAGATGAGCAAAAGAAAGAGCGCGTTGAAAAGGAAGCTCTGTTTTTGTAAGCATCCATATAGAAAAAAGCTTGTTCATTTTCCGATGGCGAGAGAGAGTGCAAAGAGCGCGGAGCTCTTGTCTTTGGTAAGTAGGAAGATGCTCCATCCAAACCGATTGCAGATCGAGATACCAAAAATCCAATTCAAGATTCAACTCTCTAGGCAGAGAATTAAGGTCTAATTCCCAAACATTTTCTCTCATCTGTTCAAGAGGAACCATTGGTGCATCTTGTTCTAAATCAACAGCAAACTCATGGCGTGTATAGAGCTTTGATTGAAGTGTAGGAAGCGCCTGTTCATAGAGACGATCAAAAGCCCTTCGAGAAACCATGTGAAGATGACAATCTTCTTCAGAATTCGAATAATGATCCATTAACCGAACAAGCTGTTGGCCATCAGGTGTTTGCTTAAGACAAAACAAGAAAAGGTTTTCAGTAATCACGTGATTACGTCTATCTTTTCGTTCTTCAGGAGATCGAATACTCAAAAATTCTCTGCGATAAGGGTTGTCGATCGCACTAAGAATCCGCCCCTGCATGTCTTGAATAAGAGTTCCTTGCACCGAGTAAGCGGGATTTTGTTCAAATTGTCTGAGTTCACTTTCGTGAAGGCCTTGTAGCGTATTTTGTGCTTGCCTGAAGAAATCATCGATATCTACATCTTCTCCTGGTAGAGGGAGAGGACAAGGGATATTAAGCCCCCGATAACGCGTTTGAAGTGTTTCATGAACATGACGCAACGACTGAGAAACAACCCGATTGAAATCCTCAATATACCCATGATTGCGTTCCCACCTTACCGTATCGGTAGACAAGGAAAGTCTTTGAGCAAGAAAAGAATAGTACTCGAGCTCTAAAAGTGGATGAAAAGATTCTTCTGCTCTTTCTTGTCTTGAGGTCAAATCCTTAATGCGTTGATCTATTTGACCTTGTAAGAGTCCAGCAGCTTCTAGATCATTAGCATTTAGACACTGCCCCCATAATGCACCACCTCCATCGATATTAGGAAGCGCTCCTCGAATAAGTGCTGTCCTCTCAGCAAGGTACCGCTGCTCTGATTGATTATTCACCCATCTTTGAACCTCTGGAGCATCGATCCTTTTAGCATGCGTTTTTAAAGTTGAGAAAAGATCCAATTCTTTCTGATGTTTTCCCTGAAGCTGCTGGAGAGGCGTAAGCAACACTTGATTCTCTTCCAGTACTGCCTCTTTCCCTTTTTTAATCAAAAAGTTAAGCAAAGTACGATGACCAGCTTCTTCAAAAGCTCTTTGTTCAAATAGCTTCTCAATAAAAGCTGTTTCTTCTTCCGGAGAGTGCTCCCCTTCAAAAATTTGTTGTATTTGCTGTTTTTGGTATGAATTGATTGGAGCATTCAATATGCGATTTAAGAATTGGTGGGTTTCCGATGCAATTTCTTCAGACCTTTGTTTTCTTGGCGTGACTTCCGGAAATAAAACTCCTCGTGCATAGGAAGGAATGCTTCCAATCACTTGAATCTTAGAAAAAAGAAGGTAGCATGCAGAGCCAACGCGTGCACAAGCACTTAAAATTCCCAAAGAAACGGTGGTAATCGCATTGTAGGTCACTTGAGCAGCTGTTTTGCAATGTTTATTGCGAATCAACGCAATTCTATCACTGAGGTTGTGAGGCTTTTCTGGACTATCAGAAGGCGCAAAAAAGTACATATGCTGAATTTCTGAAGCGAGCATCATCGAGGCGGATAAGAACGCAAATTTCCTAGCGTCTGCGAAAGAAATCTCTATCTTAGGTGCTTGTTTTGACACAATCGAAGTGAGAACAACACAACTCATTGTAATGGCTAAAACCTTAGTCACCAAAGCTTCTATAGACTGCTTATCTCCTTCTGAGCGCTCTAAGACCTTGCTTGCGACTCCTAACCCTACACTTGCAGCGGTTGCTGCAGCGATGCGGCCTCCTAGGTTTGCACTTTTAAATACTTGAATCTGCTTCTCTTTCCCCGCAAGATAGGCAATCACGCAGATGAGTGAAACGACAACAAGATCTCGATTAACAGTTTTTGATTGACCTAAGAAAGGTTTTAAAGAAAACACCACATACCTCTAATTTTTAAAAATAAAAATATCAATTTTAGTTTTAAAATTAATATTATTCCAAATAGGATAGCATTAAATAAGATTTGCGCTCCACAAAATAGTACTATAAAAGTCAGTGGCGTTGAAAAGGCAGATGAACTCGAGATTGCAAGTAAATACTCGCTAAGAATTGAATCGTATAAATATTTTTAATAACAGTTAGTTGAATCTTTACCAGTTATTGATTATTATCTATACAAAAAATAGGGAAAATCATGACTAGCATTAATTTTAATCTTTTTTTTCGTGTTAAGGATGTCAACATTGAAACCCTTGCAGCAAGAGAGCAAGCTTTGCGAGATGGCGCTGTTCTAGAGCATGGAGGAAAAAGGTACCACGTTCAAATCCTTTGCACTTCTGGAGAAGGTGGCACGCCATCAAAACTTTTCTTTAGAATTTATACAAAGTCGCGCCATGAAATTCGCTGCTTCGAAGCAGGAAACAAAGGAAAAGCCCTCTTTGCTGGAGACAAAAACTTTGAAAACTGCGCAATCTTTCAAGCAAAAACCTTCTACAACGTCATTACCAAAGGGACGATTATCGAGAATCCCAAAGCGCTTATTTTCAACGGAGAGCTAAATGCGGAAGAGCAAGCATTTTGTGAAACGTATCTACAGCCAATGCTCCAAGAGGAAGAAGTCATTGAGGTCGTACCTAATCAAACAGAAGAGTCTCCTGTCGATCCTAAGTGGACAAGAAATCAAAAAGGTTCCGCTCTTATGATCGCCATGATTGCAACCATTGCCATCGGATATGGAACAAAAATTGCTGCAAAACGGTGGAATCTAAACGCTCCTACCATGCCAAAATTTCCGACTCTTGGGGAGCTTAGAGCATCTCTAGAAAGGCTTAATATCTGGCGCAAGAATGCGCCTGCTCTCAACTCTTAAGTGAATAAAGATAGGGCTCTGTCCTATCTTTTCTCGTCTACAGTCTTTGATAAAAACGCTATCTTTGCTGGCTTAAATAGAAGATTTTCTTTAATATTGAAGGTACAGTTTTGTAAAAAAATGCCCCAGGAGGCTCGTGACCTCCCAGGGCGTGAAACTAAGGCACTACTTGTACTAACCTCCTTAGTCTCGCCTTCCATTATAGGGAATGCGTTTCTAAAAATCTATAGCTCTTCGTATCAAAGCACCGCTTTGATGCTAAGGGGTCTTGCGCGGGTAGTGCCTTCTTTTTTAAATAGAATGCAAGGAGACATCCCTATGAAACATCAAAAATTTTGGACCCAATCACTCTTTGAAACGCAAGATGAAGTGCAGATGAGCTTTCAGGAAATTGCAGATTTTTTTGGCGTCAGTCGCACGTGTGCAAAGAATTATATTAAACGCGATGTCGAGGCAAAACATATCGAAAAGTGGAATTCCTTTTCGGAATCAAAAAGGAAACACCAATTATGCCAGGGGAAAAATGTCTACAAGCTTAAAACTGGCTAAGGATGTTGTTCCTGCTGGTAAACGTTGAAGGATGGGGACCCGCCATCACAGGTGATGACAAAGGTTAGGTTATAGGGGTAGTCGTAGGGAAAATGCCCATTTGGGAACGTTTTTTGAAACGTTGGATCATTTGCAATTCTGGGTTCAAGTGCGGAGATCAAATGAGGAATATCGTTGCTTTCCCAGCACAGGACCACGGTATGCTCTTGCTGATCCACAACTTGTTTGAGTTCAGTTTTTTGACCTTTGCTGTATTGCTTAACCGTCGCAGGTGCATAATCATAGACATCGATCGGAGCTTCATTGACATTGATGACACTTGCAAGCGGCGCAATGGTTTCAACGGGGCGAAAGGTTCCGCGACCATCTTCTGTCGAGTACGCGCCAATGAAGGTAATCGGGTGAAGAGGTTTAACCTTTGGGTCCTTGCTCGTCATATCAGAGAAGAGAGGATCTTGCTTTCCTGAAATCCCCAAAAAATATCCCACTAGATAGGCTGCACGCCTTTGCCCTGTCGCACTGAGTCCTTGCACAAATGCAGGTCCTGAATTCAACATCGCAAGCTCATGTGCCATGTAATTTGGGGGCTCTTCACCATGACGCACCACAATGATGCGATGCGGGGACGCACAAACACTTAAGGAGAAAAAAACAAGGGCGATTGCGATAATCTTCATGACGATTCCTGATGCGTTATGGGTTTAAAAACGAATTGCTAGGAACTTGGTAATAGTTATGAGCTTCCGCCACTCCGTTGTTCCACCGAATCACCCAAACCATGTCATAGCGCTCTTCCCCTAAATGCTTAAAGTAGGGCTTTAAGTCACTAAAGTATTGATCAAACATCAACGGGATTTCCCCATGTTCCCAACAAACAACCACTGTTTTCCCCATGTAATCGCGGTATTTTTCATTGTATAGGATATGCTCGAAAAGAGTCGGTGCTTCTTTGTAATCATGTTGGTTGTTTAAATACACTCCCCGCCCTACTTTTTCCTGCAGATAGTAGTCGGCCTCGTGAAAAAGAGGGATAATGGTTTGCGTTGGGCGCACATAATCATTTGTCTGTCCATGCACTGTAGGGTTAGGAACAAAGACAGCGACGATTTCTTGACTATCTTGATCAATGATTGGTTTCGTTTTATTAAACGCCACCTTATCTTTCAGCAAAAAATCCACAAGGTAAGCCGCTCGCTGCTGCCCTTGAGCATTCAGGTGATAATGCAACGAATCTCCAAGTTTTTCAGCATGTCGAAAAATTACAATTTGGTAGGGGTGAATCTCAGATTCATCTGCATGAAGAAAACAACAGGAGACCAGCACTATAAAACTTAAAAACTTCTTAATCATGAAAGGAGAATGACATTGAATTTATTTTTTGTCAATGGAGCGCGGCATGTTTCCGATACCAAATCAGGTAATAGATGGCTGTTGCAATCATGATGATCGAAGCGATGAAGTACGGTAGATTGACTTGAAATCGTACAAATATCCCGGAAAGAAAAGGACCTAACGTAGAGGCTAAAGCAAACCCAGCGTTCCAGGACCCAAAGATTTTACCATGATTTTCCGCAGGGACAAGCCGCGCAAACATTCCAAAGAAACACGCTGTAACCATCGACTGAGTAAAGTTTGCAATGGCAAGCAGAGGCCAGATGGTATACGAGCGAAAGGTAAAAAGAAAACAAAAGACGCTAAGACCTGAAAGAATCAGCGGAATAATAATGAGTTTCCTGGCGGAGTGGTGTTTCAAAATACGTGCTGTCAAAAGCCCCCCGAGCATCCAAAATAAAGAAGAGATGGCATAAGCATACCCTTCCCATCTCTCGGTATAGTGAAATTTTTCAATCAAATAGGGGGCTAGAAATCCTTGGTACATCATCCATCCAAAAATCGTAATGAGTGAGGAAATAAAAGGATGAATGACTTTGCGAATCTTGAAAACAGATAAAAGATTACCTGCAACTTTATGCAAATCGAGCTTCTGACCAACAACTTTTTCACGTGTTTCCTCGACTTTCCACAAGACAAGTAAAAAACCAATAAACATACACACCGCTAGAAACCAAAAGGGCGTTGCAAAATCAAAAAACGGAACGCGTGTTTGATCAGATAAAAATGCAGCAATGAAGGGACCTAACGTCCACGACATCCCTCCAACAGCAGAAAAGAAGGACATATATTGCTCTTGTTTTTCGGAGGGAGCAGATTCTGCGACTGTTGCTTGAGCAACGGTTAGGTTTCCTGCAAAAAGCCCTGAAACAAAACGGCTAATAAAAAGGAGAGAAAGGCTACTTATGATAATTGAGACTCCAGAAAGGGCGATGCAAACAGCCGTTCCCAAGGTAGAAACAACAAGAATAATCCGGCGGCCAAAGCGATCTGAAAGATCCCCAAGAATCGGAGCGGCAAAAAACTGCGCAAGAGGATAGGTCGCAAAGAGGAGTCCTATAATGACATTTCTTGTTGCTAGTGGCGTGTTAGATGAAATCATTGAAGAGGAATCAACAATTAAAGGAGAGAGCACCACGTAAACAAAAACCATCCCCATCAGGTCAAGAAAGTAGATGAGGTATAATGACAAAAACTTAATTTTCAAAGGTAAGCTCCAATGATGGCAATGACAATTCCTACAGCAAGCGCAATAAGAGAGCCAATAAGAGCTTTTTTAACTTGGGGCTGTGACGCAGTGATCTCTGCATGATGCATATGCATTTGCTCTCCCTTCCTGACCGTCATCATTCCGTGTTTGAGACCTTTTGAAACAAGCCATTTATTGATGGGATAAGCAATAAAACCTCCGATAATTGTCGCAAGGGACATCATCCCCCAGAAGTGGAGGCTTCCAGGACTTTTTACTAAGGGATCATGCGCCCCCCATATAACCATGACCGGGATCATTCCTGCCATAATATAATTCATTGAAAGCCATTCGGGATAAAAACTACTTTTAAGCGCCTTCATATAAGTTCCCCCCATCATTTTTTTCATGAAAAGAGCTTGAAAAATGAGGAAACCAGAGATAAATCCTGCGACGTACTCAAAAAACATCTCGAAAGGACGGGGAATTTCATAAAATGAGAGGAAAATCGCCATGATGATAATGCCCGTGGCATCTCCTGCTAGGCAATGCACCTCAGAACCCGTAGCTTGCTTCCAAAGGGAGTCAATAAATTTTTCATGAGTACCAACCATCGGCTCGCGGCATGTCATAAAATAGAAGAAAAGACCTACAGGTCCCGTATAGAGAACTACAAGAGCCCACCCCACTTTCATCACCCCGGCCTCAGGGGTATTTTTTCTGAGATCATAGACCACAAATACAAAAGAAAGAACGGTCAATAAAGCCCATGCGATCAGAATACCGGTTAACATTTGCTTCTCCAAGTTAAGACTTAATTTGACCTATATCACTCCCCTCTTTACTTTTTCGAGGGAAAAGACTACACTGGGCGGTGAAATGTAACGTAATTTGAGTATTTGATGTCATCTGTAAAGAAAAAGCGTCGTCTTAAGATCTCGAAGCACAAGCGCAAAAAGCGCCGTCGTAGAGATCGTCATAAGAAGAACAAATAGCCCTAATCGGGGTTAATCATGTGGACTTATCCCGATCACTTTGATGTGATTATCATTGGTGCTGGACATGCCGGCTGCGAAGCTGCGCATGCTGCTGCTCGTATGGGCGCACATACCCTCCTACTCACCATGAACCTCGACACAATCGCCAAAATGAGTTGTAACCCCGCCATCGGGGGAACCGCAAAAGGACACATCGTTCGTGAGATCGATGCCCTTGGTGGAATCATGGGAAAGATCGCAGATCGAACCGGAATTCATTTCCGCATGCTTAATGCCACAAAAGGCCCGGCTGTTTGGTCCCCTCGCGCGCAATCCGACAAACTCGCCTATCAAACTGAGATGAAATATGTCTTGGAAAACACCCCGAATCTTGAGATCAAACAAGGAACGATTGAAAATCTTGTCATCGAAGAGGGCTCCATTGTTGGCGTGCAGATTCAAGAGGGGGTTCGATATCAAGGAAAGTCGGTAATCCTTTCTGCGGGAACCTTTATGCGAGGGCTTCTTCATATTGGGGAGGCCAACTATTCTGGGGGGCGCGCAGGGGATAAGCCCTCTGTGGGACTTTCCAAAGCATTAGAAGAAATTGGCTTTACACTCGGCCGCCTTAAAACAGGAACCCCCGCGCGGGTTAACATCCGCTCGATTGATTTTTCAAAAACCGAAGAGCAACCCCCTGAAGAGGGGATCTCCTTTTCCTTTGAACCGCAAGAAAAACGACTGTCTCAGGTTTCCTGCTATATCACCTACACAAATGAGGCAACGAAAAAAGTCATCCAGGAAAATATCCACCGCTCTCCTCTCTTCTCTGGAAAGATTAAAGGAGTTGGCCCTCGTTATTGTCCATCCATTGAAGATAAAGTGGTGCGCTTTGCTGATAAAGAGCGTCACCAACTCTTTCTTGAACCTGAGGGACTCAATACCAACGAAGTCTACGTTAATGGAATCTCTACCTCCCTCCCATTTGACGTTCAGTACGCAATGATGCGCACAATTCCTGGACTCGAAAATGTCGAAATCATGCGCCCAGCTTACGCCATCGAATATGACTACGCTATAAGTGGTCAGCTTAAAAGCACGCTTGAAACCAAATGTGTAAAGGGGCTTTACTTTGCAGGGCAAGTCAATGGAACAACAGGTTATGAAGAAGCTGCAGCTCAAGGGATGATTGCAGCGATTAATGCTGTTCTCAAGATTCGAGGGAAAGAAGCATTCATCCTAAGACGTTCACAGGCCTACATTGGAGTGATGATTGATGATCTCATTTCAAAAACCCTCGATGAACCCTACCGCATGTTCACCTCAAGGGCAGAACACCGCCTCCTTCTTCGACAAGATAACGCCGATTTGCGTCTGCGCGACTTTGGGTATCAAATGGGACTTATTGATGATGCACTTTACCAATCTTTCCAAACCAAAAAAGAAACCATCGAAAAAGAAAAGCTGTGCTTCGAAAAGAGCCATCTTGAATTCAATGGAAAGTCTACAACACTCGCAAAGCTCCTTTGTCGTCCAGAGTTTTCCTATCAAAAGCTCTTAGAAACTTTCCCAGAAAAAGTCGAGGACTACGGAAAGCCTACAAACAATGCAATTGAAATCGACATAAAATTTGCAGGTTACATCGCCCGCGAAAAAAAAGAAGCGGCAAAACTTGAGAGTATTGATAGCCATCAAATACCTGAGTGCTTCGACTACTTAAAAATTGTCGGCCTGAGGAATGAAGCGCGTGAAAAATTGATACACCATCGTCCTCTGAATTTAGGCCAAGCCTCCCGCATTTCAGGAGTCTCACCAGCTGATATTTCGATTCTATTAGTTTCGTTAAAAAGATAATTATTTATAGTGGGAAAGGTATGGCGATAAAACCAAAAAAACTCCCCACGCTTCTTCTCCTTACTGACAACCCTCTCGTGCGCGCTTTTTTTGAGGGAGTCATCGCAAAGATAGAGGACCACGCGCTCATTATTGCTTCATCAAGACTTGAAACCCTTGAGTATTTAGACAGAACCTATATTAGTATTATTGTCATCGATGAAAAAACACCTAACTTAGAACTTATTCCTTTATGCACCGATATTCGGAGATTAAAGGACTACGCGCATACTCCCATCCTAATTATCACTGCCCATCTAAAAAAATCGTTTATCCGCAACTTAATCAAAGCAGGTGCTACAGATTTTCTTCGTGAACCCCTTGAAGAAGACGAATTTCTTCTTCGCATGGAAATGGCAGGTGGGGTTATGGAAACGCAAGCGAAGATGGCTTCTCTTTCATCCCGCATGTCAAAAGCAGCCCTCCCAAATGCAAGTTTGGAACATCGAACTTTTGTGGGCGATCGAGCGACCAAGCTCGTGGGCCAAGCTCTCAGCGAAAAAACTCAACTCGCTCTTCTTCTACTCGCGATTGACCAATATCCTCAAATCCTTGAGACGCGAGGAGAAAATGTTGCCCATGCCCTCACATTAGATTTTGAAGACCACCTGCAAAAGCTCGTCCGTTCACAAGATCTTTTATATAACCAAAACCATGGAAAATTCGCTGTTTTCCTGCCAAAAACCTCTTGTAAAGCCGCAGTATTTATTGCTGAAAATATCAGTGAATACCTTGACTCAGAGATTTTCTCTGCAGGAAATATTCGTTTTACTCTAACAGTATCCATTGGAGTTGCATCTCTTGATCAAACAGGGGCGGTAGACAAGTCTGCTGCTACCAATTTAGAACGCCTCTCAAGCGCTGCTTCTCAGTGTTTAAGTAGAGCGAGTGAAAAGAAAGATACAATCGTCTCCGAGTCCCCAAAAACAGGTGGTAACCCATGAAAAAAATACTTTCTCTCCTTGCGCTCTCAGCTGCAGTATTTGGAGCGCAAGCTCCTATTTATATCGCCCCGCCAGCAACAGGCTACACACCAGCGCCGGTCGCAAAAAAAAGCGCTCCTCCAACCGACGCAACATCTGCAGAGCTGGCCGCAATCGCTAAAACACAAAAAGATGACAACAAGAGCAAGGGAATCAGCGAGATCATGATTATTTCCCCTGAACTCCGCGCTAAAGATCTTCAAGCCGCCATCAAGTTTTTAAACCAACACGTTCCTACTTCTAAACCTAATATCACGCTTAGCGACGGCTCAAAAATTACAAGCATTATGGATGTTGATGTCATGCCAGGAGGAACTATTCTGATCTTCAAAGTTACATCTCTAAAAGGACTTCGATATAAAGTTGTCAATATCGAAGAGGTTCAGTCTCTCAGTGAATAAGACCGTCAACCTTCTCCAGCTTCAAAATGTCCCAATAAATGAGCAACTTCAAATTGAAGAAGCGCTCCTTCGACTCACAGATGAGAACTGGTGCATTATTAACGAAGGATCTCCACCATCAATCATCATGGGGATCTCAGGAAAGCCCGAGGAGCTCATCAACACGTCAATGATGATGATGTATCCGGTCCCTCTCATTAAACGGTATAGCGGCGGTGGAACAGTGATTGTCGACGATAACACTCTCTTTGTCTCCTTCATTTTTCAGAAAGAGGTCCATGATTTTCCCTGTTTTCCAGAACCTATTCTCCGATGGTCGGAAGCCTTCTATCAAAAAGCTTTAGGAATTCCTGATTTTCAGCTCAGGGAAAACGACTATGTGATTGGAGAATATAAGTGTGGAGGAAATGCTCAATACATCCAAAAGCACCGTTTTGTCCATCACACAACATTTTTATGGGATTTTGATCCTTCAAAAATGGATTACCTTCTCCACCCAAAAAAGACGCCCAAGTACCGGGACGGGCGCTCTCATGACAAATTTCTGTGTCGATTAAAAGAATTTCTTCCTTCAAAATCCCACTTTATATCGCAGGTGATTGAAGAATTAAAAGCGACATATACTGTCAAAAAAACATTTTTAAATCCCCTAATTCCTCTTCTAAAAAAGCCTCACAGAAAAGCAACCACACGCTTTTTTATTCCCTTATAAAAACCCTTCTGTTATGCTTCACGGAGCAGTCTCAATAAATGGAGGGAAATAAGGCCGCAGCACATCTTATAGACCCGTGCAGCACCCAAATTTCCAAATGAGATTATTAAATTTTACCGTGTGATGTAGCATGGTTAGCTTTAGGAGAACTATCAAAGCTAACTCCTGCCTATAAAGATGTCAAAAACTTGAGGAGACCCTCTCGCGACAGTGCCCTTCCCCCAAATCTTACTTCCGGGAGGCTCTCCTCTTTTTCGTTAGAGACATAACAACTTAGTAAAAAGGATATGATTAATCCGCTCTCTGCGGTTTATTTCAAGCCCCCCGCTCCTCATCTCATCGCCTGAGATTGGCCTTCCCCTCTTCACACCATTCTCTCTGTAAACAAGAGAGGTTTCAATATTTGAATAATAATCAAGTGGCATGAATAGGTGAGACCCTAGCTGCTTCTTTAAATCCCCAATGGTCACTTTGTTTTCCCCACTCGCCAAAACCCTCTCAGCTAAAGCCAAGACCTTATCCAGCACCTCAATATGCGCTACATCCATTCCATGGGTGACCAGGCGTCGAATCTGCTCAGGGGACAGCCCCTCCAGCATAAAGTCAATTTCATAGATGGATTTTAGACGATCTGTTGAAATAATTGGTTGATAGTCCAAGGTTCTCTTCATTGCAACGGTCACAGAATGGACATCCTCTGTCGCCATGACATCATCACGAAAAACATAGTCATTTCCCTCCGTGCTACTGATAAATGACGTTGGATCAAAACTTCCTTTGACAAGGCGCTCCACCTGCCTCTCATTCCCTGCAATATTAAACAGTCCCTTTGTATCCACATCCTGATCGATGCGGTCCGCTAAAGCTCCGTATGTTTTTCCAAAAATTTCTTGGCGTGATAGTTGATCTTGATGGCTTGGAACCATCGCCCAATCACTATTAATGCTCTCCATTATTAACCCCTAAATTAATTTTATTACAAATACATTATACCACGTTTATTTATATTTAATTAACATTCAATTATTTATTATTTAATATATGCTCAAGAAATCCAACAAATCCTCATGTATCGTTGAGATCTCCTGTAGCATTGGAGCGCAGTAGATGATTAAAGGTAGGAAGAAGCTTCCCATCTTAGATAGAAAGAGTCCTGGTTCCACAAATAGGACTCTCTTTAGATAAGGCGCAGAGATTTTCCTAGATTTGATTAGATACAAGGCGAGCGATGCAAGCAACCCCTTGTGGGTTGGTGAAGCAGCTCAACGTAGTAGATGATTGAAGCTAGGGGGAGAAATGCACCTTAAATAAAAAGAGTCCTATTTAATAAAGGAGGGTGGGCATCGTCAACCAATTTAGTATAGGTGGGTTCGTCACCCAGGAGACAAAAATTCCAAAATTATATTTCCGTATTCCCAGCGGTCAGATCCCCTAAAAAAGCTTGTAGTTGATGAGCACTTCAGGCCCTATGGTATCCTTTAAAACAGGACTCAAGCTTGATTATAGCACAAAATACCGCACCAGTAAACCGGTTTACTCTAGACCGTGATCAGGCCATTCTTAAAGAGGTAATACACAACAGCAGAGTCCTTTCTCGTATCCATATACTCAGGAGAAGAAAAATCACTGCCAAGAATGCGGATACGCTCTTTTTCTGTTTTGTCATCTAGGCCAAGAGGAAAAACCTGGTTCCCATACCACTGGCACATATCGGTAAATACTTTATTCCGAGTATAGTACTTCGCTTGATCCAGGAGATATCCCACAGGATTATAGTTCTGATCAAATGACTTCTTTGCCTTTGCAAAATTAGCTTGATCATAGATCGGATGCACCGCTGCTTTTTGAGTTGCCCTTGTTAATGGAAATCCTCGTTCTATAGCAACAGCACGCGCTAAATCTACTCCTAAATCCGCTGCATGATATTCGTGGGTATCATTAACACATGTATCAATCAGGGCAGCACGGTATTTTTCTAATTCAAGAGCAACAATTTTTTCAGTTTCAGAAAGACCAAAATCATCAACAATTTCAATCATTAACCACTTCATCTGCGTCGTCTGCTGATCCACGCACCCATTATGGGCATCATTGATACGAACCATCGTTTTTCGAATCAGCGCAAGAAGATCTTCTTTCTTTTTAGACGTCTGTTCAGCGTCTTGTTCAAATGTTTGCTTCTTTACAAGTAAGTACAGCAGAACTTTGTTTAAGTACCATTTAACATCTCCATTGCCCGCACCACTGTATGGGTCAATGCACCCTATTGCTGCCTCTTGTACTTCTTGAGGAACAGTTCCCTCACCACCTAAAAGAAATAACCTCTTGTAAAGAGATTGACCAAGCCCTTCTCCCTGGCTAATTACATCATCTTCACCAACAATATCAAGAACTGTGTCCGGATTGAAAGCATCCACAGTCCGACTCATTTTCCATTCTGATAACGGCCTATCTTCTATAATTGAGATATCAATTGAAAGTTTCTCAAGGTTGACTTTTTCGCTAAGCGAAGGCCTAAGGTGGCGAGTTAAGTGCGTTCCTACAATGACTCCTGTTGTAACGCGGGCAAATTTACCAACATCTTGGGCTAAAATTTTTGCTTCTTTTCCAAATGTCTTTGCAACCCACGGTGTTGTGAAAAGAGCCGCGGCTGCAACCATAAGCGATCTATATACTAGATGAGTAGGCGTTCCTTCCTTTAAACCGATCCGCTCTGTAATACGCCTCGACCCTTCAAGCCCGAGCGATGAGGTGGCAGCGGCAAACATGAGCCCCTGTCGATTCGCTGTTGGAAAGACTTCTACAAAGCGCTTTGATCCCGCCAAATAGGCTGTTGCGAAGAATAGCCCCACAATGGCTACATCGCTGTCCAGTTTGTAAAGTGATTTTTGTGCAATTTCCATATCAAATCCTCAATAAATATAGTCAGGTTCTTTTAAACCGTAATTAGTCCATTTTTAAATAAATAATAGAGAACAGCAGAGTCTTTACGCTCAAAACTACATAAAAAATCGGCTCCCAAAAGCTCTTCAAACTTAGCTTCTCTTTCCTCATCAGTAAAAACACTATTCCGAAACCATTGAGAGAGCTCCGAAAATGCTTTCCTGCTTTGAGAATAATTAGTTTGTTCCACAAGAAACACTACAGGATCATACTGAGCAAAAAAGTTTGCCTTTGCCCTTTGGTAATTAATCGGATTGTAGATTTTATACTTTGCACCATGCTTAGTCGCTCTTGTGATGGGAAGTCCAAGGGCCCTAGTGATGGAATTTGTCAAATCCACCCCAAGATCAGCCGCATGACCTTCATTTGTTACAGCAATACATTTTTCAATGAGGGCAGTACGGTATTTTCGCAGCTCAATCGCAATCAGTTTTTCAATTTCTGAAAGGCCAAAATCATCAACAATTTCGATCATCAACCACTCCAGCTGAGTCGTCTGCTGATCAATACAACCACGGTGGGCATCGTCGATTCGAACCATGACTTTATCAATCAGCGCCTTGAGTTCATCTCGCTTTTTAGCAGTCTGATCGGGATCGCTTTCAAAAGCCCTTTTCTTTGTAAGCATATAAAGTAGGATTTTGTTCAAATACCACTTCACTTCATTTTTCCTTACATCTGCGCCGTCCCAACCACTATATTGGTCAATCCGACCGATCGCAGCTCTTTGCACAGCGTCACTAACAGTAGCCTCGCCACCTAAAGTAAATAGACCCTTATAGAGCGCCGGCGTTCCATGAAGTCCCAGGGCAATAACATTTTCATCACCAACGATATCGAGAATTTTGTCTGGGTTAAATGCGTTCACACCATCGCTCATGTGCCACTCAGAGCGTGGAACCGCTTCTAGGATGCGGAGATCACTTTCGAGTTTGTCGAGGTTCACATCTTTACCAGGCATCGGTCTGAGATAGCGCGAGCAATGAGCCCCAACAATGACACCTGTTGTGACGCGTGCAAACTTTGTTACATCTTGTGATAGGATTTTAGCTTCTCTTCCAAACGTCTTCGCAACCCAAGAGGTCGTAAAAAGGGCAGTCGCTGCAACAACAAGGGATTTATAGACTAAGTATAAGGGGGTTTTCTTCTTCAAACCAATCTGGTTCGTCAGAAGCTGCGAGCCTCCGAGCCCCAAAGAGGAGGTGGCAGCGGCGAACATGAGCCCCTGTCGATTCGCTGTTGGAAAGACTTCTATAAAGCGCTTTGCCCCAGCCAAATAGGCCGTTGCGAAGAATAGACTCACAATGGCTATATCGCTGTCTAGCCTGTAAAATGATTTTTTTGCAATTTCCACGCCAAATCTCCATTAATTTGAGGAGAGGATATCACGTAAAGCAATAAATATGAAGAAGAAACTTTCATTCCCACATGACAGAACGTCAGCTATTTAAAGATATCCTTGAGGGCTTGCTTAGAAACGTCTCGCCCAATTGCTGCGATTGACTCGGTCAGAGGGATCTCCTTGGGGCACACTTGAACGCAATTCTGGGCGTTTCCACACTCGCTAATCCCTCCTTTTTCCATGAGGGTATGAAGGCGGGTGGCCTTCTCCATCTCCCCTGTGGGATTCAGGTTGAATAGGCGGACCTGAGAAACAGGAGCAGGCCCCACAAATTTTGAGTTTTGATTGACCTGGGGGCAGGCTTCTGAGCAACATCCACAGGTCATGCATGTTGAAAGAGTATACATGGTCTCTTGGGTTTCCTGGTCGATCTTAGGACCAAACCCCTTAATGAAAGAGCCATCTGCAGAAATCCATCCTTTGGTTTTCTTAAGGTTCTCAAACATTTGGGAGCGATTGACAACTAAGTCGCGGACAAGGGGGAACTTTGAAAACGGCGCAAGGGTAATGGTGCTGCTCCCTGTTTTCTTTAGGATAGGTTCGATAATGGCTGTGCAGGCTTGGCGGGGACGCCCATTGATGAGCATTGAACATGAGCCGCATACTTCCTCTAAGCACCCTTGTTCCCACGCAACGGGAGTGACTTTCTCCCCATTGATGTTGATCGGATTTTTCTGGATTTCCATAAGAGCAGAAATCACATTGATATAAGGCTTGAGCTCAAGTTCGAATACATCCCAATATTGGTTTCCACTCTCTCCACGATAGATTTTTAGGGTAAAGGTTTCTGCCACAACTGCTCCTATAAGGGTAATTCTATGTTGGGTGGAATATTTTCCAACTGGGGTTTTACCCGTTTTGCCTTTGAATAATCTCTTTGTATCGGTTGGAGGTAGGGGGTGTCAATGGGGTTGTATGAAATTTCTGGTTCGTCACTTCCGGAAGTGTAGGTTGCAATGGTTGTTTTCAGCCAATTTTTATCATCACGCTCTGGAAATTCTGGCTTGAAGTGAGACCCACGAAATTCATCACGCAAAAGAGCCCCTTTGGTGATGATCATCGCAAGTTCTAACATCGACTGAAACTGGTTTGCAAAAATATAGGTTTGGTTGAGACTTCCCCCTTTGTCATCAAGGGAGATATGTTTGTAACGCTCGCGAATTTTTTTGATGTTTTCAAGCGTCTCTTTGAGGTTTTTGTTATTCCGCTTTACAGTGACATGCTGGACCATCATTTTAGCGAGTTCTTCGTGGAGCTTGTGAACATTCTCGTCTCCACTCCGCGCCATTAACTCTTGTTTAAAGGTCTCTTCCTTTTCTAAAGCTTCTTTAAACGGAGCATCATCTACATCTTGATATCCCCGCGTTAACGTTTCGAGATAGCGCGGAACTTCAACGCCGCAAACAAGCCCTCCAAAAATACAAGAGAGAAGAGAATTGGCGCCTAGGCGATTTGCCCCATGGAACTGATAGTCTGCCTCGCCAGCTACAAAACATCCGGTCAAATTACTCATTTGGCGAAACCGCTCTTTTCGATCGGGGGCATCTGCCGCAGGCCAATCAACCCACGCTCCACCCATCGAATAGTGAACAGCAGGAGCGATCCTCATGGGAACTTTGCGAGGATCTTCTCCGGTGAACTTCTGATAAATATCTAGAACCGACTCGAGTTTATGAACAATTTTTTCTGGGAGGTGGGTGACATCAAGATAGACCTCATCTCTTCCTTCAACCCCAAGGCCTAGCTCAATGACACGAAGGAGCTCACGCGCTGCAATGTCTCGAGGAACAAGATTTCCAAAGGCTGGATAAAGCTCTTCTAGGAAGTACCAAGGCTTTCCTGTTTCGCCGCATGGAATCATCTTTCCATCGGGAGTTTCGATGGATTTCGAGGAGTCTCCATACACCCAAACTCTTCCTCCTTCACCACGGATTGACTCAGACATCAGACGGAGTTTATCATCTGCAGGGATGGCGGTTGGGTGGATCTGGATGAACTCTCCGTTTGCATACTTCATTCCCTGCATGTAAAGCCGTCCATTTGCAGCTCCCGTGCAGAAAGTGGAGTTTGTCGATTTTTTAAAAATAAGACCTGGGCCCCCTGACGCAATAATGACAGCATCGGCCTTAAGAACATCAAGCTTGAGATTGAATAGGTCCATCATCACAATGCCCCGAGCAACCCCTTTTTCATCTTGAATCAGGCGAAGAAATTCATGGTGCTCAAATTTTTCCACACTTCCTTTCACTTCATGTCGACGAACCTGCTCATCGAGAGCATAAAGAAGTTGCTGTCCTGTTGATGCTCCACAAAAGGCGGTGCGGTTGTAAAGGGTTCCCCCAAAACGTCTGAAATCGATATTTCCTTCTGTGGTTCTGTTAAATGTGCACCCGAAGCGATCCATCATTTGGATAATCAAAGGAGCCGATAGACACATTTCCAAAATTGGTGCTTGCTCACACAGGAAGTCTCCCCCTTTGATCGTATCGTAGGTATGAATTATTGGAGAGTCATCCTCTCCCTTAAGGTTCACGGCAGCATTGATTCCCCCTTGCGCGCATACAGAATGCGATCTCTTTACTTGCGTTACAGAAACAATTTTGACATGACACCCGTTTTCAGCTAAACGCATGGCCGCAGCAAGTCCTGCAAGCCCTCCTCCAACAACGACGACTTCTTTTTGTTTCATTCTAATTCCTTAAATTAATGAAGTAGGTGCCCCATACAGAGACAAGCCCCAAGAGGCATAGAACAAACATTGCCCCATAACACCAATTGACTGCTTGGGATTGAGAACGCATTTTCAAAACAATTCCCCAGGTTATCAAAAAAGACCAGAGCCCATTAAATCCATGGTAAACAGCTGCGAGAACAAAAAGTGTATAGAGGATACACTTGAAAGGGCTTTTAAAAGAGTCTCGAACAATCAAGAGTGTTGCTGTTCCAAAGTCTGACGCTTCCGCAATGACTTGATTTTTATCAATGGAGCGCGATTCGAGCCCTTTTAAATAGGCATTTTGGTCTTCAAGGATTTGGTATTTGTTCATGAGCTCGGCAACATTTTTTTCGTAATGGTATGGGGGAGCGCTTTCCTGAATATGCTCCCCTTGCTTAACAACTCCTTGCATCTGGGTGCCTTGGGATTCCACATGCTCTTTAAATGCTTTGATTGCCTCTTGATCATAAAGTTTGACGCCTAGACGGTCACTCACAGTATAAAGCCCTGGATCCATACTGATCCGTACAAAATAGGCATCTTTTTTCCCCATTTCAACAGCGGCTGGATACATGTAAAACCGCATGTACCCCACGTGAGCAATAATGCCAATCAAAAGAATCCAAGAAGTGATCCTCTGCCATGAATAGGCATGATTTCGAGAGTATTTTTTAAGGGCAGGGCGCGATCCGTCGGAAGAAGTAGAGTTCATTTTTGACGTGAAAAGAATATGAATTCCCCAAACCATGTGCAATAAAATGGGTACTCCTAGAAGGATGATTTCTATCACATGAAGATAGGGGAGGTTTTTAAGAAAGTTCACCGCGCGGATAAAACCTTCGCCATTAGCACCTATTAAAAGAGCGGCTTGAGAATTCGTGAGTAAATGTTCCATGAGAAAAATGACAAGCCAAAGTCCAAAAAGAGAGTGGACTCTTCTCCATGCAAAAGCGCGGTTGATAGGAAGCGTTGCTGTTGTCATCTAATACTCCGAAGTAAAAAGCCTTTTTTGCCATTAAACCGATAATGTCAAATTAGAAAAAGAAAAAAATTCTACCATCGTGTATTCTTATTCCTGATGACTGACCCAATCGACAGAATTTTTAACTATTGCCACCAAAGACAGCCCCATGAATGGGAGGTTAAGCTCATCTCTGTCCTTCCGATTGTTAATAATATTTTCTTTCAGATAAAAAGTGAGCAGCTTGCAAATACGAATCGAAAAACACTTCAAGATTTTGGATGGGTGTTTAAGTGCGGACTGTGTGCACAAATTTTGATCTGTGGAAAGCCCCTTGCAATGGTCTTGGAACACCTTACCTTTAAAGACCGGGTAAGGACGCTTTTCAATGCCTCGCTCTACGTCATACTTTCACATGAGCACATCAAAGCCCTGACTCCAGACTAAAAAAGTTTTGGGCATTGGCTGTCGTCATTGCCGCCACTTCCTTGAGGGAAATCCCTTTGATATCTGCAATCATTTGTGCTGTTTCCGAAATGAAACTCGGCTCATTTGTTTTCCCACGCATTGACTGTGGCGCTAAGTATGGGGTATCGGTTTCTATCATCAAATGATTTAGTGGAACTTCTTTTGCCACAGCACGGAGAAGATCGGATCTTTTAAACGTCACAATACCGCTCATTGAAATCATCCACCCTTGTTCTAGGGCCTTATTAGCTTCTTCCATCGTCCCAGTGAAACAGTGAAGAAGCACGCGCCCTTTGTGAAAGTCATTTTGAGCAATAGAAAATAAGTCTTCAAAAGCATCTCGACAATGAATTACAACCGGCAACCGACAAGAGGCCGCAAGCCGGAAGTACCGGGATAAAAATGTTCTTTGAAGTGCTTGAGGTGAATGTTCATAATGATAGTCGAGACCCGTCTCACCAATCGCAACGAGTTTCCCCGTCCGCGCAGCTTCCTCAAATAGAGGAAAATACAGCCCACCTTCTTTCTCAACATCATGAGGAGTTGTTGCACCTACGTTGTAAATCCAACTGCATTCTTCAGCAAGCTTAAGTCCGCGTTCGAGAGAAATTTTATCGGTACAAATATTGATCACCGTTTTGACTTTCTTTTCCTGAGCCCGTTTCAATATTTCCTGAAGATCAGGATATACAGGATCACAGGTAAGGTGTGCATGTGAATCAGTAAACATGCCCCCATCTTACACCAATCACAAGAAATAAAGCCATATTGCCTCCAAAAAAACCTTCGGCTAAGAGACCAAAAATTTTGCTATAGAGGACCTAAAGAACCTTATGTTTCACAAGTAAATTTATAATCTCCTGGTTTCCTAGCCTTCGAGCCATTTCCATAGGGCTTTCTCCATTGAGGGTTTTAGTGGTTGCAGCTGTGTCTCGGCATTCTAGAAGAGCTTTCACTCCTCCTAGGTACCCATTTGCTATGCTCAAGTGCAGGGGAGTATAGCCTCGACTTTTTCTGTTCACATTGGTTCCTTGCTCAATCAATTGTTTTAACACTTGAGTTTGCTCCATCTCGATTGCATATTCTAATGCCGAACTTCTATCTCTCAATGCATAATCGAGATGAATATCCTCTTGAGCTAATAACCTCATCGCAATTTGATTGTTTTTTGACTGGATTGCCCACAGAAGTGGGCTGAAATCATTAACGATGCTACGATTGGAGTCTGCTCCCATAAAGAGAAGGGTGTCCACTGAATTGTAAGCACCATATTGCACCGCAATAAAAAGCGGAGTTTGGCCTTCCTCTCCTTGGCACTCTAGAAGCTCTGGAGAATGATTGAGTAAAGCCTTTATACACTCTGTTGAGTTGCTCGCGGCTGCATAATGGATAGGAGAAAATCCTTGAGAATCCATCACCTTTAGATCAGCGCCTTTTTGAATGAGTTTGTTTAAGATCGCCGGATCTTTGCAGCGAGAGGCATGATGGATAAGGCTAATTCTCGAAGGGTCTTTAAAATTCCAATCTTTGATTTCTGCGCAGTTCTTCTCAAAAAGTGCCAAATCTTCATTTGTGATGGCCTGCAAAACATTCATCACATGATTATCAAAAGGATGATCTAAAAGAGGAGGATAAAGGTATCCCTTAGCAACAGCTTCAGGGTCATCGCCCTCTTCTATTTCCATATCACCGTAGGCTGTTTTCAACGAGATTCCTCGATGAAAGTATCCAAGCCATGTGGATCCTTGGGCTTCCATATCTTCAACAGTGATGCCACAACCTCCAGCAACAGATACTTGTCCATCTGAGCATGCCCTAATAAATTTCACACTTCCATCCAGAAGGCTAAATAGAAACCCTGAGTCTTCAAAGCATGCAACAAGAGGATCTGCAAACCACTTTATTGCTGCATCTTTGACATTAACCATCTCTTGTCTTTGGTTTCCCTTTGTTGTTGCAATCATGTGGTCTACCTGCTGGAAGAACTTTTGTCGTTTGGTGACATTTGTCATTGCTCCATCGAATTCTGTCCCTTTAAAGAGAGTGATCATATTTTTTTCAAAGGCTTGATGTCGCTTTTTACAATACTGCAAGACTTCAAACGTAAGGCCTCCATATTGGTCCACTGTCAGTTTTTTTGAAGGAGAATATTCTCTAACGTAAGAGACCACTCCCTCGTAAATTGCATCATAAGCCTCATCGATCATCTGGCTGGAAGCGGGGTTGGCTTTGAGGTATACTCTCACTTGGGCTAACCGATTTTTTGGCATTGCTTCAAAAAGGGGCATGAAAGGGAGTTTTAACTCTTGTTCAAGCGAAACAGGAATGGGAGGTAAAGCCTGAGGGCAAGAGGCTTCTTCATTCTCGGCAAGTGTTCGATCTATCATGGGAAGTTTACTAACCTCCTTCAAAGAGTTGCAATAATAACTAAAGAAATTTGCTAGGTATAACACCTCAAAGTATTTTTTGCAGATGGGGAGCTTGGGAAGGGTTTCTTCAATTTGATCACACATTAGAGAGCAGGCTTCGACCAAATACTCGTAATGCCGCTCTTCTTCATCTGTAAGAGGTTCCCCTTCCACTTTTCCAGTCACGTTAAACCCACCTTCATAGGAAAGACTATCCCCACTTTTGTAAATTGTATTTTGCTTAAAGACAATTTGATAGGAAATGTTAAAACAGTTCTTGTAGATCCCTTTTGGAGGCTCGCCTCCCATAAGATCCTCAAGAATCTCGTTAAACGTTCGATAACGAAGCCCTAAGCTTTCACAATACTTATGATAGTCTGTTGAATACTCCATAAGATAATCCTGGGATTTTTCTTTGGCATCATTCCACTCCTCAACAAAGTCCTTCTCAAAAAAGCGCCCATTGACAAACCCCTTCATAAAATAATCGAGCATTGCAAGAGCTTCTCCCGTCAATGTATGACGGTATACAGGAGGAATAACTGGATAGCTTGTCATTGAACGATTAAAATGGAGGCTGAAGAACGGAAGGTCTCCATAAACATAGACCCCTCTAGCAACGTCTCTTAAGATTTGGAGAGCTTCGGTTTCACTTAACTCATAAGTCGGAATGTAAAAGGTATGGGAGCCTTCCTGTTCAGGGTAGTCTAGTAGATTTAGGATTTTGCCATACTTTCCTGCAACACCCTGAATTTTTCGTATCTGAAGAGTTGTATATTGAGGAGTTTGGCATGCCACCTCGTACACGCTTTTAATGTTGTTAACCACCAGATGCCCTTTAAACGTCTGGGAGTCCGCTCTATACTGGGTGAATTTTGGTGTTTTGAAGTAACCACCTGTAAACCCGCCTTTATGGTTCTGATCGGGAACCCATACCTTGGGGAAATGATTGCGACCCCCGTTGGTGATTACACCTTCTTTCACAGTCGCCCAAGCCTGAGTTCCATCAGGCATAGTTTTTATATAAGTCTCTACTCCCCATTTATTTATTTTTATTTTATGAGAAGGATTGGAAACCGCTGCCTCAATATATGCTCTATTAGCAACTGTATCAGTTTCAAAGTGTCCAGGTTCTTTTCTAAAGATATGACCCAGGGTGTCTTTAGTCTCAATAATTTTTGGTGGTGATGAATCAGTACCCGCTATAAGGGGTTGGCAAGCAAATGAAATAAATAGAATGAAATGAACAAAACGCTTTATCATCATCTTAGCCCTTAAAGAATTTAATTCATTTGAGGTTAGGGTATGTGAGTTTTTACGCAAAGGCTAATTGGATGGTTATGTTAAGCAATAGAAAGATTCCAATAGAAAAAGGATTTCAATTGGTAGTTTTCTTCTTGAGAGATTTTTGGTGGAATTTTTTGAAAAATGAAATGATTAAAAGGGGTTTAATTGAATCAAAGTGGTTTTATACCAAAGAATTAGGTAGTGAACCTAGAGAAAATAAAAATGATTTGCACTTTTGTAATGAATTTGTCTTTGTTACTGTGTGTACTGATCCAGCAGGTCCAGGTAGCTATTTTAAAGAAGTAGTTCAAGAAAGATTGAAGATTCTTCCTGCTAATCAGGTCTATGGATTAATGATTGAAGAACCTGTTTTTTTTCAGCTTGCAATTGACTTTTGCAACTACTTTAATAGTAAGTACCAGAAAGAGGGGAAAGCTCCCCTTAGGTTTGCAATTGACTGGCTTGAAGATATGAGAAAGCATCCGGAAAAACATAAAAGCGAGTGGGACATCTGGAATAAGACTGTCGAGTATGTGCTCTCTCCTGATGATAAGCATCTTATTTTTTAGGTTATTGATACAGAATGAAATTAGAGATGAATAAAAAGTTTTCGATTAATGATGGATTCCAAGTTATTATGATTTTTTTAGAACCGTTCTTTTTGAAAATCATAAGCCCAAAAATGATAAAAAATGGATTGATCAGCGAGAAAAAAATGTCGCCTAGGGAATTGAAGGTTGCTTCGCAAGAAGAAAAAATAAAGAATGAACTGTATGATGACAATGGCTTCTTTTTCTTCATTGTTTGTAATGGTTCGTCATCGGACAAATACTTTGAAGAAGTCATTGAAAAAAGAATGAATATTCCTGCTATTGAACAACATCGCGGTTTAAAAATTACCAAGAAAATGCTTTTCCAGCTTGCTATTGATTTTTGTGATTATTTCAACAAGCGCTTTCAACAAGAAGGAAGAGATTCCCTCAGATTTGCAATTGATTGGCTTGAAGATATGAGAAAGCATCCACAAAAACATAAAACTGAGTGGAATACCTGGAATAAGACTATCATTGATGTAATTGATAATGGACAGAAATCCTTAGGCTTCTTTTGAGGCCGTTGCTAGTTTCAATTTGACTATAGGGTGTGCCTAGGAAATAAAAAACCTCAGAGTTTAAAGTTTTATTTTAATAATCAGATGAGATACTCTCCCTTTCATGACATAATATTGGTAGGAACAAAATGAGTTTTAGGAAACCTAGAAAAATAGTCATTTACTTCTCAACTTCAATTGCAGTATTTTTGTTCCTCTTTCTTTTAAAATTTAATACGATCGAAGGGTCAGGAGAAAAGCGTATGCTTAGAATTTCTCTTCCAGAAGATATCTTGATCGAAGAGATGCCTATTATTCCTTTATGTTTTATAAACCAAAGATTTGCAAAAAACCCAAACCTAAAAGGAGAAAATCTTTCTACTCTTCATTTTATAGATTTTAAATCTGCTTACTTTGAAGATAGTAAATAGAATTATGTAGGTCAATCAGAAGTCAAACTTGCTTTCCCTGCGACAACGCCTACAACTCAATTATTTATTTATTGCGAATCGGTATTGCTCTCTTCTCGATTCCTTGACAAATAGCTTTTTCTCACGTATGACTTTCATTAGTATCGCTAGGAGTATTCATGGGAACTTTTTTTCAGGCTTTTGCTGCCGCTGATTTTTTTGGGAAACTTATCTTCTTTGGGTTATTTGTCCTTTCCTGTGGATCTTGGGTATTTATCGTCCAAAAATTTTGGATGCTCAAAAATATTCGAATCAGTGCAAAGCGGTTTAGAAAAATGGTAGAGATGCACAAGGAACAGATTTTGAACTTAAATTCTCGTTCAAAAAGTCCCTTTAGCACTCTTTATAACACTTTAAAGGAACAAACTCTCATCGTCCTCGATAAAAACAATTACTTTTTTCAAGGAAGTGAAAACTATCTTTCTGGGCTTGACATTGAATTTCTGGAGGCCCATCTCCATACTGCTATTGCTAAACAGAAGGGGAAAGTTGAAAAAAACTTGTTTATTCTTTCCACCACAAAAACTCTTGCTCCCTTTTTAGGCCTTCTGGGTACAGTGTGGGGGATCCTTGTTTCTTTTGGCGAGTTGCAAGCAGGTCACTCAGTTTCTTCAAATACTGTAATTTTAGGCGGACTTTCAACAGCTCTTACAACAACAGTCTTAGGTCTTTTAATCGCCATTCCAGCCCTTATTACCCATAGTTACCTGAAGAGTCTCAGCAAGAAATTCACACTTGAAATGGTTGAGTTTAGCCATTACCTTCTTTCTACTGTCGAGCTTCAATACCGAAAAGTTGACGTGAGCTGAAGATGAAAAGTTTCCATGCTCTCTTAAATTCTAATGACGAAGACGAGGAAGATGTTAATCTTACTCCTCTCATTGACGTAGTATTTGTTGTTCTTATTATGTTTATCTTGGTTGCCCCCTTGGTTGAAATTGATCGAATTCATCTGGCCGGTGCAGGAGGAGAAAAGAAAGCAGACATGACCTCATTCCAGGAAAATACAGCGATAAAAATCCACGTGTATGACGACAACTCTATTTGGTTAAATGGGGTTTCAGTCACAGTTGATGAGCTCAGCGACCAGCTCCAAAGAATGTATCCTTCCTACCAAAGAATATCTCCCCAAATTTTTCATGACCGGAAAGCCTTTTTTGGAACATATCAATCGGTAAAAAATGCTGTGGAAAGTGCAGGATTCGATTCCGTTGACGTGATATTAAAACCGGGATAGTCTCATGAGACGAAAAAACCTCACCCTCATCTCTTGTGTTGTCTTTGTTCACCTATTCTTTTTCTTATTTGATTTTAAAGAAAAACACTCTCCTCCTGCTCCAAAAAAATCAATTGTTGTAAATACTTTCGTCCCCCCCCAAAAAAAAGCCCCTCTACCTGCCTCAAAGCCCCGGACACAACAAACAACGAAAGTCGCGCCAAAAAAACCAAAAGCCCCGCCAAAGAAATCAACATCCTCTAAAAAAAATGAGATTTTAAAGGACTTAAAAGAGACCCTTTCTAGGATTGAAACAAAGGCTCCGCCGGAAGCAGAACTCTCCTTGCCAAAACAAATTCAATCTCTACAGATTGATCATGCTGACAAGAAAGAGGAAACCGATTATTTTATCTCTCTTGCTTACACCTTGAAAGAAGAGCTTGAACTTCCAGAGCTTGGCGAGGTAAAGTTAGAGATGACTGTGAGTCATACAGGGCAGGTCCTCAAGTTGCGGATTCTCCAAACTCTGTCGGAAAAAAATCGGCGGTATTTGGAATTGAATCTTCCTCGGCTGAGGCTTCCCCCATTTAGTGAGGATTTGAAAAACGAAAACGCGCATACCTTTACTCTTACTTTTTGTAATGCAGCTTAATCTTCTCTTTTCTTTTGAGGAAAAAGAGCTTGTTGTTCCGCTATCTACTCGGAATTTTCTATCATCCGTGTCGGTTTCTCCTCTTAAGGGACCTTCCTTTTCAGAAGAATATTTAGCAAAGCTTCGAGAACTTCTGCTACTTGATATCAATAGAAATGGTAGCTGCTTTGTTGAAACAAAGGATGGAACAGACTTTCATGTCGACCTAGAGCTTACTGGAAAAGATCTCTCGGCTCTAATTGAACTAAAGCGGGGAGGGGTGACAAAAACACTAGGCCCCTATTTACTATGTGGTTCTCTCCCTTCAGATCGGCGTATTCTTCACACATTTCATGATGACCTCGCCCAAATTATCACAGGAAAACGGGGAATTGCTTCTACCCGCCTTCTTTTTGCCATTCAATTCCCTGAAAAAACTCCTGAAGGCTATGAGTGGCGCTCAGAAATTTGGGAGTCAGATTACGATGGAGAAAATACAAGACAAGTGACAAAGGAGCATAGTTACTGCATTAACCCTGTCTTTTTCTCATCTGAAGGGGAGTTTACTAAAGGGAAATTTATGTATGTAAACTACAAAAAAGGGCAGCCAAAAATCTATATCTCTTCTTTTAACTCTCCGCATGGCGATCCCTTTCTATCCCTTCGGGGAAATCAGCTCCTTCCAACTCTTTCACCGAAAGGAGATCTAATTGCTTTTATCTGTGATGCAAGTGGGAGGGCTGACCTATTCATTCAACTCTTCAGCCGCAATCACGGACCTATAGGAAAACCAATCCAGGTCTTCTCCTATCCAAAATCAGTGCAAGCCTCCCCAACCTTTCGTCCTGATGGGAAAAAAATTGCTTTTGTTTCCGATAAAAATGGCACTCCCCACATTTTCTTAATCGACACTCCCTACCCTGGAAGAGACGTTTCGCCACACCCTATATGCCTCACAAAAAATTACCGTCACAACACTTGTCCCGCTTGGTCTCCTGATGGAACAAAGCTCGCATACAGCGCTATGATTGACGGCATTAGGCAGATCATGGTATATGACTTTCTGACACAAGAAGAAATTCCGTTAACAAGAGGATCAAGCCACAAAGAAAATCCGACTTGGGCTCCGAATAGTCTCCATATTATTTATAATACAGTTGACCACTCTTCTTCGGAATTATATATTATTAACTTAAAACAAAAAGAGCCACTGCGAATTACAAGTGGACCTGGAAAAAAACATTACCCTGCTTGGGAACCAAATAGAGGGCCTTTATGAAAAAATACTCTTGGCTATCAGCCGCACTTGGCGTTGCCTTTCTTACGTCTAGCTGCCAAAGCAACTCCAGCACAGTCTGGGAAGACACCAAAACCATGGGGCGTTACCTTCATCGAAAGGGACAATTGCTATGGAAACAGGATGTCGATTCCAAAATGGTTGAATCAGCCGATGAATTTAACGGGCCTCAAGAAGAAGAGTACATCCCCCTAAAAGACGAGGATCTTAGAAGGCAATTTGCTGATATGAGCATTCCCCAACCAAAAGAAGTGCCGGGAGCTATTGGGAGCTCTATTCCAAGTATCGATCAGTTTGTAAAACCTGCTTCCCACTTAGCCAGCCTATATCAAAACCTTTATTTCAATACCGATGAACATGTCCTCCGCTCCAAAGAATATTACAAAAACATCGCAAATATTGCTGAATACATGAAAAAAAATACCGACACCTATATTTTTGTTTCTGGCCATTGCGATGAGAGAGCTTCTGAAGCATACAATTTAGCCCTTGGCACAAGACGTGCAAATACCATCCGAAACCTTCTTGTAAAGAGTGGTGTTAATCCAAACCATATTTACACTATTTCTTTTGGAAAGGAAATGCCCAGTGACCTTGGTCACACACAAGACGCATGGGCAAAAAATCGCCGCGTAGAATTTAAAATCTTTGAAAAAAAAGGCTCTAAATGAAAAAACTCTTGCTCTTTCTTCCTGCCCTCATTTTTACAGGATGTGGCGGTGTTGGATCGTCTAAAGGAGACAAACATCAAATGGAGCTCAGTCTCCATAAAGTACGAACCGAAGTGGAAGATATCAAACACGACTTAAATACCTACGAAATCGAGCACCATGTCATTGAAGGAAAGCTTATTGATCAGGAGCAAACCATTGCCTCATTAAGGCATCAGGTTGCTGAACTGAAGTCAGGGAAACTCGATTCTTTCGTCCAAGAATTGCAGAACTTAGACAAGAAACTCCACCAAATTGCCAAGAAACAAGATAAAATTGTCACCGACATCCGACAGCTTAGTTCTCATGCTAACGATACAACTACCGCCTTAGCGCAATACAAGGATAAAATTGCTCAGTTTGAAAAAGCAATACAAGGACAAAACCTCCAGCTGAGTGAAATCCAAAAAATTAAAGACGGAATCACAAAACTTACGGAAGCTGAAAGCATAAAGTCCTACACTGTAAAAGCTGGAGATTCACTCGAAAAAATTGCCCGTGACCATCATACATCTGTCGATAAAATCAAAAAGGTTAACGGAATGACCTCCGATTTGATTGTTGTTGATCAACAGCTTGCCCTTCCGTGATATACCCGACAACCGGTGTAGCTAATAATTCTTTGATTGACTATTCTTAGCCGAAACCACTTGATAAGGACTCTATGAACCTATCTCATTATTCTAAACACCATCCTGTCGAGCCTTTTTTCCCAGAATCTGAGATTTCTTTTTTCCCTACTTTATTAAGTATGGTGTGCAAAGAAATCTCAGATTCTGAAAAAAAATACTTCAAAATTCTGGAATTTTTAATAGTAAGATAGGTTCATATGGCACCCAAAAAAAGAATATTGCTCATTGAAGACGAAGAAGACATCGCCGCACTGATTAAACTTCAGGCCGATCTCTCAGGATATAAACTCCACGTTGAAGTGGATGGGGTGAATGGATATCGAGCCGTTGAAAGAGAAAAACCTGATCTTGTTTTGGTTGATATCATGCTTCCTGGGCAGAATGGTTTCGATGTCTGCAGAAAAATTAAAAATCACTCAGAGCTTAAAAATATCCCCGTGATTATTTTAAGCGCAAAGGGTGAAGAGCTCGATATGATATTGGGGCTCGAACTTGGAGCTGATGACTATGTTAGCAAACCCTTTTCTCCAAAAGTTCTCTTTTCACGTATCAAAGCAATACTCAGGAGAGGAAAAGAGCCTGAAAAAGCTCCTAAACTCCTTTCATTCGGCGATTTTACACTCGACATCTCTCGTTATCTTTTAAAGAAAAGTGGAGAGCCTGTCACAATAACTCTTTCAGAGTTTGGAATCTTAAAACGTCTGCTCACTCAACAGGGAAAAGTTTTGACGCGTAACCAACTCCTTAATGATGTCCACAATGACGACGTATTCATTGTCGATAGAAATATCGATGTACATATCGCTTCACTAAGAAAAAAACTAGGGCCCAACTTTAATTGGATTGAAACCGTCCGCGGAGTTGGATACCGTCTCCGAGAGAACCCCGTTCCAAGCCATAAGACTTAAGTGACCATTGCGCTGCGTCGCTCCTTTCGGGCAATCCTTTCGGTTCTTTTTCTTGATAACTTAGGGCTTACAGTTGTCTATCCGATCTTTACCCCTCTTGTTCTCAGGCCCATTTATACCTTGCTTCCAAGTGAGTGTCCTCTTTCAACCCGTTTAATACTATTAGCAATTCTTATTGCTTCATTTCCTTTTGCCCAATTTCTTTCCGGTCCTTTTATTGGCCACCTTGCAGATGTTAAAGGAAGAAAATTTGCCTTAACCCTTGCACTTATTGGAGAGGGGATTGGATTTCTTCTGACAGGACTAGCCATTCTTCAAATGAACTATCTATTCCTTCTTTTTGGCCGGGTATTTACAGGTTTTTTTGCTGGCAACATGACCATTTGTCTTTCTTCAATATCTGACATGGAGGGGGATGTTCAAGGGCGCTCTAAAAACTTTGGAAATGTCTCTAGCGTTGTTGGAATCAGCTTCGTCGTCGCAATTGTTATTGGAGGGACGCTGTCAAATGACACCCTAAATGCATTCTTTAATTCAGCACTTCCCTTCTGGGCTTTAACCTTCTTTTCCCTCATTAACCTCACCATTATTCGCCTGCGATTTACCGAAACACATCTTTCTTCCTCAAGTGAAAAGCACTATTTTCGAAACCAACTAAGAGAGTTAACCTCACTTTTTAAGACAGAGCAACTTGGTTATCTTTACTCCTTATTCTTCTTTTTTATGTTAGGTTGGATCGTTTCCCTCCAATTCCTATCTTCTTTTCTCATTGAGCATTTTATTGGGACCAAATTAGCCATCACACTAACTTTCATTGGAGTGGGTCTATCCTGGTCCATCGGAAATATGCTCATTAACAGGCTTCTTATTCGCTATTTAAGGGTTGGAACCATCCTATTTTACACCTTGATCCTTTCTTGCCTTTGCCTATTTATTGCTTCTGAGACTTCCCACTTCCTTATTTTTGTCCATTTCATCCTTTTTGGAGCTCTTTTTGCCTCACTTTCCTGGACAAACTGCTTAGCCCTTATCACCAGCAAAGCTCCCCCTTATTTGCAGGGTAAGCTCCTAGGGCTTAACCAATCTATTGCAACAATTTCCATGGCCTTTGCCCCTCTTTTCGGAGGGATGGTCGGAGAGTTTGATATTCGAACTATTTATCTCTTTGCAAGTTGCTCGTTATTAATATCTACACTGATATTAATTATATATAAAATAAAAAATCGTTTCTAATTCTTTAATAAATATGGTAATTATCAGAATAGAAGGAATTAACTTTGGTCAATTTAACCAATTGATCAAATGGGAACAATACAATTAGCTTAGGAAGAGGCAATTATGAAAGCAAAATCTTCAATTCTTATCCTCGCTGCAGGAGTCGCTCTAATTTCAGGGTGTGAATCAAATACTGGAACTGGCGTCCTTGTTGGAGGCGGAAGCGGAGCTCTTATTGGTGGCCTTGCAGGTGGTGGAACAGGAGCTCTTATTGGAGCCGCTGCTGGTGTTGTTGCCGGTGGACTCGTCGGAGCATACCTTGATAACAAAGAGCAGAAAAATCTTAAAGAACAAAGCCCACAGACCTACAGACGTGTTGATAACGGAGAAAAGCTCAGCGTTAATGATATAATCAACCTATCGAAAGCTGATGTTGATGACGATAAGGTTATTGGGCTCATTCAGAAAACTAACAGTCACTATACTCTCAACAGCTATCAAATCGATAAGCTAAGAGATGCTGGTGTTTCTGAACGCGTTATCAATTACATGATGTATAACACCTAAAAAACTTACTTGGGGAGCGCCTTTGGGCGCTCCTTTCGATTTGAAAAAAGTTTCGCATGTGTTAGAATAGTACTTGAACAAAATACGGGAAGTTGGGATAAATGTATTCTAAGACCTTCTGCAGATTTTGGCACACATAGATGAACGTTAATGAGATAAAGAGTGACACCTTTTGGCGGTTTAACCATGAAGGATTCCACAAGAATGTGGAGTCTAACTGTTCAACCGGCATCAAACAATTTAAGAAAATTGTTCGATCCTATGTCTTTTTTCATTTATTCTTTTTAGGATTACTTACAGCCGAAGTCATTGCGTTTTTCTTTTTCCTAACACTGTTATTTCAAACGTCTCTCATAGCCTTTTCTCTTGCAGCAATCCTACTTACCGGCTTTGCTTACCTCATTCTTCTTTTCTATTTTCAAACGAAAAAACCTGAGCAATTTCTGGAGCTAAGAAACTTTTTTATGCTCCTTTGTAAAAAGGGCCTTCCTAAAAACATTCTCCGTTCCGAATATCACCTCTCCCTCGCAAATGCTGCCTACCGCTTTGCCGCCCACCTTAGTAAGGATGAAGAGACTTTCTATCCGTTGCCTGAAAAAGTGAGCTCTTTCAACCACGTGATGCGAAAAGTTACCCACCTCTGCCACAAAAATGATATCAAACGAATGAAAGAGGTCCTCTATCTTGTTTCGATTAGCGAACATATTCAGCTTATAAAAAATGCCCCGACGAATCTTGAAGCGCATGCCTCGCTTGCCAACGCGTACGTAGCGCTTTCACGCCTCTACAAGGCTCAGGGCACTTCCAAAGAAAAGTTTGAAGTCGCCGCTGAAAAAGCGATTCAAGAATTTAAAATCATCGATCATTATTCCCCAGAAGATCCCTGGGTACATGCTCAATTAGCTTCCTGCTATCACGACTTAAAAATGCACAGCAAAGAAATAACTGAGTACGAAACGATTCTAAAGCTTTGTCCTGAGGACAAACAAATTCTTTTCCGCCTTGGCATCCTTTGCTTTCAGCAAGGAGAAAATGCGCGTGGTCTCCAAATCTATGAACAACTAAAAGAGATGCAGTTCTCGCGAGCGGACGAACTCATCGACTTTTACGACGCCAACATCAAACAAGAATATTTCATTAGCTCTCTTTAGATAATGCCTCGAATAGATAACACTTTGGGGTAGCGGTTTAGAGGACTTACAATACATCAAAACGAAGTGTTTGATAAATATCTGACGGTGAGTATAATCAAAAAATACTTCGCTAGGAAGTCGTCTTTCCATTATGGTTAGGCCTTACGTAACATAACTGATAGGGACAAACGGATATGTTTAAATCTAAATATCGTAATTGCTTTATTCTCGGTGCATCACTATTCAGCCTTGTCGCAGTGCAGGCTACAGCTAAAGAATCTGTTAAATCCACGCAAGTTCAGTCGGATGAAGAAGCATTTCTTATCCGCCGCATTGCGGAGTTTTGGAAGGATGGAGATTTTGCCATTGTAAAGACACAAATTGTCGACTTTTTGGATCGCTACCCTAATAGCGATCTTTCTGAATACTTTCTGGGAATACTAGGAGATATCTACCTCCAAGGAAACCAATATGAAAATGCCCTTTCGACATATCAAAGGGTCCTAGATAAAGAAGTTAGCGAAAAGATCCTAATAAACAAATTGCAATGCTATTATGAACTTGATCAATACGAAGAACTGGCAGCAGATGGTCGTCCCTTTCTATCCAGCCGAACCCCTGAAATTGTTGACCGCAAAGAAGAACTCTATTTCTTAATGGGTGAAGCCCTCTTTCGACAAGCTTTGAAGGAAGAAGACGCTTCAAACAAACAAGTACTTGCAAGTGAAGCACGTGGATATTATGAATGTCTTCCACAAGGGCAATATGAAAAAATTTCAGAGTTTGCTCTTGCAGAAATCGCTGCAATCCTTGGAGATTATGAAAAGGGAGCAGAGGCTTATCGAGCCCTCGCAGAAAAACATCCTGAAATGGCTGAAGACCTTCTCTTCCAAGTCGCCTATCTGGAAGCACATTACAACAAATTAGGTGCTGCTGAAACCTTTAGAAAAGTGAAAAATATTGAAGGAAAGAGAGAACATGAGGCCACCTTTAATCTCATGGTTATTTTATTTCAAACTGAAGAATACGAAGAAATCCTTTCTACATACGAAAAAGTGGCGCCAAGTGTCCCAGAACCATTCCAACCCACCTTCAACTTTATTGTTGGGAAAAGTTTTTTCTCATCAGGAGATTTCCAGAATGCTATTCAGCCACTTCAAAGGTACATTAACTCAACCTTTATTCCTTCTGATCAGCTGAAAAATGCCCTTCTGATTCAAATGACCTGTGCTCACCAAACGAGCAGTGAGCCCCTTTTTAGCGACTCTTTTGAAAAACTTGATACTTTATTTCCAAATGACCAAGAGATCCCTAAGGCTCTGTTCATGCACGCAATGATTCTAAAAGAACAAGGCGCCATTAGCCGAGCTGATGAAAAACTAAAAATGATTAAAGACAATTATCCATCCTTTGAGAATCAGGAGAGCTTTGTCTTTGAGTATGGTCTTCTCGCTCACCAAAATGAGCGATGGGAAGAAAGTTATGAATCTTTCAAAACCTATGTTTCAACATTTGACAAAAGTTCTCGCATCGATGCAGCTTGGAAACTTTACCTATCTTCTGCAATCAATCTTTATAAGCATGCCGGAGAAGACCTCCATTATCCTAAGTCTCAATTTTTTACAGATTTGCAGGCTGTCTTGGAACACTCAGATTACTTAAGTGACCAAGAAATGCTGAATTATGCTCTTCTTTACGCAAAGACTGCTTATGAGCTCGACTATTATGCTGACGCACTTCGTTGTCTGCAAGATCACATCTTTACTAAACTAGAAGAAGAAAACACCTCATCCCTTGCTGAGGCTCACTTCATTGCTGGGCTTTGCCACGCCGAAGTTCAGTCAGATCATTCGGCCTTCTGCATGCACTTAGAGCAAGCGATGACTCTTAATCCAGACCTTTACGACTCAGGACCTACACATTTGCAGCTTTATAACGCCTACATTTCTCTTGCGGGTTATGGAGAGATGGGCAGCGTCCCTTCAGACGGACAACAACAAAAAGAATTTGTTGACCATGCGGCAGAACATCTGCAGGAAGCGGTCTCTAAAGGTGGAATCACAATCAAAGATGAAAACCGGCTTTGGCTAGCAAACCATTATTACCAAAAAGTGCAGAAATGCAACGCAGGTGACATTGCTCATCATCCTGAAGTGACCAATGCGATTGACCGTGCCTCTAACCATTATCAAAAACTATTAATGAGAGATGGACACCTAATCGAGATGACTGCTGATAACCTCCATTTAGAATACGAAGTGGTTAAGCTTTCTAAGCTACTTGAATATCAAAATTCTCAAAAGCAAAAGCTTGTGCTTATCAAAGCCCTTTTACAGCAGCAAAGTGAGAAGCCTGAGTTGAACTGGTCGTCTCAAAAAGATGCCCTTTATGAGCTTGCAAATGTCTACGATATTCTGGGAGAAAAGGAAAAAGCTTTTGAAACATACAGTTTCATTCATTCACAAGCCAACCACTTTCCTTCTTCACTTGCAAGTAATGCAGCATTAGAAGCTGCTCGAATTCACTTTGACCTCCTTGAAGAGGGCCTTCGAAGTGAAACAAATGAAGAGGTTCTTGGAATATTAAATGACTTGAAAGAACTTCAGATTCGTAAGAATGTCTTTTCAGAGCCTACGCACCTAGAAGCTGCTCTTGAGTATGCAAAGATCCGTTCTGTCATTTCCAACCCTGAAGAACAAGATTCCCGCTATCTCTTCTTTTTAAGCCGCATTCAGGACGACTTTAATTCGCAAGAAGATCTTGTCACACAAGATTATTTAGTCAATCTGAATCAGAACTCCAAGAAAAAACTGGTTTTCGATGCATACATGAAATTTATCGATGCTGAAAAGCTTCGCCTTGAAGCAAAAAATCATTATAAGAATGAGCGGCATGGTGAAATGGAAGAGCTCCATGAAGAGGCATTAACACTCTATAGCGAACTAAAAAACGACCCCCGTACACCTAAAGATCTCTATGATAGGACGCTAAGTAGTATTCATGAGATCAATGCGTTAGTTGCATATTAATCACATTAGAAGAGACAAACCATGGGAAAGTATTCCTCCTCTTCAGCTCAAAGCAAGCCGCTCTTCTTTCTATCCCTTGCAGCGTCGCTTGTACTACATGCGGGAGGAATCTATTTTTTGTTGCGGCACCCCCCCTCTTTTTTAACAGCAAGAGAGCTTCCAACCGTTGAGCATCTCATACGGGAGGAAGGCGATGTGGATCATGCAGCCCATGAAGCTTTCCAAAATCTTATTGTTCGAGAAGACCAGGATAATCAACTTCCTCCGCTAGGAAGTGCTCCTATCCTCGAATCAGGAAAAATTCCTTTCATCGTGACAGAGCTAGACATTTCCTTAACCTACTCTGAAAAGAAACAAGAAGAACTAAACTTTAATGTTGAGCCCTATGCTCCCCAATTGTTTGAAAATCATTGGATTACTTCCAAAAACTCTCCTTTTCGAGATAAAAAGGGGATTAACTTTAATCGCGTGATTGCAAAAAACTCTTCTAAAGAGTTAGAAAAAAAAACACATGTCATCGCAAAAAAATCTGATGAAAATTTAAATCAGCCTTTTATCGAAGAAAAAGAGGAAAAACGAAACTTCCTTGCAGAGAATCCATTCTCAAGTGGCCAAGAAGAAAAATACCCTTCCACAACGCCTTTTGCCTTTAATCATCCGAATGAATCTTCGGAGCTAATTGACCGAAACGTTCTTTTCCAAAAACCTTCAACAAATGTACCCCTCTCTTTAAAACATTCCAAAACACAACTTCAATCCCCTCAATATAATCAGGACAGTCACACAGAACTTACTGGAATAACCCCAGGGATGGAAGAAAATGAAAAGTTCACCTTTGATTTAGAAAATTATTCCTATTATTTTGACTACAAATCAGAAACACCTATCTACCCTTTCCCCCTTAAGGAAGAGATTGAAGAGAGGTTTATCGCGTCCTCCTTCACTCATGAGAAATCGAGCTGCGTGGCTGAGCCTTCTTTTGCAACCTACACATTCAACTCCCTTAGTTGGGCTGATATTAGCCAACTTAGTGAAAAGAGAGATGAGATTGTGTGGACTCCGTCCCAAGAGGGGTTTAATGATCAATGGTCCTTTCAGATCACGGTACCTACAGTTGATATCTCTGCCTCATATATAATTCCTGAATTTGAGGAACTGCAGGTGAATGTAGCTACTGGGAAAAGAAAGAGCTATTGCCCTCCAAAAACTCCGCCATCTAATCAGGATTTTGCTCAAAGAGAGTTTCTCCCCAAACCTTATCTTGATACATGGAAAACTGAAGAAGAGCGCTTGGAGATTGTCTATGTTCCTGAAAGGGAAGGCATTTATCCAGATCCAATCAGGTACTCTCTTCCCAATGGTCCAACGGTTGCGGTTGAACTTGGAAATGATGTGTTTTGTTTTACACTAACCCCTTCATTTGACCTTTTCACATCTGAAGATGGAATCACGCCTCCCAAAAAGATGCAAAAATTTGTTGCTAGCAACCTTGAAGTTGAGTACTCCTATTTTCCAAGTGAATCCTTTGAATCCCTTACTAGCAGTCGCCCCTCTCCTCAACTTGAATCCTCCATAGCACCTACGTTTACAGAAGATAATCTTGCGCTACAAGCTCCCTTTGAGCCCTCATCTTCCACCTTTGAATTTCCCAAGGAAAAAGTTAAAGAAAACCTTCCAATGATCGCTGGGGGGATGACTTTTCCGGAGGGGAAAACTACCCCTTCAAGGATGAGCTTTGAATCGCAAACCTACCTTTCTACTCATCTTGACCTCAAGGATCATGGAGCTGAGCAAGAACCTTCTATTGAACATGTTGTTCCCTATCTATCTGATAAGTCTATTGCTCTTGATTCCAATAAGTATCCTCCGTCTAGCCCTCTAGATCTAAGGACAGATCAGACCATTGCTTTCAAACTTCGAGAGGAAGAACCTGCCTTTGACAAGCAGATAGAAAGGGAATCCTCAAGCATTAATTTAAAAAGCCTTCCCTTGCCTAAGGTCAAGGATAAGAAGATAACCCCTCAGAAAAATTTTTCAAGTGAGAACACTCTTTTAGATACCTTCCCGAAGTTCGATCAAATGATTGCAGCAACCCCTCAAGAGATCACCCCTTCACTTTCAAGGGAAACAGAGTCTCTTGTCCCTCTGAAAGATACCCTTCATGAACCCCTCCGCCCCTCTTTTTATCCTCCAGAGGTGCCTCATTTAGCAATGGAAGAGAGCTCTCTGTCTATGCTTGAGGAAAACTTAGAGTATGTGATGAAGCAAACAGATACAACGTTTGTTGAGGCAATAGAAGGCCTTCACCTCCCTTATCTAAGCTCGAAGCAGATCACTCCAAGGAAGCATCAAACAACACCTCAAAAGGCATTTGAAGACTTTCCAGCAGAAAATGTCATTGTCGATCTTACAAACCGCGATATGCAATATCCCAATACAAGAAAGCTGCTTGAAAAAGAAAGCCTGCCATCTAGAATACCCTCCGATGTTTCAATTGCCTCAGCCTCCGTCGAAAAACCAGACACGGATATGATTCACTCTCAGGCAAAAGAGATACTGGAAGATTACAACCAAGAAAATAGTGCCCCGTCAGGGATGATCGCCCTAACCAAGCCTAAGATTCAAGGAGGGGTTAGCGAAACCGAGGTCCGCTCCTTAAATCAGTCCAGCCGCTTTACACAAGCATTCTTAACAGAAATCCCTCCTCCTTCCTATTTAGAAACTGCAACATATCGGGAAGAGTTTGATACTCAGGTTCATTACTCAAGAAGGGAAGATGGAAAGGGCTATCTCTTTGCTATAAAGATGAAGGCAAAACCTTCTCTTCAATTTTCCTCACCTCATCAAAACTTCATTTTTGTCATTGATGGATCCAGCAGTATAAAGAAGCACCGTTTTGGTGTTTTTAAAGAGGGTGTCAGCCGCTCACTTGGATACTTAAAGGAAGGAGACTCTTTTAATATTCTTGTTGCCGATGCAGAATTAATCCCGTTTAGTGAAACTTCTGTAGCGTGGAACAGCCGGAGTAAAGATCAAGCAAACCGCTTTTTATATGATCGGGCATACCGTGGATTTTTCATCAATTACGATTCATTTGATCTCCTATCAAGCGTCACCAAATATCTTGATCCAAAAAAAGAAAATGTCATTGTCATGATTACTGACGGGCATTCGTTTCAAAACTTTAAAACTCATAAAGACGATTTCCAAGAACTTCTGCAGGCAAGTAAAGGCCGCTTTTCTGTGCACACTGCAACAGCAAGCAGTGATAACAACCTCACGATGCTCGATCTCCTTAGTACTTTTAATAATGGTGAGCTAATGTACTCAAAAACACATGCTGCTTTCTCAAGACAGCTTGCTGTTATGGTGAAACACATTGAAAGCTTAGTTGCTAAAGATGTGCAGATTCATGTTACCGATGTGAAACAAGAAACAGGGATCGAGTTCTACCCCAATCAACACACCCTTCCGGCTCTATATGCTGACCGTGCATATACTATTTATGGAACCATTGACGATCTCAAAGATTTCGACCTGATCCTTCAAGGACGCTGTGGGGATCAATGGGTGAATATCAAGCAACACATTTCATTTAAACACGCGGAAAGGGCATCTAACACGATTAAGCGTGGCTTTGCTCTTCAGAGGGCTTATGTCTGTTACGATTACTATCTCGAAAAAGATGACCCTTTCTTTCTAGCAGAAGCTGAGCGAATCTTAAACCCTCATGCGATTCCTACAGCAACCCGATAAACCTATCCCTGTACTCGATGTTTCCGACAGGCCCATAAGTTCATCATGGGAATCAATCCCTAGAACTGATACAATCCTCGTAAATTTTTCAAAAAGAGATATGTTTTCATGGAAATTTCCAGATACTTGCCAGGACAGGACAAATCTATTCTAAAAAAATGTTTGACCTATGAACCAAATCCACTAAACAAAGAAATTAGTTCCATCGCGGCAGGAATCATTTTTACAGTCTTTGCATACAAAGGATCAGAAAATACGTATCTATATACAATGGGAATCGGTTCAGCGATATATACTGGGATAAATTATGAGAAAGAACAGCAAACTAAGAACCCTTCTTGGTCCTTATGGGCAAAGTCTTGGTTTGGCGACTCAAAAAAGGCTGCTGTCCCCTTTTCAATGAGACTGATCCATATCATCACTCTTGGATCACTTATCGGCAGAGGGTTTCGTGATAGCTGGGTCAATCCTAGTGTCTCTAAAATCTCTTTGCTCGTAAAAGGACCTTTATCTGTTCTAGCATCTCTTTTAACTTTACATGCTATTATAGATGTCTCTTCTCTCGCAGCAAAAGGAATCATCCATCTTAACACAGAAAAAGCTACTGGCGACAAAACGATCGCGACTGCTATTGGAATGTTTGTTTTATCTGCCTGTTTGACCTATACGGTTCCAAGTATTAGCTCCCAGATGGGGCTTGCTGCCTTAGCAACAACATACTTTTCTGCTAAAGAGCTTGCTCATAGTAAAAGGAATCACGAGATTTTTCCCGCAATTATCCTAACAGGATCACTAATATCTATTGGAGGGATTTTTGGTAAACAGTGCCGCTATATTTGTGGCCCTAAGGACTTGCAACTCCCTAGCACGTGGGCTTCAGCCATAATTTCAACTCCTATTTCCTTTACTGCCCATTTGATTGCCACAATAATGTTTTACTGTAGTTATCAACTTGATAATATGCCTTCTGATGAAAAAGACTCTCGAACAAAAAAATTATATTCTCATATAAAGAACGATAAAATTATGGGTATAAAAGACCAACTTCAAGGGATATTACTGCCCGAGATTTTGAGAATTCAACAAGCTTTAGGAAAAGAAATCCCTTCATATCAACCTGTCGTATTGACTAAGGTTGGAACAAAAAGTCTACCTACTGGCATCAAGCATAGAGCGGCTCCTTACCCAAATTCTAGGCTTCCACGAATGTCTGCTCAAAGAGGCGCGTATATTCTCCTTGCTCCCCCTAATAATCTTGCAGCGGCAAGAGCAAACAAGGACGTACTTTTAAGTAACCTAGATGAACGTAACACAGAGCATAAGGCATACAAAATAATAATAAATGAAGCAATCGTAGCAATGCATCCGATGAGAAATTAGATTGTAGGGATAAGAGCATGAGAATTACTGGCGGCTTTTTAAAAAATCAATCTCTAAAAACTCCCAAAGGAACTGCAACACGTCCTACTTCAGAGAAGCTGCGCCAGTCTGTCTTTAATATTTGCCAACACCATGTCGAAGAAGCTCAATTTCTCGACCTTTTTGCAGGATCAGGCGCTATGGGAATTGAAGCTTTGAGTCGGGGAGCTACGGAAGCAACCTTTATCGAGAAAAACCCTTTAGCCATAAAGGCCCTTCGCGAAAACTTAAATGACCTTGATCTCTCCCCACTCTCCACCCTCTATGCAGGAGATGTATTTACTCTTATCCATAAGTTGAAGGGGAAGTCATTTGACCTGATTTATATCGATCCCCCTTACGAAAAAGGACTAGCAGAAAAAGCTTTAGCCTTAGTTGATTCCCTCCATCTTCTTCATGTGGGAGGGCTTCTCTTTCTAGAAGAGAGTGGGATCAAAGAGATTGCCTTTCCTGAGCTAACTCACTTGGAAGTAAAAAAGAAAAGGAAGGTGGGAAGCACCTTCCTTTACGAAATTATTGGAAAGACTTAGTGCGTGCTTCTAACCCCATTTTCATAGCGGGTTTCAACCACATTTCCTTCTGCATCAAAACTCTTCTTAATACCATCTAGCTTGCCCTCAACAAAATACTGTTCGAGGCGAGGCTTTCCGTTGTCGTAGTACTTCATGAATTTTCCATGCTGCTTCCCATCCTTGTATTCAGCTTCAAAGATGAGCACGCCAGATTCATTCCAATGTTGCGCCTTACCTTCAAGCTGCCCTTCCAAGTAGCCATAGACGCTATTTAAACGCCCATCTGTGAAGTAGGTCTTTTCATTTCCTACTTTCTGATCCTTTTGAAATTCTACTTCTTTGTAAACCTGACCAGTTGGGTAGTACTGATAAGAAGCTCCTTCTCTAAGGTCGTTTTTAAATGTGAGACGGATTGCAGTCTTTCCATTCCGATGAAATAATTCAGCATCACCATCCTTTACCCCAGATTTATAGGTCGTCACGCTGATTTTTGCACCACTTGGATCATATTCTGCTGCTTCTCCGTGCAATTTATTGTCTTTATAAAAAGCTTCAATCGCCTTGACTTTCTCACCATCTGTCACATCAAGAGGGTAATAGACAAAGTGCGGCCCCTCTCGGCGATTGTTTTTGTAATTGTAAACAATCTCTCGCCCTTCTTGATCTTTTTCGAAATGACGTCCTTCTATCTTTCCTTTGACATATTTAGACTCCTCAAGAAGGTTGCCCTCTTCATCCCAGAGCCCTTTTAAGCCATGCAGCTGCCCATCTTCGTAAGCAATCTGTGTCTTGATCGTCCCACTAGGATAAAATGCCTTCTGTTCGCCATGTAGCTCCCCTTTCTCATTATAGGAGTAAAGATTTGCTACAACAGCTTCTTTTTTCTCTGATGAAGGGAAAAATTCTTTCTGTTTCCCTACTGAGACATTACCCTTAAAGTTTCGGATAAATGCTTCAGATCCATCCTCATAATATCCGAGAGACGCGCCATCAAGTAGATCTTCTTTAAAGGTTTCAGTTAGTTTAAGCTGTCCTGTTAAATAGTATTGCTCATGCTTTCCCTCTTTTTTCCCATCGAGAAAGTGGAAGTTTTCCATTTTCTGCCCTGAATCATAATAAGCAACGTGACTCCCTATCGGACGGTCTTGATCGAAGGCTCCTTCAAAAAGGAGTTGCCCTTTCTCATTCCAACTTCTGAAAGTCCCATCTTTTTTCCCCATTTCGTAGCGTGCTTCCAGTTTTGCTGTTCCATCTTCGTACCACTCTCTTTGATCACCATCAAAAAGAGCATTCTTGAAGTTTTTACGCATGCTCATTTGTCCATTAGGATACCAATCAATGAATTCACCATCTTTATTCCCTTCCTTGAAGTTTCCTTCGAAAGCAAGCTTCCCATCTTCATGCCATTCTTGAAACAGACCCTCTTTGACCTTATGATTATAATGGCCATGCAGTTTAAGTTGACCTGAAGAATAATATTGTTTTTGCTCTCCGTCAAATTCACCATCAACATAGAAGCAATCTGCTTTTAATTTTCCATCCGAATACCAGGCCTGAAGACTTCCTTCATACTGCCCCTTTTGATTCACTGAGTACTCAACAACCTTCTGACCATTTTCATCAAATTCCCGCACAGGTTCTTTCAACCGTCCCTTTTTATCATAAGTGGCGAGGTAGGCAATCGTCCCATTCTCATGCTTTTTCCAATGCTTACCCACTTTTTTTCCTTGAACGTATTCACTTTCTCCAACGACTTTTCCATCACTGTTAAACCATTGCTCCATCCCATCGAGCTGTCCATTGACATATCGAGCATGGTAGCTTTGGCGCTCATTCGGATGATACTTGATGTGGTCACCGTGGGGATTTCCTTGAAAGAAGTCTTGCAGTTCAACGATGGTATGATTTTCATCATAACGAATTACAGCGGATTGGTTGCCTTCTGAATGAAGTTTTCCATGCACATAACGGTTTTCAACTTTTTCACTTCCATTTTCATACCACTCAATGAGTTTTCCATGAATTTCTCCCTCAACATAAGGAATTAGGACTTCTCTCTCTCCAGAGGCGAAGAAGCGCACATAGTCACCCTCAAGCTTCCCATCCTTGTACGTGCCTTCAGCAAGAGCTTGACCATTTTCATGATAGGAATAGATTTTCCCCTCAGGGTTTCCTTGCTTGTATGTCGTCACGTGATTGAGTTGCCCATTTGGATAAAAAACCTTCATTGGCCCTTGTGGTAGTCCTCGATCAAAATAGACAAGTCTCTCCACCTCTCCACTTTCTCTAAATCGGACACTTACTCCGTGAGGAACAACAGTCGATTTCCAAGCTTCAAACCCTGGTGATTTTTCATCAACAACGGTCAGATCAGTTTCTTCCATTGGACGTCCACCTTCATAAAAGTGTATCCGCTTTACAGCTTCCTCTTCTCCCCGATCATTTTCTGAATAAAAGAGAACAAGCTTTGGAGCCCCACTTGGAAACTGCTCAAAAACTTTCGGGCGCCACTCAGGCATCCGTACTTTCAGTTCCGTTGCCACGGGGGCAACCACAGGATCAATTCTTTCCTGTCCAAAGACGAGTATAGGCAGTAGAGCTAGGCTGAATAGAAGTGCTTTAAATTTCATTGTCATCACCAAAAATATTTTTCCCTTCATCATACTGCTTAGATCCTTTTTTCTCTACCCAAGAAGAAGGGTTACCTCAACGCAGCCCTGACAATCTCCTCTAACTTTTCCATAGAAAAAACTCCCATTTTTGCTAATCTTTCGCCTTACTAATTTTTTTATTTCACTTTCAGAAATTCTAGTCATTTGCCATATTCTCCCCCAAGTGCACTTTCCTTCAGGAGAATTTAAATGAAGCTATTAAGAACTCTACTGCTCATTTCAACATTTCTTCCTTGCTTTGCAGAAGTAGACTTTAGAAACCACCCACAGTTTGTGGATAGGATAGAATTTTTTTATATCGACCCCACTCCTGAAACTGCAAAACAAATCCTCAAGGAAGCCTCAGACTTAAACTGCCTAGACCGTATCAAAGGAGTCACAACAGCGCTTGCAAAAGAATATCCAAGCAGCATTGTCGGATGGATGTTTGATAATGGTTTCACATACGATTGCCAAACCTCTTTAGTCAACTCCCTTTATTTTGCCGGCCTCCAAGAGCAAGCCATTCAAACCGCATTAAAAGCAAACTGGCCAGCTCAAACAATCGCATCTTTTAGAATTAAGCCTGAACCTGTTTTAAACCTTTCTCCAAACTTTCCCGGCATAGCCCAATTCATGAGTGATCATTTCTATATTACAGGAGATGAGCGATATGTAAAAAAAATCATCAATCTGCTCGAACCCTCCTCTACAGACTTCAAAAACCCTAACCACTTCAACCAGTCAAAGCAAGAAACACTCGCTCTGTTGAAAGAATTAGCCTTTAAACACCACCGCATCTACACCCTTCTCCTCAAGGAATCAAACCAAAAAACAGGTCAAGTAAAAAAAGACTTAACCCTCTTGTTAGATGAGCTGCACGACCTACATAAGAAAAATCTTTTCGAGGGAGACGGAATGTTCAGGGGAACCATTCTAGTAACCGATGACTTAGATTTCGACCAAAAGTGGGAAGAAATGCCAATCATGAGTGGCCCCTTTGGCCATCCTATTTCCTCTATCCCCTATCCTATGGAAGAAGCCTCCATTATGATCTACATGCTTTTTACAGGCGCTGACTTGGATGACAACCTAAACGCCCATGTCACTTGCGATGTTGAGGTCTTTTCTCCTGATAAGGCCAAAATCTATGAAGATCGTGATATCCCCGCAACGAGCAAAAAGATTCCCAGCCGATTTTTTGTCCAAAAAGTTGAAAAATCCATAGGAATAAGACTCCAACCTTACAAGAAGGGATGCGAAAAATTCTACTCTACCGGAATCTACACCATTCAAGCCACCCTGAAGGACCACATTAGCCAAAAAGAAATCACGCTCCAACAATCATTTGAGCTCCTCTCTAACGAAACAATCGACGCCATTCTTCAGAGATCAAGAGGTGCCCCATCCACGTGATAATACCAATCGACTTTTCTTTCTCTTTTCGTCCTTGAGTTTAAAAAGTTGCGTGCGCTAGTCTAAATCTTCTTTTACAAAAAGGAGCGAACCATGAGAGCGTTTTTTATAATAGCTATTTTAATGTTGGCCTCTTGCAACCCCAAAACCAAGACAGTAGATTCCAATCCAAACAAAGGACAATCGACCCTAACATACGCAAAACATATCGATGTTCAATGTTATATTGTCACAAGGGAGCAGCTTGGAGAATTCTTAAACCAAGAGAATCCATCCATCACCCAACTACCAACAAAAGAGCTCGATCTTGACTCAGTTGTCTATTTTCTGATCCGTGTGAAGAATGCTGGAGATATGGCAGCATCGGGAATGCTTCACTGTTTTGTTCCTGATTGTGGATTCCCCTTCCCCGTCAAAATCATGAACATGCCCCCAAAAATGGAAACTTATTACGATTTTATCATCCGTTTTAACACAGGCCAGATTAACCCTTGGGACCCTAAGCCAGTCATCACATATGAATGGAATCAACTCGATTGTTACCCGTTAAAATGAGGAAAACTCAATGATTAAAAAAAGCCTTTTTTCAATCACTGCAAGCCTGCTTCTCTTGTTTGCAACCCCAGTTGAAGCGGTCAACATGGATCCGGGTTCTCATTTGATGTTCTCACGCCCACAATATGCAAAATATATCGATGTTCAGTGTTATATCATCAATTGGGAACAGCTTAGAGCCATTTTTAATTCAACAAAAGCTGATTGCATTATCACACAGCTAACTAATAACCAATTGCTTAACTCGAATAAAATTTATCTTTTTGTTAGGCTGAGAAATAAATCTAATTGCCCTCCTTTTGGCACTTTGCATTGCTTTGTCCCCCATGTCAAAGCTCCATTTCCTGTGGAGATTTTAAGTATGTACTCCATACCGGGTGGGCCATTCGACTATGCTTATCAGCTAGATCAAACTGTTCTAGACCGGAATGATCTCAAACCCAAAATTACCTGGAAATGGCATTGTCTTTATTCTTTATCTGAACCAACTAACAACCCATAATTAAATGGATAAAAGAATTAATAGCCTTCCTTTTTTAATCTTTAGTCTTTTGTTCTCCTTTTCTCTTTTTGCTGATTATTCCTATGATCTCAATGGAAATATTTCTAAAGCATACATTCCTGGGAATGGAGAAATATGTTACGAATACGACCCCATCGGTAGATTAACTGAAGCACGTCATCCTAACAGCAAGAATTTTTTCTATTCCTATGATTTCAACAGTCGCTTAACGACAATCGAAGGGCCTCTAGGAACAACAAACTTTTCTCATAATCTTCTGAATCAAGTTGAAAAAGTTAAACTTCCTTTCGGTAAAGAGATCACCTATCAGTACGACTTTAGGGGACAATTGACTCAAATTGCTTATCCAGACGGAGAAACCATCGATTATAAATATGACGCCAGCGGGCGCCTGACACAGATGGAAGACTCCTCTGGTATCACCCGTTATGAATATGATGATGTAACAAATCTTATTCTGAAAGAAACCCTTCCTAATGGAATCTCAACCTCTTATGTCTATGATGCTTCCTTTAATATTTCAGAGGTTCTCCATCAACATCAAGAAAGATTGATCGCGCATTACTACTACAGCTACGATAAAGGGGGAAATTGCATCTCCCTGGAGAAGAAAACTCCAAATCACAACGAAATAACCACATATGAATACGACCTTCTCAACCGACTTGTCCTTGCAAAGAGTAGCGATGGAGAGTTTGAACGCTACAGCCATGATGCATTGGGAAACCGACTCACAAAAGAAACAGCTTCGGAAACGATTTGTTACGTTTATGATAGCCATAACCGCTTGATTCAAGAGGGGAATACCCATTATGAATATGACAGCGTGGGAAACCTGGTTCAAAAAAATTCCCCGGAGAAAAAGACATTGTATTCTTACGATCCCGCAGGAAAACTCGTTTCTTATGATGACGGAGCTTCCCAAGTCGAATTTGAGTATGATGGCTTGGGACACCGCATGTCTAAAACGATCAATGGAAAAACAACACATTTTATCAATGATCCTATTTCTCCTTTGAGTCGAGTTTTGATGGAAATCACCCCAGACGGAGAAACCAAGAAATATTCTTATGGCCTTTCTAGAACAGCTCAAAAAACGGAAAAGGGATCTTCCTATTTTCTTTATTCTCATCCTGGGAAAAGTGTTTCCCATCTTGTAAATCACGATGGAACGATTACAGAACTTGAATATGACACTTTTGGGGTCCCGCATTCAAACACCTCTCAAATATCTTACGGCTTCAATGGTGAAGAGAAAGATGAAGAAACAGGGCTTATCTATCTTCGCCATAGATATTATGACCCAGCAATAGGGCGCTTTATTTCCCCAGATTCTTTCCTTGGAAACCTCAAAAAAACCCAAACACTCAACCCTTATGCTTTTGCTCTCAATAATCCTCTCACTTATATCGATCCTGATGGGCTTAGTGAAACTCTGGTTCCCTTAGACCTCTATTCTAATCCTCCGGGAACAATCCTTCCTAGTGGACGCATGTCTTTGGGCGGACATGCGTGGGTCGGAGGAGTTGATGAGCATGGAAACGAATTTACTGCCGGAATGCATCCGGGGCCACTAATTGAACGTAGGGAGAATATCAGGTCACTTTGTGATAAGACGGTACACATGAGGATCTGGATCACGCCGGAGATGCAAAGCCGTGCCTTAAGAGCTATGTATGATAACAATTATAGCCTCATTGGAAACAACTGTGTTGATCATGTGATAAAAGCATTGGATGCAGTTGGCTATCCTCATCCCCATTTTGGGCTGCAAGAGGAAGGGGACGTTTCAAATCCTGCTATTTTGTGTGATTGGATTTCTAGAGAAAAGCAGCATATTCATCCTAACTTCTTACCGCAGAAGGGCGCTATTTTAATTGGAGACAGCCCCTCTTCAGGAAGTCTTTTTGGGAGAGATACCCATTCGAGTTTTATTGACCTCCATTTTTGCCGCCCTAACTATGGAGGAGTGTTGCTTGACAAAAGCGCCGAGTTCTTCACAGAGCTGAGTGAGATTTCGGGAGTAATCTATGACGCGAAAACGGGTCAAATGATCCTTTATGGAAGGAAAAATCTTGCTCTACCACAGATGGACATGGATGATTTAGCAGTAGCCGTTCGGTCTATTTATGGGCTTGGAGCTAGGGGGCCTGAAAGCCCTGGGGTCTCTATGGAACCCGGCTACAAGAACCCGAAAAAACAAACAGGCGGTTGCATGGCTGTCACTTACTTTGGAGAAACGGAAAACACCCGCTTTGGACAGGTGATGTTTGAAGCTGATAGAATCCTTAAAGTTTTGTCTCTTGGTAGAGATAACGTGACGGGAAAAGCAGTGAAGTCTTCCGTACCAGGATACAAAAGCCTGCAAGCACTTCGAGAAAAGGAAGGGAGCCCTTCAACTAACACGTACTGCCGGCTGTGGTTCGTCCCTCAAAGGATCACCCTTGCTGAATCTCAGGATGGAACCTCCATGGTCTTTAGTGAAGCCCGGATGGAGGTCCTTACAGAATCTACTCTAATGAAAAAGGGCGCTATTGAAGACATCGCAGCAGAAAAGTTTGCTCACCATTTCACTGGGTACTACGACCATTTCTCCCTAGAATATCCCATCTTAACCGAATTGAAAAGACTGGGGAAAATCACAGCGGTTGTCAAGTGGATCTGCGAGAAAAATCTTCCTTTCGATCTCTCATTTTTTCGATCCTATACTCCAAGCTATTTTGAAACTCCCAAGTATTCACCCATTACAGCGAATATGAGTGAAGGACAATACCTGGTTGGAGGAGTTGTCTACACTCTGAATGGAGAAAACTATTTTATACAAAAGAACGCTCAATTGGATCAGATCAAAGAAGAGATTTTGCGAGAGCGCCCTGATGATGCAGCCTCAAGCTGGGATTTCGGAAATGGGATGACCGCAGTTGCTAGCCAAGCCGGAAAATCGCTCAAGGTGGGCGAGGTCCATAAAACATTTGTCGATTTCTTTTATCCTGGAGAATCCATCCCCCTATCTTTTGTCCGCACCTACAGCTCCTTTAACGATGAAAATGTCCTCTTTGGGAGGGGGTGGGATAACGTCCCAGCCAAAATCTATTTTAATCATCCTCTCATTCCTTTCAGCTTTAGCAATGGAACAACCCTAAGTCTTTACCCACAAGTAATCGTCCGAATGGAGGGCGTTGAATCTATCTACTCCCTTTCTGGATTAAATCAGGAGCAGCAACCCATCTACCAAAGGGAAGGGTCTGACTCCTACCTTCTACAGGATAGTCAGGACAACTTCTCGTGGTATAGGCAGAGTGAGACGCTTACCTTTGATTCCCAAGGCAATCTCACTTGTCTTTTAGATCATCATGGCAATGGGCTCACCTACCATTACGAAAATACGCAGCTCCTAGAGATCTCTCATTCTTCAGGGCAGTCTCTTATCTTAGAGTATGTAGGAGCTCTGCTGACGTCCGTTTCCGGACCTGGAGGGAAGACCCTTTTCTACGATTATGATTCTAAAGGGCGGCTCCAAGATGTGAGAGACAATGAGGGCAGGCTCTCAAGCTATGATTATGATGAGAATAGTAGGCTTTTCTCAATCTACAACGGCCTAGGAAACAAGGTCTTTGAAGCCAAATACGACAAATACCATCGCGCGACGCAGCAAACCATCGGAAACCATCTCATAACCCAAGATTTTAACCTCAGTAATCGATCTGCGGGGTTTGCAAGTACTACGTCTTCTTACACACATCATTTTGACTCTCAGTATCGTCCTCAGCTCATCCAAGATGCGCTGGGTAGAGACATTCAGTTTACCTATGGCCAGGACACTGGCCCAAAAAGAGTTGTCACAAGCAGTGGACTTGAAGTGGAATATGAGTACGACGCTTCAGGAAGGGTTTCCAAGGCCGTAAGCCCCTATGAAGGAACGCAGTACTTTTCATACAACTCCCGAGGTCAGCTTACACAAAAGATCGATGGCGAAGGAATCAAATCTGTCTATGAATATGACTCCTTGGGACGTTTGATCGCCCTTTACCATCCTTTTATTCTATCCTCTATTGCAATTTCCAATGGGCAATCTCTAATCGAAGGAAGTCCAATGTATCTCACGACCTATACCTATCAAGACGGTTCCAACCTCCCGGACTCTATCACTTTCCCAGGCGGCCAAAAAGAAACTTACAACTATAACCACCAAGGACTCCCTACCCGAATCGAGCTCCCCAACGGGATCACAGTCACCAGAGAGTATGACACAAGACATCGCCTAATCAAAGCAAAGGCCCAAGGGAAAACAATCCAATATGACTACGATAACCGCGACCACATCACAAAAATCTCCTCACAGGGGAAAGCATCTTGCTTTAGCTACGACGCTTCAGGAAACCTGATCTCTCATACAGACTCTTCATATCGAAAAACGCACTACTCTTATGACTCGTTGAGCAGACTTGTTCAAACGATAGATCCTATGCAAGAAATGGCAACATATGAGTATGGCCCCTCAGGCCTTTCTAAAATGAACCTTCCTAACGGTTCTACAAGAGAAATTTTTTATGACGAATACCATAGACCTACCTGTGTTCGATAAACAAAGCGCTTTAATGATTACGTTCCCTTTCGTATTAGCAATCGCTTCGACTATCCTACTTCGTACTAAAAAAGCCACGCAAAGAAACCCACGACCTAAATCTAAATGGATGAAACAGAATGACCTATTAAAAGATTTTTGCATGTTTCTTTTTTTTTCATGTCTTTTGACTCTCTTTCTTTTGGGTCCAAACTCAGCTACTTTTAGTCAATATACACAGATCTTTTTTCTGTTAGTTTTTGCTGCTGCTGTTATCGGATTCTTTGTTTTTGCAGTGTTAAAAGAGGTGCTTACACCACAGACAATTTTGAGACAGATAGATGTTTACTTCCACGTAAGATCTATGACTGCTTTATTGCCAATTATTGTACTAGTAGTGACTGCATATTGGTTTGAAGGAACAATTCACGGAACTGCAAGAAGCATTTTTTTATCATCCATATTTGCTTTAATTTTGACAATCCATCTGTGCAATGTCCGCAAAAGAGGTCGAGAATTCCCCCAAGCAAGGCTTTATACCTCTCATCGAAAACACGCAAAGTTGAAAGCTCTTTTTCTCCAAATATTTTCATTTCTTCTCATGACTGTTCTCTTCTGTGGAATTATTTATGAAAACAAACCGAATAAAAGTGGAAAACAAAAAACAGCAGAAGCTTCACAAAAAGAAAAACATGCTGACACCACTAAGATAGAGAAACTTCAATCTCTGGCTTTACAGGGCTTACCCATTGTCCTCATGATAATTTCCTTTGCTTTAAAATTCCAATATGGATCATTCGTCAATCGGATAAGACATTTAGAACTCAGAAGAGGTATAGATGTTGGATATATTGTTTCCTTTGTTGAAGGCGGCACTCGGATTCATGGGATCGTAAAAAATGTAGGTATTCAAGAAGTTCTTGTTGAATGTAAAGATGGAAAACCAAGACCGATTCAAAGAAGTGATTTCTTTAACTATTCGCTCCATATTGAGTACTCACCCACGTTAGCCTCTCTTCGCAGTTCTCCAATAGCTCTTGCTCCTAAAGCAGGTAAAACTATTGACCTGAGCTCCATAAAAACCACGATAGTTAATGGTTTTGATTGCATCAAAGACCTGCCCCGTTATCCGAAAGTTGAGGTGTTTATTGATAGAGTTTTTACCTTTCGTCCTCTAGGTTGGAAAGGGTTAGAACTCACAGTCGTGAAGTGGGATCCATATCATGAGGATGAGTGGGACGATAAAGTCATCGTCTGGAACAAAGAGATCCTAAAGTTCATCAAAAAGCGCTTGAGCCATCTTTTGGTATTAAACGAAGTAGAAATTACAACTGCTACTAATCGCCTGAGGAGAACCGTCCCAGAGAAAGGATTATTATGCTAAGTTCTGTTAAGAAATTTATGTCATTCACCCTCAGAGGATTCATATCGCTTTTGATGAGTCGCATGAGTAGGTACTTTCACAACCAATTTTTCTTTGTTATTTGAAACGGTAAAGTGTTTCTCTCCTATCAATGCCCCTGAACCAGTAAAAGTCACAGAAAGCTTTTTCTTTTCTTCTAGATGAAGGTGGGGGATCTTGATAACTGTATCTAAGGTGCGGGGAAGCTTGAGAGGTTCATCGGTTAGCCGCTTGCACTCTAGTCCAGCCTTTGTGTCCTCAATCTGAAACTCGATATCTGCATGGGCCACCTCAGAAAGACGCTTAGAAAACCGAATCTCCCGCTCAAGCTTTGAAACCCCTTGGCGAAAATGATACCGATCAAGCATCGGTTTTGCCTGAATAAGGAGAACACTTCCCACCATAGCAATCAAACCAAGGGTGAGGAAAAGCTCTATGAGTGTGAATCCGCGTCGTTGTCCCATGGATACCGTTCTTGAATTCCTTTGGCATCACAATAACTCTCATATTTGTCTGAGGTAATGCGCAGCTCCTTGCCATCCTTGCCACTTTGTTTAAATTCATAGACATTTCCCCAACCATCTTTCATCAAATCTGATGGCTTCCGAACAAGCCCAGAATTCGTGATTAACCGCTCCACTGCTGTCTTAAGATCTAGATCGGGATTCAGAAGGGTTCCTTGAGCTTCCTCAAGTTGAACAATCTCATAAAGCTTGTTCACACCTTCTTTTGTCTTAAACGCTTTTCCTTTATCGAGACTCCCTCGCATGTTGTAACCAATCACACTTCCGATAATGCCGATGATGAAGATCACTATCATGATCTCAAGGAGGGTCATTGCATATTTTTTCTTCATGGTTCTTCCTTATTGTAAAATTGAACTGACGTCGGTAAGGGGAAGAAGGACCGCTAAAAGGATCACTGCAACCACTACACCTAAAAAAAGAAGCATCACTGGCTGAACAAACGAGGTCAGGCGTGTTAAACTTCTTTCAATATCTTCTTCATAAATATCTGAGAGATGATTCATCATCTCGGCAACCCGACCTGACTCTTCGCTGATTGAGAGCATTCTAACAACAAGGGTCGGGATCAGCGGAGACTTTTGAAACTCTTCGGAGAGGCGGCGCCCTTCAAGAACTTTTTTCTCTGCCTCGGTTACAATCTCTTCAAATGAGGGATGCTTCATCACTTTCTTTGCGAGGCGAAGGCATTCTATCATCGATACGCCCCCATTAAAAAGGATGGAAAAAACACGGCAAAAACGTGCCATAATGGTTTCGATGAAAAGCCGCTTGACAATAGGAACATGGAGCATGGCCTGTTTTATTTTTTCTTGACCTCTCGGATGGCGGAGGAAAAAAAGAAAAAATAACAGAGTGCCAGCACCTGTCATGAAAAGAAAGAAAGTGTGCGCATTTAAGAAGTGACTAAGCGCTAAAACAGCTTCTGTCATTGGGTGAAGTTGCCTCTCTTCAAAAAGCTCGCTCATCGAAGGAATGAGGAAAAAGAGGAGGACAGAAATAACTGTGAGACAAAAAACTCCTAGAAAGGCGGGATAAATCATGGCGGAAGAAAGCTTTTTCTTTAATGCTTGATCCCGGCCTATAAGCTTTTCAAGCTCTGCAAAACTTTGTTGCAAAGATCCAGATTTTTCTCCAGCTCTGATCATGGAGAGATAAACCGGATCAAAAACCTTAGGATAATCCTTGAGAGCCTCCGAAAAAAGGCGTCCTTCTTTCACTTGATCACACAAATCAAGGAAAATGGGGTGGAGTTTGGTACGGCGATATTTTTCTTCCAGAGTTAGGAGACTATCGTATAGAGGCAACCCTGCTCTAAGAAGGACATGAAGATCTCTTGTAAATCCGACTAATAGTGCTGAAGAAAGAGTAAGCTCATCTCCTCTTTTCGTGTAGGAAACTAATTTTGTAACAAGAATTTGCTGCTTCCGAAGACGTTCTTTAGCAAGCTCGATCGAGTCGGCATTGATCATCCCCATCCTGCGCCGACCTTCTCCTGAAAGTGCTGTATATTGATAGAGTGCCATGAACCTATCTCACTAATTGTAGAGTTCTAATTGCCGAGTGACCCGAAGGATTTCAGCAGTCGTTGTAATGCCTTCTTGCGCTAGTTTCCCTCCTTCAGAGCGAAGAGATGCCATTCCTAATTCCATCGCAGTTTTCTGCAACGCATTTGCATCCGCACTCAGAAGAAGTTGCTGCTTGATTGGACCCGTAACGGGCATGAGTTCATAGATTCCCACTCGCCCCCGATAACCGGAACCAAAACAAGTATTGCATCCTTTGCCCCTATAGAGTTTTCCTTTCTTCAGCTGCAAATCCTCGAGTTCTTGAGAGGTGGGCATGTAGGCTTCTTTGCATCCGCCGCAGATACGGCGAACGAGTCGTTGCGCCAAGATAGCAAGCACTGAAGAAGAAAGAAGGTAGGGCTCTATTCCCATATCAACAAGTCGTGTAAGAGCTGAAGGGGCATCATTGGTATGTAGTGTACTTAAAACTAAATGACCAGTAAGTGAAGATTGAATGGCAATTTCTGCAGTTTCTTTATCCCTAATTTCTCCTATCATTATCACATCAGGGTCTTGCCTTAAAATATGGCGGAGCCCTTTTGCAAACGTAAGATCAATTTTTGGATTCACCCCAATTTGTGCAATCCCCGCAAGTTTATATTCAACGGGATCTTCGATGGTCATCACATTGACTTCTTGCGAGTGAATCTCATTAATTGCGCTATACAGAGTCGTTGTCTTTCCACTTCCTGTCGGACCTGTGACAAGAACAATCCCTTGGTTTTGATGGATAAATTTCTGAAAGTTCTTCAATGTCCCTTCTTCCATTCCCATCTTATCAAGTCCTAAAACGATGTTGCTCTTATCGAGAATTCGAAGGACAATACGCTCTCCATACACAACAGGTACCGTGCTTGCGCGAAAATCGATTTGCCTTCCACCCATCCGAAGTTTGATCCGTCCGTCTTGAGGAAGGCGGTACTCCGAAATATCCATTTTTGACATCACTTTGATACGCGTTAAAAGTTGCTTGCAAAGATCTAAAGGAGGGGAATGGCGAAATTGCAAAACACCATCGATCCGGTACCGAATAGCCATTTTACTTTCAAGCGGTTCAAAGTGAATATCAGAGGATCCTTGTTGGATCGCTTCGATAATAATCATATTTAGCAAACGGACAGTGGGAGAATCATCTTGTTTATCAAGGAGGTCATATTCATCTTCGCTCCCCTCAATAACGGAGTCCTTCCCCCCTTTTTTGAGGCCTTCAATATACTGAGAGGCTTCTTTCTCTCCCTGGTGGTAACATTTTTCGATCGCCTCTTCGAGAGATGCTTGAGGACAAAAGACCTCTTCAATGTCTTGCCCAGTGATACATCGAATTTCCTCTAGCACCTCTAAATCATAGGGGTGGGAAATCGCAACGACTAACTTTCCTTCCTTTTCTTCAATGGGAAGTGCGAGTTTCTGTTTGACAAAGGCGTAGGGAAGCTTTTGAACTCCCTCGGCAACAAAAGAGCTGTTTGAAAGATCATAAATGGAAGTAAGGCCAAAGCGATCAGCAAAAAGATAATCATCTCCTACATCAGCCATCGACATTTCCAAAAAGGAGTTTCAAACTATTATCAAAGAGACGTTTTTTGCTTCGCTTCTTCGCCTCCTGAATCCGCTCTAGAAATTCAGGAAGATCTCCCGGCCGCTTCATAAGCGCTTCTAGCCGCAGTTTTTCATGCTCACCTTTCACATCGAAGACAATTTTTGGGGTAATAAAAATAAACATTTCGGTTTTTTCATCGGTCATTCGGGAATCCCCAAAAAACTTTCCAATTCCAGGCAGTTCTCCCAAAAAGGGAAGCTTGCTACTAGAATCTTCTGCTGTCTTTTCACGAAGACCTCCCAAAATTACCGTCTCACCATCAATGACGCGCACTTGATTTTCAACGTGGCGCCGACTAACAGCAGGGCGATCTTCCTGCGTGTTCTTTTTAATCGTATCAAAGGTGATATTGGTTTCAAGCGTAACAAAATGTTTTTCATCTTCGGGGTGCTCGGGATCATGAATGGTTGGAGTAATCACCATCGTGGTCCCATATTGCGCCCGCGAATAGGACTTCTGAAATGCTATTCCTTGATTCGAATCAATCGGTGCAGCTCCATTATCGATTGAAATTTCCGTAACAAGGGAGATCTGCGCAGGAGTTTGATTGAGCGTTGTGACAGAAGGCGCCGCATTGATTCTCACGTCTTCTTGCGCCATCAAAAAATTATAAGCAATATCAAATGCTGGCCAAAAATCGCTCGGTTTTTTTCTAAAAATAAAGAAGTCTACAATTCCCTTGCTAGCATGTCCTGGACTCGTTTCATATCGCAAACCAGTTTTATGAGTATCGGTTGCAGCTGAACCCAAACGCAATAAGTTAAGGCCAAAATCATTTTGGTTCTTTATCCTCTTTTCAAAAAGAAGGACCTCAATCTGAACCATTTTTTTCGGAACATCAAGCTTTCGAATTAAATTCTTAATCTTATCAAGTGTGTCACGCCGCACAACCATCATGACTGAACCTGTTTTTGGATCAGGAATGAAGTTGGTGGTAAATGACTTTTCCTTCTGAGCTTCTATTGTTGCAGCAACTGCTGTTGGAGGATGCACAACAGTAGAATAGGGAGGAGGACCGTACGTTGGGGGAGAAAGTTGTGGTTCAGGGGGAGGCTCTAACGAACGGGTAGGCGGGAGTGGGCTCCCCTCAGGACGAGGCGCTTGCCCCTCAATCCCCGAATAAATAAGTGACGCGTAGACTTTTTCTAAGACTTCAGCAACATCAAGTGGATCGCTATGACGACATGTATACCAATAGACTGTCATCTCCATCGGATCTTCAATCTGTCCTTCTGTCTCTTTAATGATACGCTCTGCACGCTCGACCATATCTTTTGGGCCAATCAGAACTAAGGATCCTTCGTTCTTAAGAGGAAGAATGACCAAGTCATCCCCTTCTCCTTTTGTTAAACCGACCCGTGGTTTTTTAGTTAGATCACCAAAATAGGCAATAAGGATCTTTTCCATTTCCTCAGGCTTTAATCGACTCATCGGAAAAACGCGCGTAAGTTTTTCGTTTTCCTTTTCCCACACAGCGTCATAAAGGGCTAGCAGCTTCTCAACTTCTTCTTTGGAAGAGATGATCGCTATCTTATACCCCACCTGATAAACAAAAGTCATTTTAGGATCACGGAACCGCTCAAAAAACTGGGACACTCCTTTAATTCTTTCTGGAGGGGGTGAGAAAACATAAGCCACACGTGTTTTCGGTGGGATGCGCAAAAGATCGCGGGGGTTGTTGAGAATCTGGTCTACTGCAACCAAGTCTTGCTTCAATATGTAAAGCTGTCGTGTATATGAGTTAAGCTGTTTGACCCCAATCCCATTGTGAGAAAGGACAATTTCTAAGAGATCATTCCAGGACTCACGAGGGATCGGAATGTCAGAGTGCATATGAAGTTTCATCGATAAGACTTCCGGGGGAATCACATATAGATAGTCGCTTGAACCATATTCCATAATCAACTGAGAAAGGGTCGTCTCTTCTTGATCCCACAGCGCATATCCTTCGTCTTCTTTTTTCCCCTCGTTAACAGCTAAATCATGCCATTCTTTTTCGAGATCTTGAATTTCATGGCGCAGCCCATTCACATCCTTTAGAAGACCTTCGTATTCCTCTTCTCCTGCTCCATCTTTATGATACTCATTGACGAGTTCATATTTTTCTTCCATTGAAACGCGAAGCTTTCGGAGTTGGCTATTGATTTCGTTTAAAAAACTGCGAAGCTCTTTCTCTTCCTTCTGAAGAAGGAGGGAGTCCCGCTTTTCTTCAATGGTTTGCCCATGTAAAGCGGAGATACACAATAATAATAGGAAGGCGATTCTATTCTTCAAAAACTTCGTAATCCTCTATTGGCTGCAATCTCTGATGCGATTTCAGTCTTGAATGACTTCTCTCTGTCTCACTAGAAGCCGGTGGACGGATTTTAGTCGATCTCCCCTTTTTAGTGAGAGGAGAATGTTCAAGAGTCTTCATTTGCGAAATGGGGAGGCGAACGGATTGGAGCTCTGTGCGCATGGGATCAAAGAGCGATCCACAAAAAACCTTTTTCCCATCGCTACTTTCCAATCCATCAAAAATGAAAAGTTCTCCCATGACTTTGAACTTTACAATTGCATCAACCTCATAGGAGTTTTTAACGGTATGCCATCCTCTATCTGTACGAAAAAGCCAATCCCCAACTTTCAATATTGTCGCTCGATTATCGATGCGACAAGAGACTCGCGAGGAGGTTCTCTGCCTTAGACGAGTAAAAAGCTCTTCCAGTCTAATCGCTATGGGACGCGCTCTTTCTCGATTAAAAGTCATATGGACAGTTTCAATTCCTGATGGATCCCAAAGCTCAAAGCTCATCTTGAAAGGAGTAATTTCTTTAACCATTGCGAGAGGATATCCTTCTTCATTGCCCACACACCATTTTCCTTCCTTCCAAACATAGGTTCTCCCTTCCTCAGCAAATAAAATTTGCTCTCCGGGAATTTCTAGACGATCAAGCCCCTTGTAAATTTGGTATTCCTCTCCAGCATATTGATCAAAAAGGCGATCGGCTGGCCACCATCTAGCACCTTCGAAAGCATCAATCCCTGCAATCAGCTCAAGATGTGATACTTGCTCCTTTTTTAACGGCTTCCAGTCTTCTTTAATAAGATGTTCTCTTGTCTCAGAAAGAAGCACTGCGCCTTGGTTGGAGACCAAATTGATTCCCATTTGCAAGATGGTTCTCCCCTCTACGTTTTGCCTTGGCTTGATCCATAGGGGTGTTGCTTTCTCGGAAAAGATAAGATGGTCTTCTTCATAAGTTAGATACAGCTTTTGCTCTTGCATCACTACCTTCTTTTCTTGCGACCCCCTTAGACCCAACAGATAACGTGTCTCTATAAATTCACTATCTGGGCGACTAGAGCGGGCAAGAAAGAGAATTTTACCACTTAAATCAGGAAAAGGGAAACTCTGAAGCTCTGAATCAACAGCAAGAGGGCCTTCGCCTATCTTTTCATAATCAGAAACTGAGACTGAAGGGATCATTTTCTTATTTTTGGGCATGACTACCGCACCTTTCTCTAATGAATTGGTGAAGATGTTCAATAAAAGAATGGCAAGAGCAAAAATGAGCAGTAGTAGGAAAATCTTATTTAAAAGATTGATGTTATTGTGGATATGAATTAACGATCTTTCTTTCGCTATCAATTGCTTCTCATCTAAAAAAAGTTCAGAGTCAGTATCGCGTTTATATTATTCAATTTAATGAAAAATTTCAAAGAAAACAGAAAACATCTAGATGGCAAAAAATTTATTTTCTTTTAAACTCAAGTGTAGGGGCAGCTAAGCATAGGCTTGGTGCTTCTATGGTTTTGAAAAACGAGAGAAACAATGGATAAGAAATTAAAAGAAGGCGTTAGCGTTCAAGAGCTTGAAAATTTTGGAAAGAAGTATCGATTTGAGATCTTCTTCGTACTCTATTTTCTATTAGCGACTTTGCTAACATTTATCTTCTTTGGCGCCGCGTGGAGTGTTTTCCTAGCAGGTGTGGGGGGAATTCTCGGAATATGGCTTCCTAAAAAGATTGAAAAAGCAGCAAAAGCTGCCTTTGGGTTTGTTTTCAAACAAGAAAAGGCAACTAAGCTTGTACTTGCAATCGTTGGAGTTATCATTTCATTTTTCCTACCTCCGCTTGTCTTTTTCTTCCTAGGTCTTGTAGGAGGAACAGGGATGCACAAAGCTGCTTCGTCAGTGACAAAGTTGAAAGATGATGGGGAAGGACAATAAGCAAATTACCGTTTGCTAAGGTCCTCTTCTCTTGATGCGATATAGTCAAGGAGCGACGTTTCTTGCACGGTAAAGTGGCTTAAGAGCTGCTTGAATCCAGCATGCCCAATTTTTTCGTCTGCTTCCGTGCCTTTTTCCCATCCTCCATAACGCTTCAACTCCTTCCAGGCGCTTTGTTCGCCTTCCTGGTCTCCAAGCTGCTCAGAAAGAGTGGCGATTCGAAGTAAATTAAAGGCAAAAAGGGCAGAGTTGTCCTTCCCATTCTCCCAAAAAGACGAATCATCAGCCATTTGCTGTTTCAGTAGACTTGCGCTTTGCCTTGCCTCCTCATATTTCGCCTCGCTAATCAGGAGGGACGTTCGAGCATAATCAGAATAATAAGGTTGATCAGTTCTCTTAAGAGTCCGTTCGATATAAGGTTCGGCTTCTTTTGGAGAGTGAGTGGAGAGCAGATTCTGACCGATTAAAGCATCATAATGAGCATGAAGCTCAGGATGTTTTTTCATCATCATCTGCAAACTCGCAAACTCTTCCGCCTCCTGATCCAAAATCTGGTCCCACTTAACAAAAGCATGAGTGGCAGTAATATATTCCCCTTCAGAATGCCCTTTATGGGTTCCTATCTTTGTAATTAAGAGTCCTGCAAGAAGCGCCGCAGGGACAATATATACTAATAACTTCTTCCAGTCGAATAACATCCGTTTCGGTAAATCGATTTCTATATCCATAGCATGCTCTCGCGTTCAGATAAAAGAATCCATTCTACCTCATTTCCCATTTTTGAACATCCCCATGTTCAGGATTTTCGCAGGGACAGGGAGTTTAGAACGACTGAAATAGAGCTGAGCGCCATGGCAAGCCCTGCGATCATTGGGTTGAGAAGCCCTAGGGCGGCTAGGGGAATTCCAATCGTATTGTAGAAAAAGGCAAAGAAGAGGTTTTGCCTAATTTTGACGAAAGTTTTTTTTGAAAGGCGGAGAGCAACATTGAGATTGGTAAGGTTGCTTCTCATGAGCCCAATTGAAGCACTTTCCATTGCAACATCTGTTCCAGATGCAATCGCAAACCCCACGTCAGCAAGGGCCAAGGCGGGAGCATCATTAATTCCATCCCCCACCATTCCAACAATCTTCTTCTTCTTCTGAAATCCCTCAATCACTTTTGCCTTATCTTCTGGAAGAACCTCAGCATAAAACCCATCGAGTGAAAGATCTTTTGAAACGGCTTCAACAACAGGCTTTCGATCGCCACTCAGCAAGTAGATTTTTTTCCCTAAAGCGTGGAGTTCTTCTACTGCTTTTTTAGAATCCTTTTTTATTTGGTCCGAAAGCGTGGCATACCCGATACATTTTTTTCCTTCCGCTACGGCAACGACAACATCTTTTTCACTTTCAAGGGAAAAACCTTCTAAGCTAACCCCTTCAGACTCCAAGAATTTTGGAGACCCTAATAGGAGCCCTTTTCCTGAGAGGCCTTTTCCACTATGGTTTTTAAAATCTTTCACATCTTCAAGGGGTAGATTCCCAGCATACGCGGTGACTGCTTCAGAAATGGGATGATTCGAATGGCGCGAAAGGGTTGCCGCTTTTATCAAAAAGGCATCCTCTGAAAGGGTGGAGTGGATAGAAGAGACGGATAGTTTCCCTTCCGTAACAGTCCCCGTTTTATCCACAACGAGTGTATCCACTCTTGCGGCTTGCTCCAGCCCTTCGACATTTTTGATCAGCACGCCTTCTTTGGCCCCCTGGGCGCAGGCAACCATAATCACCGTAGGAACAGCAAGGCCAAGAGCGCAAGGACAGGCAATGACAAGAACAGCAATGCCACTTACAAGCCCTTCGGTCCAATCTTGAAAACCGAATCCCCAAATAAAAAAAGTGAGAATCGCGATACCCAAAACAATCGGAACAAATATCCCTGAAATTTTATCGGCAAGTTTTTGAATCGGAGCTTTTGAACTTTGCGCTTCTTCAACAAGGCGAATAATATTTCCTAAACTCGTTTCTTTTCCAAGACGTGTCGCTTTGATTTCTAAGCTTCCGTCTATGTTCATTGTCCCAGCAAATGCCATGCTCCCTTTTTCTTTCCGCGCGGGGATACTTTCTCCCGTGAGCATCGATTCATCAAGATGAGAAGAACCCTTTATGACTTCCCCATCAACCGGCACACTTTCCCCTGGGCGAACAACGATAATATCACCATGCGAAACTAAGTCTATTGAAACTTCTTCAACCGTTCCTTCTTTCTTGATACGCGCACTTTTTGCTTCCATTTTCAAAAGCGCCTTCATCCCACTTTGCGCACTCGTCTTGCTCCGATGCTCAAAAAATCTGCCAAGTAAAATGAGCGCGATCAATACAGCGCTCGTTTCAAAGTAATAGTGGGAAGAAAAATGAAACGTGGCCGCAGCCAGACTGTAGAAATAGGCAGCACTTGTTCCTAAGGCCACAAGAACATCCATATTCGCTGTCCCTGATCTTAGAGATTTATAAGACCCTATATAAAATGAATATCCCGCGCCAAATTGAACAACAGTTGCAAGCACCACTTGAATCGAGGAGGAGAGCTGGCCTCCAAGCATGGGGATGAGGAGGGGAGCCGCAAAAAGGACAGCTCCAATCGTCCGTATCTTTAACCAGTTGATCGGGGATGCGTTTGATTCAGCCTCTTCCCCTTTAAGAGACATGGGATATCCCATGTCAGTGACAATCTTAGAAAGTGTTTTAGCCTTAAGAGACTCTCGATCAACCTCAACTTTTGCCATTCCATTTGCAAAGTTAACCGTTGCTTTTAAAACTCCGTCCTCTTCCATCAAACGCTTTTCAATTTTTGCAACACAAGAGGAGCAGTTCATGTCTCGGATTTGAAAGTCATACGTCGTCATATACCTTTGAGATACCTAAAACGACAATAATTTACTAGGAAGCGTCCCTAAAATGGCTCGATCGGCTCCCCATAAAAACTAAAGTAGGCATCACGAAAGCGATTCACTATGGCTCCCTTTTGCACTCCAATCCCTGCTAACATTAGATTTAGAAATTCTCGTTCAATATTAGTAAACTTTTCCATCTCGCGCACGAAGTTTGTGAAGGTGCCCCGTTTCTCTTGTTCCATTACCCAAAGTTTGACTAAGATACACTTGATTTGGTTCAAAAATTTCGGCCCATCCTTCCAACCGTTTGTACATGCGTTTTGCATAATGTCTTTTAATTGCCCCACAGAGCTTCCTTCCAAGCCCTCATAAAAGGGTTGATACTCCTCTGGGACGTAGCACTGGGAGTCGTACAGAAAGCGGTAATAGACATCCAGTCTTCGAGCAAGCGACTGTAAGGGAAGACGCGCAGCATCCACATTATCCATGGAAGACCCCTCTAGGAAATGCTCCAAAAAGTACGCCACACGAAACGCACTACTCCAGTCTTCTAGGACTTTTTGAGATGTGTTTTTGTTGCGGATAACACCATGGACTGTGAAGAGCTCTTGCATTTTAACAATCACTTTTTGCTCATTTGGGCTCTGATCTGTTGAGACAGGGTTGTAACAATACACCCACTTCTCATTTGGTTCATAAACCACAACACTGTAATAATCGCCGTTATCGACAAGCATCACAGTGGGCGTTGGTCTATCTCCAGCAAGCAAAGTGTCTAGATTCAAATGCTCACGATTAGCATCAGTAATGATGGTGCCCACACAAAATGCTTTTCCTCTGCAAGTCTCCTGAATTTGATTCAGAAGCCAGGGCCCCTGAACTTTTTTATCAAACCCACGAATCTTATGAGGCTCTTGCAGCATTTCAATCACAGAAATCCCTCCAAGCTCTAGACTTTCATTAATTTTCCTGTTGCGTGGTGGATGCTCGCGTGGTGGTGCTGGCAAAGGCCTTCTGCCAATGACATAAATTTCTACGCCCCCAACAATCAACCCCTCTACCAAAGCAAACCGAAATGACGCTTTAAAGTCCAAGTCGACACGTCTAAGAAGTCCCTTGGCTACATAAGGAGTCAAAATTGTGCTGAGCGCAAGGCCCCCAATAATCATTCCTGCCCTTTTCCATTCAGCATCACCTTTCTTATGAGCCAAATTTCCACCAATGACTGCAAAACCACTCATTGCCGCAGAACACCCCAACCCTTTTTGAGTTGCTCCAGGAAAATACTGGACCAAACGGTTTGATCCTGCAAAATAGACTGCAGCTGCAAAAAGCGCCGGAGGTATGATAGAACGTATAACTTGTTCTTGAATTCGACTCATTAAAATCTCAAATTTTTTCGTTAAAACTCGAGAAGAGGATACGCTTTTCCAGAAAAAAGATCAATTAATTCCTGCAGGCGACTTCACCCTTAAGAGACTCTCCGTCAACCAGAAAAGTCAATCTGGGCTAATAGGATGCCCCATAGTTTCATAATAGACATGACGAAAGTGACCTGAGATCGCTTCTCTTGTCCAGTCTATTCGAGTTAAAGCCCCGTCTAGAAAGCGTCGTTGATTTGTTGTAAACTCGCCCATTTCATTAATAAACTCTTGGAATGTGCCGCGTTTTTTTTGTTCCATCATCCAAAGCTTGATTAAAATACACTCAATTTGCTTCTGATACTCTAACACACTTGAGCCTTCACTCTTTTTTACCCAACCATTTGTGCATGCATTTTGCATAAGGTTTTTCAGCTGCTTCACCGACTTTTCATCTAAAGTAACCCGATAAAAAAGTTCAAAGCCCTCAGGAATAGCGCATTGAACGCCTTTGAGAAAGTTATAGTAGACGTCAAGCCTTCGAGCTAGCGATTCCATAGGAAGCGGCGCTGCATCCACATTATCCATGGAAGATCCACCCAAAAAATGCTCTAAGAAATACAAGACCTCAAAAGCGCATCTCCACCCATCTACCCCTCTTTGAGGTGTCTTTTTATTGCAAATCACTTCATCAACAGGAAAAAATCTTTGCATTCCGTCTATGACTTTTTGCTCATATACATTTACCTCTGTTGTAAGAGAGTTGAAACGATAGATCCGTTTCTCGGTCGGTTCATAGACCACAACGCTGTAATGGTTCTTGCAATTGACAACCATCACAGTCGGTATATTTTCTCTATTTTCAGAAAGAAGCAGATCAAGGTCTAGTATTTCATGAAGTGATACGTTAAGAATGGCATCAACACAAAAAGCTTTTCCTTTACAGAGCTCCTGAGCTTGCTTTAAGAGCCAGGGTTCTTGAACCATTTTATCAAACCCTCGGATTTGATGCGCATCTCGATTCATTTCAGCAACAGAAATGCCTCCAAGGGCTCGACTTTCATGAATTTCCTTATTGCGCACTGAATCCCGAGGGGGCTGGGAAGGCCCTCTGCTCATCACATAGATTTCAGCGCCGCCAACAAGCACTCCTTCCACGAGCGCAAACCGAAATGACCCTTTAAAGTTTAGGTCCGCCCGTCCGATAAGAGCTTTGGCCACATGAGGTCTTAAGATTGTGCTCAAGGCAAGGCCTCCCATAATAAACCCTGCTCTTTTCCACTCTCCATCGCCTTTTTTGTGAGCCAAGTTGCCGCCAATCACCGCAACGCTACCCATTGCTGCAGAATACGCCAGCCCTTTTGGAGTCGCTCCAGGAAAATACTGGACCAAACGTTTAGACCCCGCAAAATAAGCTGCAACAAAGAAAAGCGCTGGAGGCACCATAGAACGTATAGTTTGTTCTTGAACTCGACTCATTTGAAATCCCCAAATATATTGTTAGTACCCGGGAGGAGGATACCCTTTTCAAGGGAAAAGATCAATTAATTTCTTAGGAAGCGCTTGCGCCTCCACTGCAGACAATCCTTGAAGAATCCGGCGATGGCCAGAGGAGAAAGAAGTCTTAGGAATTTTTTCAAAAGGAATCCATTCATAGCCTTTAATCTCCTTATGCAGAGCTTTATAGAGATAAGGGTAGAGAAACGCTTTGTATTTTGTAAATCCATGCATCACCTTTGGAAGGGGACAAAGAGGCGTAAGGGAAAGATCAAGGGCATCCTCAATGGAGGTTCCTCTTTCAAAATAGGGAAATTCTGCAAGACCTGCCATCACTTTTCCACTTTCCCCTTTTCGGAGGAGGAGCGCATTTTCAGTGTGGATAACGGCGACATCTCGGTGGAGATGGATTGTTTTCGCGCGGTTTCTCTTTATAGGGAGTAAATCCGCTTTACTCGCTTTATTTGCTACACACTCTTCTCGCAAAGGGCAAGCCTTGCAGCTAGCTTTCTTCTTGCAGACAAGGGCGCCAAGCTCAATAAGGCCCTCCATAATAATCCACGGTTCCTTATCAGGAAGAAGCGCCTCACAAAGCTCCCATACTTTTCTTTGCACTTTCCCCAGATCAATCGGCTCATCGATTCCATAGAAGCGGGAAAGGACTCGCAATACATTCCCATCAACAGCTGCCTCTCTTTCCTTGAAAGCAAAGCTTAGGATCGCCCCAATGGTATAGGGCCCCAACCCTTTAACCTTTTTTAGCTCTCCGCTTGATGAAGGAAGCTCTCCCCCATGATTTTCAGTAAGATATCGGGCCCCTTCATGAAGGTTTCGAGCCCGAGAATAGTATCCAAGCCCCTCCCAGGTTTTGATCACCATTTCAAGGGGCGCCTCGGCAAGTTTTGCAATGGTGGGAAAAAGAGTCATCCATCTTTTGAAGTAGGGAACTACCACACTGACTTGAGTTTGCTGCAACATGACCTCCGACACCCACACTTCGTAGGGGGAAGGATCTTCCCTCCAAGGAAGATCTCGGCGATTTTTGAAGAACCACTGACGCAGTTTTTCGGTGTCCATTATTCTACTCCATTTCAAACAAGGAGTTTAGCTCCATTGGCATACTATTTGCAAGTAGTGTAGTACAGCCGGGGGTTAAAAATGGCAAAGTGGACAGAGATCAATCAGCAGCTCCAAGTCTTTCTATCTAAAGAAATTGACTTGCGACGTGAAATATTGGGCAATATGAATCAGCAGGAATATGTTCTGCTGATTGGAGATATTGAACTGAAAGACGATCTTTATCGAGAATGCAATAAATTGGCAGCGCGCCTTAAAGAGGTCATCAAAGAACGGGGGGTTCTCACGCGCAGGCTGTTTGATCTTATGCCACTAAACACCATCGGAACAACTTTAGATGAGGTCTTGGATCCCCTTGTCGATATTGAATCTGAAACCCTGCACCTTTACCAAAGGGCAAAAGAGCTGACAGACAAAATCCATGGGCAACACCTTCGAAATAAGTCATTACGCGAAATGATTCTAAAAGAAGGGCCCTTAGAGATGCATAACACTGCCGTGCATGCAGAAGCAGTGCAGGGAAAGAAGGTGACCCTAATTACTATCGATTATCCTGAAGATAAAGGAGAATCGTGATAGACTTAGGAGGATATGAGCTTCCCAAAGATTGCAGCGCTGATTTACGGAAATCAGAAACATTATCTTGATCACTTAGCCCCCTTAGCAAGTCTTTTAGGGATCCCTCTCGTTGTCACAGACTTTGAAATTGAACATTTAGCAAAGAGGTATTATCCCGACTTAAATCTTCTCTATTTTGACCCGGTTGAAATGGTAAAACAAGTGGTCTTGCAGTTTGAAATCGTCATTTCATGCCTCCCTAAGGACCTTTTTGATTCCCTTTTTTTTATTACAGAAACTCTCCATCAAAAACATCTCATAAGCGTGTGGTGTCCACATGGAAACTCCGATAAAGGACACTCCTCCTACTTTATGGAGGGGCTTTCAAAAGAAAAAAGGGCCTTTGTATACGGGGGAAAAATGATTGATTTTCTTAAGGAAAAAGGGGCTTTTGAACAATTAGAAGAACTCTTTATCTTGGGCAACTATCGCTATGAATATTATTTGCGACACATTGAGTTTTACCAAAAAATCCTAAACGAAAAACTCCCACTAAATCGGAAGCGTCGTACACTTTTATACGCACCAACCTGGAACGACAGTGAAAACTCTTCATCTTTTGAGAGAGCTCATTCGCTTTTAATTAATTCTGTTCCCAAAGATTGGAATTTGATCATTAAACCTCACCCCCATCTAAAGTGTTCTCTCGAATCTTCAAAAGAAAATGTGATCATTCTAGAAGACTTCCCCCCTATTTATCCCTTGCTTCAATCGATCGATGTGTACTTGGGAGACATGTCTTCAATCGGATATGATTTTTTAACGTTTCGCCGCCCTCTCTTTTTTTATAACTCTCAAAACCGCAACCCAAATGAGGACCCAGGGTTGTATCTCACGCGGTGTGGAACGATTATCGATGCGAATGAAAACCCTTTTGAAAGGATCGATGAAATCGATCCTGTATCCTTTTTAAAAATACAAGACCGCGTGTATAATGAGGTCTTTGACAAATACCAAACACGCGCGAAAATATATGGCATCCTCTCCGAAACAGTCTGAAGCATGTGGCATCTGCCTTGCGCCTGGAGATTCGGTCAACCACCTTGACCATTTAGCTCCTCTTGCATACATCATGGGAATGCCTCTTGTCGTCGATGTTGAATTCCTGACGGGTGTGATGGAAACCTACTATCCACAAGTCAAGATGCTTTACATCGATCACCACGCAAAAATTCTAGAATATTTCGCCCATAACTACAACCTTCTCTTTGTTTCAAGCGCTAACTACCGCAAGGATTTAAGCCCTCTTTTCGAAGTCATCTTTCGTAAACAGATGAAATTTTGGTACTGCCCCCATGGAAACTCAGACAAGTCTATTGAAACCTTCAAAGATCAACACTATTTTTTTACCTATGGTCCCATCATGGAAGAGCGGCTGCAAGAAAGCGGAATTTTTGATACGGCTCTGGGACATGTCAGGACAGGGAACTATCGCTATCCATTTTATGAAGAGCACGCGACTTTTTACGATAATCTTGTCGAAAAAGAGGTTTTCTCTCTCTTTACCAAAAAGCAAAAGGTCCTTCTTTATGCTCCTACATGGCAAGATTTAGAGCACTCCTCTTCTTTTACTGATGTTGGCCTTGCTGTCCCCGAGCAGCTTCCAAAACACTACAACCTTATCATTAAGCTGCATCCCTGGCTTATCCATTATAAACCAGGCTATGTCGCTCACTTAGAAGAAAAATACCGAGACGTTGATAATGTCGTTGTTCTTGCCCAATACCCCCTTGTCCTCCCCCTGCTAAAACGGACGGATATCTATTTAGGAGATTTTTCTTCGATCGGATATGACTTCCTATATTATAATCGTCCTATGTTCTTTTTCGAAGGATCTCAGTGGAAAAAGCCCAAAGACTATTCCTCTTACCTTCATCAGTGTGGAACGGTTGTTCCAAGCACTTCGTATGACAAGATATTCTCATTTATTGAAAGCAACCTAGAAGCGCAAGAATCCCTTAAACCCATCCGCACTGATATCTATGAACGCGCGTTTGGGAAACAGCGCTCCTTCGATGAGATCAGAGAAGACGTATTTGAAACCCTCTCTCAGCATTCAGCTGTGAAGTGATTTCCCACTTTTGTCAAGACGATGTCAAAGAAAATGGCTAGGATTGCTGCAGGAAGCGTTCCTGCAAGAACGAGTCCCATCTGCATGGTTCGAAGTCCTTGAACAATCAAATCCCCAAGACCTCCAGAACCCACAAGACTTGTGAGGGTCACCATTCCAATCGTTGTAACCATGGCAATGCGTACTCCGTTGATCAAGATCGGCAATGAGAGCGGAATCTCGACATAAAAGAGGACCTGCCTTGGCGTCATTCCCATTGCATTCGCGACATTTTTCACATTGGGACTCACCTGCAATAGACCCGTATAGGTATTACTGAGAATCGGAAGGAGAGCATAAAGCACGAGAACAATCAGAGCAGGGAGCATTCCTGTTGTCGGAAAAGGAAAAATGACATGCAATGCCGCAAGAACCACCACTACAAGAGCAATCAGCGCGAGACCAGGAATGGTTTGAATCATTGCTACAGCGCGAAGGATAACGGGAGACGCTTTTCCCTTAGAACGAGCCAAAAAGATTCCTAAGGGAATCGCGATCAACATGGCGATTAAGAGAGAAACAAAGGTGAGCTCCATATGCTCTAAGGTTTTATCGATCAGCAGTTTCATAACTTTTTTGGTTCTTGCATTAAAAGATCAAGGACTTGATCCAAAAGCTTCTCTTTTCGTATTTCTCCACGATAAGAGGATCCTGAAAAGACTGGCAATGCCTTTGTGTTTTCTTCTTTGAAGGTATTAAGAGCTTCCATCAAAGTCGTCTGAGGAGAAAGGCAAGGGGAAATTTCTAACTGCTCTCCAATAGAAGGGTCCATACACTCCACAATCGTTTTAGTAAGCAAGGAAAGTTGAAAACGGTGCTGTCCCAAAAAATCATCCTCAAAGTCACTTGGAGGATTCTCAACAAACATACGCGGCGTTGCAACTTGGAGAAGCTTTCCCTGATCCATAAGTGCAATGCGATCCCCCACTGTAACAGCTTCGTAGAGATCGTGAGTCACAAACACAACAGTCTTATTCATTTTTGATTTGAGTTCCAAAAATTCTTTTTGAGTTCTTTCACGAGTAATGGGATCGAGTGCTCCAAAAGGTTCGTCCATTAATATAATCGGGGGGTCGGCAGCAAGGGCGCGCGCAACACCAATCCGTTGTCTCTGCCCTCCACTTAATTTTAAGGGATACCGTTTCCGATATTTAGCTGGTTCTAATCCAAGTATTTCCATCAATTGATCAACTCTTTGATCAATCTTTTTCTCTTCCCATCCGAGAAGCTTTGGAACAATCGCAATATTCTCCTCTACTGTCATATGAGGAAAAAGGCCAGTTTCTTGAACAGCATATCCAATGTTTCTTCTCAGTGAAATAGGATCTAAAGAGAGAATGTTTTTGCCCCCAACAAAAACCTCGCCCTTTGTTGGATCAATTAAACGATTGATAAGCTGAAGGGCTGTGGTTTTTCCGCTCCCACTTTTTCCAAGTAGGACAAGCGTTTCCCCCTCTGGAATCTCCAAGTTAAAATCTTCGAGTACCGTGTGATTTGGTGGAAAGGTTTTCCAAACCCCCTTAAAACGGATCATCATTCATCCTCATTAGGAATGAGAGGGGGGAGTATGACAACATCTAGAAGATTATCAAGGTTTCCCGCGCAAAGACGGGCTTCAATTTCTGCCGAAACACATCCTTCTTTTAGGATCTCTATTTTGGTGACAATTGCAACAGGAATGTCTTTTGGAAACACCCCGTCCATTCCGGTTGTCACAAGTAAATCTCCTACATCCATTAGCGAAAGCGTTTCTTCCATGTTCAACTGATCAAGCGGTCTTCCGCTCCTAAGTTCTCTTGCTGGCCCCTCTTCATCTTCAAAATCGTAGTTAAACCCGATTCCCTTTAAAATTTCAGAGCGCCCTCTCCATAGAGCTGAACTACTTCCATAGAGCTCCCCCTTTGCCAAGTATTCTCCCTCTCGAGCCACTCGAACAGAAGGGACTAGCGAAGAGTCTGTTAATAGTCGGACACGACTCCGATGTTTTCCAACATACTCTACCAAGCCAATTAAGTTTTCCCCTTTGAGCACTGGACTATTAAGCTCAATCTCTTTTTCACCCAAGTTAATCCACACTGTCGCATTCCAATTTGCTGCTTCGCGGTAAACCACCTCTGCGAAACGGAAAAACAACTCTCTTTCAAGACGCTCTTCAGCAGCCTTTTTTCTTCTTTCATAAAAACCTGAAGTCTTTTTCTCATTGATCGTAATGAGTTCTTTGACTCGCTTGATTCGAACACTAATCCTTTCTTCAGAAAGGAGGCGCCGGCGAAGGGTATTGTTTTGATTTTTTAGTAAAAGAAGTTCTGCTTGAAGCTCTTCGATATCTCTCGTGCTCGCATGAGCAAAAACTTTTGCACCAACGGCTGCTCCCGTTGCCGTTGTTCGAGCCTCTTCAACAATCCCTTTAGGAATATAGAAAAGTCCCAACAAAACAAGGCCCAGGATAATGTAGGGGCGATAATTTTTTTTTCTCATCCCATTGTTTTTACAATTGCTTCCATGACATAGGTCATGTTCTCTTCTGACAAACCGGTTAAATTAACCCGCCCACTCCGAGTCAAATAGATTCCATATTCATCAATCATTCGATCAACTTGCTCTGGGGAGATCCCCAGCATTGAAAATAACCCGTGCCGTCTTTTTAAAAAACTGAACCTATCTTTTCCAAACTGCCCAGACAGGGCGTCATACAAAAGGCAACGCATCTCTTCAGCCCGCTTGCGCATCTGATCGACCTCTCCCCTCCACAATTCAGAAAGCCCCCTATCTTGGAGAATAGTTGTGACAATTCCTGCCCCATGCCTTGGGGGATTTGAGTAGGCGACTCGCGCCACACCTTTGACAACAGAGGAAGAGTTTTGAGCGAGTTGCTCGTTCTTAGCAAGGACCGACAATAAGCCAATCCTTTCCCCATACAGCCCAAAGTTCTTTGAGCAGGAGGACGCAACAAACATTTCGTGCCCTTGCTCAGCGAAGTGCCGAATCGGCCAAGCATCTTCTTCGAGCCCTCGGCCAAAGCCTTGATAGGCAAAGTCAAAAAGAGGAACGAGCTTTTTTCTAAGAATGAGCGTTGAAAGTTCTTTCCATTGCGCCTGCGAGGGATCGCATCCCGTGGGGTTGTGACAACAAGCATGAAGAACAACTAAACTATTTTCAGGAGCTCCTGATAAAGTACTCAATAGGCACTCGAAGTCAAGTATATGGTTTTCTCTGTTGTAGTAAGGATATTTTTTTACTTCCAATCCACATGCTTCGAATATACCAACATGGTTGGGCCACGTGGGATCGGAAACATAAGCCGTTTTCGTCACTTCGAGAGACAAAAATTCCCCAGCTAGCCGGAGAGCCCCTGTTCCTCCAATAGATTGAACTCCAAAAAGAGTTCCCCGCGCATCCTTGCAAAAGGCTTCTCCAAAAATGAGTTTTTGAGCCTCCTTGACAAACGGATCACTTCCTCCCATAGGTAAATAGGTCTTATCTACCTCAAGTTTCGTCAAAACCCTCTCTGCCTCTTTGACAGAGCGCAGAGTACGCGTTTGGAGATCTTCATCGCGAAAAACCCCTACTGTCAGATCAATTTTTTTTGGGTTTTTGTCTTTTTTAAAACGGGCCGCCAGCCCAAAAATGGGGTCTGGGGGGCAGGGCTCTACTTTTTCAAAAATACTCATACCGGTTCATCGTAGCATGTGATTGAAAAAAACTCACGTTATAATTACAATCGTTTCTCATGGGGCGTTAGCTCAGTTGGTAGAGCGCAACAATGGCATTGTTGAGGCCAACGGTTCGACTCCGTTACGCTCCAATTTTCGATTAATCATGAAAGGCAGTTATGGCCATTCCGTCTGCTACTACAATGTCAGCAATTAATCTCTTCGTTGCAGCTGTTTATTACGTTGGGCGGAGAGGAAAGACTCCTGCGATTAATTTACAAAGAAGGGTCTATGGAATTGTTCTGTCCTCTGCCCTGCATTGTACAAGACCTTTCGCAGAATGCCATCTGAAACAGTGGGCGAGCGAGCGACATATCAACTATCTTTGTGCAGCTTCCTCAATTTTGATAATGGGAATTGCTAATCGTTATGCCAAGCTCTCTAACAAGGCTAATGCCTTAGCGACCCTCACCTTTACGACGTTTCAAATGGGAACTTGGAAAGCAACACAGCTCCTATTTCAAAACCAATTGGAAGTAGAAGAAAGAGAGAGGAGCAGAAACCCCCATAGACTAGATAGTACTTTTCACAACTCTCATTACCTCCGCACCGAGCTATTTCCTGTTCGCAGGACTAGGCAATTTCAGGATACTTCTTGCACAGCCTACATGTATGTACTTCCTGAAGGATTCCTTATCTTTTTAACGAGCAACCGCGGACTTCCGTTTTTTGCTGATCGCATGGGGTCTGTAGACTCCTCTGAGGTTTGCAGACTTCAAGAGGAGTATTGCGATAAAATACACTTATCACCCGAATCTATTGCGAAACTCAAACAACTCTCTAAACAAGTAACATTTGATGGAGCCCCTCAGGAGTGGGAGCTTAATGGAGTTCCTCCTTTTATTTGCTTCGAGGGTGTTTGGAATCCCACGTTGAATCCCAGAGGATCTCCTGTCAATTGGGATGAATTAATAGCAAGGGGCTCTTCTCACCAACATCAAACTTTCCAACTCACGCCTCTCCCTGCTACTTGGACATCTATTCCCCAAACCCCTGGATTGCGAGGCTATAGTTTCAATCACACTCAAATCCGCTTGAACATTTGGGTTCACGAAAAGAATGCAAATGTTATTAGGCGTGAGCGCGAAGGATTGCAAGCTCGAATAGATAACTTCCAATGGCTCATTAAATTTATCAAGGATTTTGAACTTCCATCATTTTTATTTCGTTCCACCGGAAACCTCCCTCTAAACAGAAGAGGTAATATCGATTTTAATACCTTAGAGGGTTGGGCAGCTTTAACTGCTCAAATGCCGTTTCCTTCCCTAAGAGAGACCTTTCCTGATCTTTCCCAGGAGGTTAGGGAGTTTCGTCGTTCAAATTCAGAACCAAATAGACTTGCTCTCGTGCAGGCATTTAGAAGGTTTTTTACAGAACTTCCACAAGAGGCCCACTTTGCAATCGACTTCACCCTCTCAGATCTGTTTTCAACAGCCTCCAATGAGTTTCTTGCTTCAGGAAGAGACTTCGTCAGAAATAGCACTTTTATCGAGATTAAAAAACTCGAAGAGTGGCTACTCATGCTCAAGCTTACTCAAGATGCGTTAGGGCCTAGCCCCCAACTTGTTCGGCTTGTTCAGGATATCCAAGAATATTTGGATATAAATAACAAACTTCGACAGCGCCCACCAAATGCTGAAGACCTTCGTGAGCGCAGAACTGCACTTGACCCTCAACTTAAAGCTGGGGTTACATGGTTTTTTCAAGAATACGCTAGAGAACTGCGCTACAAAGGAGAATTCATTAGAGATTTAGAAGGTGAAATTCAGGCCCTTGAAAAAAACCAACGGCGACTAGAAGCTTTTGCTCTATGTGAACAAGGAACCGGTGCCGCTCCTATTGAAGAGCTCTTTCAAACTCCAGGTCACCTTTCAGAATGGATAGAGCTATTAAAAACGGTCCGTTTTGATCTGGATCAGAGGGGTCAAAATCTCCTCCAAACAAGTGAAAATTATCTCAGGAATCTGCCACAACCTGTCACACCAGAACAACTCATTGCAGAGTATGTGTGGTTTTTTGGCACTTATATACCCAACCTTTCCTTCGAATCTAGAACAGAATTCTTAAAAAAGTTTGCTCGCTGTCCTACTTCTTATACACAAAGTACTGCTCAAATTGCCTACTACTCGAAACTAGACACTGTAGACCTCTATATGATCCTTCGCCGCAATCGTTCCTACCAAGTCAACCAACTAGCAAGCGCTGTTCAGAGTCATTTAGATGATTTTCGTAATGATTGTGATCTTCCAGAAGAGTTTTGTCAGCGATTCAAGCAAGCTTGCGATAAAACAAAAGATTTTTTGGTTAGAAAAGCACAATCTCTAAAAACATTGGACCAGGGATGGTTTTACGATGATGAACAAGGTCTTCAAGTAGAACATGAAAATAGGCTTAGTGATGGAAGTGAATATGATTTTACCTCTTACGAAGGACGTAATGCGCGCAATGCAGCTCGACTCTTTCGGGAAATCACAGGCGCTCTTTCAAATCTCTACGTTCTTGTAAATCAAACAAGCGAAAAGAGCTATCTTACAAGCCCTTTTTTAGAAGAAGAGGCCTTGTTATATGAAGATCTTTATTCTATTGCAAACGAGATGTTTTTTCTCTTAAACGTTCCTGTCCGCTGGAATCTGCGGGTCCAACTTCACGAGCATTCTTTCCACACAAATAGAGTGAAGAGAGCTTTAGAAGATGGACGTGAATATCTCATATATAAGCGTATTGGAAATGGCGGGCACGTCTACTGGGACATTGTAAGGGATGGTGAAGTGAGCGTTCTCGAAAGTCAAGATGCAGTTCACACCGCTGTGAGTAAATATTAGAACTCAATGCCGAGGCGACCGGTCACACCGTAAAAAGTGAGGTCTTCCGCCTGGCGAGCAATTTTAAGCCTTCCCCGACCTACATCTTCCATTGTCACCATTTGATTTTGGCGCCAGTAGTAATCTGCCTCATAAGCAAGAGAGATAAAAACTTGAGCTCCACCTATAGGGTAATCTTTATTCAAGCCGAAGGCGAAAGAGAGAGTGGGGGAAAAAAGGTGAGTGTCCCCCTTAATTTCAATGGGGGTTTCGGTATGCTTAACCTCAAAATCTCCATAAAGCAGCGCGCCTTTGACGTCCCCAAAGAAGCTAAACCCTGAAAAAAGATGCCAGTTCATATTCATTCCAAGCTGAGGACCTACTCCTCTAAATCGACAACGATCTTTCACCTTTGTAAGCTCTTCTTGAAATGCGCTATATGTCACCCATTGCTTTTGGTCAATCCATGCTTGCTTAACACCTAAACTAGATCCTAATCCTAAAAGGCTTCCTAAAAATGAGCTCCTCTTTAGCTCAACAGAAACCGCGTCATAATCAATATCGTAAGAAGACGTTACGCTCTGGTTAAAGACAAAAAAGCTTCCCCGTAGATTCACAAGAAGAGAAGGAGGAATCACTCCACACCCCTCCGTGTCGTGAGTCCCAAAATGGGTATAGGTACCCAAAACTTCCCACTTCACAATCGGGAGAAAAACCCCTACTCCAAGGCGGTATCCAAAGTCCCAGTCGAAACTTTGACTTTCCACTTTCCCTTTGCCGCTCGCCAGACTGTATACATACTCGGTGCCCCCCACTTTTGCATGCCAATAAAGTGGGCCTCCAAACAACTCAACACCAACCCAACCTCTTTCAAATGTGGCATTTGCAAGCTGAGCTCCATACTCACCACTAGGGGTTTTCACCCCAACCTCGCCCATTTGATGCTCTAAAACATCCACCCGCCTTTCCATTTTCTCAGCAAACAAGGAAAGAGTGCAAAATATGCTGACAATCATCCATTTCATGGAAACAAATTACCATGGCTTGCTCAAATTCACAATCGATTCTTCTTGCATCAATTGTTTAAATTTTTTACTCGTTTATTAAAAAGGTGACCAATGAAGTTTCTTAACATCGACCCAAAAATTGTTTTTCGCTGGGATTACTTAAAGTTTCTTTCTGTAGCGAACAACATCCACGTGCAAACAATTGTTGAGGTGGGAACGTGGGACGGAAAAAACGCAAAAAGGCTCAGAAAACTATTTCCTAACGCCCACCTTTACCTCATAGATCCCTATCGCCCCACTCCCAGCTACCTTCAAAAAGGAAACCCCACCTCTCTCAACTCAGAGGACTATGAAAACAACTACAAAAAAGTTTGCAAACACTTTGAAAATGACCCAAAAACAACCATACTAAAAACCACTTCCACAGAAGGAGTAAATCTAGTTCCGAGTGATATCGATCTCGTATTCATTGATGGAGACCACAGCTACGAACACGTAAAACAAGACATTCTAACATGGACGCCAAAAGTTCGTGTTGGTGGGCTTCTCACGGGGCATGATTACAGCTTGTTTTTTCCAGACGTCATGAAAGCTGTTAATGAATGTCTTCCAAATAAATTTATCGTCGGAAAAGATTCTGTCTGGGCTGTAATTACATCAGATGTTTAGCATAATAGATGGTCCCTAAAAGAGCAGTCCTATCATTGAGGACAACGCGAATAGGAATCGCTTCAAGGAGCGCCCCAAACCGCCCTTTACCGGTGAACGATCGGAGAAAATCTCCTCTTTTCAACACTCCCATAATTTTTGGCGCAATTCCCCCGCCGATATAAACCCCACCAAGCGCAAGCATTTTTAACGCAACGTTTCCCGCTTCAGACCCGTAGATAGACACAAAGAGCTCAAGCGTTTCTGCGCACGCTTTCGACGAGCCACTGAGCCCTTTTTCCGAAATAAGAAGAGGAGAGTCTCCCGACGCAATCTCCTTATAAACCTCTTCCCTTTCTACCACTTGCTTTGTTTCCACCATAAACTGATAGAGATTGTAAAGCCCTGGGCCAGAAAGAATTCTCTCATAAGAAACGTGGCCAAACCTTTGTCTCAAATAGCGAAGAAGCGCGTCTTCTCTTTCATTCCTTGGAGCAAAGTCCGTATGGCCTCCTTCGCAAGCAAAAGGATAGTGACGCCGTCCATCATAAAAAATACCCGCTTCCCCTAGTCCTGTTCCAGCTGAAACCATTGCCTGGTTTCCCTCTGCGCGGGGGTCTCCTTCATTGATTGTATAAAACTCATCATCCTTAAGCATGTTCAAACCATAGGCGTTGGCTTCTAAGTCATTAATCAAGGAAACTTTATCAATTGATAGTTCGCTTTTTAACTGGCCTGCGTCCACGAGCCAAGGGAGGTTTGTTGCTTGACTTTTCCCCTTTTTAACAGGCCCCGCAATTCCAAAGCAGGCCTTAGAAACGTGAACCATTTCACTCTTGAGAAACTCTTTCACAATTGTTCGAAGATTGGGATACTTCTGGCTAGGATATTTCTCTTCCTTAACACACTCCAGCTTCCCTTTTTCTTCAAGATAAAGGGCTAGGTGGGTTTTTGTTCCGCCAATGTCTCCTACTAAATAAGTCATTTCTTTTTCTTATCATGATGGCTAAATTTTAACCATGATTCTAATCGCAAAAGTGTGTATATTGGGAATAAATGAACTTAAATATAAGGACCTACCATGTCAAACCCGAGTGATGCTTCAAAGAAAAAAGCGTTAGAACTTGCTATGTCTCATATTGTGAAGCAATTTGGGGCCGGATCCATTATGTCTCTTGGAGATCACTCCGCAAGCCACGGGGTCAGTTCGATTAAAACTGGTGCAATTTCTCTTGATCTTGCCCTAGGAATTGGAGGGGTCCCTCGCGGAAGAGTCGTTGAAATTTATGGCCCAGAATCTTCAGGAAAATCAACGCTTGCTACCCATATTGTTGCAAGCTGCCAAAAAGAAGGGGGCATTGCTGCTTACATAGATGCAGAACACGCAATGGATCCTGCTTATGCAGCAAAAATCGGTGTAAACATTAATGATCTTATGATTTCTCAACCTGACTGCGGGGAAGACGCTCTCAATATTGCAGAAATGCTAGCGCGCTCAAATGCAGTTGACGTGATTGTCATTGACTCTGTTGCAGCACTTGTTCCAAAAGCAGAGCTTGAGGGGGAAATTGGAGATAGCCATGTAGGACTTCAAGCTCGCCTTATGTCGCAGGCCCTTCGAAAGCTCACATCAGCTCTCGCAAAAAGTAGCACCTGCGCTGTTTTTATTAATCAAATCCGTGAAAAAATTGGAGTCATGTTTGGAAACCCTGAAACAACATCTGGAGGACGTGCTTTAAAATTCTACTCCTCTGTTCGACTAGACATCCGTCGAATTGGGAGCATTAAAGGACCAGAAAATGTTGATATTGGAAACCGTGTAAAAGTAAAGGTCGTTAAAAATAAAATGGCACCTCCATTTAGAATCGCTGAATTTGACATCCTCTTTAATGAAGGTATTTCTCGCACAGGATCGATCATTGACCTTGGTGTTGAACACAACATTATCGACAAGAAAGGAACCTGGTACAGCTATGGAGATAAGCGCCTAGGACAGGGCAAGGAAGCGACGCGCGAAGAGCTTAAGAAAAATCCAGAGATGACGGATGAAATTGAACGTCTCATTATGGAAAAAGTTCAGGGAACTCCAAAAGAAGAGCCCGAATTAGCAGCGAAGTAAATCAACGGTTTGCTGAAACTCGGGAGTCCACATCCCGAGTTTTTTCATTTTAAGGGTGAAGGTTTCGACTTCTTTCTCTAATCGACGCTTTGCCTCTTCTTTTCCACAGGCCTGAGCAATGTTTATCGAATGTATGCCGTCTTGATCCATATCCCCTATGTCATCCCAAATCTGAAAAGCCATCCCAAAATGGAAAGCCGCCTTTCGAATATCATCTACTTTTTGAAGTTCACCACCCCCAAAAACCCAACCATAAACAAATGCAATTTCAAAAAGAGTCACCGTTTTCTTGTAAATCACATCAAGAATCTCTTTCAGGGAATGGTCTTTAGGAAAGATATCCTTAAACTGCCCCCCAACAGCACCAGAAATCCCAGCACAACGTGTTGCGGCATCCAAGGAGATCGCACAAGCCTCATTTGCTCTCTCTGAAAAAGGAGCTTTTTGTTTCGACAAAGACTGAACTGAGTGAAAAATCTTCTCATACCCAGCGGAAATTAAAGCATAACTAGCTAATAGCGCGACAGTTTCTCCGTGCATTTTGTGTAAAGCAGGCTTACTTCTTCTGTAGTCATCATTATCCATACAAGGAAGATCGTCAGCAATGATTGAAGCCGTGTGAAAGTATTCGACAGAGAGACAGGCCTCTAAAACATCTAAGTTATTTCCGAGAGCTCGAGCCACCATCATCACAATCAGAGGGCGAATCCTTTTCCCCCCATTTAGTAAAGCGTATTCGCAAGCATCCCGAAGTTTGCTTTGCTCCCCCAAGAGGAGAATATTTTGCTCTAAAAACGTTTCAAACGTCTTTTTGAGAGGCTTGAGAAGAGCGGTTTTAGGAGTTATCAGAGGCTTTAACATTTTTTAGATTCCTTACATTTGATTTCTGAATCGAGCTACAGGCTCTTGAGAAAGTGCGCTTACGAAGTAATACACCGGGGTTAAGAACGCTATTACAACCGATCTGGGATAGATCCCCCAATACAGCTCCAAACTTCCTTAAGCCCGTCTTAAAACGCTTCCCCTCAACTTCAACAATAACCTCTCCGTGATCTAGTCTAAAGTTTGCACAAATCACACCCGCACCAAGGTTGACGTCCTTTCCTAAAATAGAATCTCCAACATAGTTAAAATGTGGAGCCTGAGCGCCATCAAGTAAGATGGAATGCTTCACCTCAGTTGAATGCCCAATGATACACCTTTTTCCTGTTAAAACATATGGTCGAACATAGGCCCCATAACGTACCTGAGAATCTTCTCCTATAACGCAAGGTCCCTCAATATAGGCTCCTGATTCAACACGGGTTCCCTTTCCAATCGAAATCTTTCCGGGATTAACAAGTGTAACCCCCTCTGGAATAACGCATTCAACTTCCCCAAGACCCTGGGAATCAAGATAGCTCTTTAATACCTTTAGGCTATCCCAGATAGGCAAATCTAACTTAAAAAGATCTTTATGAAGAAAATCCTGTAGATCAAAAAAACGTTCTGGCGTAGGCATGTATTTGACTCACTCATTAATAAGAGAAAAAGAATAATCTATTTAAGTATTTTTCTTCATCTTCTTCCGCTGTGGATTTGTTGACAACCCACAGTTTCCATAGAGAAGGTCCATTGTTCACACCTTGTCGAAGAACAGACTATATCGATAATTATTTGAAGAAACCACTCTTGTCAACAAGTTATCATCAATTGCTCAACAACCTATAAACAACATTTTCCACAGCATCACTTTTTACTGAATTGTAGCAATTTTTTCCAACTTTGGAAAGTGAAGCGTGCGTAAGTTTTGGAGAGATCGATATCCCATAAAATTGCTAAAAAAAATGATGGAAGCTGTGATACTTACTATAATGGCTACGCACGAAAACAAGTCTTCTTTGGGACTTAACTTATGAGCCCTCCTGGCCAACCAAAACACCCAACCATCTCTTTTTTGTTCTTCTAAGCGGCGATCCTCTGTTGTAAGCTCCCTATTCCAAACAAGAAAACCCACCACTCCAGTAGAGCCAATGGTTGTTGCGGATGAGATAGCCATATGTAGTTTGTGTATTCGCTGTGCATTAGAAATTTGTTGCATTGCTTCACGGGCAAGCTGGGGGCTAAGGTCGTTAATAAAATTTGGAATAGGAATGGATAAGTTAAAAACGCCAACCATTACCACTCCTTACCCCAAATATAAAGAGTTGAATTTCATGATATCCCTCGTATTAGAGCATAAAGAATAAAACCTAATACGAATAAGTACAAACAAGTTAAGAAAAAGTTTTTTTGACCGAACACTTTTTCTCCTCCCTTCCTTACGCGTGTCATTGCAAATCCTGCGATTCCATTTACGACAATAATTTTTGGAATATCCAACCAAAGTATGTTCAAGCTGATTGGGACCAGTAGAACATAAATACCAGCAAACAAAAGAGAAGAGAAAGCTCAAACCCTCAGTAGTTTTTTGTAAAAGGAATCTGGGTGAGAGGATTCGAACCTCCGACCCCTTGCACCCCATGCAAGTGCGCTGGCCAAGCTGCGCTACACCCAGAAATAGAGGGCAATATCGTATGTCTATTTACTGTTTGTGTCAATCTTGTAGTAAAGTTTTCATCATGGTAATCTGCCACCATGATGAAAATGGAAAAGAGTTGGCACGAGGCCCTCAAAGAAGAACTCAAAAAACCTTATATCTTGGAACTCAAAGAGTTTTTAGAAAGTGAAAAAGAAAGCGGTCAAATCTTTTTTCCTCCTGAGGAGCTAGTTTTCAACGCTTTCCGTCAAACTCCCTATGATAAAGTGAAAGTTGTTTTGATGGGACAAGACCCTTATCACGGCCTGAAACAAGCTGAGGGACTCTGTTTTAGTGTTGGGAAGGAGATTTCTCTTCCCCCGTCGCTGAGAAACATTTATAAAGAGATGGAAGCGGATTTAAAAATTCCACCAGCATCTCATGGGTGTTTAATTAACTGGGCAAAACAAGGCGTTTTAATGCTCAACGCGACCTTAACAGTTCGAAAGGGGGAGCCAAAATCTCACTTTGGCAAGGGATGGGAAACATTTACAGACGCGGTAATTCGAAGGCTTTGCATGCGAACAGACCCATTGGTTTTTATCTTATGGGGGAGGTCTGCAAAAGATAAGTGTGAAAATATATTAAATACAATGAACCATCCGCATGCAATTTTGACAGCAGCACACCCTTCTCCTTTTTCTGCAACGCAGTTTTTTGGGTGCCGCCATTTTTCGAAAACAAATGCCATTTTAAAAGAGTGGGGAAAGCCCCCGGTAGATTGGTCTGTAGATGGATAAGGAAGTCGTCAAACAAAAAACTTCCCTGCTTTCAATTTTCTTTACTTTTGCGGTAGATAATTTGGGAGCAACTATAGTCTTCCCTATTTTTGCCCCCCTTTTTCTAGAGCCATCAAGAGGATTAATCGGGGTAGATGCTTCTCTTGCTTACAAAACAACAATGCTCGGATTTTTCTTAGGAATTTTTCCCTTTATGCAGTTTATTTTTGCACCGATCATGGGGGAATATGCTGATCATCATGGAAGAAAAAAGGCCCTTCTATTAACAACTTTCTTAACCTTTGTTGGGTATGCACTTAGTGCTTTGGGGATTCATCACCATTCCCTTTTGATCATTTTCCTTGCTCGTCTAATTATGGGGGTTGGAGCTGGGAATCTTTCTATTTGTCTTTCCTCTTTATCTGATCTAAGCCCGAGTCCCAAGAAGAAGGTCCGTTATTATAGCTATGGTTCAGCGGTTGCTGGTTTGACATTCATTCTTGGTCCATTCTTAGGGGGAAAGCTTTCTGACCCTTCAGTTTCGCCACTATTTGATTCCTCCTTCCCCATGTTTATTGGTGCAATACTTGGTTTGGTCAATGTTCTGTTTATTCTCTTTGCCTTTGGGGAAACTTTAGAAAACCCTTCTAGAACCCCCTTTGATTTTATCAAGGGAATTCGCAACATTCAACTTGCTCTCAAAACAGATTCCATCAAAAGCCTTTACCTCATCTATTTTTTCTATCTTTTTTCATGGAACATTATTTTTCTTTTCGTGCCGGCTTTTGTTGTTGAAAACTTTCATTTAAGCAACTCCAAAATTGGAGATATTTGTGCTCTTCTTGGTGTATGTTGGATTTTTGGAACAGGGGTGTTGCATCGCCTCTTCTATCACACTATTAACCCAAAGTGGATTCTCCTTACTTCATTTATTGCCTTTGGGATGCTCGTTGTCTTTATTCCTTACCCAAACTCTTTAAAAGGCTTTCTCCTTGTGTTAGGGGGATGCACTATTATTTCAGGATTGATTTGGCCTTTATGTACCAGTGCAATTTCTAATGCGGCGCCTACAAACATCCAAGGCAAGGTTTTGGGCTTGAGCCAGTCAATGCTTTCCCTAACGATGCTGTTTTCCTCAGTTCTTGGGGGATTATTTCTTCACGCCCACTCGATGATTCCGTTTGTATTTTCAAGCATTTCTGCCTTAGTTGCAGCCGCGGTCCTTCTTCAGGCAAAAGTTAAATGAATCTTGAAGAAGCCATAGACTCTGTTTGTAAACCCTACCCGGAAAAAGCACTTGCAGAGGCGGCAGCGGAGCTGTCAGAGAGGTATCACCATAAACAAGCTCACACTACTGAGCTTCACCGGATTGCTTACGTAGCGACCCGTCTCCCTGCAACATATGCCGTTTTAAGAAAGGTCTTTTCACAAGTTGAAATACCCTCAACAATTCTTGATTGCGGAGCTGGTCCAGGAACCTCGATCTGGGCGCTTCTCGACTATCCTGTTGACAGCCTCACCCTAATTGAACAAGACCCTGAATTTGTGCAACTAGGGGAAAAACTCTCTCCTAAAACACCCTTTTCCGTCACCTGGAAGACCGGAAGCTTTCTCAATCTTAAAGACTCTGCCGACCTCCTCCTTTTTTCCTATTCTCTCAATGAAATTCCCCAAGAAAAACTACCTGCCGTGATTGAAAAAGCTCACGGATTAACAAACAACTTCCTTGTTGTTGTTGAGCCTGGAACCCCAGATGGATTTGAGCGCATCAGAAAAATCCGCACGCAGCTCCTTTCTTTGGGAATGTCTCTCCACGCCCCCTGTCCTCATCGTAACGCTTGTCCCATGTCTAAGGGAGACTGGTGTCATTTTTCAGCGCGCCTTTCTCGCACGGCGCTTCATCGCACGCTTAAAAAGGGATCGCTTGGTCATGAAGACGAAAAGTACTCCTATATCATCGCCTCTAAAAAACCGCATAATCTATCAGGAGCACGCATTCTCCGTACGCCGCTCAAGCGCAAAGGACATACTGTTGCAACTCTTTGCACCGAAGAAGGTCTTGTCCAAAAAACCTTCACAGGCAAAGAGCGAAAAAAACTCCATTGGGGAGATTTAATAGTCCACTAGCTGGACTCTTCAGGAGAAGGGGTTGGTTTAAAGACCCACTTGCGAGAAAGGATGTAGGATGCTGCGGCGTAGACGATCCCAGCAAGGAATTGGCTCATGTAGGGGTTTATGTGGGCGCTAAGAAAGATTTTTAACGCGATGAGGTTGAAAAAAAAGGCGCACAGAAACACCAATATGAATCGTATAAATTCTGAGCTCTTTTTGGTTTTCACAGTACGAAAAACGAAACTTTTCCCTAAAAAGAAGGAAAGAAAAAAACAAACAATATAACAGATAGCATTGCTTAAATAAGGCTCAACCCCGAAATACATCAGAGTAAAAATAATTACAAAGTCAATCAGAGTATTAAAGGCCCCGACAAGGGAAAATTTATAGATAAGTTTAAACTCTGCTTTGATTTTGCTCATACTAATCTTACTAACCTATCTCGGGATTTCCCACCAAAGAAAACCCTATGATTTTATAGTTAGGATTTGGTGTTTTTTTTCTGCAATGAAGGCGGCTTCGTCCCATAAGGGGACGACCTCGTGATTGAGGGTCTTTTTGAGGGTGCGTGATGCTTGAAAGTGAATGATGATCGCCTCTTGCAATGTCTTTTTGTCTTCGATTTTGTTATAGACTTGGTAGTAGTGGCTGTCAAGCGGGTAGACTTTTGCAGTGGAGCGCAGGAGAACGTTTCTGAGGGAGACTTGATCCCATAGGTGAGGGTCTTGTTTGAAAAGAGTTTCTGTTTCAAGGTCCCACATTAATCTTCAGTATTTTTGTATCTTTCGTCTCTTCCCTGGCCTTAATGCAATATCTAATCATTCTTTTTATGTAGCAGAAGCCTCATTTTTATAAAAGTGTTGGGAGCTTGTTATAAAGAGAAGAAATGCTTTAAGATTTGGCATATGAAATTATTTTCGAGATTATTTTTCCTTCTTTGTTTGCCAGGAATCATTTGGCATGCACCACTTCGATCTGAAATTATTCCTGCCAATCTAGAGACTACAGAAGATTACAGAATGTTTTCCCCCTGGGATCTTTTGAAGTATGAGAATCTTTCTTACGATCGCATCCTGAATTTCATTGATGAGATTGAATATGGAAATGTTTTAGATAAATGTTGCAACGAGCAGCAGTTTCTTGAGATCAGAGACTTTGTTATCTTTTTAGCCCGAAATGGAATTCCGTCTTGGGATGCTGAGGGGAAAGAACAGCTTGAAAGAGATATTACCAATCTCCTTTCAGATGAAGATGATGACGAAGAAGATATACCCTGGTGGTTTTCTAATTTCAATAGCTATAAAGGTTTCATGATTACTCCGGCTGTTTTTAGATCTTACGACAAGTCGCAAGTCATGCTTTGCAAAAACTGGTTCGGTAAAAAATGGAATAAGACAACAAAGTTTGTTAAGAATCATAAGAAAGCGGTCATCATAGCCACTGTCGTTGTTGTCGTTGCAACAGTTGCTATCGTTGTCACTTCTGGTGCTGCGACTCCTTTGATTGCAAGTGGTGCTGCTACAGCTGGCGCTGTAGGAGGATCTAAGTCTAGTTCTTCTGATGATAAAGAGAAGACTAGAGCTATAGTTAATAAACCAGGAGAGGTTCAATTCGGAGAGGATCGTAATCCACCACCTCCAAAGATTACAATTCCTGTGCAAGCAGCTATTGTTCAGTATTCTGAAGAGATTAAGTCTGAACTTTCAGAGATCGTCCCCAATGAAGCTTTTAATATTGTAGAAAATGAACAAACATCTTTTTGGAAGGAAGCAAAGGATAAAGCTAGAGAAACGGGATCTCATCTTACTCATGAGGTATACGATGTTATTGTAGAACAACTTGAGATTGTTCCGCAGATAACTGGTGCTGTGTCAAATAATTTGCCAGAGTATTTGCAAAATGCTAATCCCTTCGAAAAGGAACCCAGAGAGTCATTTCATGAAATGGTTGAAGCTGGGCACGAAAGGATCGATGAAATCTTCGGGACAGAGCAAGCTGATATGTATAGTGCTGATGGGAAAGCTGCTAGAGGGGAGTTTACAACAGGAATGCTTCCTCCTCCAGGAGTAATTGGAAATCCTTCGAAACTACCAAGTAAGGCTTATGAAATTGCCAAGAATGGAGGAAAACATGCAGATCTTATAGAGCGTTATGGGAACGTATCTAATAAAGAACTTCAAAAAAGTATCAAGAGCTATGAAAAACAAATTGCTAAACATAAAGACAAGATTGCAAATCCGTCTAAGCATTGCCCAGATTGGGAAACAATGGATCTAAGACATAAGGAGTCGTTAGTTGAAGTGAATTGGCCTGCAGAAATAGAATTATACAATGAGCAAAGAGATATTGTTCAATCTATTTTAGATTTAAGAGAGTAAATATGAGTACTGAAAATTTAAAAAATTACATTCATTACATGGGGAATTTAATTAAAGAACAAGCAAAACAAGCAAAACAAGACGAAGATAATCCAAAAGAAGGATTTGCAGATTACAATAAGGGCATAGTTATGGCCTACTATAAAGTAATATCGACATTAAAAAATCAAGCTCCATTTTTTGATCTTAAACAAGAAGATATTGGATTGGATGATATAAACCCCGACGTTGATTTATTTGCTGTTCCGAAAAAAAAGTAAAATGACAAAAGCTGAAACCCCAAAAGAAAACCCTATGATTTTATAGTTAGGATTTGGTGTTTTTTTTCTGCAATGAAGGCGGCTTCGTCCCATAAGGGGACGACCTCGTGATTGAGGGTCTTTTTGAGGGTGCGTGATGCTTGAAAGTGAATGATGATCGCCTCTTGCAATGTCTTTTTGTCTTCGATTTTGTTATAGACTTGGTAGTAGTGGCTGTCAAGCGGGTAGACTTTTGCAGTGGAGCGCAGGAGAACGTTTCTGAGGGAGACTTGATCCCATAGGTGAGGGTCTTGTTTGAAAAGAGTTTCTGTTTCAAGGTCCCACTCTTGAAGAATTTTGAGGGCCTCGGGAGTGTTGTTTACAAAGACAGTGCCAGAGATCATTTTCGATTGATGGTCATTGGGGAGCTCGCTAACGATGCGGAGGGCGATGTCGGCATCTAAGGTTTCGAAAAGGGTCGGTTTTTGAACGATGAGAGCGTCGGCATCAAGCCAAAGAATCGGGCGCTTCAGATCGATGAGTTTTTTCAGGATATATTTAGGCTTGAAGCAGCAGTTTTTCTCCCACGTTCCAAAGTTAGGTATGGGATCAATAGAATAGGGGAGATCAAATTTTTTGCAGGAGGCTATGAGGCCCTCCACTTCTTTTTCGTACCCAGTATTGGGGGTATAAAAGCAAACAATGGTGGGAAAGCTCAAAACTCTACACTCGGGATTAGGGCATCAACATCGAGGTGTTTTTCTAAGATGGGTTCAACTTCGAGTTTTAAAAATTCCAAGACTTGTTCACGGGATCGGCCCGTAAGGTTCTTCGGCTGGAGAAGCTCTTCCATTTCCTTTTCTGAGAGGTTGACAGCTTTTAAAAGGGAGGGAAGAAGCTCGTGGGCTTTGCCGGTTTCTTTTTTCTTTTTAGCTGCTTCAAAGGTGTGTTTGCGCAGGGTTTCGTGGGCTTCTTGCCTATCGCTCCCTTTTAAGACAGCAGCAGCTAGGATGGTTTCAATGGAGATATAAGGAAGGTGCTCATTTAGATGGGCTTCCATGAGTTTTGGAAAGGTTTTCAATCCGGAAATAATGGTGTAGAGCAGGTTAATCACGCTATCGGTGGCAAGGAAGGCTTCAGGGATCGTCATTCTTCGATTGGATGAGTCGTCGAGTGAGCGTTCAAGCCATTGATTGGCTGCGTTTTCGGTGCTATTGTGAGCCATATTCATCACAAAGCGGGAAAGACCACACACACGTTCGGAATAGATAGGGTTGCGTTTATAAGGCATGGCAGTTGAACCCACCTGAGTGTCTTTAAAGGGTTCTTCGACTTCGCCTAAATGGGAAAGAAGACGAAGGTCCGTTGCGCATTTATGAGCGCTCGCACCAATGCTTGCAAGGAGCGAAAGAATCCGCTGTTCTTGCTTGCGCGGAAATGTTTGGCTGCAGATGAGAAAAGAGCGGTTAAACCCCATCTTTTGTGTGATCATATCATCCAGCTTTATGACTTTTTTATGATCTCCTTCAAAAAGAGCGAGAAAAGAGCCCTGACTTCCAATAGCTCCCTTGCACCCAAGAAAGGGGAAGTCTTCCATGATGGCAAGAAGGTCTTTAAAGTCTGTGAGAAAGTCTTGAAGCCATAGGCTACTGCGCTTTCCAAAGGTGGTTGCCTGGGCGGGTTGGAAATGAGTATAGCCTAGACATGGGGTGTTTGATTGCTCAAGGGAGAGGTGGTTGAGTTTTTCGATCAGGAGGATGAGCTTTCCCTTGAGGAGTTTCATCCCTGTTTTTAGGGCAATGAGATCTCCGTTATCCATGACGTAGGAGCTGGTAGCTCCCATGTGGATCACGCCACGTGCTAGAGGACAAGCGTCGCCATAGGCATGGATATGGGCCATGACTTCGTGGCGCGTCTCCTTTTCATATGTTCGCACCTTTTCAAAGTCAATTTGATCTAAGGCAGCGCGCATTTCTTTGATTTGACTGTCGATAATTGGAAGGCCTAGTTCTTTTTGAGCTTCGGCCAAAGCAACCCAGAGTTTTCTCCACGTGCGATATTTAAAAACAGAAGAGAACGTCTCCTTCATCTCTGAAGAGGCATAACGAGTGGTGAGGGGAGACTCGTAGAAGAGGCTCATCTTGATAGGAGTTTGGTCAACTCAACAATGAGGTGGGAGATCTCCACCTTTTCATCATTTGTTGGGATAAACCTCTCATCTTTGATCCCCTTAACAGCGCGTCTAAGGTTTTCTAAAACACCTTTTGTTCTGTTGGGGCTTCGTTTGTCTTTTTTTGCTAGGGGGTAAGAGCTTCGAAGTTTTTCTAAGAGCTCCATTTTGGACTCACCTTGATATTCTTCTACGAAGGCTTCCTTCTTTTCGTGAGGAATGGAGCGGCTAGAAAGGCTATAAATTGCCTGTCTAGGCATTTCATCTACAATCCCTTGCAATTTCTTAGGGAGAGAATTGTAAAGCTCATAGTATTGCATAAAATTGTAAGGTGTCTGTCGATTGCCATAGGTTTTAAGGAGCCAGTTGCTGAAAGCGCCATCTCGGTATTTCTTTAAAAGAATCTGCGCTTTTTTCACCCGCTCACCATGCAAAATCACAGCCTGATTGCTGATCGCTTTGACTTCTGAAGTGAGATCTGTGAGTGATTGCAAATCAGCAGCGACATCTGTATCGTCAGTCTGATATTTTTCGAGTAGACTTTGAAGGGAAGTTTTTTCTGCTTCGCTAATGGGAGTGACTTGAAATACCCCACCAAACTGTGCAGGGACATTTTCAGTGGTCCTCTGAGCAAGTTCGTTCATTTTTTCTTTTTTAGGGTGATTGCGAAAGCGACCCATTAAGAGAGAGTTGAATTTAGACATTTCTGCTCCATGTTTTCATAAGCGGTCATTTTGTTTAATAACTCTTGCGTGAGCTCCCGATAATCTGTTGCTGCACGACTTTTTGGGGAGGTCTCAAAAACGGGCTTCCCATGAATTGAGGCCTCAGAAACAGCGATATCTCTTCGGATTTTTGTCTGCAACACTTTTTCTGGAAATGTGTCTTCGACAACGTTTAAAAAGTCTTCGTTATTTCGCCCCCGCATGTTCCAAAAAGAAAGGGCAACTCCTAAAAGCTCGAAGGGGTGGCGCTCGGAAATATAATGCATGAAGAATGAAAGGCGTTGCAATCCTTTGATACTGTAAAATTCTGGGGTTGCACAAACAAGAGCGAAATCGCACGCAATCAGAGAAGATTCAGTGAGCCAGCAAAGGGAGGGAGGGGTATCAATCAGCGCAATATCATACTTGAGGGGGGCTAAAATCTTCTTCAGTTTCTCATGAGAATAGCGGTCTGAAGAAAGGACTCCTGTCACTTCCACTCTTTCAAGCCAAGTGTCTGCAGGAATTAAATCTACTTGAGGATGGTCTGTATGAACAATGACTTCTTGGATGGATTTTGTATCTTGAAGAACCGCGGCTAAACTATCGTGATTGTCAGGATCGAGACCAAGGCCTGCCGTGAGGTTTGCTTGCGCATCAAAATCGATCATGAGAACCCGTTTATTATGAAACCGGGCAACGGCTGCTCCCAGGTTGAGGCAAATAGATGTTTTTGCAGTTCCTCCTTTGAAACTACAAACAGAAATAGTTTTCATTAGCCCTCCTGATAAGGTGAGGTCAGTTTCCGCTCTTTATATTCGATTGTGCATTTTTTTAGGAAATCTTCTAGCTTGATTTCTCCATGTACAACATTATCTCGCGTTCTGAGTGCGATGGACTTGTTTTGGACCTCTTTGTCTCCAACGGTGAGCATGTAGTTTATCTTAAGAAGTTGAGCGTTGCGGACTCTTTTCCCTAATGACTCTGGGGATTCATCGCAGTCGCAAAGGAATCCAGCGTCTCGAATCTGTCGTACAACATCCCGCGCATAATCAGCGTGGGCTTCTGCAACTGGAATCACCCGAATAGGAAGAGGGCTCATCCAGAAGGGAAATTTGCCAGCAAAGTGTTCAATGAGGATTCCTAAAAACCGTTCAATCGATCCGAAAATGGCGCGGTGAATCATGATAGGGCGTTTATAGCTTCCGTCACTATCTTTGTATTCCAGCTTAAATTTTTCGGGGAGGGACATGTCGAGTTGAATGGTTCCGCACTGCCAGCGCCTTCCGATGGCATCATGGACATGAAGGTCAATCTTTGGTCCATAAAAAGCGCCATCCCCTTCATTAATTTTATAATCGGAACCCCATTCATCAAGCGCTTCTTGAAGGCCTGCTGTGGTTATTTTCCAATCTTCATCGCTTCCCATCGCTTTTTCTGGGCGTGTTGAGAGCTCAAAAGTATAATGGAGGCCAAAGGTTTCATAGATCTCCTTTACTAAGTGGAGAACACCTAAGATTTCGTCTTTAATTTGGCTTGGTTGCATAAAAATATGAGCATCGTCTTGGTGGAAACTCTGTACCCGAAAAAGGCCATTCAGTGCACCCGAGGGTTCCCTGCGGTGAACATGACCAAATTCAGCAATTCTCAAAGGAAGTTCCCGATAACTGTGAGAACGGCCTTTAAAGTAAAGCATGCATCCAGGGCAGTTCATGGGCTTAATGGCGTAGGCTCTCTCATCATCTAATTCTACTGTGAACATATTCTCTTTGTAATGTTCCCAGTGTCCTGAAAGTTCCCATAGCTCGCGCGTCATGAGTTGAGGCGTTTTAATGGTTTCGTATCCATTGCGCAGATGCAGCTCTTTCCAGTAGGCTACAAGATGGTCCCATACAGCTACTCCACGGTTGTGGAAAAAGGGCATTGCGGGAGCCTCTTCTTTGAATGAAAAGAGATCTAGCTTCGCTCCGAGCACACGGTGGTCCCGTTTCTTTGCTTCTTCAAGCATTTTGAGGTAGGATTTGAGTTCTTCTCGGCTCGGAAATGAGATCCCATAAATTCGGGTGAGCATGGTGTTTTTTGAGTCACCTCGCCAATAGGCTCCAGAGGTTTTCAAAAGCTTAAACGCTTTTATTTTCCCAAGGATTGGAAGATGAGGGCCGCGGCAAAGGTCGAAAAACTCCCCTTGCTTGTATGCTGTCATTACACTTCCCTCCTCAAACCCCTCGATGAGTTCTTTTTTGTAAGGGTTATCACCAAACTCTTTAAGGGCTTCTTTTTTCCCGGGGAATTCGTGTCGCTCTGGCTTGAAATTTTCACCCAGGATTTTTTTAATTTCTTTTTCAATTCGAGGAAAATCACCCTCTGAAACATCAAGATTTGCAAAGTCGTAGTAAAATCCGTTTTCAATTGGGGGGCCGATAGTTGGCACGGCTTTTGGCCAGATACGTAAAACGGCTTGGGCAAGCACATGGGCAGAGGTATGCCAAAACACCTCTTTCCCCTCCTCAGATTCAAAGTCAAGCAGCTTGACATCATCTCCGTCGGAGAGTTGAGCATCTAGGTCATACTGTTTTCCGTTGATAGAAACTGCCAAGGCCTGGTGAGGCTCTCGAAGGTTCATCTTTTCTGCTAGTTCTTTGGCTGAACTCCCCGTGGGAAGCTCAAGTTCTTGGTTATCGCACTTCACTTTCATGAACAACTTTTTTTACTAATGTTTTCCTTAAGCTCGACTTTGCATGTTTTTTGACTGCATCTCCCCGATGATTCCACAGAATCAGAGCGATTTTTAATTTTCAGAAATGGCCATTTGACCATTCCATTCAAATTAAAAACACCCTGCTCCAAGGGAAGCACTGGAGATCTGCAAGCCAAAAAACATGCAAAGTCGAGCTTAAGTCTACAAGAGATTGTAAAAAAGGGGAAGAAATTGCTACAACTATGGGAATGAAGGCATTTGAATGGACAGTCATTGGCGCGGGCCCTGCGGGGATTGCCGCCGTAGGAAAACTTATTGACACCGGTGTTAAACCGCTTGACATTGCTTGGATTGACCCCAAGTTTAAGGTCGGAGACCTCGGGGAGAAGTGGCGACGCGTCTCTAGCAATACAAAGGTGAAACTCTTTACTAAATTTTTGGAGGAGTGTGCTGTTTTTCGCTATCGGATGGCTCCCGACCATAAGTTGAAACATCTTGATCCTGAAACGACCTGCCTTCTTGGGGAAGTAGCAGACCCTCTTCAGTGGGTAAGCGACCACCTCAAAGTTGCTGTTCATGGCTATGAAAAAAGGGCGACCACTCTTACCCTAAAAAACCAGCAATGGGAAGTTGGAATCGATGGCGAGACGATCCTTTCAAAGAATGTGATCCTCGCGACGGGTTCAATCCCTAAAAGATTGAATTTCCCCGCCCTTGGTGAAATTCCTATTGAAGTTGCCTTAGATGATGAACAGATCGCCAAAGAAAATTTGGGAAACGATACCGTAGCGGTATTTGGAGCCTCGCACTCCTCAATGATTGTACTGAAAAACCTGCTGAATGCTGGGGCCAAAAAGATTATCAATTTCTATCGTTCCCCTCTTAAATATGCTCTTTATATGGACGACTGGATTTTATTTGATAACACGGGACTTAAGGGAGAGGCTGCGATTTGGGCTCGGAAAAATATCGATGGAAAATGGCCAGAGAGGCTTGAAAGATACCATTTCTCAGACCCCAATTTCCAAAGGCAGATCTCATCTTGCACGAAGGTTGTCTATACCGTTGGTTTTGATTCCAGAACCCCCCCCAAAACACCACAATACCATGATTTGAAATGCAACCATCGGAATGGGATCATTGCTCCTGGACTTTTTGGCTTTGGGATTGCCTATCCCGAAAAAATTGAAGATCCTTTCGGCAATGAAGAGTACAGCGTGGGTCTTTGGAAGTTTATGCTCTACATCAACAAGGTTCTCCCTATCTGGAAGCGTTATGCCCCTTGACATTCCTCTTCTTCGACACAACCTCGAGCAAGCGAGAGAGCTCGCTCGCAGAATTGTTCATCAGGAAGACATTGACTTTACTCCTCATTCTCTTTGGGACAAGCACTTTGAAAGAGCTCTTCATTACTTAGAATCTAAAGAGGCAAAAAACCATCTAAACAGGTTTACTCTCCCTGTAGCGAGCTCCTATATCGAAACATTGATTCGCCGCAGTTTGGGGCTTCTTGATAAACAAAAACTGGAAAATACCCACCTCCAAGAAAGCGTTGTTTCTGCTCTTCTTTGTCCTCTAAGACAGGTTGTGGGCTCTTGCTTTGCGACAGCTCCCGCCATTTTTATTCAAAGAGAGCAACCCGAACGCCTTCTGCTTGACCTTTATGATCTGATGATGCTTGGGCAGCTCAAAAGGACATTTGCTGGGCAAGAATTTATTGTTCCCATCAGCCCCAAATGGGGCGAGCGGTCCAGTGATCATCCCCTCCTCCGTGTTTGGGAGTATACACTTGCTTCTTTTTCCGATTACAAAACGACCTTTAGTAGCTGGAATCTCTATAAATCACTTGGTCTTGACCCTAAGAACAAGGGGGGCATCGGAGCATTTATCTATTCAATATTGCAAGAGAAGCTCGATGATGCAAATGAAGAGGTAGAAAAACTCCACTCGGAATATGTGCGCGCAATTGATGAGGCTCGTGTCTCGCAAGCTCTTCTTCGGCAAGCCGACTCTCCCGATCGCATGAGGATGCGAAAAGGAGAGCTCGAAGTGCGATCCCACCACGCGCAAGGGTGCAAAGACGACCTCGATAAATTTCATGAAAAAGCGCAATCTCTGTCGCAGTTTTTTCCTTTCGTTATCGAACAATATGCGCAGAAATTTCAAGAGTATTTTCTTGAGATCTATGATGCCGATATCGAGCATATCAACGAGCAGCTTTATGAAGATAGCTCTGCAGGATTTCGCCTTTGTTACAAGCATGGAAGGAGCGACCCTTCCGCTTGGACAATGATTCAAACAGAGCGCGATTTTATCGATGCTTTGCGGCAATTTTTTCTTGCAGTTGAACCTCAAATCTGCTCTGCATGTGAATGGGATGATGGAGTTCCTGAGATAGAGGCTCTCACAACTCAAGTGATCCATTTTATTCAAACCGAGGAGTTTCTTGCTTTTGCGCTTAAGGAGAAAAAGCCTTGGAGCTATACCTCCGGGGGGAATATGCATTCTCTCCTCAAAGGGTACTATTGCATTGAGGGAGAACTTTCGGAAGAAAAACGACCCATTAAAAACCCTACCGATCTTCTCACATTTCTTCTCGATCTTCTGAAGGCACTCCCGTACAACGTGACGAAACCATTTGAAATCGATTCTTTAGCAAGTCTCTTGATGTATTCACCAACACATGCATTTCTTCTCAAGCCTGGCCTATCCCCCTTCAAAGAAGGGTGGCTTGACAAAGGATTTACCTACACATGGATCCGAGATCATGTCATTGATCCTGGAAGGAGCTATTACAACGCTGCCCGACTTGACCGCGCAACGCAGACCCTTCTTGCATCCAAAGTTATTCAGGGTGATTTCTTCCCCCATGGGGAAGCCTTATCGGTTCCAGATTTTCGCGCCTATCTACTAGAAATCTCCCCTAAACAAGAAGATGACATTGATAGCCTCCTTTTCCAATCACTTCGCCCGCCTAAACCTCTCCTTTTTGCCGACACCAACTGGGCTGACTATTTCTTTGCCTTCGCTGTCAACCCGGCGTCCTTAGAGCTAGACCTATATAGGATCAGCACTGATGGGTCCCTCACCTACCCCATGAATTCCTGGCGTCCATATCTAGACGGCACAACCTCAGCTCCTTGGGGTGTCCTCACCCGCCCCAGCGACCTCTCAGGAGCCGCCCTCTCCGATATTGCCCTTAAACTCAGAAGAGTCTAACCCTCGCCTGCAATATCTGAAACCCTTCAACGTGGAAAGTGGTTTTTTAACATAAATCATTTATTTTTAGATAGTTGCATGTTTATAAAAAAAATGGTATCATTTTAAGAGGTTATTATATAGAATTCATGCATATAATCATTCAAGGGAAGGAATAGAAGCAATGTCAGAAATTTTAAGATCAGAAGAAGTTCAGGCTGGTTATGAAGAGGGTGTATTTGATGCGCGCTCTGAAAAGGAGTCTGGGAAAATTGTCCAGCTTAAGCAAGAAGAATTAAGTCCTGTAAACTACAAAACGCAAGTTTTACTCTCAGTACTTTTAGGGGCGCTTGGAGCAAACCATTTCCATGCAGGGAATCATGAAAAGGGCGCAGCGACTCTGGTAGGGATTGTGGTTCTTAGTTTTTTTAATTTAGGAAAGGTGGCCAATCTGTTTTCACTATTTGCGTTACTTCAACTTAACGAAGGGAATTACACAGATTCTGATGGAAAAGTGATTCGGCAGATTGTTCAGCTGAAGAAAGAAGAGATCAGTTCAACGGATCAGAAAACGACACTTATATTGAGCTTATTCTTAGGTTTTGTCGGAGCTCACCAATTTTATACTGGAAAACCGCTCAAGGGGGTTCTAATGCTTTGTAGTTTCGGCGGGCTGGGTATTTGGAATATTATAAATATCTATCAGATCGCAACTTGCGATTTTAGAGATGGTGAGGACAAGGTTCTTTGTCCTTCCTACATCAAAGCAAATCACGGGATGTAAGGAATGCAGTTGTATTCCGTGTATTAAATAAGACATAGCGCAGCCTAGTTTAGGCGGCGCTATTTTTTTTTGCTGAGCATTTAGTTCAAAATGGTCTATAGGGTAGTGAATACCCTGGGGGTGCTACATGATAGCTAAAACAATTCAGTCTAGAGCAGCGGTTGCGTGGGAGGCAAAAAGAGCGCGACATATTTGACTGCCAATTATATTCTTTATTTAGCATAACAAACTGTTTCTAAAAGTGCTGTGGGCTTGTCAGAAAGCAAGAATATCTTTTAGACTCGATACATGAAACTTTTAGCGCGTTTATTTTTATTTTTTTGCCTGCCAGGAATGGTTTGGCATACCCCTCTTAAAGCCGAATATATTCCAGCAAACGCAGAGTCAACTCAAGATCATTTCAGCTTTTCTCCATGGGATCTTCTGAAGTACGAAAACCTTTCCTACGATCGCATCATGAATTTCATCTATGAGATCGAGTATGGAAATATCTTAGAAAAGTGCACGGAAAGGCAGTTTTGCGAAATTCAAAATTTTATTATTTTTCTTGCTCGCAACGGGATCCCAGACTGGAACACCGAAGCAAAAGAACAGCTTGAAAGAGATATCGAGAAACTTCTTTCTGACGACGATGATGATCTTGAAGAAGAGCTATCTTGGTGGTGGTCTAAATTCAGTGGCTATCAAGACCTATGAGATTGCAAAAAACGGCGGGAAACACGCAAAAATGCTAAGCGATTATTCCAATAAGCCTATTAAGGAGATTCAAAATGGTATCAAAAGTTATGAAAAACAAATAGCCATTCATAAGGATAAAATAGCTAGTTCTTCAAAGTATTGCCCTGACTGGGATAAATTAGATATATACCGCTCGTGAATGAAAATTTTGAGTGAACAAATTTTCATTCAGTGTCAT
>CAYGKJ010000004.1:0-142253 GCA_964350675.1 uncultured bacterium | reverse complement strand
ACCATGATCATCCTATGAAGGATCTGATTGGAAGCTGCGACTTCCTTGAGAAATCGTTTAAGGATATCCCTTCTCTACTCCCTTAGAGGATTAAAGGGTTGCCTCTATCTTCTCGCAGCGCTCTTTGTATTCATAGCGATAGGAGGCTCTATGAGCCTTGAAAGCAGTCTTACTTTGCGATCAGGACCTCTCATTGATAAGACGTTTCTTTTCGCAGTTTCTGGGTCTTTCTTAGCAAGAGCTATGAGGATAGTATCCACACATCGATTTGTGGTGGTTGTTCGAGAATAAAGGGTAGTATCTTCTAGTGCGTTGGAACAAAATAGCGTGGTCTTTATTGCATCATAAATGCTAAGACGCGCTTCTATTTCGACAATTTTGGGAATAAGTGTATGGGTGTTCTTATTAGCTACAATCTGAGACATAAGTGGTTTAAGCTTTTTTAAGCTTTCCTCTGGATCTACTTCGGCCATCTGAATAAAGACATCAGCTCTTGTGCAAGGATCTTCGATCTCCCCAGCCTTGTCTAAGGTTAAGGGCATTCCTCGCTCTGAGTCCAATTTAGCAATTTCGATATATGCTTTAGCTTCCCATTCGGTCCTACACTGCTGACTCAACTTATTCCCTAAGTTGAGGATTTTCTCTATCGCTTGATTCACATCTCGATTTGCCTCTACCTTTACAAGTTCCATCGATACTTCCCGCAGAGAAAGTTCTGGTATCCCTGATGTATCGATTTTATTCAAAAGAAATTCAGGAACAGCTTGTGCATATCCAATCAGAGCATAAGCCCTATGTTCGGGGTTTTCAAATGACATCGCGGTTTCCAGAGCCTTCTTTGGGTCACCTTGTGCCTCAAGTCTAACTATTTCAGTCCATACAGACGGATCAAAATCAGGAGTTTTTCTGGCCAAGTCCTTAGCTTCATCTAGTAAATTCATCTTTATCATTTCTGTTGCAATACATTCGATTGCCATGGGTTTCCAAACGTCATCTGTTCTATCTGCTGCCCTTTTGGCTTTTTCCAAGTCGTGTATTGCCATTTTTTCGGCAACTGTACAGAGAATCGCAGAAAAATTGGCAGGATATGCTTGCCTAAACTCTTCAGAATCTATTAGTTTTTCAATCTCTTCTATAAGGGAGGGAGGCGATGCATGGTCAACAATTTCTAAAAGCAAGTTGAGCTTCATTGTGAAGTTTTCTTGAGATCTAGCGATTTGACAGGCATCTTCAATTAGGGCAAAAAAAATCCTCGGGTGTCGGCCCGAGGACTAAAGGTTTTTCTTATGTCAAAGTTGTCAAACTTGGTAATATTATATCATATAATACAATTTAATTGAAACTAAAACCTAATTCATTGTTTTTGAGGGTGTTGATGGTCTAAGAGGAGGCTGTGAATAGGAGGGTGAAATGGAGACTGAGGCAAAAAAAATCCTCGAGTGTCGGCCCGAGGATTAAAGGTTTTTCTTATGTCAAAGTTGTCAAACTTGGTAATATTATACCATATCATACAATTTAATTGAAACTAAAACGCAAGTCATTCTTTCTAAAGGTTTTGAATCTTTCCAAAGTCGAGTAGTAGGGAGAAGTGAGAGAAGACCTCTTGGAGGAGAGCAATTCTGTTGGTCCTGATCTTTGGCTCGTCAGCTAGGATTTTGACTTCCTCAAAGAGGGTTGCAAGGGGAGCTCTGAGGGTGCTGAGGTGCTCAAAAGCGCCCTGGTAGTTCCTAGAGGAGAGAACCTCTTTAAAGGGCTTTTTCAGAGTAGCTAGGGACTCGTAGAGGGATTTTTCAGCGGATTCAAGAAAAAGATCGGGTTTAATGGTGTGGGGTTTTTCTTTGCCGATTTGCCCTTTAGCGCGCTTATAGACCTCAAACAGCCCGTCGAAATGGTCACTAGCGCGGAATAGATTGAGGGCTTGGGTTTTTAAAAACTGGTCATAAGGGTTGGTGCAAAGCCCTTGAAGAGAGGCTTCTATTTCATCCTTTTGAAAGTCATAGTCCTCTAGGACACCTTTAGCACGAGCGGTTAGAAAGTTGAGAACCTCTTGATCTTTAATAACGGTTTGAAGGTCGAGGCTTAAGTTGTTTTCGATAAGAATTTTAATCACCCCAATCGCTTGACGTCTGAGGGCATAGGGGTCGCTAGAAGAGGTGGGCTTTAATCCGACTTTAAAGTAGCTGATCAAATTGTCGAGTTTATCGGCAAGGCTTAAGAGAATCCCTGTTTTTGATTCTGGAAGATCTCCACCTTCTGATTTTGGAAGCCAGTGCTCTTCAATAGCGATTGCAACTTCGTCTTCTTCTTTTTGGTGGAGGGCATAGTGTTTGCCGATTGTTCCTTGGAGGTCTGGAAATTCTTGTACAAGTTCTGATGCGATGTCAGCTTTGCAGAGAGAGGCTGCGCGAAGAACGGTTTTTTCACTTCCCATTTCCAAAGCTTGGGCAAGAATTAAGGCAAGTCTTTTGAGGCGATCAACTTTTTCCGCCATCGTTCCGAGTTCTTTTTGAAAGATGAGATTCTCAAGCTTTTTGGCGAAATCATCCATTGAAGTTTTTAAATCTTCTTCATAGAGAAAGACTCCGTCAGAAAGACGTGCTGAAAGGACATTTTGGTTTCCTTCTTTTATCACTTCATTTGGGGTGGTGTCGGCTGTGATGACGAAGAGAGGAGCAAGGTGGCCGGTATGGTTTACAAGAGGAAAATACTTTTGATGCTCCACCATTTCTGAGGTGAGAACTTCCTGAGGCGCTTTTAAAAATGCTTTATCGAAAGAGGCATAGGTAAGCTCTGGCCATTCGGTAAGGTAAAGCACTTGAGAGAGCACCTTCTCTTTGAAAATTGCAAAGGTGTTTGTTTCCTTTTCAATGGCTTCAAGTTCTTGACAAATGACACTTTTTCTTTTTGCTATGTCGACCATTACCTTGTGTTCTTCTAATCGGGCAACATAGTCACTTGCAGATTCAATTGGAAAGGTTTCATCACATAGTTGGGCGTGTCCTGCAGAGCGGTTTCCTGAAACTATACCGGCGATTTCAAAAGGAATGACGGTGTTTCCTAATAGAGCCACGATCCACTGAAGTGGGCGCGCATAACTAACATCAAGGTCGCTCCAACGCATCTTTTTGGGGAAGGGGAGGTCGCTAATAACTTTAGGCAGGGCCTGGCTTAAGATCTCAATAGTAGAGACACCCTTTTTCTCTAGGGTAGCCATAAGGTAGTCGCTCCCTTTGATCTCTTGAACGTGAAGCGTCTTGTGTTTTTTAATCTCTTGAAGCGTTGGAGGAGTTTCAAACCCAAGAGATTTGAAAAATCCCATTCCTTGCTTTGTTGCATGTCCTTGAGAGTCGTAGGCAGTTGAAACGGGAGGACCACGTCGTGTGTCTGCGCTATCTTCTGTCCCATGAATCAAATCATTAACTAGGATGCTTAAGCGACGAGGTGTTCCATAAACATTGAGGCCTGAGTAGGTAAGCTTGTGTTCTTTTAAGAGCTTTTCGATGGCACTTTTAAGGTTTCTATTTCCAATAGGAACGAAGATTGCAGGGAGTTCTTCCGAACCGATTTCAAAGAGGAAGTCGCTCGTTTCTTTTGGATTGAAAGTTTCAGGGAGCGGAGGAATAGAGGGGGTAAGGGTTTCTTTTTTCAGCCGCTTTAGGAGAGGAAAACCTAGCTTTTCCCTAGACACGAGGTATTCGGCAGCGGCCGCTTTTGCGAGATCACGGACACGAGCAATGTAACCAGTTCTCTCGGTTACGGAGAGGACTCCTCGCGCTTCAAGCATATTGAATGCGTGGGAAGCTTTCATTACAAAGTCATAGGCAGGAATTGGGAGGCTTAATTTAACAAGCGTTTTTGCTTCTCTTTCAAAATCTTCAAAGTGGCGTAGCCACATCTCTGTTGAAGCTTTATAGAAGTTGTAGTGACTCCATTCGACCTCGTTTCTGTGGTAGATATCGCCGTAGGTAAACTGCTCGTTGTATTGCATATCGAAGAAGTTATCTTTCTTCTGCACAATCATAGAGAGGCGCTCGAGACCATAAGTGAGTTCCACACTAATCGGTTTTAGAGTATAGCCTGCAACAGACTGGAAATAGGTAAACTGGGTCACCTCCATTCCATCCATCCAGACTTCCCAACCAAGTCCCCATGCGCCTAGCGTAGGAGATTCCCAGTCATCATGGACAAAACGAATGTCGTGCTGTTTTAAGTCGAATCCAAGTGTTTCGAGAGACTGGAGGTAGAGTTTTTGAATTTCTTTAGGGGATGGCTTCATGATGACTTGAAGTTGATGGAACAGTTGTGTGCGGTTGGGATTGTCTCCAAAACGGCCATCCTGAGGACGTCTCGAGGGTTCTACGTAAACAGTATTGTAGGGCTCAGGGCCGAGGGAGCGGAGGAAGGTGGCAGGGTTAAAGGTTCCAGCCCCCACTTCTACGTCGTGTCCCTGCTGAATCAGGCATCCTTGCTTTGCCCAGAAAGTTGTCAACTTACTGATGATTTCTTGAAAAGTCATCTTTGCAATTACCCTTGAATTATGTAATAATACTGCACGAAATAGGAGTTATAATGCGAGAATTTTGTGGTCTTCTGTCTAAAGAGGTGAAAAATTTCTTTGAGGAAGAGGGTGAAAAAACATTCCGGGCGAAACAGCTTGTTGACTGGGTCTACCAAAAAGGCAAAGTAGATTACGATCAGATGCTTAATCTCCCTCAGTCGCTTAGATCTCTTTTAAAAGAGAAAGTTAATATTGGCGTACTGCAGCTTGAAAAAGTAGAAGATTCAGAGGACGGTGAAACAAAAAAATTTTTGTGGAAACTCTCAGATAACCATTTTGTTGAATCAGTACTCATTATGAGCGGAGATCGGCGTACTGTGTGCGTGTCTTCTCAGGTGGGGTGTCCGGCGCGGTGCGCCTTTTGCGCTTCAGGGAAAGAAGGGGCCATCCGCAACCTTACGCCTGCAGAGATCGTGGAGCAGGTGGTTCTTATTAACCACCATTTATTGCAAATTGGTGAGCGGGTCAGTCATCTGGTTTTCATGGGGATGGGAGAGCCTTTGGAGAATTATGTAGGGGTGGTTCGTGCTCTCAAAATCCTGATGGATCCTGATCTTTTTGGATTTTCTTCCCGCAGGATTACCGTTTCTACCGTTGGTGTGGCTCCTAATATTAGACGGTTGATGGAAGATGGGTTCAAAGTCAACCTTGCTCTTTCTCTTCATGCTCCTAATCAGCACATTCGGAAGAAGGTTGTTCCCTATGCTCGCAAGTTTCCGATTGAGGAGGTTTTGAAAAGTGCTCGTGATTACGCAAAATTTACCAAGAGGGACTTAACCTATGAATATGTCCTCCTAGATGGCATTAATGATACGGAAGAAAATGCTGAAGAGCTCGCATCTCTTCTTAGAAATGAACAATGCACTGTCAATTTAATTCCTTACAATTCAGTAAGTGGGCTCAATCTCAAAAGACCTAGTAAAGAAAAAATTGAAAAGTTTCATGCAATTCTATCGAAAAGGGGGGTACGTACCACCCGTCGTTACACTAAAGGGAAAGACATTGCTGCGGCTTGCGGTCAGCTAGCTCTTCGCGAGAGAGAGGAAAAAAAACCTTTAGAAATTGAGGCAAAGTCAGTATAAGGGGGCAGAAAACCACCAACCTATGGTATCATGAGAGCCACAAGTAAAGTTTCAATTTTTCGAGGAGAAATACCTTTGAAGCTACCTTTATTTTTAACGATTGGAAGGATCTTTATCAGTCCGATCTTTTTAATTTTCTATCTGAAGTATCAGCAGCTGGGAATTACGCTCCATGCACTTCCGTTTGTTTTGATTTTTCTGCTTGTGCTTTCAGAACTTTCTGACTTTTTTGATGGATTTCTTGCAAGGCGCTTTAATTTAGTGACTGAGCTCGGTAAGATTTTGGATCCAATGGCTGATAGTATTACCCGCCTCACCATACTGCTTACCTTTACTCAAGGATTTATTCGACTTCCGTTGCTTCTGGTATTCGCCTTTGTTTATCGAGATGCAATGATCAGCACCCTGAGGACAGTTTGTGCTTTCCGAGGGGTCACTCTCGCAGCCCGTACCAGTGGAAAAATCAAAGCCGTTTTGCAGGCCTCTTCGATCTTTGCGATCCTGATCCTTATGATTCCCTACGCATGGGGAAGCCTATCCCTACTTCAACTGCAAAACATCAGTCTTATTATTATTTCAGCGGCAGCTGTCTATACTGTTTTTGCTGGGGGAGAGTATATTTGGGCTAACCGAAGCTACATCCGCCAAGCTTGGCAGAGCGATCAGAAAGAGCGATAGGCTTCCAAGTATTTCAGTGCGGGGGTTTTCCAGCTCCAGTCCTTTTGAAAGCCGTTTTTAAGCATCAGTTTCCATTTTTTTGGGTCGTTTTTGTGATGTTCGAAGGCTCGATCGATTGACCAGCGTAGACTATCCTCGGAGGGGAAGTCAAAAGTGTACCCATTTCTTTTATCAAGGGGGATTTCATCATGGTCTATGTCAAAGACAGTATCGTTGAGTCCTCCCACCTTATGGACGATGGGAATCGTTCCATAACGAAGGGAAATCATTTGTGTGAGACCGCAAGGTTCGAAGAGTGAGGGAATGATGATGCAGTCAGCAGAGGCAAAGGTAAGATGCGCTAGCTCTTCATCAAAAATAAAATGGAAGTGGACATGGGGGTTGTCGCGGAATTCTTCATCCAAGGCGTAGAACTCTGCTTTGAGGGTGGGCTCGGGTGTTGACCCAAGGAGGATGAATTGACCTCCTTTTTTTAGGACATATTCGACTCCGAAACGAATCATCTCAGGGCCTTTTTGCTCAACGATCCGGGTCACAGAGATGAATAGAGGGGCGGGATCGTAGTCCATATGGAGTTTCTGTTGTAGTGCCTTTCTATTCGCTGTTTTAGCCTCAATAACCTCATCGAGATCTATTCCATTTGTTTGATAATTTTGCTCTAAAAGGGGATCTGTTTCAGGATTCCAATAGGAGGTATCGATGCCGTTCAAGATGCCTCGAAGTTTCCCTTTGTTTTCGACAAGAAGAGGGTCAAGGCCAAATCCTTCTTTCCCTTGAATTTCTTTTGCATAGGTGGGAGAAACTGTTGTTAAACTATCGGAGAAAACAAGGGCGCCTTTTAAAAGGTTAAGCTTTTCCGGATTTTTATGATCTTGCATTTTGTCTTTTGTGATCAAATGGTCTGTCTTAAGGCCTAACCGCTCGATTTTTTGTGGAACGCATGTCCCCTGATATTTCATGTTGTGGATGGTTGTCATGATCCCCCCAATCTTTAGCCCAAGGGACTGATACATTTCGCGATACAGAGGAGCGGCAAGGGAGGTGAGCCAATCATGGATGTTGAGGATATCGGGATGTTTTCCTTTCTTAAGAAGGTATTCCATGGCGGTTTTTGTGAAGTAGGTGAATCGGAAAAGATCGTCTTCTTCCCCATAAATCACACCTCGTTCAAAATACCCTGTCTCATTATGGGGTTCGATTAAAATAAGGGATATTCCATCGAATTCAGCTGACCAAATGGTATTTTTGACTTCTTCAAGATTCTCATAAGAGAGAAGGTTTTCAAAATCTACTTTGAGGTTTTTAAGTAACTTCCGATCGATATGGTCATAAAAGGGGAGAATGACTTCAACCTTCTCACCTTCTTCAGTCAAAGCCTTAGAGAGGCCGGCTATCACATCACCCAGCCCTCCTACTTTGGCAAGGGGAGCCAGTTCTGTTGTCAAATGCACAATATACATATTTTCCAGTTACCATAGATCGATAGTTTTTAGAAATCCCCAAGAGTTCATCAATATAAAATTTTGGAGTGTCAACGGATGTAGGTTGGATGCATTTAGGTGTTGAAAAGAAAATGTATAGGAAGTTAGACTGATAGCTTGTTTAATCCGGGCTCTTGGAATCGTTTGTTCAAGCCTTATGGTTAATTGAATTTGATGGGGTGTCGCCAAGCGGTAAGGCACCGGTTTTTGGTATCGGCATGCGGAGGTTCGAATCCTCCCACCCCAATTTACGATTTGAGTGAGTCAGTGACTAATACACCATTTATGCTTTTCTCGGGAACATCCCACCCGGCTTTGTCGGAAGAGATTGCAAAGAATCTGGGTATTAGCCTTGGAAACACTCAAATCGAATTATTCCCTGATGGTGAGATAGGCGTTCACATACTTGAGAATGTCCGTGGTCGGGATGTCTTCGTTGTGCAAAGCATAGCGAGGAAACCCAATTTCTATCTCATGGAGCTTCTGATTTTAATCGATGCTCTTAAAAGGGCCTCTGCACGCAATATTGTCGCAGTCATTCCGTATTATGGGTATGCGCGGCAGGATCGCAAAGATAAGGGACGAGTGCCGATAACGGCAAAACTCGTAGCGAATCTCCTAGAAACAGCAGGAGTTTCGCGCCTAGTAACAATGGACTTGCACTCTGAGCAAATCCAAGGATTTTTCGATATTCCAGTCGATAATCTCTATGCGCGAACTGTGTTTGCGGAAGGGATTCAGAGGCTGGGACTGAAGGATCCCGTTGTTTGTGCCCCTGATGTGGGAAGTGCTAAACTTGCCCGCATCATGGCGACTGAAATAGGAGCCTCTTTTGCGATTGTAGATAAGCAGCGGATGAATGCAAAGGATGTAGAAGTCTATGCGCTTATCGGCGATGTGCAGGGAAGGGATGTGATCCTAGTGGACGATATTTGTTCCACAGGAGGGACGCTTAAAGGAGCGTCCAAGGCAGCAAAAGAAGCGGGAGCCTCTCGCATTTTTGCAGCGGTGACTCACCCTCTCTTTGATGAGAAGCTTGAGGGAATTGATCACCTTTTAGTTGCCAACACAATTCCTCTGCCTAATGAGATAGATCATTCCCATGTTGAAGTCCTCTCTGTTGCTGGGGTGTTTGGAAAAGCAATTGAACGTATCGTGAATAACGAGTCAGTCAGTTCTCTTTTTCGACCCAAGGCATAGTCTCACTGCTTGGAAAGTGAAATTGGTTTTTTAATGAATAATCTGGAGTGTTTATGAAACTCACAGTGTCCAAACGGGCAGGAGAAAAAAAGAGTGAGCTTACAAAGCTCAGACATCAGGGTGATATACCTGCTGCGGTTTACTCTAAGGGTAAGCCTTGCGAAAAAATCATCGTGAAAGGAGCCGAGTTCTCGGCGGTTATTCGGGGGCTTCCCAAAGGGTACCTTCCGACAACTGTTTTTGAGCTTGAGATTGATGGCAAGAAAATCAAAGCCATCGTTAAAGATATCCAATACCATCCAACAACGTATAGGGTCCTCCACCTTGACTTTATGATCTTAGATGAGAAAGCAGTTGTCGATGTAAAAGTGCCGATTGCGTGTACTGGGGAAGCCGATTGCGTGGGAGTGAAGTTGGGGGGATTTGTTCGCCCGATCAAGCGCCATGTTAAGGTTCGATGTCTTCCTAAAGATATTCCAACCGATTTCAAGCTCAGTATTAAAGAGCTTGCTATTGGACAATCTAAGCGGATTAGGGATATCGAGTTTGGGAATGCCATTCGCCCCCTTGCTGCTGAAAAAGAAATCGTTGTTGTTATTGCAAAACGGTAATTTCAATGGAAAGTGAAAGTAAAAAAGCCCTCATTGTTGGACTAGGAAATCCTGGAAAGAAATATGAGTCGACCCGCCATAACTTGGGTCAAATGGCCCTTTCTGCTTTTGCTGATAAATATCTATTACCTTTTAAAAAGGAGAGCACGCTCAAAGGAGAAGTTGCGAAAGGAACGGTCAAAGAAGGAAAAGTTTTCCTCCTTTTCCCAACAACCTACATGAACCTCTCTGGGCAAGCAGTGCGAAAGACAATGGACTTTTTTAAACTTTCTCGAGAGGAAACCCTCATTCTTTCTGACGATGTAGATCTTCCCTTTGGAACCCTTCGGTTTCGAGAGAAGGGGAGTGCTGGAGGGCATAATGGCCTGAAAAACATCGAAGAAAAGCTTGGGACGCAGGAATATCAGCGTCTGAGGCTTGGTGTGGGCGTTCCTGCAGTTGGTTATTTAGAAGACTATGTTTTAGCTCCTTTTACAAAGGAAGAACAAGAAAAAATTCCCGAAATACTCACTCAAGCCGTAACTTTTATCGAAGAGTGGTTATTTCAAGAAATAAAGGAACATGCATGACTAAACAAGAGAGCAGACTCTATGAAGGGATGTACATAATAAATGCATCTCTTAGTGAAGACGCTTTGAAGAAATCTTTGGAGCGCATTACGAGTACCATCGAAGGAAGTGGAGGAGAGATCCATAAAATCCATGAGATGGGACGCAAAAAACTTGCTTACGAAGTCGATGGGCATAAGCAAGGACAATACTTTCTCCTTTACTTTTCAGTGGTCCCCACACTGATTGAGGAGATGTGGAAAGAGTATCACCTTAACGAGGATCTGATCCGCTTCATGACGATGCGGACCGAAAAGGTTCTTGAGAAAATTGAATTTAAACCTCTCGGCGAAGAGAATTAGAGGACAGATTAAATGAATAAACGACCCAGTTTTGGATTTAAGAAGAAAAAATCCTGCCCTTTTACGGCCGCAGGGATTAAAGAAATTGACTACAAAGACACCGAAACCCTTGAGAAGTTTATTACTGAGAGAGGAAAAATTCTCCCTCGGCGGATCACAGGGATTTCGCACCACTATCAGCAGCTGCTGAAAAAAGCGATTAAAAAAGCCAGACACGTGGCTCTACTGCCCTTTGTTGCGGAGGAATAATAAATATGAAACAAAAGAAAAGTGCAAAAACTCAGCTTCTCCTTCTTGAAGATGTAATCAATCTTGGAAGGAAAGGGGAGCTTGCTAGCGCAAAGCCAGGCTTTGTCCGTAACTACCTCCTTCCGCAGAAGAAGGCGGTGATTGCTGACAGAAGAACCATTCGAATGCAGGAGCAACTGCAATCAGAACGTGCAGTACAATCGGCAAATGATAAGAAAGATTCTCAGGCTTTGGCCATCCGTCTCAAAGAGAAGACCTTGACAACGAAGGTAAAGAACGACTCTCAGGGGCATCTGTATGGTTCTGTCGCTTCTTCTGATATCGTCAAGATTCTTGAGGATCAGGAAAGTGTTACAATCGAAAGAAAGAACGTGATCCTTCCCAAGCCTTTTAAAACCGTGGGTATCTTTGATGTTCATCTTCGTCTAAAAGAAGATGTTGAAGCAACCTTCAAACTCAGAATTGAAGGGGAGACCAAGGTTCGAGAGCCGAAGCCAAAGGTTGAAGTTGTAGATGAAGAGCAAGAAGAGTCTTCTCTTGAGGCTGCTGAAGGTTCTGAAGAGGCATTTGACGATCTTCCAATGCGCAGTGAACGGGAAAAAGAGATGAAAGACGAACTGGAAGAGCGCTCTAAAGAGTGAAGCTCTATTCTCCAGCGAAACTCAATCTCTTTTTTCGCGTCTTAAAAAAACGTGACGATGGCTTTCATGAGATCGCAAGTCTCATGCAGGCCATCTCTCTTTGTGATACGCTTCAATTTGAATTAGCAGTGGAGGACTCTTTGACCTGCACTGATCCTCAAGTTCCCACAGATGAAAACAACTTTATCCATAAGGCTCGCAGCCTGTTTCGACAGAAAACAGGATTTGATATTCCTCTTGCCATCCATGCTGAAAAGAGGATCCCCTCAGAAGGAGGACTGGGTGGAGGCAGTGGCAATATCGCAACGACTCTTTATGCAATGAATCAGCTCTCTGGCTTAGAGGTTTTGGAAACAAAGCTTGCTGAGTGGGCGGGAGAAATCTCTTCCGATGCTCCGTTCTTTTTTTCCAGTGGTACAGCTTATACGACAGGACGTGGAGAAATTGTTGAGCTTTTAGATCCTTTGCCAAAGAAGAGTCTCTATCTGGCCAAGCCTAGCGGCCCTGGTCTTTCCACACCACTTGTCTATAAGCATTGCAAACCCAATGTAAATCTCCATGATCCAACGGACCTACTAAAGGAAAGAAAATGGGGGATTAATGATTTGGAATTCCCAGCATTTTCTCTGCGTCCTGATCTCAAGGAGCTAAAGAGTCAATTACTTGCTCTGGGGTTTGACTCAGTTGCTATGACAGGAAGCGGCACCGCTTTTTTCTGCTTTGGAACAGTTGAGAATCCAACTCTTCCAGAGATTCAATTTTGGGAGAGCTCATATATTTTTCGAGAGAGGGGACAATGGTATGAGGTTTAAAACTTGGTTTTTTCTCGCTTTTTTTCAAATGGGGATGGCTGCGGGGCCCATGATGCACCTCTTTTTGGGAGAAAAATATTGCTCGGTTTCTGGCGACTCAGAGGAGAGAACAGGGGAGTTTTTAGTCGGGACTCTTTATCCTGATATTCGATATGTTGCTCATTTTCCAAGGGAATTGACTCATCCGCTGGTGTCTAATCTGGAAGAGGTAAAAAAATGCACCTCTTCTTTTGAGAGGGGGATACAGTTTCACGCGTGGGTCGATATTGTGCGAGAGGAGTTTGTAGAAAAGTCTGGAATTTATCGAACCGTCACTCCCTATGCACATGGGCATAAGGCAACACTCTTGAAATTTATTGAGGAAGAAGTTCTTGCTAGTTTCTACGATGGTCGGAAGTGGAATTTTCTTTTTGATCAGAAATTGGAGAATGAAAGAGTCTTTGCAACAGATGACCAAATTGAGAAGTGGCATACAATGATCCAATACTGCATGGCTTATCGTCCAAGTTGGCTCATTTGGGGTGTTTCGTATTTCAAGAGCCAAGCATTTGGTATTTCGGATGAAACACTGTATGAGTGGAGCTATCTTCTTCCGGAGCTTGCTCAGGAACCCATTTTCCAGTTACATGTTAAAAACCTTTTGGCTTACCTACTGGAAAAAATGGAAGAACCTCTTTCCAAATAGTCAAAGGTATGCCATCATCTAGAGGTGATGAAGACTAAGATTTATGATGATCAGTTGATAGTTGTGACGGGTGCCGCCGGTTTTATCGGGTCGGCAATGGTTCGCCACCTTAACGACCAAGGATACTATAACCTCCTTCTTGTTGATGATTTTCGAAGCAGCATTAAGTGGATGAATCTGCGGAATAAGCGGTTTGTTGACTTTGTTTCTCGCGATGATATCTTTGATTATCTGGATGGCAGAGATCAGGAGATAGAAGCTTTTGTCCATATGGGGGCTTGTTCGAGCACTGTTGAGTCTGATGGTGACTATTTCATGAAGACCAACTACCGTTTTTCAGTAAAGCTTGCTGAGTATGCCCTTGAGCACAACCATCGTTTCATCTATGCCTCTTCGGCAGCAACTTATGGGGATGGATGTCTAGGCTTTGCTGATGATGTAGGGATGCTAGACGATTTGAAACCTTTGAATTTATATGGTTTTTCCAAACAGATGTTTGATAAGTGGCTTCAGGAGCAAGGGGTACTAGATCAGGTCGTTGGTCTAAAGTTTTTCAATATCTTTGGTCCTAATGAGTATCATAAGGGGCGGATGGCCTCGATGGTGATTCACATGGTTGATCAAATTCACAAGACCGGAAAGGTGCGGTTATTTAAATCTTCGGACCCTCTTCAATTTGGAGATGGAGATCAATGTCGCGACTTTTTCTATGTCAAAGATGCAGTCAAGATGATCTCTCTCCTTCTCAAAAGTGAGATTGGGGGGATTTTCAATGTGGGAAGTGGCGAGGCAAATACTTGGAATGCAATGGCGAAAAATGTCTTTAAAGCCATGGAGAAAAAGGAAAATATCGAATACATTCCTATGCCAGAAGATTTGATGGGCAAATATCAAAACTATACCTGTGCTGAGATGGGTAAGTTTCAAAATGCAATCCAAGCTAAAAAATTAGAATACAAACCAGATTTTACCTTCGACTCTGCGATCGAAGATTACGTGACAAACTATCTCCTAAAGGATGAAAGATGGTAAAACTTCTCGGCTCGTTCAGCCGCCTTAGACCTGCAAAGGTTTTGGTGCTGGGCGACTTTATGCTTGATACCTATACGACTGGACGTGTGCAAAGGATCTCGCCGGAGGCTCCCGTTCCGATCCTTCATGTGCAGAAGTCCCATGATCTTCCCGGTGGAGCTGGCAACGTTGTTTTAAACCTCAAGGCTCTTGGAGCTGATGTAATTGCTGTTGGGCGCGTTGGCAATGACAAAGAGGGAGATCGCATCAAAACTCTTTTAGAAGAGGAAGGAATCAAGACAGAGGGGATTTTTACTCAAAATGGCGTAAGTACCCCACTCAAAAATCGGTTGATTGCAGATGCTCAGCAACTCATTAGGGTCGATCAAGAGTGTATTTCTGCTCTTTCTGAAGAAGTTGAAAAGAAAGTGATCGATTACATCCTTTCGATAACGCGCCAAATAGAAGTCATTGCAATTTCTGATTATGCAAAAGGGTTTCTATCGAAATCTCTTCTCCAAATGGTGATCAATATTGCTCGAGAAAATGAAATCCCGACGATTGTTGATCCAAAAGGGGAAGATTTTACAAAGTATCGCGGTGCGACGCTCATTAAGCCTAACTACAAGGAAGCGGTGGCTGCGTCTAAGCTGACAAGTGAAGCGGGTCTTGATGCCATTGGTCAAGCTTTACTTGAACAAACCGCTTCTGAAATGATTATGGTGACTCGAAGTGAACAAGGGATCTCCTTATTTGAGAAGAATCGTACCCGTTTTGATTGCCCTGTAAAAACAAGGGAAGTCAAGGATGTTACAGGTGCTGGTGATACAGTGCTTGCAATGACCACAATGACATTTGCGTCGGGGCTGAGTCTCCAAGAGGGGCTTGAGCTTTCGAATATTGCTGCGGGGATCGCTATCGAGCGTTTGGGATGTGTCCGTGTTTCTCTTTCTGAGCTTGCGGAGCGCCTTCTAGAGACCAATAGTAGTAACAAAATATTTGATGAGAGTCACCTCTTTACATTGGAACAGGCCCTAATCAATAAAAAACTTACCATCTTAGGAATCAACACCGAAGATGGGGTTTCAAGTGCTCTTTTTTCTCAGATTCAAAAACTTTCTAGGCGGAAAGGAGATGACCGGCTCATGATCTATCTCATAGATACCGATCCCGATCAAGATTTCCTTTCTCTTCTCTCCTCACTTCATGAGGTGGATTTCATTGTTATTCAATCAGATAGCTTGGCTAGCTTAACTGAAAAAATTCAGCCAGAAAAGGTGGTTACCCTAGGAAAAGATGGCTTACTAGAAGAGGTCTCCCATACCCGAGTCTTATTAACATAATTTCCTACAATAGAATCCTTTTTTTTGATATCATTTCCGCCAAATAACAATGATTTAGGTTTAAAAATGAGTGTTTCCATTAGATGCGGCCCCCTCCCTTCATTTGTATATGATCGGTATCTTCATGAGCCTCTCATGGAGGGAGTTTATCAAGCTCAGTATGTGATGAGAGAAGCCTGTCATCTTTCAAAAAAAGGTTTTAGCGTCCAAGTTCTAAGAAACATTGTATCTCACTCGGTTCAGGCAGCCTTCCTACTGGTCCCAGCGGTTAATATCATCGCTTTTCGAGTCTTTTTGGCGCTCAGAGTGACGATCAAGCAATCTTTTGAGCGAGCTGTGGCAAAGGGGGATCACAAACAAGTTGGGAATTTCCTTGAATCAGGAATGGATCCCAATGCAAAAAACTTAGCTGGTGTCCCTCTTCTTTTTCAGTCTTTGGATTCTGAAGTGATTCGCATACTAATTAAAGGAAAAGCCGACCCTAAGGCAACAGATAGCAATGGAAAGACGTTCTTAGAACACTTATTGCTTAATGGAAAATTCGAGCTTGCTGAGGAGCTTGCACAAGAGAAAGTCTTTGAGGTGCGCCCTTACCTTACCGATGCATTTTTCGAAAAAATTAAAGAGAGTCAAGTGTGCCGCACGTTCTTGCTTCATTGGGGGTATGCTGCCCCTACTGAAACCCGTAATCGATACACCTACGATCTTAAAACCGCGCTTCCTTTTGAGAAAGCAATTATGACAGGCAATGTTGGGTATCTCAAAGGAAGGGTGACGAATTCCCATACCTTTAGGGAGGCTCAAGAGGAATTGGCTCAACTTAAGGAGGCTATTCCACATCTTCGTACAGAGTGGATCTGGGGGTGCTTTCTTCAGGGCTATCTGGAAGGGGGTGGAAACGATGAGGGGGTGATTCGGGGAATTCTTACAGCAGAGAGCACCGCTCAAACTGTAAAAGTTGCGGGTCAAGATCTTCTAATTCACCTTCAAGCAAGGGGGCTTGGCGCGATTGCTAGAACACTATGCGAAGCAGAGCTTGTAGACCCTAAGCCTTACTATTCAGAAGCGGCATTTAGAAGAGGAGACCGCGCGGAGAAAACCTTCCTCCTTCAGATTGGTTACCCAGCGACTTTAGAAGAGAGGCGTGGCAATAGGTATAACTACGCAACGGCTAATCCTTTAGAACCGTATATTATGACGGGTGAGGTGGGCTCGCTTGAGGGAATATTAAATCTTGTTGATTTTCAAGTGTTGGATGAGAGACTTGCAGAATTAAAAAAGGAAGTGCCTTTACTGAATACGGATTGGATTTGGGAGCATGTACTCACGGGATATTGCCGGGGCAAAGCCTCTGATGAAATAAATGATGCATGGGTCATAACGCTTCTCAACCGCGGCGGAAAGATTGAAGCTTTAAGTGGGATAAGATTTATAGGAGAAGGAGAGCTTCTTCAAAGGATCATTGTGAGCGGAAAACAAGGGCTTGCAAGATCTCTTGTCGATGGTCGGTTCCTTAAAGTCGATCCTTTTTTCCAAGACGGCTTTTTGAATCCGCACGCTGCAACTAGGGTAACGAATGTTTCTCGAGGCTTTGTGTGGTTTCTTGTCACCATGGGGTATGAAAAAGTCATTAAGACTCCTTATGCAGCCCATTATGAACAAGAAATACCGAGTAACATCCTCGAAAAAGCACTTGTGACCTGTGATGAAGCAGCCTTAGCCCTCGCCCTAGAGCAGAATTCAATGGAGGAAGTCCTTCAAGCTCATGAAGAGCTCAAAGCATGCTTTCCTCGTTTAAAGTCTTCGTGGGTTTGGGAACATTTAGCGGGAGCTTGTTTTGATAAGGGGAGATATCAAGATTTTCTTACCCTCGTGAATCAAGATTTTTATCAACCAACGGATGCCTTTTACGATGCGCGCAAACCAGCGGAAGCTGTGATGTATGAAAGCGGATCTGCTGAAGGGTATAAGGTCTTAATGAAAGCGGGATATCGCCATGGGCCGCTTCTTAAAAAGGACCCAAGGGAAGAGCTTTTTGATTTTGAAAATATTGCCTATTGCCACGATGCTGAGGGGCTCCAAAGGCTTGCTAGAGAGCATAGATTTCAAGTGATCTATGATCGGTTTAAAGAGTTGAAATCAGAATCTCCAAAAATGGATACACGATGGTTTTGGAATGCTCTATTTACAATTCCATCGACGCATTTTGAGCAATACCGAGGAATTCAAGCAGCCCAAGAGGTTCCACCACCACCACATGAGTATCCGTTGAGTGACTTGCTTGTGCTTTATGATAAGGTAGACTTTAGGTGTATTTCAAGGGCGCAACTAACAGATTCTACAGGAGGGTCCCCAGTGACCTATACTAGAGAGGAGCTTCGGAATAAGGCTGTTAAAAAAGTCAAAGGAGACCTGGATGGAAGCAATCGACTGGAATATGCTTTATCGAGCGTAGATAAAGTAAAGCATATCCGCCAGCTCCAATGGATCATGCATTATCTTCATGAAGATTTAGGGGATAATGCATTTCTTTCGGAGAGCGCTGGAACGATCTATGCAAAAATGTTTCTCGATTGCGTTGCGTGTCATAGTCGGTGGAATGAGGTTTTTGATGCTGTGCGTTGCTCTTTAGGAAATATTGAGATGATTGTAAGTGGCTTTGATAATCAGCTTCAAGTCCCCTTGGGGGAGCATCGAAGGCATCTTGTAGATAGGCTTAATCATGACCCTAAAATGATTATGAAGTATCCACAGTTTCAAGGGTATTTGGATGCAGCAAACCGTCAGAGAGCAGCTCAATTTCTCACTCCGTTTTCAGCTCAAGAGTATGCGCATAGGCTAACAAGTAATACTCACACTCAAGATAACTTAGTAGCCCACCTAAGAGATAGTCGTGGACTGCCAAATCCTCCCGTCCATGCTCGGTTAGCAACTAATGGTGGTTTGTACGATAGCTCTGTATTTACCCATCAGGTATTTGATGGGGAGTATACCCCTGGAGATATTATTGAGGTTCTCTATGGGTTTTTGGGTGGAAACAAAGATTTTTATGACCTGATGCTCGATACGTTTGGAACAAGGATAGCCCCGCAGTGGCATGGGCAGGATTTAGAGCTTCGAAGGAAAGCCCAAGACGTCGGACTCGATGAAACACTCACTATTGCAGCGCTTAAAGAGATAGGACTTACAGCTAGCAGAGCGGTTTATTCAGAGGAAGAGTTCTTTAGTTTCCTTCAAGCGTATGGCGTCACGCCTAAAGACAGCTTTAAAGAGGCAAAAGAGGAGTATGTGGCAAGGAAGAAAGCGGATCTTGACAGAGCCTTTAAGGAAAAGTGGTATTGCATTGGAGTTGAAAAAGGGCTCTATGCTGGTACCGAAGATCTGGAGAGGCTTTCAAAGACTGCCATTTTCATGAAATTGGGATCTAATAGAACAGTGCAACAGGAGATAGGGACTGATTATCGGAGAGCACCAACGGAGTTTGAGGCGTTGCTTGGAGTGGCAGATCATTTTAACTGCACCACAGAGTCTCTTTCGGCGTTTTACCAAACGCACCCTGAAATTCCAGAAAACGTTCGAAGAGATGTTCCATCAGGAGAGATCCAAAAACAGCTGATCTATATTGCGCATCAGGTGATGTATGAAGTGGCTCCCTTGCCAGTTGGAAACTATTTAGCTCAAGAGGAAAAAGGTGTTTTTGATGAGATTGCCATCCCCATGGAGGAGTATGATATTGCCTTAAAGGGTGACATCCATCCCCTAGTTCTTGCAAAGTTACTTGTTGATATGGGGCATCTTCAGCCCAGAGTTCCTGAGCTTTTTCAAGGAGCCTTCAATACTCCGTCCAATAAGAGTGTTTCTCCGATGCTAAGAATAGAACGACGTGAGTTGATAAAAATCCTTGTTGCTTTAGTAGCTCTTTATGGAAGCTATCGCTGGGCGCGCAGTTCGGTTGTCGGTTCTCCCTCATGGATCTATAACAAGCTCAGGAGAACTCCTGAGGCTCAAAAAGTCTAGATAGCGTTGTCACAAGCCGCTTCTTAAATTTCTTGCTGCAATCGCTCAATACGGGCATCAAGAGGCGGGTGCGATGCAAGTAGGCGCAAGAGGCCTTGCTTCCCCGGCGTGGAGATCATCAGGGCATTCATTGAACTTTTCTTACTTTTTGGAATCTCTTTGAATGTTTTCAGTTTCTGTAGTGCAGCAATCATATGCTCTTTGCGGGTTAAAATAGCCGCGCCCCTGTCAGCGCGAAACTCTCGCGTTCTAGAAAACGCGCCAATTACCATCGCTCCAAAGACCATAAAGACAACTTCGAATAGGATTGTAAAAAGGTAATAGCTCATATAGGAAGAGCGCCGGTTATCCGACCGGCTAGTGGCAGATACTGCATACGCAAGAACGCGTGCAAGGAACATGACAAAGGCGTTCACAATTCCTTGTATAAGGGTCATTGTAACCATGTCGCCATTTGAGATGTGAGAAATTTCATGGGCTAGAACGGCTTCAAGTTCTTCTCTATTCATAGCGCTCATAAGTCCTGTAGAAATGGCAACAAGAGAGCGTCTTTTGGTAGGACCTGTTGCGAAGGCATTAGGCTGTGGAGAGTCAAAAATTCCCACTTCAGGAGTGTTTGGAAGATTGGCATCGCGGGCAAGTTTTGCTACCATATGGTATATATCAGCGTGGTTTCCTTGAGGTGTAATTAATTGCACACGCATGAGCCATTTGGCCATTTTTCTCGAAAGGGCAAGAGAGATTAAAGCGCCACACATTCCCCAAATGAGACAAAAAATCATTAAGGATTGCAAATCTAACCCATGTGCTGTGAGATAGGGTTTTACGTTTAATAGTGATAGGACAGCGGAAATTGTTAGGATAACTAAACAGTTAATCAGTAGAAAAAGTGCCACGCGTTTAAACATCTTGAACCTCCTCAGTTAAAAGCCAAGTCTATCACTTATTAACCATTTCTATCCACCTTTATAACCGAAACAATATTTTAATTAAAGAAAGGGTAGAGTTTGATTGCATATAAATATCTTATGTGCAAAAAATCGTCTTTTATTTGGTATTAGCAGTGAGAAAAGATGTCCAAAGTTGTAAGAGCTGATTTCCGCCCCCCAAGTGTTTCTCGATTAAAAAAAGCCCTCTCTGATGAAGAGCTCTCTTTTGTACTCATTACATGTTCAAAACCTTCTAAGGAAGGAAAAATGAGTGTGGAAATGGATTGCAATGGAGACCCTGATTTAATCGCCTACCTGATGAAAAGCGCTGAGAGATATTTAGAATAAAACCGTCATCATGTATGATCTTTAGAAAGTAAGGATTATGCCAATGCTTGAGGATTATGATGCGTGGTTTGAAAAGAATCGCGCGAGTGTTCTAGATGACTTTTTTACTTTTCTAAAGTTTCCCAGTATCAGTACCGACCCTGCTCACAAAAATGACATGCTTGCTTGTCAAAAGTGGCTGGTCTCCTATATGGAATCTTGCGGTCTTGAAGTGGAGGTTTGGGAGACGTCGGGACATCCCTCTGTTTTTGGAGAGGTGTCCTCGAAGGAAAAGGATGTTCCAACGCTTCTTTTTTACGGGCACTATGATGTGCAGCCCGCGGTTCCTCTTGATGAGTGGAAAAGCCCTCCCTTTGAACCTGAAGTGCGTGATAATGTTGTCTATGCTCGCGGAGCAATCGATAACAAAGGGCAAGGCTTTTACACTCTCATAGGAATTCGTGCTTTTCTTGAGCTTGCCAAAGAAAAGAAAGTGCATATTAAGGTTCTGATCGAGGGAGAAGAAGAAGTTGGGAGTCCTGGGTTAGAAGGAATTGCTGAGGCAAAGAGAGAGGCACTGAGAGCGGATCATGTTTTCGTTGTAGATCTGGATATGTCGGCAAGAGGAAAACCTGCTGTTACATTGGGGATTCGAGGCGTTGCAAATCTTAATGCAACAGTAACCAATACAAGTAGCGATCTTCATTCGGGAGTTTTTGGGGGAATAGTCTTGAACCCGGCTCGTGCTTTAGCAACAGTACTTGGAAAGATGTGGGATGATCAGGGAAAAGTAACAATTCCTGGATTCTACGATGGGGTAAAAACCTTGTCCAAAGAAGAACTCTCTATTCTGAATTGGGATACAGATGTGAAAGCACGATCAGCATCTCTAGATGTTAGAGTATTTCAAGGGGAAGGAGAGTACTCATTATTGGAGTCGAACTGGATTCGTCCGACCCTCGAGATAAACGGAATGGAAAGTGGGTATACCGGTGATGGATTTAAAACAATTATCCCAGCAAAAGCATCTGTAAAACTCTCTTGCCGCTTAGTCCCTGGTCAAGATCCTGAAAAAGTTTTGAAAGAAATTGCCGCTTTTTTGAAAAATAATCTCCCAGAGAGTATAGAGTTAAGGTTAGAAGTAGGACATGGCACCCCCGGTGTGATGACTTCTCCTCAATCGGATACTGTTGAGGGGACGATCAAGGCGTATGAACGGGTGTATAGCACCCCTTGCTGCCGTCAGTTGTGTGGAGCAACCATACCGATTGTTCCAACGCTTTCGCGTGTATGTGGAGGTGAATTGGTGATGATGGGAGTGGGGCTTTCTACTGATAATATGCATGCTCCTAATGAATGTTTTGGATTCGATCGATTTAAGGAAGGTTTTTTGTCGGTGACTCAAATATTAGAGATATTTTCGGGCGGAGGTTTTGATGGCTCGCATGAATGACATCATTAAGAAGTGGGCAGACTTCTCGGATTCGGAGACGAAGCCACTTTTCTGGATGCTATTGGGGCCTCTTTTAATGATGCTCACTATTACCCTTTCTGCTCCCTTTATGTCGAATCCATTTCTTCCCCTTATTGCTGTTTCAGGCCTTGTTTTTTCTTGGCGGTATCGGACAGCTGGATTTACACTCACTTTGATGGGGCTGATTACATACTTTGCTTTTAGTTATTTGTTTGGACAGAGTGACGTGTTTCTCTGGAAATTAGGTTGGGGAGCCTCACTCGTCCTCGGTCTGACTATTTCGTTTCTTTCAATGGAAGAGCTAAAGAACTATTACGCAAAGATGAAAAATGGAAAGGAAAAGGCATTGGACGATCTTCAGATCTCTCTTCATAGCTTTGAAGAAAAGACTGCTATAGAAAAACGGGTGCAGGATAAGGAGATTGAGACGCTTAAAGATGAGCTTTTATCGGCAAGGGAGGAAGTTGAAGCCCTCCTAAATCTCATTGAAGCTAGTCGTATTGAGTCGGATAAAGTCTATAAGCAAAGCGACACTTTGACACATGAATCGCTAGAAAAGCATCGAGAGATGGAGTCGTTAAAGCTCAATCTGCATGAGAAGCTGGGTAAATTGTCTGAGCTTGAAGAAAGGCACGATTTCATAACTCAGGTTTCAGGGGAAAGATTAAAGAAGCTCAACACCTTTCGCGTTGAGCTTTATCAGTCTCGACTTCTCAATGAAAATTATCAAAAGCAGATCCAAAGGGCGCGGGAATATTTCCTCTCCCAGAAGAAAAAGACTTCTGTTCTAGCGTCGCCCCTTAAGGATAAGAGTCAGCACCTCGTCCTTCAGACACTTGAAAAAGATAAAGGGATGATCAAAAAGATCTACGATCAAATATTAGATGATTATCAGAATGTTAAAAAAGCCTTTGATGAAGAGACTGCAAAACTTAAGAAAGCTCCAGACGATCTTCTTGCTGAAGAAGTGACAAAACTTACTACTGAAGTCAAGGAAAAGAAGAAAAGGCTTGAGCAAACAAAATCGGAGCTTATTGGAATTGAGCGGGAAATATTCGTAACTAAGAAGGGGCTTCAACAAAGTTTAGGGCAAAGTTAGGATTTCATATCCATCATCTGTAATAAGAAGGGTATGTTCCCATTGGGCGCTGGGTTTTCCGTCAGTCGTACGCGCTGTCCACTCATCTTTTGGATCAACGATTCCTGAGCGAACACCTGCATTAATCATGGGCTCAATTGTAAATGTCATTCCCGCAGCAAGGGGAATTTGAGTGTTATTATAGCAGTGGGGAATTTGAGGGGCTTCATGAAATTCAGTGCCCACGCCGTGTGCTACAAATTGATTCACAACAGAGCACCCTTCGGAAGAGGCATAATCTTCAATCGTTTGCCCAATATCAGAGACTAAGATTCCAGGTTTTAAGATTTTTATTGCACGCATGAGGCATTCGTAGGAAACATCGACGACTTTCTGCTTCTCTTCTGTGATTTCCCCGATACAAACCATAGCGCTACAGTCGCCATAGAATCCCTTTAGAATCGAGGTGACGTCAACATTGAGGATGTCCCCATTTTTCAGCACAGTATTATCAGGAATTCCATGACAGATCACCTCATTTAGGGAGGTGCAGATTCCTTTTGGAAAAGGAGGGTGGCCATATCCTAAAGCAGCGGGCGCGGCATGGGCCTCTTTATGAAGTATTGTTGAGAGATTATCGAGCTCGAGGGTTGTCACTCCTTCTTTAGCCAAGGCGCAGACCTTTTTGAGAATTGTCGCCGCAAGCTTTGAGGCAGCACGAATCCCTTCAATCTGCTCGGGAGTCTTTAGAACAATTTGATAGTTCTTAAAGTACGCCGCTTTCTGCGTTTCAAAATTTTGAGGTGGCATGAAGGGGTGATGGCATTTCTTCCATTTCTTTCCACTCCCACACCAGCAAGGATCATTTCTTGAAATCATACTTAAATATTATACGAATATTTCAATCTACTGTCTATAGAAAACACTGTGCAGTGTAAGGCCGTGGGCAGGGGCGGTTATTCCAGCAAAGGTTCGATCTTTTTGAGAAATAAGGTGCATTGTCTCATCGAGTGTTAACTTGCCCATTCCTATATAGACAAGGGTTCCAACGATGTTGCGGGCCATTTTATAAAGAAAATTATCCCCTTCGATCTCGATACGAAGGTGGGGGCCTTCTTCGATTAGATCGATGCGACCGAGTGTTCGAGTCGTGTCACTCGGTTTAGGAAAGTTGACATTAGTCAACGCAGAAAAATCATGGGTTCCAATAAAGAGAGAGGAAGCCTCTCTCATGAGTTCAATATCAATAGGAGTATGAATATGCCAGGAGAAATTTCTCGTGAAAGGAGATTGAACAGGGCCCAGGTAGAGGTGGTAGTGGTATTCTTTTCCCCCGTTGTCAAGGGTGGGATGAAAGGAGTCCTTAGCTTCTTCCAAAGAGAGGACTCGGATGGATTTTGGAAGGAGTTGGTTGAGACTGATCAAAAGGCGCGTTAAGTCTTTCTTTTTTTTTGGTTTAAAATTTACGACTTGCCCATGTGCATGGACTCCTGCATCTGTTCTTGAAGCAGCTTGCAGGACTATGGGCTCTTGATAGACCCTTTCCAAGACTTGACGAAGAGTTTTCTCTATCGTGGGACCATCATTTCCTTCTTGCCAACCAAGATAAGAGGTTCCGTCATATGAGATAATCAATTTGATATTCATAGGAAGGAGGGTAGCATAACCCTACTTGTTTTGAAAGAGGGTGATCCCCTCAAGAAACATTTGAATTGCCATCAGGGTAAGAAGAAGCCCCATAAGCCGTTCACAGGCACTGATTCCACGACTGCCAAGGATCCTTTTGAGAAAGGGAGAAGCAAAAAGGATAAGGGTTGAGACGGCCCAAGCAATGCAGATAGAAGAGATCAAAAGAGACGTTGACTCCCTGTGGGAGTAAATCATTACAGCAGCAAGGACTGAAGGCCCTGCCACTAGAGGAATTGCCAGGGGGACTATGAAAGGTTCTCCCTTTTCTATTCCCTCTGTTCCATAGCTTGCTCCATTTGGAAAAATCATTTTGAGGGCAATAATAAATAAGATAATCCCTCCAGCAATCAGAATCGTTTCTTGCCCAACATTAAGGATTTCCAGGAGATATTCACCAATAAACGTGAAGACAATGATCACCCCAAGGGCGATGAGTAGCTCACGAATAATAATGATACGCTGTCTTTTGGGCTCGACATCCTTGAGCACGGAGATATAAATAGGGATATTACCGACTGGGTCCATCAGCAAAAATAGCGCAAAAGAAATTGTAAATAGCGAGTGGTTCATCTCTTTACTCTATAGCGCAGTATTTACATAATTGAAAAGAGAAAGAGGAGATTATTTGAGGACATTATCTAAACTATCTGGAATTTGGGGACAGCGAGATAGTGTTTCGCGAGCGTCTTTTCAGGGTCGTCTTTTTTTACACTACTTTCGTAAAAGTGGTCGGCAACACTCAACGTGGCTGCAGCTAAGGCGAGAGAGACCCATACGATTGCAAGAGATGTTGCAGTAGAAAAGAGGGTAAAAAATCCAACAATTGCGGCGCCGGCTGAGGCTCCAAACTTTGCTTTTTTAAGGAGAGATAGTTGTTGTTTTTCAACCTCTCCTTCGACATCTTCAACACTTTCTGCCACTTCTAAAAGATGCTTGATGGCAAGACCTAAGGATGCAAGATACCCTGCTCCATGGAGAGTGTTTGCAGCCAGATCGTTGGGAAGTCCTAAGTTATCGATGGCATAAAGGACACTGTCGGCTTTTTCAAGGGCATAGGCAGAGTGCAATAGCAATGTTCTTGCAATCTTATCAACTGTTCTAGTGGGATGCTCCGAAACTTGTTGAATTTCTACAAGACCCTTAATTAAGTTTTCTCCTGCAGAGTCTCCTGAAAGGAGGGTTTCAAAAGCTCCTCCGTCGTTAAGCGACTTTTGAAGGGATGTAACAGTGGCCATGTTAACTGCGGCAGGAAGGAGCATTCCGACGGTCATAACAATGTAGCGTGCGATTCTAAGTATAGTGCTCCCTTTATCATCGATTTCTCCCTTGAAAAAGGAGGACGTTTCCTCAGCTAGATGCAAAGGAATATTTTTAGATCCCGGAACTGTAATGGTTATGAGGCTTGTTTCCATCACAACCTCCCCTTTAATCGTTTTAAAGTATTATTATATCACATTTTTAATTATTAATTAATTATTAAAAATATGACTATATTTTCATGAATATTGGAGGAGTGTTGTATTTATCTTCAATGGAGGGAAAAGAATCGTATTCGGCTTTCATGATATCTGCAATCGATGCGATATACATTAGGGTAAAAAGGCCTAAATTAACCGTTTCAGCCAGTTCAGCATAGAATAGATAGCCAGCTAGACTTACAACGTTATATGCCAACTTTGTTCCGGTCCCCATCAATGCAAAGAAAGCATCATACCGCTCATCTGAACTTTCTGCATTCAGCCAGTTTTGGTAATCTTCTGGGATTGCATTTGTGCTTGAATAAATTCCATAAGCAGGAAAGAGGACCCCTGAGAAGGGGATATATAGAGAGGATGGTCCCCCTGTGACAGTTTCATAGTAAGAGATATAGGCTTTTGCAATAAGTGCAGTAGAGACGATCATCATTCCCAATTTCTTTAGAGAGAATCCATTTACACGAATATCATCCACAATATTCTGGAAATTCTGGAATCGGTTTCCCTTTAATTTAGAGGAGCTTTCTGACGTCTGGGCGTAGTCTGCAATATTCAAACTCTCTTGAACGAGACCCAGAACCTTTTGTCCTTCAGGAGAGATCCCGCCAAGCGCCATAGTCCCTTTAGCCGTCGAGAGCATTTCTCGGGCCTTTAGAGGTCTTTCCTCTGGAAAGCTAGGCGGTACTGAGATTGATATTAAGTTTTCCATAATGATACTATTATAGAGTATAATAGCAATTAATGCAATAATACTAAATTATTTACTATATATAAATAGTATAAAATCTCTGTTTTTATTAAAAGCTGATTTTGTCCAGTTTGCCGAACCTATAATAAAAATTTTATTATCTATTTCTGCGCTTTTGTGATGAAAAAGGGCACGCCCCTTGCTCGCTTTTACCCTCACATGGGCCGCCTCAAGCCGTTTCTTTGCCCCCTTGCTTGCTCCCTGAGCGGTTGTCCCATCTAGGGTGACAAGGACTCTAATCCCCCTCTCATGGAGCTCTATCAGCTTCTCAACAAGGAGGGGGTGGGTAAAGGTGAATAGGGATATTTTCACTATTTTTTTGGCCTGGTCGAGGGTGGAAAGAAGGGTTTTTAGAGCCTCTTGATTTGGAAGTGAAAAGTAAAGGAGATCTCGATTCCCTACCCTATCCGTGATTTTTGAAGGGCGAGTGTTTGAGAGTGTTTGAGCAAGGTTTGGAGCGTATAGGCCGACCATCAAATTAGCATGCATTTTTAAGGATGATGGGGTGAGATTAGTGGAGCCTAGAAAGAGAAGCTCTTTATCGATGATCCAAATTTTTTCATGCATGAGTCCTTTTTCTTGAATGGGGTGAAAGTAAAAATTCTTATTCTCAAGTAAGTGAAGGTTAGGGGAAGTTTTTTTATGATAAGTGAGGTGAATTTCAACACCTTCCTCAGCTTTTTTTTTCAGAAGAGAAAGGATTCCCAAATCGGTGACAGCATATGTGCGAAGCGTAATAGATTCTTTGCTGCGGCGAATCGATTTTTTCAAAATTTCTTTTAAATCATCTCCTTGATCTGTGGAATAGAGACGGTAGGGGTTTTTTGAACTAGGCAAAGAGATATGTAGAATATAAAAAAGAAAAAAAATCCCGGCTAGGACAGCCGGGACTATACTATATCTAAGCTTAAATTTTTTGCCCTTTTGCACGAAGCTCGTGCACAATTGCGGCAATTCCTCGACGATCAATCGTCCGCATTGCGCTAGTCGAAAGCTTCAGAGTGATAAAGCGATTTTCTTCTGAAAACCAAAAACGTTTTTTTACAAGATTAGGGAGGAAACGGCGTTTGACCGTTCCTGTCACGTTCAGACCAATCCCTTTCTTTTTCTTTGCAATCCCTCGGATTGAATAACTTTTTCCACGACCGGGTATTTTCCCAGTTACCTGACACTTTCTAGCCATTTGTCTGCCTTTATTTTTTTGAACAGACTAACACAAGGGAGAATTTCTCACAAGATCCTATCCGTATTTTGCAGGGATAACGCATTAAAATTTGTTGCTTCAATTCTCATAGGGGAAATTTCTTTGTTGTTCTGTTTCGGCACCCCTACAAGGGGTTGCCTCCATCGAACGCCTTGAACTTTCCTCTTATGGAGAATTTTTTCAACTCAATTTTAATGAATTATCCCTGCGTATTTGAAAAGAAATCTTCCTTTCAAGTAAAAGAAGTTTTTACTTTGGTGATGTAATTGGAAGAGCTTTATGCAGATTTTGTTGTAATTGGATCGGGTCCTGCCGGGCAGAAAGCGGCTATTCAAGCAGCGAAACTAGGAAAATCAGTTGTCATGATCGAAAAATATCCCAACCCTGGTGGGGGGTGTCTTCATTCCGGAACAATTCCTTCAAAATCTCTTCGCGAAGCAATTCTGAATCTAACTGATTTCCATAAGAAGAGTTATTACTCCAAACACGATGTGCAGGAGCATGACATTTCGATCAATGATCTTAACTACTGCCTCAACCAGGTTACCGAGGAGCAAATCCGTCAGCTTCAACGTCAATTCGAAAAAAATAATATCAAACTTATTCAAGGAATGGCCCACTTTGAAAACCACCATCAAATTGCTGTTCTAGACGATAATAATCATTTAACCCACATTATTGCTGGGGAAAAGACCCTTCTAGCAACTGGATCAAAACCTCGTAATCCTAAAAATGTTCCTTTTGATAAAGAGATGGTTCTTGACTCCACCCGCCTCCTTTCGATCGATCATGTTCCCAAACGGATGATAGTCCTTGGCGGAGGGATCATTGGTTCAGAGTATGCTAGCTTTTTTGCCGCTCTAGGAACCGAAGTAATCGTAGTGGATAAGAAGGAACAAATGCTTCCCTATCTTGATAAGGAAATAGGACAACATCTCCAATCGTCTTTAAGCAAGATTGGACTTCAGTTTATAGGGAACAGAGATTTTGAGGAGATCATCCGCCACAAAGATGAAGTAGAGGTCAAATTCAATGATGGATCGTCATTAAAATCTGAAATGCTTCTCTATGCTTTGGGAAGAGTTGCTAATGTTGATCACCTTCATATTGAAAATGTGGGGATCACTGTTGATAGCAAAGGTTACATACCGGTGAATGCACTTTTCCAAACAATTGTTCCGAACATTTACGCGGTGGGCGATGTGATAGGTGGCCCTTCTCTTGCTTCTACGAGCATGGAACAAGGTCGACTTGCAGCGCGCCATGCCTTTGGCGCTGAAACACATCATTTCCCCACTTTTTATCCCATTGGAATTTATACGATTCCCGAAATTTCCTCGTGTGGTTATACTGAAGAGCAACTCAAGAACTTAGGGTTTCGTTACGAAGTGGGAAGGGCCTATTATTATGAAATTGCGAAAAATACTATTGCTGGAAATGACCCAGGAATGTTTAAACTCCTCTTTCATGCGGATACTCTGGAAATTTTGGGTATTCACATTATTGGTCGTGACGCAACAGAGGTTATCCATATTGGCCAGGTGGCAATGACACATAGCGCCCGAATCGATTATTTTATCGACCAAGTGTTTAACTATCCCACCTATGCAGAAGGTTACCGGATAGCAGCGCTCAATGGGTTTAACAAGGTAAAGCATAAGAGGTAGTTTTAATGCCGATCTATGACATTTTCGAACATGTAGAACGACAAAAGGAAGAGGGGGATCCAAAGCTTGACTTGTCGACGCATATCTCTGATATGACGCTTAAAGGTCAAAACAAGGCCCCCGATGAAAAGGGACATATCTTTGCGACTATTGCAGCCCGTCTCTTTTTCTTTATGCTGCTGATTACCGATATTGCTTGGGGAGTTCTTACCATTGTACTTTTTACCATTGCGCTTCCTCTCAATATCCTTACTGCTTTTAAAGTCTATAAGTTGAAATCTTTCCTTGCTCGGAGGTATCTCAATCTTAAACGATCTGCAATCTGTGCAATTGCCCTAATCGTCTCTCTCTTTAGCCCGGCACTCGGTACCATGATTGCGTGCAGCTACTTTTTGATGTACGACAAAAAAGGGATTCAAGAAGTTGTCCCCTCCGTTCTCCAAGATCAATTCAACGAATTTTTCAATCCTCCAGGACCGTGATTTCCCCTCCGTCTTCCAGTTGGATTTTAGCCTCTTTTGTTTGGGTAATCGCATCGCGGAGTTGATTTTGAATATAGTAGCGGATTCCTCTCATTCCTTCTTCAGTGTTTCTTCCGTAGGTGTTTTTGACCCAATAAATAAACTCTTGGGTCCACTCAATTTCAATTTCGTGCATGGTTTTTTCTTCATCTAAAAACTTCTCCACAACCTGGTCAATGACTTCTTCATCGACTACTGGAGAAAAAGGAACCGTTCTGAATCTATTGAGAGTTTCAAGACGCCCCATAAAGAACGCTCGTTCAGCTTTCTTTGTGATCTCGAGCAGAACACTGTAATTGGTAAGATTGATGGTAGGCTTTCTAAATAAGAGATATTCTGTACCTTCTCTCATCCCTTCCCTAATTTCAGCAGCGCCAAAATTTGATGTGAGAATGACAAAGATGTGCGACATATCAATATCTTTACCGGTCAAGGGATCAAGGAGTTTCCCTTTATCGCAAAGGCGTTGAATAAGGGCAGAAATGCACTCAGGGCTTGATTGATGGATATCGTCTAGAAGAAGAAGGAACGGCCCTTCTTTGGCTCTTTCAAGAATGATTCCCCCTTTTTCATGCCCCACAAGACCTGAAGGGCTTCCTAGAAGAGTCCATTCGGCGTGCGTGTGTTGATGTCTTCCCATATCGATTTGGAGTACTTTATCCCGCGATCCATAGATCCATTCGGCAATCACATGAGCCATTTCGGTTTTACCCGTTCCCGTTAATCCTGCAAAATGCAGACCCGTATGGGTGCCTCTCCCTCTAGCAAAATTTCGAAGGGGGGGGAGAATTTCCTGTATGGCTGCATCTTGACCTTTGATTCGACCCTTCAGATAGGCTTCAAGCCCTTCAACTTTCTCTTCGGAGAAGATAGGGATTTCGTATTTCTGATGTGCAAAATCAGCTATCTGTTCTTTATTTGGGGCTTCATCATAAAGACGAATTGCAGAGCCTGGCAAAGTTCCACGAGCCTTCGAAATAGCAATAGCCAGGTGGCCCTCTATAGCTTCTGGAAATGCCTTTTTCATGATCTTAAGCGTGCCTTCTTGGTCAGGTTCTATCACTTTTATTGTGGTAAAGTGACGATCAAGAAGAGACTCCAGATTTCCCTTTCTTCTGCAACATCCAATCACGGGTTGATTTTCTATGCGCCTCAGAAATACTTCTACTCTCCCTTTTTCCCATTCATCAAGGTGGTCTATTACAAGAATGTTTTCAGGATAGCTAGTAGCAATAGTTGTTTTCCCCACACCTGCAGGGCCAGTTAAAAGAACGCAGTTGCAAAAAGATTGGTTTTCAAGCACATGTTTCATCCGTTGGTGATAATCAGCATAGATGTGGACCTCCGGTTCAGGCGGAGGTGGAGGAATTTCTGGTAATCTTTTTGTTAAGAGTCCAATGCCTTCTCTGTTGCCTTCGGCTCTGGCCCTATTGAGGGCTTTTTCCATGCAGTGGGGATCGATCACTGCGTAGAAAATATAAGTGATAGAATAGACCAAACAATTGAGCAGTGGAATATGATAGGGGAAAATAGTCAGAGCGTGTCCTAAGGCATAAAAGCCAAGGGAACGGTTTTCCTCCATTTTTGTGATGTAGTGCGATGCTTGATTGATGTGCCACTCTTGCTCGCGCTCGACAGCCTCAAACCATCCACATTCATCAGGAAAAGGCTTTGAAAGCGTCAGCTCAGCCACCCCATTCACGAAATATTACCACCGGTATAGAACGTTCTTTTTTGCGCCAGACACTACAGTAAGTTAAAATATAAATCAATAAGGAGAACACTATCTAATTTCTAGGAAGTAGGTTCTGGCAGATGCTCCATTTTTTCATACATTAGGGTGTTTTCCACGAAGCGGAGTTCAATAGCATTTCCATTTTCTATTTCCCCTTTGAGAATAGCATTTGAGAGCATATTGACAACGGTATGTTGGATAAGCCGTTTTAAAGGGCGGGCTCCAAATGTGGGGTCATACCCTTCTTTAGCAAGATGTGAGAGAACATCGGCAGTCCAAGTCAGAAGGATATCTTTTTCAGTCAGCCGTTTTTCTACCTGCCGCAACTGAATGAGAACGATTTTTTCCATATCCTTTTCCTGAAGCGGAAGAAAGGGGAGGATTTCGTCTAAGCGGTTCACAAACTCGGGGCGGAAATGGGCTTTGATAATCGGATCAACAATCGCAAGGACGGTTTCTTTTGAAAGCTCTCCTTTATGAGAGAGGAGCTCAGAACTTCCCAGGTTTGATGTCATAATGAAGAGAGCATTCCTACAATTTACAACGCGCCCCTTACTGTCAGTAATTCGTCCGTCGTCAAAGATCTGAAGGAGGATGTTAAAGACATCGCTGTGGGCTTTTTCCACTTCATCAAGGAGGATAACGGAGTAGGGACGCCTTCTGATTGCTTCGGTGAGTTGCCCTCCTTCATCATGCCCCACATACCCTGGAGGGGACCCGATGAGCTTTGCGACGCTGTGCTTTTCCATATATTCAGACATATCGAGACGAATCATTGCCTCTTCTTGATTGAAGAGTTCATTTGTCAGAGCTTTTGCAAGCTCGGTTTTTCCCACTCCTGTTGGTCCCACAAAGAGAAAAGCTCCCATAGGGCGATTAGGATCACTGAGCCCAGCGCGCGCGCGGCGGATGGCTTCACTCACGGCAGTAATTGCCAGCTCTTGTCCTACAACGCGCCCTTCAAGGGTTGTCTCGAGTGTGAGGAGACGCTCGGCCTCCCCTTCGAGCATTTTATTCACAGGGATCCCTGTCCATTTAGCAACAATTTCAGCAATGAGCTTTTCATCGACCTCTTCCTTTAAAAGACGGTGGTCTTGATCTTTCAGAAGCGTTTCAGCATCTCGAATTTCTTTCTCTAGTGCTGGGATTGTACTGTAGCGGATTTCAGCCACTTTGTTAAAGTCCGCCCCCCGTTCAGCTTCCTCTTCTTGAAAACGAAGGTGCTCTAGCTTCCCCTTTTTTTCACTGAGAGTTTCGAGGCTCGTTTTTTCTTGATTCCACCTCTCATTCAGAACATTTAGCTCTTCTTTGACTTCGGTGATTTCCTTTTGAAGTTTCTCAAGTTCTGATTTCGCACTTTTTTCTCTTTTGAGGGCTTCTTGTTTTACGATCAAATTGCTGAGTTCTCTTTGCTTTGAATCGATGGGGAGAGGGCGCGACCCAATTTGCATCCGAATCAATGAGGCGGCCTCGTCAATGAGATCAATGGCCTTATCGGGAAGTTGGCGATCACTAATATAGCGGTGAGAAAGGATGACGGCGCTGTGGAGAGCATCCTCAGTGATACGCACCCCATGGAAATTCTCATATTTCTCCTTGAGTCCGCGCATGATGGTCATGGCATCTTCAAGTGTTGGCTCCTCAATAAGAACAGGTTGAAAACGGCGCTCGAGAGCAGCATCTTTTTCGATATACTTCTGAAATTCCGCAAGAGTTGTTGCTCCAATACAATGGAGGGTTCCTCGCGCTAAGGCTGGCTTAAGTAGATTTGCGGCATCCATCGCGCCCTCAGAGGCTCCCGCTCCGACAAGTGTATGCACTTCATCAATGAAGAGGAGGTTCTGGCCATCGCTCTCTTCGACTTCTTTAAGGATTCCTTTGAGCCGTTCTTCAAATTCGCCACGAAATTTTGTTCCTGCAATGAGGCTTCCCATATCTAGGGCAAAGAGCTCCCTTCCTTTTAAGGAATCGGGAACATCTTCCTGAATAATTCGATGGGCAAGCCCCTCTGCAATCGCGGTTTTTCCTACCCCAGGTTCTCCAATAAGCAGGGGATTATTTTTTGTTCTACGTGAGAGAACTTGGATTGTACGGCGGATCTCTTCATCTCGCCCAATGACAGGGTCGAGTTTCCCCTCTTTGGCAAGGTTTGTCAGGTTTTTGCAGTATTTTTCAAGAGTCTGCAAGTTTTCTTCGCTCGTTGGTGAATCCATGGTCTTTCCTCCTCTGATTTCGTGGATTTTTTCTTGAATTTGCTTGAGGGATAACCCTGATTTTTTTGCCCAGCCCTTAAAAGGATCCTCTGACTTCTCCCAAAATATGTAGAATAGATGATCGCTACTAACGTAGGTGTCCTTCCACTCTTTCATCAAGGTATGTGCTGCATGAATCTGATGATTCAAGGAGGCGCTTAGCGTGGGCTGTTGTCCATCCCCCGAGTAAGAGGGGAGCTGTCTCAATTTTTTCTCTAAATCAATCAAGAGGGGCTTGGGATCAAGCTGGAGCGCTTGGCATAGCGTATGAAAATATCCTGTTTGATCTTGAAAAAGTGCGAGTAAAACATGATGTTCGGTCACTTCGGTGTTACGCCGTTTTTCAGCGTCTTTAACCGCTGAAGAAAGGGCTTTTGCGACGGATTCCGTAAATTGCATATCCATAAGAACCTACCCTGCTTAAAAAAATATTGGTGAAATTTGGAAAACTCTTCAAACCTCGGATTTATCATAAACTAAACAAGAGTTTTTTTGTACTGGTATTTATGCTTCTTACATACTAGAATTGCTGGGATTTATTAACGATTTAATGTTGAGGTGAATATGTCTATTGAAGGAATCCAAAGCGGTGAAAGCATCGCACTTGAGTCTGTGCTAGAAGTTGAAAAAGAGAGCAAAAAAATTGATGTGCACATTAGCTCATTTGCCCGTCCAAAAATCTGCACAGCATTTGAAGAAATCAAGATGATTAACAGTTCTAAAGTTGTCATTATTCTTAGTGATGGGTCTCAATGGGAAACAAAGGGGGAAAACAGCAAGGCAGTTTACGAAACAGTCTCAAAGAATTGGACAGTGGGTGATGACATTCGTATTGATGATACGGATAACAAGGAGTTTATCCTAAAGAATGCTAGAGAAAAAAGTGCCTTTTTGGTCAGTTTGAGCAAAAAATGCGATGATGTTTCAAAAGCCTTTTTCATCACAAAAGTCGATCCCTCAGGATATGCACTCAGAACAAATGATGGAAAAATGTGGGTAGCCGGTTATTTCGGTTCTTTTACAACTCAACATTGGGAAAGTGGTCAGAGAATCGTGATTAATAAAAGCACTCATGGAGGTCGATACGAGGATTATGAAATGATTAATCCTCAGGACGGCTCCAGTGCATGGTTAACACAAGTATTCGTATAATTTCTTAAGCATTGTCGATATTTAGACCGCCCGTTTTATAGGGGGCAATCGGGCGGGCTAGGACATAAGAGCCGGTCTGAATACTGATAATCTTGTAGGAGTATGTAGGGTGGTTGATCTTCTCGATCTTCAAGGCAGAAGGAATAATCCAAGACTGCGATGTTTTGAGGCTTTGAGGAGCAACCTCCCAAGTCGAGCCATCACTTAAAACAAGGATCTTCCCTTCGTGCAAGTTCTCCTCAACGGTTAAGTCCTGTCCTTGCTGCATATTCTCATGTGCAATGACCTCTTCGATTTTGAGGCCGGAGGGAGCCGCTGCCAGTAGAGAAAAAACAATTCCGATGAGATACATAGTGCAATCCTTATTTTTCCCCCTTCTATAACATAGAGGGGAAATTGGCAAATCAAAACACACTTTTTTCTTGGAGGAAATGGAAGAATTTTTATAAGATGGTTGGAGCATTATTAACAAAAGTGCCCCGAGAGGCTGTCACCTCTCGAGGCGTGAAACTAAGGTACACCTTTTTGAACAACATACACCTTAGCCTCGGATCCTATTTTAGGAGATCCGGGCGAAAAAATCTAGTCCTCTTCAAACATCTTTTCCGAAGAGGCAAATTCCCTTTTAGGCTGTACCTTTCTGCGCCCTGGAGCGCGCGTATTTTGTATCCCTTACTGTTTGTATGGGCGTTGCAAAATATGTGGCGCTCTGGGGTCTTTTTTAGGAGGCGATCCCAATGGCAGAAGAAATATTCTGGTCTTATAAGATGTTTAAAAATAGTCCGAAAGCAACGATTTCTTACTTGGAGATCGCTCGGCTCTATGGTATGTCTGTGTGGAGTGCCCAAAGTTATATTAAGCGAGATCTTCAAGCGGGGATGATTTTTAAAGAGTACTCTAGCCGTTTCCCTTGGAGAAAGGTGAGTTATTACCTCACCCCTCTTGGGTATAGTCATCTCCACAAGGACTTGATGGCGCCTGCGCCTCGTGAGTCCTAAGGCTCAGCAAAGCCTCTACCTCGATTGCGACTAGCATAATGTCTTAATCCGCGTTGAAGGTTTCCGTGCTTATCGACTGCATCACCTAGCTTTCTCATAATCGTCGCTTGAGAACGCCCTTGAATGTCCTTTCCATTACCATCTCTAATGAGGTGAGCGGCTTCAGTTTCACCCATGTTGTGAAACCGAATCAAGTTTCCAGCGATAAGCTGTGAGGAACGACCGACTCCTGCGCGACAATGCACGATACAGTTTTTTCCTGCTAGAAGGGCCCTTTCTATATCCTCAGAAGTTTGGTTTAACAAGCCTTCTTGAACGAGGCCGTGGTCTTCAAACACATAGGGATGGAAGTCAATACCATTGTCGGCATATTCTCTTGGTGTGTAGGGATCTGAATTGCCTATCTTATGGTGGACTTCCCATGGTTCATTAATGGAAAAAACAGCTCCGATATTTCCGTCTCGGAATAGAGCTCTAAACTTTGGATCATTTTTATTAGGAAGCGCTGAGAGATAGAGTTTTGCACCTGTTTCTGGATGAGTAAAGACATGATTGAAGTTTTCTCCTCGCTTGCCACTTAGCCATTCACATGGACTCACGCCTCGCATTCCATTTATACGCTGCCAAGCGCTCCCTTTAAATTCAATCATTTGCATAGGTGAAACGCCATACTTAATACAATCTTTTATCGTGGGGATTGCGAACTGTCCTAGGAGGTAACCTGCAAACACTCCGACTCCAATCGCTGCAACGACCCACCCTACTGGATTGGAAACTAAGAATGCAGTAAGGGCCGCTAATCCTCCGACGACAACAGCTCTTAGGATTTTTCCTTTTAAGGTGCTGCCGTTTAGAACGGAGCCAAAGAAGTTTCCAATTGCTTGAAAACAACCAGTACTCGCCTGTTTAGTTCGATGTTCAACTGAGCCTACGCTACCGTAAGGTTCTCGAGAAGGACCTTCACCTGTTTTTCTTTGACGAATTTCTTGATATTGATATCGCGCCATTGTGCTATGCATATGCGCTTCTTGACTTCCGATCATACCCCTATGCTCCTTACCCCAAAAAAGACTTAATATCCACCTTAATTATAACATTGATAATGATTTACGTCATTATATTATTAAAAATAATTAATTAATTACAAATTAAATAATTAATATTAAGATAGTTGTGAAATTTTCGAGAATGGTGTAATCAGAGGTTCTAAGAAAAGGGTCTGGATAGAGAATACAAGCTCTTTTTAGACAGTAAGGAACTAGCCGAAAAAATCGATATTCTCTTGAGGAACCACTATACCTGTATGAGGGGAGGGGGGAGTTGTTGGAGCTGCTTCTATGGCAGTGGTATAATCAGTGGCTTTAGGCAGGAGAACTTGAAGATCCACTTGATATCTGTTTTTGCCTGATCCAGAAGTAATGTTATTTGCTGCCAATCTTTGATTATTATGGGTGTTTGTATCTACTTGGATCAATGGTATACGCAGGCGTGATCTTAAGCCTGAGACTCCTAATTGCTCTACAGTGTGATGTTGCCCTGCGACTGAAATATATTTATCTGAAGAGTTTATGGTTGTTTGTTTAATAATTTTGCAGCCGACCTCATTTAAGGCTTTTAATCTTTGTGCGCCCCCAAGCTTTTTAAGCTGACTAGAATCGACTAATATAATCTTAATGCCTAGCTCACTTGCTTTTTCAACCACGCTTGTTCTCGTGTGCACTTGGGTGCTACTGTACTTCTGAAGTCTTTCCATTGCCTGGCAAGCCGCCTCTCTCGTGCTCTGATTTGGAGAAGACATATCTCTTTGTAATTGTTTGATTTGGCTTGGATCAAGACCTGCTTTTTCTTTCCCTGCGAGGATAATGTCTTGAAAATACAAAGCGTTTGCTAGTTTAGGTGGCATCGATTTATCAGGTGCTGCTTGATACGTATCTATATGTTCTTGATAGATATCACTTTCTAAACTTTCCATGAAAAGGTACTTCACCCCGCATTTTCTTGCTGTTTCGAGATTCTCCATTAGGTATTGTGAAGAGGCTCTGTCGTTGTGCACCTCTCCAATCACAACTCCTTGATTGTGTGATAGATAATCTGGTAATCCTTGGACATGTTGACTGGTTGAAGTTGTTCCTGAAATACTCATGACACCCATTAATTAAATTATTATATAATATTAATTATAACTTAATTATTTATTAACGATCAAAAATTATGTTTTTATTTTCTGTTTTGTGATTATAAAGCATTTAATAGGGTGAGTGTCTATTAGCTGTTTATTATTAGTGGTTTGTATCCTAGATGACAATGTAGATGGTAAGGTTTAGTCAAAATCTTCCGGCAGGGATGGCGAGCACCCCCTCGGCGCCTTTAGCCTGTAATAGGCCATGTCTACTGAATTTGGGCTTGTGAGGGGTCTGGGTAGAGGGGGCGCAGGGCGTGGCGTAGCCCTTTTAGGCAGTAGGGGGAGTGATCTCTCTTTTTTGTGAGCTCCTCAGCGCTGTGGAGGTGCTGCCATGCTTCTTTATAGAGGAAGCGATTAAGCGATACGATACTCAGGTAGTACTCCACCATGGGAGAGTTTTGATCGAGAGAGTGGAAATGGGAAAGGCTTTCTAACGCGTCTCCGCTTTGACCTAGCTGCAGTTGAGTGATGGCAAGTTGGAGAATTCCATCACGAAAATCGGGGTATTTTTCAAGGATTGCTTTAACTTTCCGCTGTTTTTCGAGGATGGATTCTCGGGTTTCATCCACATGGAGAAAAAGGGTTTTGATCCCTTCGGCATTGACTTTGCCGTTTAAATAGTCTTCGGGAGTGGTCTCTTTTGCAACGGCATGGTCAAAGGTAAGGTTTCTGATCTCATTTAGCAGTGCGCGCCCTTCCTTTTCCTTTCCGATAAATAGGTAGTTGTACCCAAGGAACATTTTTAGAAGAGGATCATCAGGAAGAAAGGGAAGTGCTTTTTCGTAAAGATCAACAGTTGTTTCATGATCTTCTTTATGCCATGCAACGGAGGCTTGGTTGATGAAGGCAAGGCCAATGACTTGTTTTTTATTGCGCTGTTGAAGTTTGCGGGTATTGATACCCAAATAGGATCGGTTGGGAAGATGAATTCCTCGTGCTGTGGTCTCAATATTTTGGATTTCTTCTCCCTTGCGATAGCGGATATAGATATGTCCGGGCGGGGTGATGATTTCTAGGGGAAGATCGAGCCGCTCCGCAATGGAAAGATAAAGAATCGAAACCCCTAAACAAACCCCTAACCTACTATCCAACACGGAGGATAGGAAGGTGTAGGTATCAATATCTTTTGCATAGAGGGAGTGGGGAGGGAAACGGAACCGTTTTTCGTGGAATATGAAATGGCTAATTGCCCGAATTTTTTCTTCATCTGTTGCATGGATGGGAAGGCGCGCAAGAATCTGTAGTGCAATCAAATCTAGGGAGGCTTCGTACTGCCGTATTTTTAGAGGATCTTCTTCAAACTGGTACAAGAGAAGCGCTCTAGAAAGATCCACTTCTTCGGCAGAAAGAGAGAATAGCCCTTCTTTTTTCCAGATATAGTGTCCTTTCAAACTGCGATTGGCAAGATGATCTGAGACGGATTCGATCATCTCCAATTGATCTTCCGAAAGTTCAATATCGGTTTCAAAGGGTTGTTTATTGACAAAGGAGATGACTCCATCGATGTCCATCGCAGGAAGGACGAGTTCTCCTTCTAAGTAGCGGCGCTCGCTTCGATGTTTATGCATGAGTTCCCATGCATCTGAGAGAGCTTGCTTGCCTTGACCTGTTGTGGGGTACAGATGATAAAAGGCAAAAAGTTGCGATATTGACTGAGGGTCTAAGCTTCGATACAGAGTATCGAGATGGGCTTCTGGCATCTTTGCCGCAATAAACACCATAGGAAGGATAAGCAAAAGGAGTTTCTTCATACTTCTGAAGTTACCACATTCCTTATTTCTTGTTTGAGGGCAGCATTTTGAATGAGGCTTTCAAGGGGGAGCTTATAGCGATAGGTCCAGTTGAGGGATGACTCGGTTCCTGGGATGTTGATCCTTTCGTCTTCTGGATTGTTCCAAGTCAGGTCGGGGGTTAAGGCTAGATATTCCTGGAGGAGATTCACATGGAATAGGCTATTGCAGTGGTGGATATCACGGAGGATGTCTCGATGTTGGTCTATTGAGAGGTCTTTCTTGTATGCCCACCTCTTGAAGTTTGCATAGTCACGCGCTTCATCAGGAAAGTTTTTCCACCAAAGAGAGAGTGTTTCAATGTCATGAGTCGAGACTGAGGCGATGCTGATTGGTGGGTATTCTTTGTAGGGGACAAAGGAGTGGTCTGTTTTCCAGTTTCGATAGCGGCGAAAGATTTTGGTTCCAGGAATTCCTAATTTTTCCATAACTGGGCGCACGAAAGGGGGAGAATCGCCTAGATCTTCCCCAATCGGAAGCATGTCTGAAAAAGAGATGAGTGTGTTGAGAAGCATTTCGCCCTGCGCTTCCATAAGGGCTGGATCTTTTGGAATGAAGTGCCCATCTGAAGGGAGGGTTTCATGGGGAATGGCCCAAATGCGAAAAAAACCAAGAATATGATCAACGCGGTATATGTGAAAGTAATGAGTGGCGACTTCAATCCGTTTTCTCCACCACTCAAAATGATTTTCTTCCATTGCTTCCCAGTTGTAAAGGGGGAATCGCCAGTTTTGTCCTGGAGGATCAAAATGATTCGGAGGGCTCCCTACTGTAAATGAAAAGTCAAAAAATTCTTTGTGTGCCCACACATCAGCGCTATCAGGGCTGATAAGAATGGGAATATCTCCTTTTAGAAAGACCCCTTTTTTCTCGGCGTGGGCTTTCACTTTTGTAAGTTGCTTATGGCAAAGAAACTGAACAACAAGGTGAAAATGGGTTTTATCCGTCAGTTTTTTTTCTAATTTGCGACGCTCATTGCATGAAAGATTTTGCTCGTCCTCTGGCCAATCCATCCATTTATCATCATCTTGATTTTCCTTAAGAACTTTGTAAAGTGCATAGTCTTCTAGATGAGGGCTTTTTTGAATGAAAAAGAGATAGTCGCTACTTTCTAAAATCTCTTTCCCATGCTTTTCAACATACTTTTTTAGGAAGGTAAGTTTTTGATCAAGGACTTGGTGATACGCTACCCGCTTAGTCTCGTTAAAGGGATGAAAGGCTTCGAGTCCTTCGCTGTGTGGGAGGGCATGAAGGCTGAGATAGATGGGGTGAAGGGCTGTTGCAGAAAGAGCGTTATAGGGACTAGGATCACATCCTGAATCGTTGAGAGGAAGGAGTTGCAAAATATCCATTCCTAACGAAGCAACCCAATTGATTAGGGGAATGAGATCAAGGAATTCACCATTCCCAGAGCTTTTTTTTGTTCGAATTGACAAGAGGGGGACTTGGATACCATGGTGGTGTTTCATCCCCACTTTTTTCCAAGCTTTTTCTGTTGGCAATTCTTTCATGTGGGATCGGTTCATTATTTCATGAAGGGGGGCGGTTTTGTATCAGCGCTGTGGTATTTTAACGGAGAGGTTCCTCCTCGTTCAATAGCAGAGCGCCATTCTTCAGCTTCTTCAATAAATTTCTCAAGCTTTTCCATCAATCTTTCTCCTGAAAGTGCTTCAGCAGAAACAAATTCATGGAGGATGAGCATATTTTTCTTTTCATAGTAGGCTAAGGATCCAAATAGGTGGAATTCTCCATTGACTTTCAGGGCATCTTTGAGGACATTTTCTCGGAATTTTCCAGGGGGGATTTCGTGAAGATAAGCCCAGATAATAAGATTTTCTTGGTGCGTGTCCATTTGAAGTTGGATTTCAAGTTTGTCATCTAAAAGGAGATTGCATGCATGGTTTTTGTCAATGTGAAGGGGGAGTTCGATGAGTTCTCCGAGGTCCCAGAGGAGTTCTTGAAAACGATCCATTTATTCCTCATCCTCCTCGTTGAGCTCATCTTCTAAGTCGCTCAAGGTTTCCATCAATGCCATGAGAATTTCTTGGCGATGACGTTCTGATTTGAAGAGTTTTGGAGAGACATGGCGCATTGCATCTCGATACTGGGTGTAGATGACAACTTGCGCAGCAAGTTCTTCGGCAATTCCTAAGGTAAAAGAGAATTTTAGGATTTTATCAGGTGTAGGGTACCTTTCTTGAAGGAGCTTCATTAGGAGACGGGCTAAAACCTCGAAATTAATGCGGCTCGGCATTGTTAAATCATGGTGGTCAAACTGCCTTTTGATCATTTTCATCCTACCAAAGAAAAAGCGGAAGACGCCGAGAATGGCTTGCATAGAACGGGCTTCTCCAAAGAGGCGTTGCAACTCTGCGCGGGAGATCGAAGGCCCTTTTGCTTTCATATCTGTGCCTAAAGAGTGGAGGATGAAGTCGATGATATTCTTCATATCTGAGAATTTAAACTTTTGGGTCAGTTCTTCAAAGAGCTTGTGAGGAGTGCGGGGGTTCCCTGTAAGCTCGCGGTAAAGATCACGAAGGGCAGTTGGACTTCCAAGTCCTTTTTCAGCAAATGCTCGGGCCTGGATTCCAATATTGCGACCTGCTTGGATTTCTCTTCCAAATTGGGCGTTAAAATCCTGCTTAGCCGTAATATATTTTTGTTTAAGTTCTTCCTTGTTTTGAGAGACTTCAATGAGGAAGTCGATGGCTTCATCAGCAAGGGCTTTATCGGTATAGGTTTTCTGAAGCTTACTAAGAATTTCCTCGTGAGAATCATCAGGCTTCATCTCCTTGAAGAGGTTTGTAAGGGTCTTTTTCTGAAGTTCGGGATTTCTTTGATAGTAATCTTCCGCAAGTTCTTCAATGGCAGAAGTCTCTCCAGCGTCTGCTTCTTTTTGTTCTTCAGTCTTTTGGGATTTTGAGGTTTCTGCAGGAGGCTGGTTTTTGTTCCTTAATGTTTCGAACTTTTTCTTCATTGCCAGAGGGTTAAAGCTCATCATTTCGGTAGCTTCTTGAAGATCCTCCTCACTTCCAACTTGACGGGCTTCCATTCGGGCAAGTTTTTGCGTTTGCTCGGCTTTCTTAGATTGCTGAATGCTAGCATCGTTTGAAGAACCTGAAACTTCATTGACTGGATCATTGGACATGCATAGAACCTATTCTTCCTCTATAGCTCTATCATACAAACTTTCATATAAAGTGAAAACCCAAACCTCAAAGCTTTCTCAGGGTTTCTCTAAAGCCATAAATAGTCAGCCAATATTTTGTATAATCAAATAAAACACTGGCTGTTATGAAACGAAAAAACTGAACCAGTATGACCAGTATGATTGGTTAAGGATCTCTACACAAAATATGATTATTTATCTGAAGTACATTTTTTAACTCTTTTTCCCTTGAGGAACGGATTGAGCTTTTTTGAATAAATTGGATGGTTTGATTAGTCTGTTCTATAGTGATTTTAGCTTTTTTTACATCTTCTTGTGTTTGAAGCTCAAGGATAGTCAGCCGAATCAATAGCTTTGAGCGTTCTATAGGGTCAACCACTCCCCAGATTTCAGGAAGTAATGATTTTAACAAATTTTGAGATCTTTCTCGGTCAATAAAGTGTAATAAATCAGCTAACTCAATTTGTGAGAACAATTTATCTTCTTTAGACTGAATTTCAATTAGTATTGGGTCAATTTTTTCAACAAGCTTTTTAGCCCCAACCAGATCATTTTGTTCTATTATCTGATAGTAAGCGATTTTAGATAAGGATTGAGCTCTTAGAAATGGTGTTGCTAACTGGGAAGCTTCAATCTCCGCTTTTTCAATATTCCCCTCCCTTATGAAATTTGAAATGCGATTCATTTGTTTTTCATCTTGTGATTGGAACAAACTGCCTGTTAATGCTGTAAATGTTGTAGAGATGTTGTCTTGATGTTGGCATCCAGCAAGAAGGGTCAGTATTGTAGTACAAAGCACAACTGGAACTTTCATTCTCTTTCTCCCAAAGGGGTTTTTTATGAATGGTCACAATCTTCAGCTAAAAATGATATTTTGTCAAAGAAAATCAGATTAGTTTGTAAGGTTGCAAATTTTATGCTTATCTTCATAAATCTAAGACAATTGGATTCTTCCCAGAGGTTGGATCCGCACTTCAGGAACAATCTCTTGATAAGAGACGACAGGAAGTTCGGGAAAGTCTCCCTCTATTAATTTTCGTGCAAAACGACGCACATCAATTGCTGTAAGAAGAACAGGGGGTTGACCTCCTGGAGGGGTGGGAACAATGACTCCACGCATTGCGTGGAGAATAAGTTGTACTGAATCAGGGTCAAGCGCAAGGTAAGAGCCTGCAGAGGTTTGCTTAATTGCACCACGGATTATATCTTCAATTTCAGGATCAAGGAGATACACAGAAAGAACTGTTTGTCCGAGGGAGTATTTGTAACTGATATAGCGTTTCAGCGATGAACGGACATACTCTGTAAGAAGAACTGTATCCTTTTCTGTTTGAGCCCATTCACTGAGTGATTCCAAGATTGTTCGTAGATCTTTGATGGAAACCTGCTCTTGCACCAGGCGTCTGAAGATTTCTGTGAGCTTTTGAAGGGGAACGAGTCGGGTGACTTCTTTGACCAGATCGGGGAAGGACTTTTCCAAAAACTCCAAAATTGCTCGAACCTCTTGAATTCCAATGAAATCGGCAGCATAGTTTTTGTAAAATTGAGAAAGATGAAGGATCATGACATCAAGAGGTTTCCAATACTTGATCCCGGCTTTTTTTAAGACTTCGACGTAGCGATTTTCAACCCATAGAGCAGCTTGCCCAATTGCATTTTTTGACTGAGTAAACGGGAGGTTGTAGCGCCTAAGTGTTTCTTCACTTTCGTTTGTGAGAACAGACCCGTTCATAATCCGCCCTCGAACAATGGGGACTTCATTGAGGAAGATCGAGTATTCACTAGGTTCGAGGGTTGGGGATTCAGTGCGGACATGAACACCTGGAAAACGCACCCCTAAATCTTGATAAAGGGCATGACGCATCTTGGGAATCATGTCATCAATAAATGTCGTCCCTCCTTTTTCTTTTCGGACCACTCCGGATAGTCCATTGCCCATTTCTAAGATTACAGGAAGTGTCAATGCGTAGTCATCGAGACCTCCGCGAACAACAGAATGGCCTTCGATATCGGTTTCAATACTTGCAGGTCCGACAGTTCCTGATGCTTCTTTGCTGGCACGTTTTTTCTCTTTAAAGTGGTTTTTTGTTCCAATACCTACAAATAGGGCTGTTAGTAGCAAGAATATCCAGGAGGGGAAACCTTCTAGGAATGACATACCGAAGGTGACACAACCGGCGAGGATGAGCCCTTTTGAATGGGAAAAAATTTGTGTGGAGATATCTTTACCAAGGTTGGTATTTTTCTTCTCACTTGAAACCCTTGTTGTCACGACACCGGCAGTAAGGGAAATCATTAAGGAGGGGATTTGTGTAACCAGACCTTCCCCGATCGATAAAAGGCTATATGTCTTTGCTGCAACAAGACCTGGCATATTATGAATAAGCATCCCGATAACAAGACCGCCGACAATGTTGATGATTGCAATGACAATCCCAGCAATAACATCTCCTTTTACGAACTTCATCGCACCATCCATCGCACCATAAAGTTGACTTTCTTTTTGGAGAGCAAGACGGAGTTCCCGTGCTTGATTTGAATCGATCGTTCCACTTCTAAGGTCGGCATCGATACTCATCTGTTTACCAGGCATCGCATCAAGGGTAAAGCGGGCCGCAACTTCAGCAACACGCTCGGCACCCTTTGTCACAACAATAAACTGTACAATGGTGATAATCAGAAAGATGACACCCCCGACAATAAAGTTTCCACCAACAACAAAGTTACCAAATGCAAAGATGATATGTCCTGCATTGGCGTGAAGAAGGATCTGCCTGGTTGCAGCAATTTCGATCCCCAACCGGAAGAGGGTTGTAACTAGAAGAATGGAAGGGAAAATTGAGAGGTGAACAGCCTTTTGAATATATAAGGCAACCATCAAGAGACAAATGGCGGCGCTCATATTAATCGCAATCATGATGTCAATAACCATCGGGGGCACTGGAATGATGATCATTCCAATAATCAGGATGATAAACCCAGCTAAAATGACATCACTTGATCTGCTAACCAGTCCGATTAGCTTCTTGGTTCCAAAAACACCTGATATTTTGCTCATCTATTACTCCGAAGAATTCGTCTTATTTTAAAGAGATCATGGGGTTGTACGAGCCCTTAAATAGTCATTTTACATCGAGCTACTTTATAACGGCTGCAATCATTCACAGGTCTCTTCTGGCATATCATGTCCCATTTTTCTTTTATTGTATAGTTTTTGGCTGAAGGAACATTGTAATCCTAGATAGTGTCGTTAAAGTAAGAGTAGGATGTTTATTTAAAGAGGTCAACGTTGTATTCTGGTTCGGCAGAGGCTTCAATAGTATCAAGCCATTTCAAGACTTCTGCAATGGCTTCGTAGGTCTCTTCTGGGATGAAGCGACCTGCTTTTCCTTTGTTGTATAGCATTTGTGCTAAGGGAACATTCCTCATAATCGGGATATTATTTTCAAGAGCCACTTTCACAATACTCTCTGCTGTCACTCCTTTTCCCATTACAAGAATCTTTGGTGCTGGGTCTTCTTCAGCGTCATAGGCAAGTGCTACAGCAATATGAATAGGGTTTGTCACAACAGCTCGAGCCTTGCGGGCGGCGCTTGGGGAATCTTGATAAGCAATTTCTTGTTGTGTTTGCCTTCTTTTTCCCTTTATTTCTGGATTTCCTTCCGTATCCTTGTGTTCCTGTTTAACCTCAAACTTTTCCATTTTCATTTCTTTTGCGAAATTTTTCTTTTGGAACACTAGATCAAAAATCGCGATTGCTAAAAAGAAAAGTCCGACACGAAATGCGACTTTAATCAAAAATTCACTAAAAACAATGGCACTTCCCATGATTGGCATTGCTGCGGTAGCAATAATCTGGGGGAGGCTATTGTAAACCACAGAATAAATCAAAAGGCCAGCTCCAGTAATCTTCATGATAGACTTCACAAGCTCAATGAAGGTCTTTATTTTGAAAATTCCTTTCAAATTAGTCACAGGATTTAGCTTTTTGATATCTGGTTTCATGGATTGCAATGAAAAGAGAGGGCCAACAATCAAGAAATTCACCAAGATTCCAACCAGGGAAATCAAGATCATAAAAGGCATGGATGTGTTAAAGATCACTTGAAAGGTAGCACTAAAGAACATGGGGATTTGGGCTGCAATTCGATCTCCATTCTTCACTGCTGAAAAACAAGCCATCATGAAGCCGGCGAGATTCGAGAAAAAATATCCGGACGTAGCAACAATTAAAGCAAAGGATGTTGCAAAGGTAAATGCAGAGGGGAAATCTTTAGACTTAGCGACTTGTCCCTTTTTCCGTGCATCGCGGAGTTTCTTCGGGGTCGCCTTCTCGGTTTTTTCAGCCATACAGCGGGGGTTGTTTTAACGATTCCATCATAGTCAATCAGAATTAATTATGAAAGGGTTACCCTGGACTGCTTTCTATTTTTTTTGTCACTGCATAAGATTTGAGAATTGGTTAGTTGTGGAAGAAGAGAACAACGTCGCCATCTCTGACGATATAGTCGCGACCTTCGGAGCGTGCTTTGCCTGCATCTTTGGCTCCAACGCGTCCTGTGTATTCAACCATGTCTTCAAAAGAAACGACTTCTGCGCGGATAAAGCCTTTTTGGATATCGGTGTGAATTTTTCCAGCTGCTTCTTGCGCAGTGGATCCAGTTGTGACTGTCCAGGCACGGGTTTCTTGCTCACCAGTGGTTAGGAAGGTAATGAGACCTAGAGTATCAAAACTTACTTTAATGAGACGGTTAAGACCAGGCTCATTGAGACCGAGGGTCTCGAGGTATTCTTTTGCTTCCTCTTCATCGAGTTGAGAGAGTTCTTCTTCAAGCTTTGCGCAGAAGGGGATAACATGACTATTTTCTTTGGCTGCATATTCCCAAACCGTTTTATAATGGGGATTATCAAGAGAAGATATCTCTTCTTCAGAAAGGTTTGCAGCGTAGATGACCTTCTTGGCGGTAATAAATTGATAAGGGGCTAGGAGTGCTTGTTCTTCCTTTGTCAATTCAAGTGAGCGAACAGGGTGACTGGCATTCAAGTGGTCGCTCACTTTTTTCAGGGCGTCGAGGGTCGAGACGAGCTCCTTTTTCCCTTTGGCTTGTCTTTCAATTTTTTGCAGGCTATTTTCTGTCATCTGAAGGTCAGCAAGAATAAGCTCTAGGTTAATCACTTCGATGTCGCTAATCGGATCGACTTTTCCTTCAACATGAATGACTTCATCATCTTCAAAGCAGCGGACGACGTGGACAATCGCATCGGTTTCCCGGATATTAGCAAGGAACTGGTTTCCGAGGCCTTCTCCTTTGGAAGCGCCTTTAACAAGTCCGGCAATATCAACGAAAGTCATTGTCGCTGGAAGGAGCTTTTTGCTGTGCGAGATAGCAGAAAGAGTTTCTAGGCGGCTGTCGGGAACATCAACAATTCCAACATTTGGATCAATGGTACAAAAGGGGAAGTTAGCAGCACCTGCCTGTTTCTTTTTGAGGAGGGCGTTAAATAGGGTTGATTTACCAACGTTTGGAAGGCCGACAATGCCGCAAGCAAGATTACTCATGAGGGAAAAAACTCAGGTTTTAAGGATTCTAATAGGTTTGCTTTCGAGGAGACTCCAAATTCAGGATCTAGTTCATCATGAAGGTATGAAATAAAGACGAGTTCGATGTGATCCGACTCAGGGATTTCTTTTTCAAAATAAATAGTAAGGAATAGATTTGTTTCTCCAGTGATACTTTGTGTTCCACGGTAAAAAGCAATCGCAGGGATGGGTTTTTCTTTGGAGAGAATATCGACAGCATATACTGCTGAGGGAAGAAGACAGAGTTTTTCAGTCCCCGTGACCCACTTATATTGCACTTCATTTTCTCGAATAACGTTTGCCCTGTCAAAAGGAAGAGAGATCGAGTAGGAACGCCCAAGCATTTTCTTTACCTTCTTGAGATTGCGCTCTTGCAAAGCCTTTCGAATCCCGCCGCTTGAGATGGCTTCTTTATGGTAGGTCTCTTTAGAAAGGTACTCTGTATTCCAGCCGAGCTTATGAATTTTTTCAGGTGATCCTGTTTGATCTTTTCCGAAGCGGGCATCTTCTCCAACGATGAGATGATCAAAAGGTAGGTAGGTACGAAGGCAGCCGAAGAACGATTCATATGATTGATTTGCAAATTCTTGCGAGAAAGGAAGGACTATTACAAGGTCAAGGTTGTGTGCTTTAAGAAGGTCAAGCCGATGCTCTAGAGAGGTGATCTGAGGAACAGGGGAGTTAGGGGTGAAAAGAGTTGAAGGGTGATTTGAGAAAGTTAGTAGGACGCGCGAGCCTCCCTTCCGAGTGATTTTACTTAACCTGCTGAGAATCACTTGATGTCCAAGGTGAACTCCATCAAATATTCCAATTGAAAGGGCAATAGGCCCTTCTAACTTAGGGATTTCCTCTATACTTCTAACTATCTTCATACCGTCTTCCTCAAGTAGGGGATATATGAAAATGATGGCTCTGATAGGGATTTTGCGTCAATGCAATCTTTCAGATGAAAACTGCCGCTTCTAGTGCGTTGCAGGGCAATCAAGTGGCCAAAGCAACCAAGCTTTTCCCCAATCTCACTCGCTATAGAGCGGATATAGGTTCCTTTCGAGCAAGAGACCTGAATCTTTAATTCAGGATAAGAATAATCAAGAATAGTAGTCTTTACTTCAATTTGAACGGGCCTGCGCTTAATTTCGATTCCTTTCCGAGCCAAGAGGTAGAGTTTTTGTCCTCCCACTTTTTTTGCGGAAAACATCGGAGGAACCTGCATGATAGACCCTTGAAATTCAGCAACAACCGATTCTATTTCAGCAATTGTTGGAATCTTGTTATTTGTTTGAATGAGGGTTCCATCGCAATCAAAGGTGTCGGTGGCCTCTCCGAATTTGATGGTTGCAACATATTCCTTATCATTATTTAAGAAGGTGTCTGAGATCTTTGTGTAAGGGCGCCCGACTAGCATTACCATTACCCCTGTTGCGAAGGGATCGAGGATTCCTGCATGGCCAATTTTTTGGATGCCTGATATTTTTCTAAGGATTTTAACGAGGTAAAAAGCAGTTCGTCCCTTCTCTTTATCAACCAGAAGGAGCCCTTCACCTTTTGGGTCACTCATCTAATTTCCGGGCTTCTTCTTCGGTATGAATTTTTCTAATAAGGGAGTCGATTTTTAATTGTTTGTCGACAGAAGTGTCGAGGCGGAATGTTAGCGAAGGGAAATGACGCATCACAACTTTTTTTGAGGAGTGCACTCCGATAAAACCAGCAGCAGTTTCTAAAGCTTCAACGGTTTCGATTCGTTCTTGATCGGTTCCAATCACGCTTACATAGACCTTAGCATGGTGAAGGTCTTTTGAGATGTCGACTTCAGTCACCGTCGTAAATTGAGCAACCTTAGGGTTGCGAACTTGCTTGCGAATAACTTCGCTGATGACTTCTTTCAGGAGTGAATTGAGCCTTTCTGTTCTTTTTGTCATAATTCTTGTTGAATAAAGGTGACTTCGTACCCTTTAATTTGATCCCCTTCTTGATAGTCATCAAATTTGTGGAGCAGAATTCCGCATTCTATTCCTTTTTTGACTTCTTTAACATCTTCCTTGACACGCTTTAGAGAGGAGATATCTCCTTCAAAGATGAGTTCTCCATCGCGTAGTAGTTTCGCATGGTAATCTCTTTTAATCGTGCCATCGGTCATCATACAACCTGCAATGGAACCTAAGTGCGATGATTTAAAGACTTGCTTGACTTCAGCAGTCCCTTTTTCAGTTTCATGGCGCACTTTATCAAGGGAAGCAAGCATTAGTTCTTTGACATCGTCAATGATCTGATAGATAATATCTCGGCGTTTAATCACGACTTGATTTCTCTTGATAAGGTCTTCAGCATGACTCTCTACCTGTGTATGAAAGCCAATAATGGTTGCACTGGAAGCAGCAGCAAGTTCTACGTCTGATTCAGAAATTTCTCCTACTCCTTCACTGATGAAGTTAAGCTCTACCTTATCGGTCTTAATCGCGAGAAGAGAGTTTTTAATCGCCTCTACGGAGCCTTGAACATCAGCACGGAGAATCAACGGGACGACTTTTTTCTCTTCAAGTTCTTGGTGACGCGTCATGAAGCTTTCAAGTTCACCACGTCCTCGCTTGAGTTTTTCGCGTTTGGCACCAGAGGCGCGCTCTTCAGAGAGTTTTCGTGCTTCTTTCTCATCCGCAACAACGATAAATTCACACCCAGCATCAGGAACACCCGAAAGACCTGTAATTTTCACAGGGGTTGCGGGACCAGCAATCTGTACTGCTTTTCCGTGTTCATCATGCATGGTTTTCACTCGTGCATAAAGATCTTCGAAGACGAGGGCGTCTCCTAATTTTAGCGTTCCATTCTGAACAAGCACAGTTGCGACCGGTCCAAATCCTTTGTGCATTTGGGATTCAATGACGGTTCCTCTGGCTCGTGTTTCTGGGTTTGCTTTTAGTTCAAGTATTTCAGATTGAAGGGCAAGCATTTCAAGAAGTGCAGGGATTCCTTCTCCAGATTCGGCGGAACAATTGATTGTAATGACCTCTCCACCCCACGCTTCGGGGAGGAGTTCACGATCAGCAAGCTGCCTGTAGACTGTATCAGCATCGAAACTAGGCTTATCGCACTTGTTGATAGCAATAACCAGAGGAACTTTAGACTCCTTAGCTAAGCGAATCGCTTCATCTGTTTGCGGCATGATTCCCTCATCACCGGCAACAACTAAAACAATCACATCGGTAATAGCTGTCCCACGCTGGCGCATTAGGGTAAAGGCTTCGTGACCTGGGGTGTCCAGAATCGTAATTTCCCCATGTTCCCGGCGACATTTGAAAGCCCCAATGTGTTGAGTAATTGCGCCCGCTTCGCCTCCAGCGATATTACTCTTTCGAATAGTATCGATTAAACTTGTCTTTCCGTGGTCTACGTGACCCATAAAGGCTATGACGGGAGCACGGATCTCAAGCTCTTCAGGTTTTGTTTCGTGTATTTCTTCTTGAATCGAGCTTCCAGTGATGCGCAGACGTTCCTCTTCACTGGTGTCGACTTGGATCTCACATCCAAATTCTTGACCCAGGAGTTGGATTGTAGTCTCATCTTCGAGATAGTCATTAATGGTGATTGCAACGCCCTGCATGAAGAGCTTTGAAATGAGCTCGGAAGCTTTCAGTTTCATTCCTTGTGCCAGATCTTTTACAGAGATTGGTAAACGCACAGACAGCTCTTTTGGTCTTATAATTTCCGCTTCATCTCGTTTTGGGCGGTAACGGCGAGGGCGACGGCGATAGGCCCGTTCTTCCCCTACGCGGAGTCCTTGACGGTCGCGCGCATCAAAACGTGAATCCGACTTTTTCCGGACTTCCCGAGAATTTCGACCAAAGTCAGCTTTAAACCCTTTCTCCTTAGGAGGGGATTCGACGCGCTTCTTAACCTCAGCAGCAGGTTTTTTTTCGACTGCCTTTTCCTTTTTAGTCTCACTCTTAGTCTCGGTTTCCTTAGACTTTGACGCGGCTTGAGAAGAAGGTTTAGGGCGCTTAATTTTGGGATACATCGAAGGAGAGGACGTTTGTGCTTTTTCCTCTTTTGCCTCTGATGGAGGTAGAGTGTCAGGAGCCTTCTCTTCCGCATTTTCAATTTTGCGCAGTCCAGCTTCTTTTTTGACCTTAGCAGCTTCTTCAACTTTAGCGTGTTCTTTTTTAGCAAGCCTAGCCTTCCGGTCTTCTTCCTTTTTCTTGGAAGCTTCCTTTTCGTCTTTCTTTGCTTGATTTAGCTTAAGTGCTTTAGCAAGTTGGGCATTTTTAACTTTTAAATTTAAGTTTTTTGCCAATCTCTACGTCCTTATTTTACGCAGCTTATCCATAAGATCATCTGCCATTTCAACGCTAATCCCTGTCTCAATAGAGAGTTCTTTCGATGAGACATTAAGGACTTTGCGTGGAGTGTCGAAGCCTGCTTCTTTGAGGCTATCGATCACAAATTGATTTATTCCCTCAATTGCATTGAGTTCATCGTCGAGTTCCGGGGTTTCTTCAAGTTGAATTTGCTGACGCTCAAATGAAAGTTCAGCCTGGTATTCTGACATTTTCTTTACGTGAAGCTCTGCGCCAACTAGCGCAGCATTGAGACGGGCATTCATTCCACGCTTCCCAATGACGATGGGGTAGTCTTCATCCTCAACTACAAGTGAAATCTTTCCATTCTCCTGGTCGTAGTTAAGCTTCTTTGGTTCTATAGGGTGGAGCAGTGCATAAAGAAGCTGAACGGTATCCTCGGTATAGATAACGATATCAATTTTTTCATTGTTGAGTTCACGAATGATGTTTTTTACTCGAGTTCCTCTCACTCCAACGCAGGCTCCCAGCGGATCTACTCTTGGGTCATTTGAGTAAACAGCAAGCTTCGTGCGATACCCTGCTTCACGGACAATTTTTTTAATTCCGACTGTTTCGTCCATAAGCTCAGGGACTTCTTGTTTGAAAAGCTGCTCAACCATCTCGGGATGACTACGGCTTAACACTACTTCAGCCCCACCATTTTCAGTATCACGTACTTCCCAAAGAAGGGCCTGGACACGATCACCAACATGGTATTTTTCAGTTTTTGGATAGAATCGTTCAGGGAGGATTGCCTCAACCTTTCCAAGATCAACAATCAGTGTTGCACCTTTTACCACACGCTTTACCGTTCCCGACACCATCTCATGAAGGCGGTGACGATACTCTTCATAGATGACATTACGCTCGGCACCTCGGAGTTTCTGGGCAATAACTTGGCGCGCTGTTTGCGCTGCAATACGACCTAAGTCTACAGGAGGAATCGGGACTTGAATAAAGTCTCCCATTTCGCAATCTGGAGCAATTTCTCTTGCCTCATCAAGGAGAATTTCCTCTTCAGGATATTCGATATTGTCGACAACTTCTTTTTCAGCTGTAACCTCGATTGTTCCTTGCTTTGGGTCGATAACTACCGAAACAAGGCCTACACCTTTTAAGCTTTTACGTGCAGCTACTTGCAGGGATTCTTCGATAGCGTCGATAATCGTTTCTCGTTTGATTCCTTTTTCCCGTTCCAGGTACTCAAAAATTGCGATTAAATCTTTATTCATTGTTTTATCACCCTTTATAAATAAAAGGAGGGAATCCCTCCTTTATTCCTCTTCCTCTTCTTCTTCTTCCTTCTTCGTGACGACGATATCGTCTCGATTCTCATTGTTTGTCTCCACAAGGTAGTCCTTGATAGAGAGTGAAATCTTTTTATGCTCTGGGTCAAGTTTAATCACTTTTGCCGTTACATTGTCGCCAACTGCAACCACGTCTTCAACTTTCCCAAAAGCCTGGTCAGAAAGCTCAGTCACATGAATGAGACCCTCGATACCATTTTCAAGCTCAGTGAAGGCTCCGAAAGCTGTGATTTTTGTGACAACTCCCTTCACAACCGTTCCAATTGGGAGGGTTTTTTCAATCGACTCCCAAGGATTGTCACCGAGTTGCTTAATCCCAAGAGTGATTTTCTTACTCTCTTGATCCACAGAAAGGATAAGTGCTTCAACTGTATCCCCTTTCTTAAGAACTTCAGAAGGGTGAGAGACTTTCTTGATCCAGCTGAGATCTGAAATGTGAATCAGTCCATCAATACCTGGCTCAAGCTCAACAAAGGCTCCATAATTCGTTAAATTGCGGATCTCGGCTTTGACGGTACTTCCAACAGGGAATTTGGTATCAACATTTTCCCATGGGTTTTTCTCTGTTTGCTTGATTCCAAGAGAGATTTTCCCTTCACTTTTCTGTACTGAAAGGACTATTGCTTCGAGTTCATCACCTTTGGTAACGACTTCGCTAGGGTCAGTAACATTTTTCACCCATGACATCTCAGAGACGTGGATAAGCCCTTCAATTCCGGGCTCAATCTCAATGAAAGCTCCATAGGGAACCAGGTTGACGATTTTCCCTTTAACTTTAGTTCCGGTGGGGTAGCGTTCTTCGATTTCTTCCCATGGGTTTGACTCTTTCTGCTTCAGACCAAGGGCGACCCGCCCTTTTTCCTTGTCAATATGGAGGATTACAACGTCTAGTTCATCATTAAGATGAACCATTTCTGAAGGATGCTTGATCCTTTTCCAGGTCATATCTGTAATGTGCAGGAGTCCGTCGATTCCATCAAGGTCAAGGAAGACGCCAAAGTCAGTGATATTTTTGACAAGTCCTCTGCGCGTTTCTCCTTCCGTGATATTTTCAAGGAGCTCTGCTTTCTTAGAGCTACGTTCTTCTTCGAGAAGTTCTCGTCTAGAGACAACGATATTCTTTCTTTCGATATTGATTTTCAGAATTTTGAAGTCATAGGTCTTGTCTACATAATCATCAATATTTTTGATTCGTTTGTTGTCGATTTGGGATCCAGGAAGGAAGGCCTCCATTCCAATATCCACCATTAATCCACCTTTTACTTTGCGGATAACTTTACCTTCAACGATCGATCCTTCTTCGCAATGTTCGAGAATGAATTCCCACTGTCGTTGCCTACGAGCTTTTTCGCGAGAGAGGACAATCTGTCCATCTTCCCCTTCAGCACGGTCCAAAAGGACCTCAATGTCATTTCCCAGTTGGAGTTCGTTAGGATTATTAAATTCATTCACAGGAATGAGCCCTTCAGACTTTAGGCCGACGTCTACGACGACGAAGTCTGGAGTGAGTTCAACAATTTTCCCTTTAAGAATTTGGCCTACTTCCATCGATGAAATAGACCCAGCTGCAGCTTTTTCCTCTTTATTATTCAGTAGCTGTTGAAATAGCTTTGCATCTTCATCATTGAATTCGATGTCATCGATAATTTTACTTTCGTTCCAGTTGTACTCTAGCTCATTCGACATTAGTAGGGGTTCTCCATGGGTTAATGATGTTTCTTCCACTTACCAAAATATTTCACGGCAAGAGGAACCTCTTAAAGGGAGCAGGATAACAAATAATTCCTAAAAAAAGCAACCTCTAGTTCAGATGAAGCTATTAAGAGGTTATGTTGATTCAGGTTTCAAAATTTGTTTTCTCCTGAATCCAGTCCGGGAGCTGTGGGCGAGGTAGAGTAGGATCAAAATTCCGGATGAGGATAACTTAAGAGGTTTTTTCAAAAAAAAATCTTCATTTACATCTTTTCTAAGGTGTTATTAATATCGGAGGAATGAAGACGTTAGTTATGAAATTTGGGGGTGCCTCTTTGAAAACCCCAAAACATTTTGTTAATGTTGCTGATATTATCGCAGCTAAGAAGGGGCGCATTGTTGTTGTGGTTAGTGCTATGGGTGAAATGACCAATGAGCTCATGCATCTGGCCCATCAGGTAGCACGCAGGCCTTCTCGCCGCGAGATGGATATGCTGATTTCAGTTGGTGAAAGAATTAGTATGTCCCTACTTGCTATGGCCTTAGAAGAAAGGGGTGTTTCTGCAATTAGTCTAACGGGGAGCCAGTCGGGAATTATTACATGCGGCAAGCACAATGATGCTTTGATCAAAGATGTTCGCCCCGTTCGTATTCAAGAGCACCTAGCTGAAGGGAAGGTTGTAATTGTTGCCGGTTTTCAGGGGGTAAGTGAAAAGAAGGAAATCACCACTCTCGGTAGGGGGGGGAGTGACACATCAGCGGTCGCTCTTGCTGCAGCCCTTAAGGCGGAGAAGGTGGAGTTTTATAAAGATGTCAAGGGGATCTATTCAGAAGATCCTAAAAAAAATCCTAATGCCAAGCTTTATACGAAGCTTTCGTTTGACCAGGCAATGAGTTTTCCGGAGTTTGTCATTCACCGTCGATCCATTTTACTTGCGTCAAAAAACGGTTTGCCCTTACACGTATTAACTTACAAGAAGGAGCTGTGGGAGGAGTTTCCAGGAACATGGATTGACTCTGCAGTGTCGAAGAAAGGGTTAACCTATGAAAGTAGCAGATGAGCTCCTTGATGAGCTTCTTGAAACTGGAGTTCCATCCTGGAAGCTTGAGAAAGGAGAGGGGGTGACTCTACATCTCCTAGCTAGTCGCCGCCCCTACGTTGGGAGATTCATCCTTGAAATGGTTGCTCATCTGAGCCCTAACCATTTTTCACTAGATGCAGTTCATGAAAAATTCCTTATTGCGACCGTACGTATGAAAGAGGATTCTCCAGAGCTCGAAAGGATTATTCATGAGTTAGAGCTTGGTGTTCGTTCTCCATATCATGCTGCGAGGATTCTTGAAATGAAAGCGCTTTCGATGGATAAAAAAAGGGGGCTTATTCAAGAGCGCATTTTAAACGTGATCCGTCGATTCCCATCGCTGTTCGATTATGATCTGTTTTCTGAAATGCAGCAGTTTTTTCTCAAACATTCAGATCAGTATTTTCGCTCTCGTAGTGTACGAGAAGTGACTCAAACACTTTCAGCTCTTTACATGATCCGAAAAAAGGTGCTCTTAAACCATGAAAAATCTTCTTTGCGTCGCCATGTTGCTGTCAAGATAATGCGACGCACGCTTACCTTCCCTTTGGAGCAAAAGGAGGCTTTAGAGGTCTCTGTGGGACTGAATATTCTTCGAGAGAATGAGGTTTTTAAGAGAGGGCATCTTATCAAGGCTATTCAAAGCCTCCTTCCTGATGCGCGCTTGGTTTCGGGAAGTGATTATCAAGAAAAGGAAGAAAATTTTCTTCACCTCCTCACTTTAGAAATCGAGAAAGCAGGAGGTTTTGAAGCGGAAGAAATTGCTGATTTAAGGCGGTGGCTCCCGCGTGCCCTTAAGGGAAAAATTGAACACCTTCAGCGATCCCTGTTCATGCCTCGCAATGAAGAAGAAATTCTTCGTCATGTTGTGACCCTTGGGCGTGAGCTCCGTTTTGCTCGTGATCTCCCCCAGCTGATTTTATCTTTTGAGAAGCAGGCTGAAACTCACCTCATTTTTACTGTCATCTTGGCTCGCATTCTTCTCCCCAAAATGCCCCCGATAGAAGATGTTTTGATGGCTTCGCCTCTCCGTCCAAAAATTGATCGGATCAAGCAGCTCGGGATGCTTCGGAAAAAGTACCCAAAAGAAGCCGTTGTGTTTAAGGTGGAGCTGCCTATTCCCCCGTTTATTCGAGAAGATCACTCGATTGACCTTTACAAGGCACGCCAAAAGATCCTTACTCAGTTGCAGGAGGTGTTTGGAGAGATTCGTGATTACAATGGGGGGATGATATCAAAGCAAAATGAAGTTTTTTCTTCCTTAGAGAAGATGATTGGCGTGCATGATTCTATTCTTCTAGAAAACTTTTTTCATTCCTTGCTCCCTCTAGAAAAAAGAAGCTTTATAGATCCTAAATTGTTAAAAACATTTTTCCTCCTTTTTCAAGGAAAACTTCATTCTTCGATGCCTTTTTTATCTCGGGAAGAAAGGTCGCATTTTTTTATGGTTGGAGAAGGAGAGATGCTCGATAAGCTTCACAATCTTTCTACTCCCCTTATCACTCTAGATCTTGAGCATGAAGAGCGTCACTATACGGGTTTTGTCACCCCTATTTGAGGGCATTTCCAAAAAGTAAAAATGAAAATTGGGTTTGCAATTTCAGTTTGATAAATATTTTTTCTTGCTGCCTTGAAAGATGGGTTTTGAAAATATTGGGCGATTAGGCATATAATGGGAGCTTATGCCTAAGATTTATGTTGAGCCATCAATTTTTGCTGGTGACTTTGGTCACCTCGCCGATGAAGCAAAGCGCGTTGAAGACGCTGGCGCTGATGCTATTCATTTTGACATCATGGATGGACATTTTGTTCCAAACCTAAGTTTGAGCCCTAAAGCACTTGCTGCTGTTAACAAAGCAACCGATATCTATCTAGATGTTCACATCATGGTTTATAAGCCATTTGATTATATCGAACAGTTGATCGAAAATGGTGCTGATTGTATCACCTTCCATATTGAGGCAACTGAAAGTGTTGAGGATACTCTCAATTATATTCGCAGTTGCAATGTTCATGCAGGTCTAGCATTTTGTCCAGAGGCGAGTGAATCACTCATCCCGAAATATCTCGATAAGTGTGACAAGATTCTGCTGATGACCGTCCACCCTGGTTTTGGTGGGCAGGCATTTATTCCTGAAGTTCTAGAAAAGATAGAGTTTACTCGGGGGCTATGTGACAGGTTGGATGTAAGAAAAGGAGGCAAGGTTCCCAAAGAAGGAGAAATCCTTCCTCCTTTTGATATTCAGGTGGATGGAGGAGTCGATGACAAGACCGCGCCACTATGTATTAAGGCTGGAGCGAATCACTTGGTTGCGGGTACCTATCTATTCAAAGGAGAGGGTATGAAAGATCGAATCGAGGTGCTTCGCGGGTGAAGAAAATTGTAGTCATGGGAGGGGGAACGGGAAATTTTACTGTTCTTCGAGGACTTAAAAAGCATGCTGTTGATCTAAGCGCAATCGTATCTATGGCGGATGATGGAGGAAGTACTGGGATTCTCCGTGATGAGTTAGGGGTGCTTCCCCCTGGTGATGTTCGTCAGTGCTTGGTCGCACTTTCAGATTCTTCACGATTAATGCGAAGCTTAATGAACTACCGTTTTGAAAATGGGGGGCTTGGGGGACATAGTTTGGGTAACCTTATTCTGTCTGCGCTAGAAAAGGTTACAGGAAGTTTTGAGCGGGCTGTTGAAGAGATGGGACGAATTCTTTACATCAAAGGAAAAGTGATCCCAGTGACAACGCATCAGGTGCGTCTTAAGATGATCTTAAAAGATCGGAAACTCTTGGAAGGTGAAAAAGAGATTTATCTCTCCCATGATATCGATAAGGGTTATAGTAAGATCTATCTGGAACCTTTTCCAGAACCGAATCCTCATGCGCTCTCTGAAATTATAAATGCTGACTTGGTTGTTATTGGTCCGGGAGGTCTTCACACCTCGATTATTCCTAACTTATTAGTTGACGGTGTGAGCAAAGCTCTAAGAGAATCTCAGGCAAAAAAGGTTTTTATCTGCAATTTGATGAACCGAAGAGGACAGACAACAGGCTACAAAGTGAGTGATTATCTCAAAGAAATCGTCCATTATTTAGAGAAGGATGTCTTTGATTATATCTTAGTAAATAACCAAACTCCTGATCCGGCATTAATTGAAAGATACGCCGAGGAAGGGGAACTTGTAGAAAATGACATTGATGATCCTCGAATCGTTTCAGCAAATCTCTTAGGGGAATTGACTGAAAAAAGGAAAGGGGACATTATGAGACGGAGCCTGATCCGCCATAATTCGACGCAGGTAACAAAAGAGATTATGAATATTGTTGATCATCTTTGATTTAGACGACACATTGATCGATACAAGTGGATCGATCCTCCCTGGAGTTCTAAAAAAAGCCCTTAAGGAGATGGAAGGAGTGGGGCTTTCTATGGCCAATTTCAACCGTTCCTATCAAGAACTTTTGCGTCTCAATACGTTTCATACCAGCTCAAAGGATGCTTTGATGGAGTTTCTTGAAATCAATCGGGCTCCATCCTCTTGTCTAGATATTGCACTAGAGGTTGTTTATGAAAGACCTGTTTTTGATGAGACGGTACAACCCGTGGAAGATGCGATTGAAGTGCTCTCAGAGCTTTCGAAAGCGCATCCTTTGGTTCTTGTTACAAAAGGGAAGGAAAAGATTCAGCGGGAAAAAATGAAGCGAGCAGGTATTTCAACTCAATTTTTTACTAAACTTTACTTCTGCAGGGAAGGAGAGAAAAAAAATATATATCGAAAAGTGAGTGAAGAGATGGGGATTTCCCCACTAAATGCTTTGGTTTGCGGAGACCGAATATCCCTAGATCTTACTCCTGCTAAAACACTTGGCTACAAAACTGTTCAGATTAGATGGGGACGTGGATTAGGTAATACTGGATTTAAAAAGGACGTCGACTATACCATTTTACACCTGAAAGAGTTGAAAGCCCTTTTGGAAACCCTTAAAATAGTTGGTTAACACGCAGATGGCAACAACAAGTAATCAGATTTCACCTGGAACGACCCTATCACTCGATGGAAAAATCTACCGAGTGGAGACAAGTGTAAAAGTCACTGTCGCCAAAGGTGTCCCGTTTTTTAAAACGAAACTCAAGAACCTTATGTCTGATGAGGTTATTGAGAAAAACTTTAAAGTTGATCAAGAGATTGATGAAGTAAACTTAAGTGAGAGACGATTGGAGTTTCTTTACTTAGAGGGAAAAGACTACCTGTTCTTGGATGTCGATGAACTTGATGAAGTTCTTGTTGCAACCGATGTTGTTGGAGATAAGGTCAATTTTCTGAAAGAGGGAATACAGATTCGAGCAATGTTTTATGGAGAGACGATTTTTTCGATCGAACTTCCTCAGTTTTTGGAACTGATGATCATAAAGATTGAAGATATAAAATCTAAGGTTTCTGTTTCGAGTGCGAGCAAACATGGAATTCTGGAGACAGGAGCAAAAGTAGAAGTGCCACTCTTTATTGAAGTGGGGGACATCATTAAAGTCGATACTCATCTCGCTGAGTTCGTACAGAGAATCTAACCGCTTGGAGAAGACTGTGGATTTAGAAAAAATTAAAGAGCTTATGGAAGCCATGGAAGCCAAAGGGATGACGAAAGTAACCCTAAAGGAAAAAAGTGGTTTCGAGCTAGAACTTGAAAGGGGAAGAGACTTTGAAGTTACCCCATATCCTACGCATGCGCCAATGATGGCAGTACCTCATGTGGATACTCAGGAAAATAGGGTTCTTCCTGAAACAGTAAAAGAACCAGAAAAAATCGAGTCCAAGGAAGATGATGCATTAACATCTCCTATGGTGGGGACATATTATGGGTCTCCGTCCCCAGATGACGATCCATTTGTCAAGGTGGGAGACAGCGTGAAGGAAGATACTGTCGTCTGTATCATCGAAGCAATGAAGGTGATGAACGAAGTAAAAGCAGGAAAAAGTGGTGTTGTAAAAGAGGTTTTCTTAGACAATGCTGATCCTGTAGAATTTGGAACGAAACTCCTTACCATAAGTTAGTCATGAAAAAAGTCTTAGTTGCAAACCGGGGTGAAATAGCAGTTCGAATTATTCGAGCGTGTCACGATCTTGGTCTTCAAACAGTGGCTGTTTACTCCAAAGCTGATGCGGAAGCCCTTCATGTGCTTCATGCCGATGAAGCAATTTGTATTGGAGATGCACCTTCAAGCCAATCTTATCTTAAAATTCCTCATATCTTATCGGCTTGTGAGATTTCTGGTGCCGATGCGATCCATCCAGGGTATGGTTTTCTAAGTGAAAATGCCAACTTTGCATCGATTTGTGAAAGTTGTGGCATTACGTTTATAGGTCCTTCGGCAAAGACGATTGCGATGCTCGGCGATAAAGCGCAAGCTAAAAGCATTGCAAAGAGCGTACGGTGTCCTATTATTCCTGGATCCAATGGGATCGTAGAAACTGTTGACGAGGCTCTTAAAGAAGCCAAGAAAATTGGATTTCCTGTCTTCATCAAAGCGACAGCTGGTGGCGGTGGAAAGGGGATTCGGATTGCTCAAGATTCTGATGATTTTGTCCGTCAATTTGCAGCAGCTCGCGCTGAAGCAGAAGTTTCCTTTGGGAACCCCGATGTTTATTTAGAAAAAATGATCTTTAATCCGCGCCATATTGAAGTGCAGATCCTTGGAGATGCGCATGGGAATTATGTGCACTTAGGGGAAAGAGATTGCACCATTCAAAGAAGACGGCAAAAGCTGATTGAAGAGACCCCAAGTCCTGTTTTGACTCCTCATTTGAGAAAAAAGATGGGAGAAGCGGCTGTGAATTTAGTAAAAGCTGCAAAGTATCACACTGTGGGAACTGTGGAGTTCCTTCTTGATGAAAAGAAGAACTTCTTTTTTATGGAGGTCAATACTCGTATCCAAGTAGAGCACACTGTGACAGAAGAATTGACAGGAATTGATCTTGTGAAAGAACAGATTAAGATGTCAATGGGAGAAAAACTTATATACAAACAAAAGAATATTCGGATGGAAGGCCATGTCTTTGAATTCCGGATCAATGCCGAGAATCCTGCAAATAATTTCATGCCGTCTCCTGGACTTTTAGAATACTACATTCCTTCTGGTGGACCTAATGTGCGTGTTGATAGCGCTTGTTATTCTGGGTACCGGATACCTCCCTATTATGATTCGATGATTGCGAAGCTCATCGTTAAAGGTAAGGACCGCGCCGATGCTATCGAAATTGCGAAACGGGCTCTTCGTGAATTTCATATCGGTGGCGTTGACTCCACCATCCCGTTTCACCAATATATGCTTCATAACCCCACCTTCTTGTCAGGAGAAGGATATAACCTAGCGTTTATCGATACCCTGATTGAAGAAGGATGCAACTTTGTACACGATGAATCAAAAACTCATACAGAAGAAACAGCCCCCGGGCAACGAACTGCAGCTGCAACTCCTCATTAGTTCTCGAAGAATTGAGGAGCGCTTGAAAAGAACCGCGCGTGTGCTTGAAAGTCATTATCCTACTGAAGAACTCACCATTGTGATGGTACTGAAAGGTTCCTTTATCTTAGTCGGCGATCTTCTCCGCCTTACCCACCTTCCCATTCGTTTAGAAGTGGTGCAAGCCACAAGCTATGGAGAGGGGGGGATTGTTAAGGGAGAGCAAGAAGTCGCGGGGGTAGACTCCCTAGAAATTGAAGGTAGACATGTTCTCTTAGTTGACGATATCTTTGACACAGGAGAAACCCTGGCAGAGTTGTCTCGAAAAATTCAAGACAAGGAGCCGGCATCTTTTAGGTCTCTCGTATTGCTTTCAAAAGATGTTCCTCATAATACCGATTATCGCCCTGATATTTCTCTTTTTGATATTGAAGATCGATTCGTTGTCGGGTATGGTTTGGACTACAAGGAATATTATCGAGGCCTTCCCGATATTTACTCAATAGAGATGTAACATGAAAGGGATCATTTTGGCTGGGGGACTAGGCACGCGTCTTCATCCCTTGACGCTTGCGACAAGTAAACAGCTCCTGCCCGTTTACGATAAGCCGATGATTTACTACCCCCTTTCCGTTTTAATGTTGGCAGGGATCCGGGACATTATGATCATCTCTACACCTCACGATCTGCCCCGTTTTGAGACTCTCTTTGGAGATGGATCTCAATTAGGGCTCTCTCTTTCCTATGCCGTACAGGAGGAGCCCCGTGGGATTGCTGAATCTTTGATCATCGGTGAGTCCTTTATTGACGGGGAGAATGTGGCCCTTATCCTTGGAGATAATATCTTTTATGGCGATCATTTATCCTCCCTACTCAAAAGCTGTGGTCAGCTTGAATCAGGGGCGGCCATATTTGGCTATCAGGTAAAGGATCCTGAGCGCTATGGAGTGGTTACATTTGAGGGAGACAAGGTATCTAATATCATTGAGAAGCCTGATCCTGCCCCTTCTTCTTATGCCGTCACAGGGCTCTATTTCTACGATGGCCAAGCGGTCTCTTTAGCAAAGAGGCTTACTCCTTCGGCTCGTGGTGAGCTCGAGATCACCGATCTCAACAGGGCCTACCTTGACCAGGGGGCCTTAAGAGTTCACCTTTTCGACCGAGGCTTTGCCTGGCTCGATACAGGGACCTTTGAAGCCCTTCATCAGGCCTCCAACTATATACAGGTCATTCAAGAGAGGCAAGGGATCCAGGTGGGGTGCGTTGAAGAAATTGCCTATCAAAATAAGTGGATTGGAGATCTAGAGCTTGCGTCTCTCGCTAACCCATTGATTAACAGTGATTATGGTAAGTATCTACTGGCACTTTTAGAAGGTAACAAAAACGCCTTAGGTCGATAACCTAGAGCTTTTTCTTTATAAACTACTGATAATGAACCGTTAATTAATGATTCCGACAGGGTTGTAATTTTATTAAATAGTTGATCTCTAGTAATTTATGTAGTTGATTTCCAATTATCCGGTGATTATGGGGCCTCTTGGTAACTTTTCCAAACCTATATTTTTCATAAACATCTTATTTTAAAAAACTTAAATTATTTTTTTTGGAAATAATTATAAAATATTTTCATTAATTAATAAAATGTTTGAATATAAACAATATTATGATATTATTAATCTAGAGGAGAGATCCGTTTATTTTAATATAACATATAAGCTTTCTGATAACTTTATCAGATTCGGATCCTAGCCCAAGATAATTATATAATAAAAATAATACGGGGTAATATCCACTATCAAATAGTGGATGCAAGAAGGGAAGTTATTCTTTGTGGAAATCGTTCCATAACTTTCGCTATTGCTTGCTTGAGAGAGCTTTCAGTTTTGCCGCTACCCCCTGTTAATAATATGGATCGCTTCTAAGTCATTGATTTTAAGAAGCGGGTAAAATAGGGGTAAATTTATGTCAACCATACCGGAACCACAAGCACCTACGTTTGAAAACGTTCCAAGCCAATCAACATTTAGTTCTGAGTATCAAACGATGCTTACGAGTATTCTCAATGAACTAGACAATTCGAAGCATCCTGGAGATCATAACGTTGCTGGACAAGCGCTCAACGATATTATTCAAAAATTGATGCCTTTTATCCAGAATTACAACATGGAATATACGCAAGGCAATATTGCCAACGGTCAAAAGGCAGCAACCTATTCTTTAGCTATGACTAACTATATTTCTGACCAATATCAAGAGGTTGGACAAAATAAAGCCACAGATCCCGCGAATCCTACTCCGGCAGATATAGCTGCTGCGGGAAGAGCAACCAAGGCTATGACAGACTATTCAACTTTCCTAGCGCAGACGGCAACTGCGGCATCGACTCTCAAGATTGGAGATCCATTTGGTGATCCTAAAACAGGTATGGGAGCAAATATTGAGGGTCAGCTTAAGACCATCACAGATAACACAACCGATAGCACAACTCTTGCGGGCTATTGGGAAGGAACATGGCAGATGACTGGTACTGGTTCTTCAGGGGTTACAGGAAATGCAACCAATTCTGCAATTATGCAAGATGTCAACGGAGCGCAAAACCAAGCGCAAAGTGAAGCAGCGTATCTTCAGTCTGAAGCAAAAATCGCTAACGAAAATTACCAGCAGTATACAGCAACTGGGCACGATATCGCTCAGAACCAAGTAAATGTTGAGAAAGCAACCGTAACCGCATCTCAAAGTGCTGGAAACTAAGGAGTATATAATATGTCAGACGCAAACGGACCATTCTCGGCGAATATTGCTCATGTTGCAAACTACATCACTGAAGCATCAGTTTCTTGGGTACAGGTCATTGACTCTGCCCAAACATCTACTGCTCAGTTAAACAACGTGATCTCTACAAAACTAATGAGTCTATATAAATTAGAGAATGCATCACTCAGCAAGATCATAAAGAGCCTTAACGGTCATATGAATGGTACTTCTGGGTATAAAAAATGGGGTACAAAAAGTATTTCTTACCAGATTCAGAAACTGGGAATGTCGATGCAGGTTACTCAAAAACAATGGGATAATGCAATTAACCAAGTACAAACAACCGCACAGCAACAGACTTCGCAAATGTCTGCGCAAGGTAACGATGCCAACCAAGCGACAACATCAGCAGGACTTATGGCACAGCTGATGCAGATCATTGTTAGCCTGCTGCAAAACTCACTGTAATAAAAATTAGTAATAAGGTTTTAATATGTCAACACAACTAAATACACAAGATCAGAACGAAAGAGTTCAGACACTACAATCAGAAGGAATAGCTTCTAAGGGATCAGCTCACCTAGCTTCGGTAGGCGTTTCAACAACAGCTCTTCTAAGTGCTCTTCAAGCGCCTTCAGGAGCAGCTGGTGACGATTACTCAATCCTCTCATTCATCCTCTCTGAAGATGAATCTGAAGAAGTACAAAAAACACAAGCTAAGCAAAATTTCAATCTAGAGCAACTCAGTAGCAAAGCGACTGCTGGAGCAGACACCTCTGCGGCTCCTGGAGCAGCTCCAGGAACAGGAACGTCTGGAAAAAATGCGATTGCGAAGTCTGCTGAGATGATGTCAATTCTCCAAAATAAAGCTCAAAACAGTCTTTCTACGGAACTTAAGCAAGAAGAAGAAGTTCTTCAACAGGAACTTGTAGCGGCTCAAAAGCAAGAAGCACTATGGGAGAACTTTGCAAAGGATTGGAAGGACTACCAAGATAATCCGGATAATGAAAATTTTCAGAAATTGATGACGGATCTGGAAGATATTTATGGAAAAGATTCTACAGAAGGAAAAAAAGCTGAGACAGAAGCAGGGAAAGCTCAAAGCGCGTGGGATAAAGAACAGCACTGGAAAAATGAGTCTGGTTGGGACCGATTCAAGAGTGGACAGTGGTGGGATCCAGATGATTGGAGTGACTTTAAAGATGATAATGATGGATCTGTTGCGCAGCTAGTAGGTACTGCAGCGTCTACTCCTGGAATGTTCTCCTTAACAATCGATAATATGACTCAGATGGTTAAAAATCGAGTTACTGATTTAACTCTACAAATTCAATTCCTTGAAATCATTATCAACATTATAGGTGGTGGTGGAAGCGCTGTTGTTCAGATGCAGGCCCTCATGAATGTGATGATGCAGATGGGCGTTGCAAATAACCAGCAATCAACGTCTCGTAATCAGATTATGAATAATGCCAACATCATACAAATGACTGGGCAAGAAACTAAGATTGATAAGGAACTCAAGAAGATTCACGACAGTGAGCACCATAGCGGCTTATTTGGATTTATTGAAGACTTTTTTAAGGCAATTGCCAAAATTTTTACGGATCCTATGTCTATCATTCAAGGTATTGAAGATATGGGTAAAAACATCGGTGCAGCCTTTAAAAAAGGTTTCTGGAAAGGAATGGAAGCACTCGTAGTTGATGTAGTGCTTACATATATGACTGGTGGAGCAAACCTGTTATTCATGGGTACTGAGTTTGGGAAAGACATGCAGAATATGGTCAAACTTGTTGTCGATACTGTAGCAGCAACTGTGATGACTGTAATTGATAGTTTTCATGCTCTAATTGATGTGATGAAGGGTGATAGTAGTGCAACCTGTGTAGAAGACTTGAAATCAGCAGGAAGTATTTGGAAGTCGGTAATTGAGAACCCAGAACTTCAAACGGTTCTTCAGATTGTGATGGTTGTAATGATCGTTGCGGCGTGTCTTACTGGACAGTTCTACCTTGCAGCCTTTATGACAGTTCTTTTTGTTCTTTCAGCGTCGGGTGCCATTACTGATATGACTAATGCGATTGCTAAGTCATTAGGGAATTCGGCTGTAGATAAAGTCATTGCGGATGTCATTACGATCGTAATTATTACAGTTTGTTCTCTAGGCGTTGGTGCTGCCGGGGCCATCGGTGAAGTTGCTGCAGATGAAGTCGTAGATGCCGCTGCAACCGCTGCAAAAGAGGCTGCAAGCTCAGCTGCAGATAGCGCGGCTAATACTGGTGAAGCAATTGCAGATGAGACTGTTGATGGAACAGTAAATGCTGCTGATAATACTGCTCAAGAGGCGACAAAAACAATATCAGAAAAGATACAAACAGCTCTTAAGCAGTTTGCAAAGGCATTGATCAAGCCACGAGCTCTTTCCTCCGCTGTTTCAGGGTTAGGATCCTCTATTATGGATACTAACTTTGGATATGATATTGCAGATGCATCTCTTAGCAAAAAAGATAAAGAGAAGTATGCAAAGTGGATCGCTCTTGCGGTCGATATCGTCGGCGCTATCTTAGCTGCTGGTGGTGGAATGGCAATGGCTTCTCAGGGAGCAGCAGGGATTGACAATGCAATCTCGTCGGGTGTGAAAAGGATTATGCCTAAACTTGCTGAAGCTGCAGAAAGTAACTCAGCGATGCTGACGGAGCTTGCAAGTACAATGCAAAAAGCAGCCCTTATGGTAGGTGGAGCTGGTTCAATTGCGAATGGCGCTTTTAAAATCGACCAAGGGGAAATGTATAAGAAGCTTGAAGAGCTCATGGCATCAATGAACGAACTTAATGTATCGAGTGATGACCTAACACGTGGAATGCAAAACCTTACATCTCAATTCCAAGTCTTGACTAAGGAAGAAGGTGCAATAAATAAAAATGCGTATCAAGCAGCAGCTGGTGGCCTGGAAGGTGAAATACGATCACTTCTAGGACAAGTATAATAAAGAGAAATTAAAAGGTTAATAAAGGTAAAATTATGTCAACAAATATTAATACAAATACACCAAATGCACCAGAGACAGCGCCTCCTCAAGGAACAAACGGAGCTCAAGGTGCACCTAGCACAGGTCCTGTTGGATTTCAATCAGGGAACGCTGCAAACACAACAGCAATCCTCGCTTTGATCAGTGCTATGATGACGCTATATGAATACAAGAACGATGCTTTTGTAGGCCAAGCAAAAGCGGAATCGGCCATTGCGAAAAATTACGCAGACAGTCAGGAGAAACTTGGAACTCAGGAAATGACAGAACTTGAGATCCAAGGAGCTTTTTCAGCAGTCAGCGGGTTGTTCACTGCAGGTCTTGGAATGAAAGGAATGATGGAAGAGAGCAGCTTGTCAGGTCAACAAAAAGAGATTACTGCGTCTAATGACTTTGTGAAAAACCTCGATAAAGATCCAGAAATATCTCTAACTGACAAATCTGCCGAGAGTAGTAACGTTGCAAGAGGAAAAGGAGACGAGCAGGAGATCGAGATGCAAGTGATGTCTGAAGTTTCAGGTCCTGAAGAAACAGATGAAACTGAAGTCGCTGCGAAAAAAGTGAAGGCAAAAGCGCGACTTGAGGAAATGATCACGGAACTTAAGAATGGTTCTTATAAAATGACTGAAAAAGAAACAACAGGAACACGATTCATTAATAGAAAGACAGAGTACAAAGCAGCCGATCCAGCTAAGGTTCAAGCTGAAAACCATGATCTTACAGATCAAGATGTTATTACAACACTTTCTAAAGAACCAGAGTTGGATAGACTAAAAGATGCTGCTAAAGAGAACATAGCTGTAAAACAAAAAAAACTTGATGATGATAGAGCGCAAGTTAGACTGAACTTCGATAAGCGAAACATGGCGTCAACTGCTGTATCTGGAGTCTTTTCAGGTGCCGGTAACATCGGGGCTGGTGTCTTGAAGCAACAACAAGGCAAGCAGCAATCTGACAATACTGAATACCAAACAGCGCAACAGCAGTTCCAATCGCTTGCTAGAGAAACTGAAAGTCAGTCTGATAAAGATCTTCAGACTGCTGAAAGTCTAACACAATTGATTCCTGAACTTGATAAATCGAACAATGCAATACTAAGCGCATAATTTATCCATATTTTTTATAAGCCTTTGGGCTTACCTGGCCGTTATGCCCCTTCCCCCTCCCAGGCATAACGGCCTTTTTTATAAGGCCGGGAAGAGCCCAAATAAAAACGAATTATTTAATAAAAGGTAAATTAAAAATGTCACCACAAGTTAACAATTCAAATGAAATTGAAGCGCCCTACCTGTTTTACGGAACCGCTTTAGAAAATCGGAAGAGCCCTCTCCTAGCCTTTCTTCAAATCATCTCTGAAGTGGGTCTTTTTTCTGAGCTTCCTGAGCGCGAGCTGGAAGAGTTATCAAAAGCTTCAGGTAAGTACACTTCGAACCAGAAAAACCAGCCAGCACTCCCTATTGGGGGAGATAATGTTCTTGCATTGGCAACAGAATTGCAGGCAATTCTTCAAATCAAATCGATCAAAAAGGTTTCCAAGGAAGAAAATCAGGAAACGCAAGTCAATAATGATATTATCAAAGCTTTGAAAAAGATAGAACGTTCCCCACTCTTTAAGAAAAACCCTTTGATAGCATCCGAGATGATGCTCGGTGTAATGCAGATGGAAGCTACGATGAAGGCTCAATACAAGTCTGAGAAAAAAGATACTAAGGGTGAAATTCTTAGACTAGAGGCAATTATCAATGCCTTGATTGAGCATGATAAAGAACATAAGCATCCATCGAAGAATGGACACGACTCGCACGGGACCTCAGGTCACAAGTAGAGACAGAATATAGAGTTTTTTGGCTGCAGCTTCCTCCTCCCAGGGGCTGTGGCCATTATTTAATAATTCATAGTAATAGGTACTAACAATGACAATACAGATCAATAGACACGATGAAAATGGGTTGTTAAATTCTTAGTAATTAAAAATTAAGGATAAAATAAAATGATTAACAACATTAATGAGGGAATAGAACTCGCAGAATACATCGCTGAACCTTGGTGGATGAAAAAGCTCGCTGCTGCAAATGGAGTTCATGGTGCGGTAGCAACAATTTTAGGATTAGGTGCAGAAGACATGGATGCTATTGCACTTAAAGAAGGAAAGAAAGAAATTAAGAAAAAAATCGAGAAGATAAAAAAGCAATCTAATGAGAAAAAAGCGTACGAAGATCTCACTCATCAGCAGGATTTGGTACCAACAATTGATAATAAGGTCCCTAAGTTGCCGCAACCTCTAGAAGAGATGAATATGATTCTTGACGCTCTCTTTGGGCACAGTGAGAACCCCACTGTTTTAGCAACTTTAGCAAGGGGACTTGAGGTTGTCCTGCAAACATTGTCAATAAAAGCATTTTCTAAAAAGAGAGACTCAAATAAGGATAATTTACATGCTCTTTTTGATTTAGATGAAAAGACGCAGCTGCTTTCAAAGGATCCAGAAATGAGCCATCCTTTTCTTTCATTCATCTGCACAAGGCTAGAATTTCCTGAGGAAATTAAGGGGCTAAAAAACTATATTCGCGAGCTCGAGTCATTTATTCGACTGCAACTCAATGTGGAAGAACCACGAGATAGTCAGCTTCACAATCTTCATGCTTCTAAAGGGACATCGAGCCCCAAATAAAGGCTAGTCTTACTATATTTTTCGGCCGCTATGCTCTCCTCCTCCCAGAGGCATAGCGGCCTTTCTATTTCTTTTGAATCACTCGCTTTTTAGGCGAGAGGATAATCTCATCGAAAACAGTTTCATGGCGCATCTCTAAGATACTGCGGATCACTGCTGCAATGTCAGTTGGCAGAATAGCATGGGCAGGGTCATCTCCTGGAGCAAAAGAGAGAGGGTCATAGAAGGGGGTGCGGACCATTCCAGGTTGGATGAGGGAGACGCGCACAGAGGAGGTGCTGCACTCTTCGCGGAGGCTTTGAGCAAAACCTCGAATCGCAAACTTTGAAGCGCAGTAGATACTCCCTTTTCGTTTCCCTGTAAGTCCTGCTTCCGAGCCAATGAAGATCACGTCGGCACGATCTTGTTTCTTCAGATGAGGGAGGAGCTCTTTAATCAGGTAGGCATGGCTAAGGAAGTTGAGGTCCATGAGGGAGCGGATTTGCGTGAAGGAAAGCTCTTCTAAATTACCAAAATGCCCTTTCCCAACGTTGCAAATAATGGTATCAACATGGGTGAATGAAGAAAGGTTTTTTGGAAGAGATTCAAGGTCAGATAGGTCAATTTCGTGGGCATGAAATCGAGAGTGTGTGCTCTCAATGGTGCGGGCGATGCCCCAGACTTCGTGGCCCTCTTCTAGAAGAAGATCAGCCGTTACTTTTCCAATCCCTCGACTGGCGCCTGTAATTAGAACGTTTCTTAAACGCATACGTAGACCCCCTCTTTTGGGAGGTGCTCTCGGCAAAAACTTAGCATCTCTTTCTCTTTTGCAAAGGCCATCATCTCGTCTTTTTGGGTGCAAATTGCAAGGAGTTCTTCTTTCGGTTTGATCCGTTCCATCTCCTTAAAGGTCGAGAGGGGAAGGCGGAAGGCTCCAAGGGTGATCGAGTGAGGGTTTTTCACTAGAGAGAGGACCTCCTTGAAGAATGAAGCGTAATGCTCCTGATAGTCTTCGGTGTAGATGAGGGGATCAAAGCGGAGGCCGATTTGCCATCCTTTTTCTTGCAATTGGGAGAGTGCTTTGAGTCTTTGCTTTAGGGAAGGAGCTTTGAGTTCGAATGCTTTTGCAATGGGATCGGGGCTTAGAGAATAGGCGATTACCACATTAGGAATGACATCGTGCTTGAGAAGTTTTTGAATATTCCCACTTTTTGTGCGGAGCTCAAGCTCAGCGGTTGGGTGATTTGCAAAGAAAGGGAGGAAATAATCAAGGAATCCCGAGTAGGATTCAAGGGCTAGGCTATCTCCGTCATACCCAGAAAAGAATGTGGTTTTTTCATCCGTAAGCTTCTCTTCAATCTCTCGAGCAAATTCCTCGTAATTGAGGAAAAGGACATAGTGGGCGCTGCGGTACATCCCCTGCAAAAAGCAGTAGCGGCAGTCATATGGACAATTCAAGAGATGGGAAAAGTAGTAGTTGTGCTTTGCTCCAATCGTATAGGCTGGGGGAATCTCGTAGACAAGTTTTCCCTTTTTCTCAGCGAGGATGAGTGCGCTCTGTTTTTTCTGGAGGCGGAAGTTTCCTTTGTGACGGTTAAAGACTTCTCCATACCGCTGAATTGGAATCAGCGTAGCGCCTGTCTTTTCATGGATAGCGTGTGTTTTAGGGTGATCTAAAAGAGGCTCTTCAACATAGAGGTACTTCATAATTTCAATGGGGTGTTTTCTATGTGAGAGCGAAGGTAGGCAAGGACTTCTTTTGCAGCCTTTTTTTCGAGAAGCGCTTGAGAAAGGAGAATCTGATCGGGGCAAAGAAGTTGCCATCTTTGCAAAAGCTTTCTTAGCTGCAACGTTTCATAGGTTGTGAAGTGCCAGCGTCGGATACATTCATCGAGGAAAGGGGTGTCTTCAGGTGCAATTTCCTCAATCATCGTGTGCATCTCATCGATCACAATGCGTACAAGATCAATGTGGTTCTGAATGAGAGAATGGACCTGTTTCTTTGTCACTTCCGTTGCAGGGCGGGAAGCATTGTCCGAAATGACTTTGAAGATGTGAATCATCTCAATAGGGGAAATCTTCGACGCTATGGCATAGAATCCTGCAGCTTCCATGTCATAGATGTTACTTGTAGGATAGGAATGCTCTGGGTTTTCAACAGTAATACATCCTTCAGTTCGGCACGGCGGCTCAAAAACAATGCTTGGGTAGTACCGAGTCTTCCGGGCTTCATCAAAGACCTTGTTCACAAGAATTGGTGTTCCAATAGGGAGTGTGCGATGTCCTCCAACCCCCACGTTGATCCATCCATAGATATCTTCGTCTCGGTGGATTCCTGCTAGGTAACTACAGGCGGCGCCAGCCTTGATTTTTCCAACACCTGAGACAATCAGTTTAATCTCGTCATTTTCATAAATCGGAAAAAGGGGATTCCCAGAGAGGGGGCGCAGTTTAAAAGCTTCAATCAGTGGAGTGGCTTCTGCCTTCAGAGCCACTTCGATGCAAATCGTCATAAAGTTCCCGTTTTGGTCGGTTCAAAAGTTTAGCTGCGGCCACAAGTGCCTCTTTAGAGCTCACTCCAAAGCGCTCTTCTAGCTCGCAAATCAGTACGCGAGGGTTTTTATCGAAAGGATTCTCAAACCCCGAAAAAATTAGAACGTATTCTCCTAGAATTTTCTTTTTTTGGAAATGGTCGATTAGCTCTTTTGCGTTTCCTTCAAGGGTTTCTTCATAGAGCTTTGTGAGCTCACGTGCGATAAAGATTTTTTTTTCAGGGGCGAGCTCATCAAGCCATTTAAGGGTTGTGAGCAGATGGTGGGGAGTTTCGTAACAAATTGTTAACCCTTGAAAATAGAGGATATCAATGAGCTGACCCTTTCCTTTTTTCTCTAAAAACCCTACAAATTGAAAACGTTCTTCACTTCCGTAAAGACTAAGGGCAGCAATCGCCGCACAGGGGCCTGGAACGACCTCAATTTTTATCCCAGCTTCGCGGCAGCGACGCATCAGCCCTGCTCCTGGATCACAGATCCCGGGTGTTCCCGCATCACTAATCAGCGCAATCTTTTTCCCTCCCTCTAATTCTTCCAAGATTTTTTCTTCCCGTTCCCGCTCGTTGAACATGTGGAAGCTCAGCATCTTTGTTTCAATGCCATAGTGCCTCAAGAGCACACCACTTGTTCGGGTATCCTCCGCCAAAATCAAATCGACATTTTTTAAAACTTCTACTGCTCGAAAGGTGATATCTTTCAAATTTCCAATCGGCGTTGACACTACATAAAGCATAAGGAGTCTTTTCTAATGATTTTAAAAGAATGGGAAGAGGTAAAATGATTTAGACCCCTGAATATTAGTTGCATAAATTATTTTACCTCTTCCCACAAAAAAGGTGGCACCCAGATTCGAACTGGGGATAGAGGCTTTGCAGGCCCCTGCCTTACCACTTGGCCATGCCACCACGTGAGGGGCTATCATACAGGATAATCCCAAAAAAAAGCAATTTTTACTCGAATAATACCCGTCCCTGAACAAATAATTTGTCAGCGAGATCGGTTTCTAATTTTCTCAGATGTTTTAGGATTTGTCCAAGAGGGAAGCCAGCCATAGGGCTCGTGAGGATCAAGCTGTTTGAAAGGCGGTCTATTCTTTTAATGGCAAGGCCGACATTGTTGTGAGTGATAAGTGCGCTCATGAGATTATTAAAATCCCTTCTTTTATCCTCTTTGATGAGTGGGGAGGATTGCTCGGCCTTAATACATCCACACCGCGCATTTTTATCTAGGATATCCTTGATGTCTTGCGAGGCACCAGCAACTTCCCAAGTATCCAAGTAGATCAGGCAAAAGACAAAGGTCGAAATGAAATATGTTAAAGCAATGAAAGTCAGTAGCCTGGTAAAATGATAGACAGCTGCATTAATGACAGTGAAGACGAGAAACGCTTTAGCAGCATGTCTTGTGAAATACTCGGTAAAGTCGATAACATTTTGAAGCTTATCCAAAGTGGGAATGCGAGGTCGTTCGTTTCCTCTGAAAGGACTAAACCCATTGATAAATTCTCCAACGCGCTCGTCGAGCTGGGTTCTCTCTTGAGGGTCTCTCATCAGATGGTAAGCATCCCATAGGATAGACCTCCCATTCCCCAAAAACCGTATCAAACCATCCATTCTTATATCCTTAGCGCTTTTTTTCCGTGGATAGAGTAAACAAAAGTAAATTTTTTTTGCACGAGAAATAATCCTTTAATTATAACCCCGTAGTGAGATATTTTGATAAAGTCATGCGAAAAAAACTCAAAGAAATCGGAACATTTTTTGGTCGACGCATCAAACGGGATGAGGTGGTTGTTCATGCGTCTTTTGATAGCCGTAATGTGCAGAAAGGGACCCTCTTTTTTGCACTGACTGGAGAGACTGTTGATGGTCACAACTATTTGGAAGAGGCTGCGAAAAAAGGGGCGATTGCTGCAGTTGTTTCAAGTAGCTATCAAGGCGGCGATTTTGGCTTAGTTTTGATTCCTGTACCTAATGTGAAACGAGCGCTTCAAGATTTGGCTCAAGAGGTGTTTCAAGAAAAGAGCCCTCTGGTCATTGGGGTTACCGGGACCGTCGGGAAGACAACAACTAAAGAGTTTCTTGCGACCCTTCTAGAAGAAAAGTTTCGAGTTATGAAAAATCCTGGGAGTTTAAACTCTCAAGTGGGGCTGCCCCTAACAATACTGAACTGGGAAGGACAGGAAGAGATTTTTGTTTTGGAGATGGGAATGAGCGAAAAAGGGGAGATGAGTCGTTTAGTAGAAATCGCTCCGCCTCACCTTGGTGTGTTAACAAAGATTTCGCTCGCTCATTCTGCTTTCTTTAACGGGATTGAGGAGATTGCCGAGGCTAAGTGTGAGCTTTTTGAATCTAAAAGAATAGAGAGAGGGTTCTTTCACTTAGAGACAAAAGCGTTCCAAGCGGTGCGTTTGCTAAATGTTGCAAAGACGTGGTTTGATTGCGAAGGTTCCAGGGCTGATGTGACATTAAGAGATGTGGAATCCCCATTTGAAGAAAGACATCTACAGGAAAATTTTTTAGCTGCAGCGAGTGTTGCGCTTCATCTAGGGATGTCTAGAGAGGAAATTGAAGAAGGAGCGAAAAAACTGAGTCCTTTTGACCACCGCTTTCAAAAGGTGGAGAAGGGAGGAGCTTTATTTGTGGATGACTCCTATAATGCATCGCCTATAGCTATGAAAGCTGCTCTTTCAAGTCTTCCCAAAGGAAAAAGAAGGATTGGATTTTTAGGAGCGATGAAAGAGCTAGGAGCTTTTGAAGCATCGAGTCATCGAGAAGTTGCTGAACATGCGCTTCCCCTTCTAGACCACCTGATTTGTATTGGGGAAGAATGCGCTCCTATGGTTGAAGTGTTTGAAAGAGGAGGGAAAACGGTCGAATACTTTAAAGAAAAAGCGGGGGCTGTTAAACGTTTAAAGGAAGTTGTGGTAGAAGGGGATGTTGTATTATTAAAAGGGTCCAATTCCTTTAAGCTTTGGACAACGCTCGAGGAGTTTTAACGAGTGATTTATCTTTTTTTGCAGTATTTATCTCTGAGCGCAGCTGTCAAAGTTCCTGCCGTTTTTCTTTACTCGTCCACGCGGATGATTCTGGCGGCAATGACCACTCTTCTCCTCACAATTTTTATGGGTCCTCGCTTTATTAGTAAGCTATATGCATTAAAAACGGGGCAGTCGATTCGAGTAGAAGATTGTCCTATGCTTGCAGAGCTCCATCAAAAGAAAAAAGAGACCCCGACAATGGGGGGGATATTAATACTCGTGTCGATGCTTGTAGCGCTCCTTTTATGGATGGATCTCCGCAGCCCCTTCACGTTAATCCTTACCATTTCAACGGTATGGCTTGGCCTGCTTGGGGGAATGGATGATTATTTGAAGATGAAGCATAAGAATTCTAAGGGGCTTCCTGCTCGGAAGAAATTTGGTTTGCAGGTTCTCTTTGCGGCTCTTTTAGGTCTGTATCTTTTATGGCCGACACTTTCTGAAGTTCTCCACTTTGGAAAGTGGTTTGTTCCACCCCATATCAAGTTGGGAGGGGAAATTTATGAATCGCAGCTAGCGTATGGGCAATACTTTTTCCCTTTTAAGAAGGGCGCTCTTTTTGCCTTGAGTGGAGTGGGGCTTTTCCTAGGTTTTTTGATGACGATTGTAGTTGTGACAGGCTCCTCAAATGCCGTGAATCTTACCGATGGACTTGATGGTTTAGCGTCGGGGTGCATCCTGATGGTAGCTGCGGTTTTTGCTTTGTTTGCGTTTCTCTCGAATAATATCGAAATGGCTCGCTATCTCAATATTCCCTATATTGAAGGGAGCTCTGAGATAGCTATCTATATGTGCGCAATGGCGGGAGCATGTCTGGGTTTTTTGTGGTATAATGGGTATCCGGCGCAGGTGTTTATGGGGGATACAGGTTCATTGGCCCTTGGAGGGGTTTTAGGAACTGCGGCAGTCTTGATGCGAAAGGAATTTTTGCTTGCGCTTGTTGGAGGAATCTTTGTTATTGAAGCGGTCTCGGTGATTTTGCAGGTGCTTAGTTACCGGTATCGAAATAAAAAACGGATCTTTCGGTGCGCTCCTTTGCACCATCACTTTGAGTTTAAGGGTTGGCCCGAACCAAAAGTTGTCGTCCGTTTTTGGATCATTAGTTTAATTTTGGCCCTTTTTGGATTGGCATCAATAAAATTTCAATGAAAGCGCTTGTCATAGGACTCGGAAAAAGTGGAAGAGGAGCTGCAAAGCTTCTATTGAAGCAAGGCTATACTGTCTATGCGGTCGATCGCACTCCTCAGAAAATGGAGGGGGTTACTGTTTACCTTGAAGATGAAAAGGTAGAGGCTGACTTAATTGTTCTTTCTTCGGGAATTCCTCAGAGTCATCCACAGGCAAAGGGATGTGTCATGGGGGAAGCTGAGCTTGCGATTCGGGCCTTAAAGAATAAAATGGTGGGCATTACGGGAACCAATGGCAAAACGACTGTGACCTTATTAGTTGCTCATGTTTTGAATGCGGTGGGGATTCCTGCAAGGGCTCTAGGGAATGTTGGGACTAGCCTAGCAGAGTATGCTTGCACTCCTGATCCAAATGAGATCCTAATTGTTGAACTCAGCTCATATCAGTTGGAGACTTTGGAAACTGTAGCATTCGATGTGGGGCTCATCACAAACATCACTCCTGATCACCTAGATCGGTATCCCTCTTTTGAGGCCTATAGGGACACAAAGCTTCGATTAAAGGAGCTTATTAGAGAGGGAGGAACCTTTATTGAAGAAGGGGATTCTTATTTACAACTAACTAAGAACGAGAGATACTGGCGGTCGATTGGGCCTCATGCTGTTTGTTCGGCGTGGAAGATCTGCAAGGCCCTCGATGTTACGTGGGAGAGTTTTAACACCGCGTTAATAACATTTAATAAACCTCCTCACCGAATGGAAATTGTTGATATCGTTGAGGGAATCACCTTTATTAACGATAGTAAAGGGACAAATATTGAGTCAGTGATGTATGGTGTTAATCAAGTTGAAGGCCCCATTTTTTTGATCGCTGGTGGTCAAAGTAAAGGGGACTCTTTTAAAAAATGGAAAAAACCATTTACACCAAAAGTTAAAGGGATCTTTGCAATAGGGGAAACCGCTTTGCAGATTGAGAAGGAGTTGGGAGACGTTATTCCGACGGTGCACTGCAAAAATCTGCGCGTTGCCGTGGACAGGGCAAGAAACGCTGCCCATACTGGAGATACAGTTCTTTTTTCCCCGGGGTGCGCAAGCTTTGACCAGTTTAGGGACTATGAAGAAAGGGGAGAAATGTTTAAAGAGATTATCAGAGAGGTTAGGAAATAAGGATGAATCGAAGAGATATTATTATCGTAGCTGTGTTGATTAATGCAGGGCTCCTTGTGACCCTTTTTGTCAGCTCTCTAAAGAAAGAGCAAGGAACAACAGACCTAGTCTTTTCTCCTAAAGAAGCCCATCAGATTGAAATTGCCGCCATATCTTCTGCTAAACAAGGGGGAGACCAAATCGATCACGTTATTAGTCAGTACACGGCTATGGCGAAAACTGAAGAAAAAAAGGAAGAAGCTCTTCCTCCTCCAGTACTGACCCCCACACCTAAAGCAGAGGCAAAGACATTTACCTCTAGTCCGCTGCGCGTTGTGACTGTTGAGAAGGGAGATGTTCTCGAGAAAATTGCGCGCTCTCATGGAATCAGTGTTGATGAAATTATGAAGCTCAATAGCCTTTCTAATTCCCGGCTTCAGATTGGGCAGGAATTGAAACTTCCTGAAAGAAAAGCCCCCAAAAAAGAGGCGCCTGCAAAGAAAGAAGATGGGAAATTTTATGTCGTAAAAGGGGGAGATAATCCTTGGACTATCGCCCAGAAAAACGGAATACAGGTGGATGAGCTTCTTAGACTGAACAATATGGATGAGGAAAAAGCAAAGCGATTGCGTCCTGGTGATCGATTAAGAATTAAGTAGGCTTCTAGAGTGGTATGAAAAGTGTTTATTTCCTCTTGTCATTCACAACAGTTCTATTTGCCGTTGGCATCTTAATGGTGTTTGACACCTCTTCAGCGGAAGTGATCGATCGAAGTTTGAATGTGAGCACTCATCATGCTTTGATTAAGCAGCTTGTGTATGGTTGCTTAGGGGTTGTTCTAGCTCTTTTAACGTTCTTTTTCGGATACCGGAAGCTTCTCAATTTTGCTCCTTACCTTTTCTATGGACTCACAGTTTGCTTGGTACTCGTCTTTGTTCCTGGAATTGGCCGGGCTCTGAATGGCGCCAATCGATGGATTTTCTTTGGTCCACTCTCTTTCCAACCTTCAGAATTTATGAAAGTTGTTGCTCCTCTCTATTTCATTCATCTCTATATGAAAGATGAGAACATGACTTGGAAACGATTTTACTTGATAGTCCTGCGACTTGCTGTCCCACTTTTTTTGATCTTGATCGAACCAGATAATGGAACCGTTGCCATCATCATGGTTACTCTGATGGCGCTATTTTTTCTTTGCCGTGTGAGGTGGCTGTACTGGCTCCTTCCTGTTCTCTTTTTAGGAGGACTGGGAGCGGCAGCAGCAATGCAAATGCCTCATGTGAAACACAGAATACAAGTCTATCTCCACCCAGAATCCGATCTATTAGGAAAGGGGCACCAACCCTATCAAGCAAAGATTGCTACAGGGTCGGGAGAACTTTTTGGTCGAGGAGTAGGTGAAAGTCTACAAAAACTCAATTACCTTCCTGAAGCACGTAGTGATTATATTGCAGCAATCTACGCTGAAGAACTTGGTTTTATTGGCATTCTTTTTTTAGTACTCCTTTATCTATTTATTGCGTATAGTGGCTTCCATATTGCTATGAAAGCGGAGACAAAAGGAGGTTTTTATGTTGCGAGTGTCGTCACCTTTTTGATCTCATTTCAAGCATTTTTAAATTTGGGGGTCGTCTCAGGATTGCTTCCTAGTAAAGGGACTAATCTTCCCTTCTTTAGTCAGGGGGGGTCGTCCCTTTTGGCAAATTGCATTGCGATTGCTCTTATTATGAGCACGCACAAGAAAAAGGAACCCAATTGGAAGAAACTGCAGGCCGCCTAAATGTAATGATCGCTGCTGGGGGAACAGGGGGACACCTTTTTCCTGCACAGGCGCTTGCTCTCGAGCTGCTTGAAAAACATCCAGACATAAAAATTACCTTTGTGGGTGCAGGGCTTAAGAAAAACCACTACTTTAATAAAGGCATTTTCCCCTACCTTGACATCAAAAGTGGTACCCCCTTTAAGAAACATCCCTTAAAAGTCTTAAAGGCTCTGTTGAATCTTTCTCGGGGAACCTTGAGGTGTTTCAACTTTTTTTTGAAAAAAAAACCCGATGTTATTGTAGGTTTTGGGAGTTTTCATACTTTCCCAGCTATTTTAGCAGCAAAACTAAGAAAAGTTCCTATTGTGATCTTTGAGAGTAATGCGCTCCCAGGAAAGGTGAATCGTTATTGCTCCAAATGGGCAAAGATTTCAGCGATTCAATTTTCCCATGCTCATGAATATCTCCACTCTAAAAGTGTTTGTGTACAGATGCCACTCACAAAGAAGGGAGAGGTTACTTGCAAAGAAGCACGGGACTACTATGGCCTTGAAGGGGAAAAGTTCACTCTTCTTGTCTTTGGAGGATCTCAAGGTGCTCAAGCCGTGAATCGGTTCTTTTGTGGAGCAGTGCAAAGGCTCGTAGAGGAAGGAATCGACTTTCAAGTGATCCATATTGTGGGGGATGAAAAACGAGGAGATAAACTTCGCGATTACTACGCAGAGATGAATGTTCCTGCGTGTGTAAAAATTTTTGAGGAGAAGATGGAGTATGCATGGACTGCTGCAGACCTTAGTATCTCGCGCTCAGGAGCGGCAACCCTTGCCGAGTTCATCGAGTTTTCTGTTCCCAGCATTTTGATTCCCTATCCTTATGGGACAGAAAACCACCAACAGAAAAATGCAGCGTTTGTTACTGATGAAATTAAGGGAGCCATTTCGCTCGAAGAAAAAGGGCTGAGAGGAGATGTTTTAGCTTCCACTATCTTAGAACTTATGGCAAACAAACATGAAAAACTTAAAGAGCTGCGGACAAATCTCCGTATTTATAAAGAAGAAGAAAGTAAACAAGACCTTTGTTCAGTAGTGTTAAAATCCTTATGACAAAACGATTTCATTTTTTAGGTGTGGGGGGGATTGGAATGAGTGCTCTCGCCCATATTTTAATTGAGAAGGGAGATAGCGTTTCGGGCTCTGATTTAAAAGCGCTTCCTCATTTGAGCGCCAAGGGGATTAAAGTTACACAGTCGCTGCCAAAAGAGGGGACCATTGTATTCAGTTCAGCAATTGCGCTAGATAACCCCCTCTTTATCGAAGCCAAAAGTCATAATCTTCCTGTAATCCATCGTTCAGAACTCGTAAAGATTCTTCTCGAAGGTAAAAAGGGACTTTTAGTTGCTGGAACCCATGGAAAAACAAGCACCTCTGCTCTCTTAGCTTGGACGTTAATATCTGCAGGAAAACACCTCACCTATGCTATTGGGGGAATTCTCCAAAATCTCCAAAAAAATGGAGGTTATGGGGATGGAGAGTATTTTGCACTAGAAGCTGACGAAAGTGATGGAAGCTTCCTCAATTACGAAGGGGAGGGAGCCATTATCACCAACATCGAAAAAGAACATCTTGAACATTGGAAAACAGAGAAAAAACTCTTAGAAGGGTTTCAAACTTTTATTTCCAAAGTGAAAAATCCTGAACTTTTATTTTGGTGCAATGATGACCCTCTTCTTGCAAAACTCTCTCCCCCAGGAATTTCTTATGGAAAAAGGGGAAGGTTGAAGCTTACTGCATGCAGACAGGTTGTTGGATCCACGTTTTTTTCTGCAGAGTTTGAGGGCAAAACTTATTTAGATGTGGAGTTTCCTATAATGGGTGAAACCCTTGCTCTCAATGCGCTTGCTGTGTTTGGAATGGCCCTGAAGCTTGGTCTTACCGAAGAGGAAATTCGGGAGGCTTTCAAAACTTTTAAGGGTGTCAAGCGTCGGCAGGAAAAAATTGGAGAGGTACGGCGCATTGCAATCTATGATGATTATGCGCACCATCCGACTGAAATCAAAGTCCTTTTAGAAAGTATGAAAAAAGGAATGGGGAAAAGGCGTCTTATCGCGCTTTTTCAGCCTCACAGATACACCAGAACACGTGATCTTTTTTCTGAGTTTACAGAGGCATTTACAAAGGCTGATCTCACAATTATCACCAATCTTTACTCTGCAGGAGAAAAATGCATTCCTGGCATTAGCGGAAGAAACCTTGCGCGGGAGATAAGAGGTGACCATACGCTCTTTCTAGACAAAGACAAGCTTTTAACCTACCTACCAAAACTCTTAATTCCCGGGGATGTTCTTATTACGATAGGTGCAGGTGATATTACAGCTATTGGGCCTCAGGTCATTAAGGCTCTCTCATGAACCTATCCCACTATTATAAAAAACACCTCAAAATTCTGACATTTATAATAGTGGGATAGGTTCATGAAACTCCTCAAACCCATTCTTCTAGTTTGTTTTGCTCTTTTTTCGACCCTTGGCTTCTATTCTGCCCTCTCTTATTTTGAGCGGCAAAAACCTCCTCCTTCTCCGATTAAGGCTATTGCTCAGACTGGCCCATTGAAAGACGCCTTAAAAACCGACTATTTAGCAGAGCTTCTCAACTTATCTATAGACTACCCCCGATCGATTACGGTAGAAGAGACTGAAAAGATTTTGCTTGAAAGTCCTTGCATTAAGAGGGTAGCTGTTTCTCTCCTCAACCCTGAAACACTCTATATTGATTATACTTTGAGGACTCCACAGTTTATCCTTGGTGACGTTGAAAATCTTGCTCTTGATAAACATGGCACTGCGTTTCCCCTGAGTCCTTATTACACCCCTAAACGCCTTCCAATTCTTTATTTAGGGGAAGGGCATTTCGAAGAGAAGAAAGGGATTGCTAGGCATCTTCTCGAGGTATTTGGCGACGAGGTTAAAATGATTGATGTCTCAAGCTATTTGGAACAGTCGCTAGGTAAACGGGAAATCGTGATCTCTCTTGGCCCTCATCTCCTTAGGCTTACCCCCAAACGATATCTCAAGGAGCTTGCTCACTACCAAAAAATCCGCACGAAAATGGGAGACGATCCTCTCATAATAGACCTTCGTATCCCCAGTCTTGCTTACATTACTTCAATAGTAACAGAACCTTCTGCAGAAGACTCTTAGAGCCTTCTGAATGGTCAATGGCATCCTGGAGAGTGCGGCTAATTTCTTCAGCCTTAATAGGCGGCATCTCTTTTGTGACTCTTCCAAGAAGAGAGTTTATCACACGGTGGACTTCTTCAGATGTATCAGATTCGGAAAGGTTGACAGCGATCTGGATTTTAGTTGCTTGCATCACGACTCGGCTCTTTGGATTGTGGTTGGTGAGGCCGTCGACGATCTTTTCTACTTCGTGAGGAATTTTATCGAGGGTTTTGCTTCCCCCATCGATCTCTTCCATTAGTTGATTAAGTTTTTCAGCAGCAAGGGTTCCTTCTTCTTGAGTTGCAGTTTCTTGCTCGGATATATTCATGATGTATTGCAAGCCGTGGTATCCCTCGCTTGGAGAATTTGGTTGACGGATTGACTGATACCAGGAATAGAAGGCTTCGGCCTTCTCTCCAAACGCTTCATTCTCAGCGTTTGAAGCGCTTGCCTTTGGTGTTGTACCAGGCATCTCAGAATCTGGGATTGGATGGATGTTAACCATGGGCCCTCCTTGAGCTTATTCTACCTAAATCTCCACTATATTCCTTCAAAAAAAACAAGATTTAAATGACTAATAATAAGTATAGAATGTAATTCTTTGGATGTGAATGATTTTTGAATTTCGATTGCATAAAAGTTGAGCAAATGATAACGTTTGGTGCCACTTTAATACATAAAATACCGGATAGTTTCATGGAAGAATTTATAGCCTATGTCATTCGAAACTTAGTTGACACACCTGAAGATGTAAAAATAGAAATTTTTGACGGTTCTAAAAGTTCTGTTGTTGAAATTCGTGTGCATAACGATGATGTGGCAAGACTGGTAGGAAGACAAGGAAAGACCATTAAAGCACTTCGTCAAATTTCGATGACTGTTGCAGCACGTCTTGGTCGCAAAGTGCGCCTAGAAATTGTTCAATAATACCCGCATCTGTTTACAAAATAGTTGAGCCGCGGTATCCTGGGGGGAAATAAGAGAGTTGTTTCGATGACCGTTGGATTAAATATTCAGATTGAAGAGGGCCAAGGAATCATTTTGGTTCGCGTTGAAGGGCGTTTGGATGCTGCATCGGCTCCGCTGCTCGAGAAAAAACTCGTAGAACAGGTAGAGGGTGGGAAAACAAAGCTTCTCCTCGATTTTGCCAAGGTAAATTACTTGAGTAGTGCTGGGATGCGTCTTCTTTTGTCTACAACAAAAAAACTCAAAGGAGTCTCGGGTGGACTCCACCTCTGCTCTGTCAGCGAAGAGGTGATGGAAATCATTAAAATGGCAGGGTTCGAAAGGATCATCCTGATTTTTCCAACTGAGCAAGAAGCACTCCAAGCTTTTTCAAAATAAATAGAAGTAGTTCATTGAGAAGTGATCTCGTAGATGAGTTTGCTCATCAGCCTGCCCCATCCCGCAGAAAAGTTGATTCTGGTCAGCCTAGCAATCGTGTGATTGTGATTTCAGGTCCCACAGCAAGTGGGAAAACCCGTCTATCAATTGAAATGGCGCGGATTTTAGGTGGGGAGATTGTTTCTGCCGACTCGGTTCAGGTTTATCGGGGGATGGACATTGGTACAGCAAAAGCTAGTTTGGAAGAACGGTTAGAATTCCCGCATCATTTGATTGATATTTGTGATCTAGCTGAATCATTCAATGTTGCTCAATTTTATGAAAGAGCAACCGACTCCATTAGGGAGATTTTGGCTAGGGGACATGTTCCGATTGTGGTGGGAGGGACCGGTTTTTATTTACATGCGCTGCTCTATGGCCCACCGCAAGGGCCTCCGGCATCAGCTGAGGTGCGCCAAAAGCTTGAAGAAGATATAGAAAAATTTGGGACTGAAGCTCTTTATGAAAAGCTCTGCTTGATCGATCCAGAATATGGGCAAACGATCAATCATCGCGACAAGCATAAGATTATTCGTGGGCTTGAAATTATGACTTTGACCGGAAAGCGGGTGAGCGATTTTCCTAAGGGAAATGTTCCAAATCGTCCCAAAGATTTTGATTTTCGGTGTTGGTTTACCTATTTCCCTAAAGATATTCTTTTTTCGAGAATTGAGATGCGTTGTGATGAGATGATGGCACAAGGATTTATTGAAGAGGTAGAAGAACTTCTTGAGTTGGGCCTTCGAGAAAATTCGTCTGCGGCGCAGGCAATTGGATACCGGCAGTGTATCGAATTTATTGATTCTCCTCGAAGTGACGAGGATTGGGAGCATTTTGTCTGGGAGTTTAAAAAAGCTTCTAGACGTTATGCAAAAAGGCAATTCACATGGTTTAGGAGGGAACCCCTCTTCAGATGGGTCGATCTTGATATTCATGGGTATCAAAAAGCTCTTGAAATGATCCTGCAGGACTACGAAAGTCGATATTAAGCCTTCACTATAAATAGTGTTTCCTTTATATTTACCAGAGCGGAAACCCTACAGGTGTCATGGAAACAGAAAATACTGAAAAAAGAGAAAAAGAGAAAAAGCCTCCAATGGAATCGGAAGAATTCAAAGGATTTCGAGAGTCTTTTGAATCTGCTAAAGAGATAGAAGATAAAGTGCAACTTGCTCTCGATTTCATGAAATCAGTTCTCTCGAAACCTGAAGGGGTTACTCTGAAGGACTTTTGGGATGTCAAAAAACTCTGTGGACCTCTCTTTAAAGAGCAGATGAACCCAATTAAGCGGAACCATCTCTGGGCTGAGTATGCTGAGCTTGGGGATGAAGCACGCTGTTTAAAAGAGATCAAAGACGAACAAGCAGCATTTTCTGTTGAACAAGTAGAGCTAGCAATCGAAGCTTTAGAGGCTGACCTAGATCATTATGATCGCTTAGTGGAGCAGATAGCTCCAGTTGCTTTCCCACAAGGATTAGAAACTCTCGAGGTAAAGGAGGGAGATTATCACTCCGTCCAAAGAGAACTTTCTCTATTAAAGACCCTAATTTCTCGCCTTGATTCTTTGCGAAAGGAAATCTTGGCAATCGACATGAGAATAAGCCATAAGAATAAAATCCTTAAGCGCCTTTCCAAGCTGGGAGATCAGGTTTTTCCAAAACGGAAAGAGTTGGTCAAGGCAATTAGTGACGCATTTGTTGCAGATGTAGAAGCTTTTGTAAAAAAACGTTTTCCTGAGGAAGGAGACAAATATGACGTTCCCTACTATGTCATTCGAAATGAGATCAAAACATTTCAGGGTTTTGCAAAGGTTCTGACCTTGAACACCCAAGCTTTCACAAAATCGCGAAAAACACTTAGTGAAGGATGGGACAAAATCAAGGAGAAGGAGACTGAGCGGCGCGCTGAGATGGGTGATCGATTTGAAGAACAGAAGAAGAATTTTGATGAGCTTCTTCCCAAAGTCGAGGCTTTTGAACTCTTTTGCGCAAATCCAGACAATCAAGTGAGGTCCAAAGTTTTAGGGGAGTCAAATGCTCTTCAGGAGGCGATGAAAGGAGCTGCGCTAAGTCGTGATCATATGAAACTTTTGAAAGATCGCATTCAAAAAGCTCGCAGCGGAGTTCTTGATCAAGTACAAGCTAAAGTTGATGAGAAAAAGGCAGAGGCTTTAAAAGAAGTTGATGATCTAAAGGAAAAGCTTACCCAATTGATCGAAAATGAGAGTGAGACTGCTTTAGAAGACTTAGAAAATAGGGAAGAAGAGCTAAAAAAATCCTACGAATCATTGAACCTTTCCGCAGTTGAAATTCACAAATTTGAAAGGGATTTTGCAGACCTTCGTAGCTTTATTTTTAATAAAAAAGAAGGTGTTCTCAGGGAGGCTGCCTTAGAAGATCTCTACGAAGAGAGAGCATCCCATGTAGAAGTGATTAAAACGCAGGTTGAGGAGTATCGAAAAGAAATGGGGGGGTCTAATCTTGACTTTGAAAAGGCGATGACCTATCGTGAGCTTTATGATAGCGCTAAGATCCATCTTGATAAGGAGATGGAAGCGCTCAAAAATCTTGAAGAAAAACTAGTCTAGTATCGACCATTGAAACAGATCAGTGCATTTGACCTTGACCACACGTTGGTCCGCTCGAACTCCAGCCTCCTCTTTTATCGTTATTTGATATCGAGAGGGTTCTATCGTCCTATCTCACTCATAGGGACGATGCTCTACTCTGTCCGTCATTATTTTCTTAATTTAAGCCTGACGGAACTGCACCAGAAAGTATTCGAGAAGTTTTTGAAGGGAGCGCCGCTTCAGCTCGTGCAAGATGAGGTGACTGCGTTCTTGAAAAAGGACTTTTATCGTTTCCTCTATTTACCTACCTTCAATCGTTTGCGCCGCGCACAACATGAGGGGCATTATACCGTAATCTTATCTAATGGTCCTTCATTTGTTGTGGGGCCAATTGCTGAGTACTTAGGAGTGAACGAGTGGTATTCCTCGAATTATAGCGTGGATGAAAAGGGGAATTTTAGCGCCGTTGAGTCGATTCTTCTTGGAGACGGAAAGGCCACTTACATGGAGCAACTGACCCATCGCTTGAATACATCAGCTGCAAAGGTGACCGCTTATTCCGACAGTGACCTCGACCTTCCGTTTTTGGAATCAGCAGGAAGTCCTGTGGCTGTCAATCCTAACTCAAAACTTCTCAAGGTTTCTAAGGAGCACTCGTGGGAAATCATCTAAAAAAAATTGGTTTTTTTGGGGGGACTTTTGATCCGATTCATGTAGGTCACCTCAATTTGGCCCTGCGGATTATGGAACTCAAAGGTCTGGACCAGGTCCTTTTTTGTCCTGTAAATGTATCTCCAACAAAAGGAGCAACGCCTCCTGAGGCAGCTCCGAACCATCGCCTTAACATGGTGCAACTTGCTCTTGAAGATGTTACTAACTGTGACCCTTATGATGGAGAGATTCGGCGTCCTGCCCCTTCCTTTACAATCGATACTCTTCAGGAGCTCGAAGGTAACCTGCATCTGATCGTTGCTGAAGATACTGCATGTGGGTTTGGAGAGTGGAAAGATATTGATAGGCTTCTTGAAATAGCCCCCCCATTTGTGGGAGTAAGACATGGTTTTGATACTAAAAAATTAAATCAACTTTCGGAAACAATCAAATTGAAAGTTGAGCAAGGGATGTGCAAAATCCCTGCAATGGATATAAGTAGCAGCGACATTCGGGGGAGACTCAAAAAAAGGCTGTATTGCGGACATTTAGTTCAGGGAAAAGTACTAGACTACATTCATCAAAATACTATATACTCTCCACCGTATGGTTAAAGATCTTTCACACATAATCCATCAAATTGCGCAGGCGATTTACGACAAAAAAGGGACCAATATCATCGCTATAGATGTACGGGGTATTTCGTCGATTACTGATTACGTCATCATTGCAGATGGAAATGTTGATCGGCATGTATCTGCGCTTGCAACTGAGATTCAGCATATCATGCGAGGTGAAGGAGAGAAACCAGTCCATATTGAAGGACAGCAAGTTGGAGATTGGGTTGTACTTGATTACTTCCAAGTAGTCATCCACCTACTTCTTCCCGATATGCGGCAAAAATATCAGTTAGAACGCCTGTGGCCTGAGGGCAAGGTGATAGATTTAGATTTAACCTCTAAGGGGAAAAGTGAGTAAAAAGCGCCGTATTGTTGTGACAGGAATGGGAGTTGTTTCCTGTTTTGGAACTGATGTTGATCAGTTCTATCAAAGTCTTTTGGAAGGAAAAAGTGGGATTAGCCCTATTACCCAGTTCCCTTGCGAAGATTATCCCACGCGTTTTGCAGGATCAATTCAAGGTTTTGAAGTTGGCGAGTATATGGATAAAAAACAGGCGCGCCGCGCCGACCCTTTTATTCGCTACACAATGGTTGCAGGTAAAAAAGCGTTAGAAGATGCAGGTTTGACGGGCAAGGAGCTTGAAAAACTTGATAAGTCTCGTTGCGGTGTTCTTGTTGGTTCTGGAATGGGGGGGATGTCGATCTTTTTCGAAGGAAATAAGACACTTTTTGACAAAGGATTTAACCGGATTACTCCTTTCTTTGTTCCCTATATCATTACTAATATGGGTGGCGGCCTCTTAGCCATAGACCTAGGATTTACTGGCCCAACCTACTCGATTTCGACCGCCTGCGCAACGGCAAACTATTCGATCGTTTCTGCAGCACAACACATTGAGCGTGGGGATGCTGATATTATGGTTTGCGGGGGAAGCGAAGCCCCTATTAACCCAATCGGAGTTGCCGGATTTGTTGTGATGAAAGCGCTTTCTGAGCGAAACGATGATATCGAAGGAGCCTCTCGTCCGTGGGACAAGTCTCGTGACGGTTTCGTTGTAGGTGAGGGTGCTGGTGTTCTTGTTCTTGAAGAATACGAGCATGCTAAAAAGCGTGGGGCAACGATTCTTGCGGAGTACTTGGGTGGTGCGGTTTCTACCGATGCTTATCATATCACAAGTCCGCGCGAAGATGGATCAGGGGTGGCTAGCTGTATTGAGGCAGCTATCAAAGATGCCAATATCGACAAAAAAGATATTAATTATATCAATGCCCATGCAACAGCAACGTCAGTAGGCGATCTCTGTGAAGTGCGTGGAATACGCTCTGTCTTTGGTGATCAGGTCAAAGAAATGAAGATGAATGCTACCAAATCAATGACGGGTCATTGCCTAGGAGCTGCTGGAGGTGTCGAAGCAATCGCAACAATCAAAGCCATTCAAACGAAGAAGCTCCATCCGAACCTCAATCTTAAGGATCCTGAAGAAGAACTTGAAGGATTCAATATTGTTGGAAATAAAGCCGAGGATTTTGAAGTCAAAGCGGGAATTTCTAACTCCTTTGGATTTGGTGGACACAATTCCGTTGTGATCTTTGGTCCTTGTGGAACCGCTTAAGAGTTATTGTTTCGGGATTGTTCCCCTTACCTGTCGTGCAGGCTGCTGGGAAGTCTTTCTTGTCCGCCATCTCAATGGAGGGCATTGGTCCTTCCCTAAGGGACACGAAGAGAAAGGAGAGTCTCCGAAGGGGACCGCTGAGCGTGAGCTCAAAGAGGAAACGGGGATGGAGGTAATCCGCTACCTCGATACACCTTATGTCGTCGAAAAGTACCAGTTCCATCATGAGGGGATTCTTGTCGACAAAACCGTTCGTTTTTACCTCGCTGAGGTGACTCCCAATTACACCCTCCAAGCAGAGGAGATTACTGAAGGTAAGTGGCTTCCTATCAATGAGATAATCGAATATGTTACCTTTGAAGAAGAGCGGAAACTATACCTTTCTGTGATAGATCTTTTAAAGAAATAATAACAAATATTTTAACCATTCATATTAATAATCTTTTGGGCTATACTCCTGTCCAGAATTAAGCGAGGAAATTATGGAAAGGACAATGAGCCCACTTCTCACCAGGCATAGTCACATCTGGGAGAATAATCTAATTTTTCGAGCCTTAGAGGTGACTGCGATTACTGCTGCATGTGCATTGCTTACAAAATTTGCGATGAAAGAAGCTCAACGTCTCTCAAAATGGAACTTTGAGCCTTTTCAAGGAAATGTTCCTCCGAACCTTGCTTTTGGAACACTTTTTATCGCTTATATTTCCTTTGGTCTTAGGGCAACTAAGGTACACCCTCTTAAAAACCTCCACCAATTCTTAACTGATATTTTAAACAGTAATACTACTGTTCGGGATGATACGTTGATTGGAAGAAATATGGGGCAGTACAAAGCAAAGGATGCGATCTTAGCTCAGCTAAATTCTCCACGCTATAACCTGATTACGCTAAGTAGGGCAGAGATCATCAAAGATGGTACAGCAGGAAATCAACTATTAGCCTTTCTCACTGGGGAGCCACATAACCTAAGCGAGGAAAGAGCCGCGCGTGTTTTGAATCAACTAGAAGCACAGGCTTTTGGTGACCCTACAATTGATATTCAAGGTTTTTTCTATCAGATTCTTCCTTCGGCAACGATTGGTCAGGATGACCGCGATGAAGCCACATCTACGTATAACCTCACGGTTACTGCGGATAGCTTTGATGTCCAAGTCAGTCGACCAATGCGCATCATACATGGGACCGATACACTTGCCTATTTAAGTCTCACGGTTAATCTCTCAATTCCTAAGGAAGAAGCTACCCCAGAAATGGCCTCCTACACTTGGGCAATCACAGAAGTTAAAAACTTTATTAATTAGCACGTGTGATTTCAACTCTCGATTAATTCATATAATTAATTTTAATTTAGTTTGCATTTTTATTTTATGTGGTGTTTGTATATAATTCCAGCCTGATTGAGGTTGGTTTATGCAAGAAGTACAAAATCGCGTTCCCGCGCATTTTCATCAGATTCATTTTCGGAAAGTCGTTCAGACTGTTGTAGTTACAGCTGCGTTGATGGCGATTACTAGATTTACCATCGAGCATGCGCAAAAAAGGACTAAAAAGCCAATTACTCCCTTTAAGGGGAATCAAAGAGCGACTCTTGCCTACTCAGCTGCATCTGTTGCTTATCTTGCTGCTAGCATGGCTGCAATGGCCCCCTTCACAAAACAACCTAGACAAGGCCCTCGAATCATCCCCTTCCGACCTGTTGATGAAGTTCAAGAGGATCGCGCGGTTGATTTAGTTCAACCCATTAGAAGGGAAGAGGGCCGAGAGGTGGCAGTCATTCCTGAGAGACAAGTGTTGAATGCTGTGAGGCTTTCTCAAGAGGCGATAAGGGCTGCTCTTCAGGACAGGAATCTTCATAGGCTCCGACAGGACATCTTTCTTGGAGGGCAACAAATTATTATAGATCTCGACCTCAGAAATCTAAGAGCTGTGAGACAGTGCCTAGGGGCTCTCAATAGGCTTGAACGGAGGCTCGAGCTTCCTGTGCAAAGAAGAGAAGCACTCGAGATGGCTCCTTCTCAGCATGGGGTTCTTGTGCCACGGCAGAGAGAGATTCCCTTGCCTCTTCACCGAGCGATGTTCTTACAAAGAGAAGTACTCGAGATGGCGCCACCTCTGCGTGGAGTTCTTATTCCGCAGCAGAAAGCAATCATGTCCTTGACCGACCCTCGTGTAATGTTCTTGCAAAGAGAAGCTCAGCTAAGGTTTGGTCATCAGCTGAATAGAGGTCCGTTGGAAGACATGCTTTTGCCATCTCTTTCTGATTCTTTAAGGTTGCCAGGTCGAAGGGAACTTGTTTCTCCAGAACTGCTTCAATCAATATTCGAGTCTCCAGAGGAAAGGAATCTTGACGATTTTATCCTTGTAAGCCGTCCATGCCTGCCAGAAATTGGTGTTTCTAATGAGCATCTCTTTGGGCAAAATGGAGTCTTGATGCGTTTGATGCTCTTCCGCAATCTTTTGAATGAGTATAATCACCTTTTAAAAGAAGAAGGGATTGAGCTAACGAATGCCCATGAGTCTCGAGAGTTGGCTCTAGTTCTGTATTACCTAACTAATCCGGCATCGGGAAGTGACGCTAAAGAGCAATATGAACGATTTGTGGATGCTCATGAAGCGCTGATCCTTGCAGAAAAAAACGAAGAAGTAGCGCGAGTTTGTAGTGTGATTGCACGCGTGCGCATGACTCCTAGAATCCAATCTTTCCAAAATGACTTTGTACAGCAGCACATTAATTCTCATGATCGATTGACTCTTCAAAATTTTTCCCGGGTTTTTGTTGAGAGAAACAAAGCGATTGCTGCATCGGATCCTCTGATGAGGGTTGATTGGTGGACATGCAATGGGATTAAGCTTTACGGAGCGATGAGCTGGGCGCACTACCTAAAGATCAATCCCCCACAACTCAGAAATATCGAAGATGGTGTTTACTACCTCCGCCACGCCACGCCTAATAAATATGACAGCATTAAGGGTGTCATTATTGATCCTCTTTATCGAGAGTTTCTTCGGGGGGCAGATGGACTTGTTCTCTATGCCGCGCATCAACGCCTTCAAGATGATGGATCTCCAGAAAATGAAGATGTTCGCTGCCAAACCCTGATCCAGTTGGAGCGAGAAGAAGAGAACTTGATGCTCCTGTTCCAGTCGGTTGAGAATACCCTTTTTAAGAAGGGAGCAAGGACGTTTGAAGCGTTAAAAACCCAACTTATTGACTCCTTTTATCAAACCGAAGGGCATCGCCTCAATCGCCTCCCTATGCGCCTTAAAAATCGCGAAGGGTATAGAGGAGAAATGAGAGAGATCTGCGATTTCATTCATCAACGGTTTTTCGGAAATCGTCTTAACGTCAATCAAAATCGCGTCGACCTTTATGGAGGATTGGCAGAAGAGAAAAAGACCACTGAATGGCAAATGTTTATCATGCTCTTCTATTACTACCAACGCGAGGGCCTTAAAGCAGACTATCCTATCAAGTATGTAAATACAGGATGCAAGGATGATTTCGACCGGGGTGGAGGGCAGAATATGACAACGGATCTTATGCACCTCTTTGAGAAGTATGGGAAGAGGATTCCTCCCGAAAAACTCGAGGCGATTATGGATAGTGTTCAAGCTCCAACGTTGCAGCTTAAAGGAACGGAGCCAATCAAATACCGTATTCATCCAGCACTTTGTGTTGCAGAGCTTCTACTATCGCTTGAGCAAGAAGATATTCTTGCAATTCAGGGGCGAGGAAGAGTGAAGGAGGTTATTGTTGAAAATCGCGAACACCAGCCTGCGATCGCTACTCCAAAACTTGCCCAAACCCTCGGAGAGTATAAAGCAATTTTAACTTCCTTAAGTGGACGCTCGTATACTGTTCATTCAGCTGACATGATTAAAGACAATTGCACCATGTCGAGGGAGCAGATTGTTCCTCAGCTTGAGAGGAACTATGCAAATGGATTGACGGTGGACGGATATCTTTATGATGGTACAGTAGGATGGGGATGGAACGCATATCCTTATACGATTGAACAAATCTATAAAGAGCTCAGAGAAACGCACCTGCTACCTGAAGACGCTGCCGTGCGTATTATGAATCAGCTCGAAGTGCAAATTTATTCGCAGCCATTTTTAGAACTCAAGAAGAATCTCGAAGTAGGCGACCTGATGCTAAGGGGTGTACCAGGAAAACACTCTCCAATTTCTCTTACCACAGTAGGAGAGGAGTTCGTGGTGAATGGTCAAACGCAGTATGAAATTGTGGATATGTCAAAAGATGGCGCGCGCGTTGCGAGCTTAGATGTAAACGTCACGCTCCGCATCCCTAAGTCCGAAGAACAGAGGGAAAGCGGAGCGTGGTCTTGGCGCGTTAGCCAGATTAGCTAAGCACGGCTTTTCTCATGGCGTCAATTTGATTAGCGCCGGGATTACTTGCCTTATCAGTAATATCCCAATCATGAGGCCTTTGACTTGTAGCAAAAAGCTTCATATTTTCTGTATTGCTAGTCATTCCCTGACTACTAACACCTTTTGTCTGATCTGAACCATGACCCATGGTTGGTGAAGTATTAGGTCTAATTGGTTCTCTTGTTCCATCAATTCTCATAATGGCACTCCTTGTTTGTTTAAATGTAATCATAGTTGATTACTCAAAAACGTGTTTTCGCGTCAAATTAATGTTCCTTAAAGACTCGGGCTCCCTATTTTCTAAATCTGCTGTTCTGTTATCTCAGGTTCGTTGAGTCTAATGGTGGTCTTTAATTTCACTAAATACATTAACGCGTTCTAATATTATTGTCTCAATATAGCATTTATTTGTCAATTTAATTAAATCATCATTATTATTTATTATACTTATAAGCAGTGGTTTGTGATTTTAAATGTAAAATAAAAATTTGAATAATAGTCTCTTATATCCACTCCTGCTATGATGGCTAGAATGCGGCAGGTATTTATTTGGATTGGATCTTACGTGCTTTTGAGGCTCCTTTCTCTGAGGTATAAAATTCAGGTGAAAGGGCTGGATCTCTTGAAAGAAGAAAAAGGAAACCTTTTTCTTCCTAATCACCCTGCAGAGATCGAACCAATCATTATCTATAATCTCCTAGCACGAAAATTTCATCCTCGTGCACTTGTAATTGAGCATTTTTACTACCTGCGTGGAGCGCGCTTTTTTATGGATTTGGTCCGAGCTCTTCCCATGCCTAACTTTGAACTTTCTGCTAACTCCTGGAAGATTCAACAGGTGGGAAAATGTTTGGACAGGGTCGCAAATGAAATCAAGAAGGGAGAGAACTTTCTTATTTATCCTTCGGGGCATCTGAAGAGAGAAGGACACGAAACCATCGGAGGGAATTCTTTTATTCACTCCCTGCTAGACTCCTGCCCTGAAACAAAGGTTGTTTTGGTCCGCACCAATGGTTTATGGGGGAGTTCCTTTTCTTGTGCACTTAGTGAGAAGTCACCTGATTTTTGGAAGGGACTCAGAGAGGGGGTGAAGATCATTCTAAAGAATTGGATTTTTTTCACCCCAAGAAGAAAAGTAACAATAGAGTTTGAGCGAGCTCCTGCTGATTTCCCTAAGGGAGGAACCCGTCTTGAACTCAATCAATACCTAGAAAATTGGTATAACAAATATACCCTTAAATCCGGAGAAATCGTCACATCAGAACCTCTTCAGTTAGTCTCATATAGTTGTTTTTCAAAAGTCGTGCCTACTATTACCAAAGAAGAAAAAAAACCGCAGGAAAAAAAGGAACTCGACGTTCCTGATCATATCCGCAGCGAGCTCTATCGAGAGCTGAAAAAGTTGTCAGGAGTCAAAGAAATTACGGAAGAAATGAACCTTTCTCGCGATTTGGGGCTTGATTCTTTAGATTTAGCTGGTATGCACGCTTTTATTGATCAAAGGTTTGATGTCGAAACAACGCAGCCTGGAGCATTGAAAACCGTTTATGATATTCTTCTTCTCGTTGTTGAAGGGAGTGTGAGCAAACCCAAGATCGATACGGCGAATCTAAAGCATTATGAATGGCCTAAAGAAGAGTTCCGTCCCAAAGTGAAATTTCCTGAGGGAAAGACAATTCCAGAGTGTTTCCTTGAAACAGCTGATCGCATGGGAAAAGCGATGGCTTGTGGTGATGAAGTGAGTAAAATCATGAATTACCAAGAAGTCAAACTAGGGATCATCGTCATTTCGCGCAAACTTCAAGAGATGCCTGACAAATATATAGGAGTTCTCCTTCCCTCGACAATGGGTTGCAATCTCATTATCTTGAGCATTCTTTTTTCTGGAAAGATTCCTGTGATGCTTAATTGGACAGCAGGAGAGAGGAGTGTTAATTTTGCAAAAGAGTTGTTAGGACTGAAGACGGTCCTTAGTTCTCGCCGGTTTTTAGAGCGTGTCGATGCTTTAGAGCTTGGAACCCTTGAAGAAAATTTGGTTCTCTTAGAGGACTTTCGGCAGGGAGTTTCCATTTGGAATAAGCTTTCAGGTCTTTATTTTGCTTGCAAGAAGAAAGCGGTTCTCTACAAAAAATTTGCACTCCAAAACATCAAGGAAGAGGATCCGGCTGTGATCCTCTTTACAAGTGGAACCGAAAACTACCCTAAGGCAGTGCCCCTTTCTCATAAGAATATCCTGAGCAATGAACGAGCGGCGCTACAATGTGCTGATATTCGCAAGGAAGACATCCTATATGGTGTCCTTCCTCCTTTCCATTCCTTCGGGTTTTCGGTAACGGGGCTTCTTCCTATTTTGGCAGGTGTACGTGTTTTTTATGCGCCTGATCCGACGGACTCCCACGGGATGGCCCGCGACTGTTTCTATCGGAAAATCACCATTCTCTGCTGTGCTCCCAGTTTCTATCGCAATCTCTTCCGGGTGGCAAGACCGAGACAGCTTAAAAGTGTTCGTTTATTTGTTGCTGGCGCTGAAAAAGCGACACCTGAGCTCTTTGAATATGTGAAACGACTCGGTGGAAACAAAGAGATGATTGAAGGATACGGGATTACCGAGTGTTCTCCCTTTGTTACAATTAACAGGCAAGGAGTTCCTCGCGTTGGTGTTGGGCAACCGGCTCCTGGAGTTGAGCTTTGTGTGATCCATCCCGAAACAGATAAAAAAATTCCGAGCGATCAACAGGGGGAGATTTGCATTCGAGGACCCAATGTTTTTAAGGGATATCTTGGCAAAGATGCTCCGAATCCTTTTGTAGAAGTAGATGGGAAGAAATGGTACCGAAGTGGAGATCTTGGGCATATCGCGCCAGATGGATCCCTCATTTTAGGCGGGCGTCTCAAGCGCTTTGTCAAAATTGGAGGAGAAATGGTAAGCTTGGTGGCACTTGAAGAGGCAATCACAGCATATGCGCTGCAAAATAAGCTTATCAAAGCAGATGCAGAGGAGCCGCAGCTTGCAGTTGGTGTTAAAGAGGGAGATAAACCAGCGCTTATTCTTTTCACGACTTTTGATTTAGAAAAAGATGTGGCTAACGGTGTCCTTAAAGAGGATGGGTTTGCGCGGATTATTAAGCTTGCAGCGGTCTATAAAATCAATGAAATCCCCATGACAGGTACTGGGAAAGTTCAACTCAGGAGGATCCGAGAGCTAATTGAGGAAATGCATGCTTAGAATCTTTAATACTGAAACTCGTGCAAAAGAAGAGATCTCCCTCTCTAGTGGGGAAGATACTCTCAAAATGTATACCTGCGGTCCTACTGTCTATAACTATGCTCATATTGGTAATTTTCGCACCTACGTGTTTGAAGATCTCCTCCGCCGCTCACTTAAGTATTTTGGTTTTTCTTTAAAACAGGTGATGAATCTCACCGATGTTGAAGATAAAACTATCCTCGCTGCAAAGGAAAAAGGAATTCCTCTAGCTGAGCACACACAGATCTATAAAGATGCCTTTTTTGAAGATCTCAAAACTCTGAATGTTGAACCCGTAGAAATTTACTCACCGGCAACTGACTACATCCCTGAAATGATCACAATGGTTGCAACTCTGATTGAAAAGGGGTATGCCTACCAAGGAAAGGATGGGGGAGTTTACTACAGCATTAAAAACTTTCCCTCATATGGACGCCTTTCCCACCTCAAGCTCGACACTCTTCAAAAGGGAGCTTCCGAGCGCGTTTCCGATGATGAGTATGACAAAGAATCAGCCTCTGATTTTGTCCTTTGGAAGCCCTATGATGAGGAAAGAGATGGCGCTGTTTTTTGGGAGAGTCCTTTTGGAAAAGGACGCCCAGGTTGGCATGTCGAGTGCTCCGCAATGGCAACAAAGCTTCTTGGTGAGACCATAGACATCCACGTTGGTGGTGTTGATAATATCTTCCCTCATCATGAAAATGAAATTGCGCAGTCCGAAGGATGCACAGGAAAGCATTTTGTCCGTCATTGGATCCATGCGGAGCATCTCATTGTGAATGGGAAAAAAATGTCTAAAAGTCTCGGGAATTTTTATACACTCCGTGATCTCCTTGATAAAGGATACACGGGCGCAGAGGTGCGCTATCTCCTCCTGTCAACCCACTATCGAACCCAACTTAACTTCACACTTGAGGGGCTTGAGGCCTCTCGCCAAACGTTAAACCGCCTCCGTGAGTTTATTCGCCGCCTCCGCACTGCGAATGCCTCTATTGGTGATTCCACTAAAGTTTTGATCGAAAAGGCCCGTCAAACCTTTAATGAAGCCCTTAGCGATGATCTCAATATCTCAGCAGCACTAGCTGCCCTCTTTGATATGATCAAACCTATCAATGCTCTTATCGACGCTTCAAAAATCACCTCTGATGAGGCTCAAGATGTTCTCATTTTCCTTGAAGAAATCGACGCGGCTTTAGGTGTTCTTCCCTTGGAAGAGGAAACATTTTCTATCCCCACGGATGTTCAAGAAGCATTCGAGAAGAGGCAAGCAGCGCGTGCCGCTAAAGACTGGCCCGAGGCTGACAAGCAAAGAGACTACATCCACTCTCAAGGCTACCAAATCGAAGACAGCCCAGAAGGCTCTCGAGTGATCAAAATTTAATATAGCTGAATTGATTTAAAATAGTGAAAATTCATCCAGGTCTTTTCAACGACAATTTTGCGCTCGATCTCGCCGGCTTGCACGAAGCCAGCTTCGCTCTCCGCGCTTTATTTTCGATGAAAATCTTCTGTCCAATTGTCACTATTTTAAACAAATTCAGCTATACCTAGCTACAAGAAGAAAGTCACTTTTAGATTAAGGCCTCGATAGTCGGACCGATTGTGTTCCAAAGAATATGAAGGCTTATGGTTGTAGTAAGGGAATCTCCAGACTCAATAAGCGAGGAGTAAAGGAGTCCTCCTAGGAATACAGATACTCCACCATCTGCCTCGCAAGCATGATATTGAAAATGGGCAAGGGAAAATACTGTGGCTGTTAGAAGAGAGCGTGCGATTTTTAAAGAAGGCGCCTCCATGTCAATTTTATGATTTGGAAAAAGATTGTCCAGAGCGGCTTGGGGAATTTGTTTGAGAATAACTTGTTGAAATAGCAAGCGAAATTCGAGCTCTTCAACAAGAGGGGCTATTGTATTGCTGGCTTGTTCTCGATTCATTCCTAAAGAGTTGCTAATCCATCGAGCCGGGATCGCCAGATTATGAGAGAGTTTTTTGCTTAATAATGAAGTTTCACTATTTAATACATTTTCCCAACAGATCCCAGCTTTCTGAGTATAGTGGGTGATAAAGCGATGAGAAAGGATTTCACTCGTGACAACTCCAGTGAGCTTTGCGCCAAGGATTGTGACATCCTTGGATAGGTCCCATAAATAGGAGGGCCAAGAACTTTCCTCTTGTTGAGGCTCGGTTATTTCAGACATAGAAAACTCCCTTCTAAAGGAAGTATTATAACATGTTAATTATTAATTTGGTGTGTTTGTGCAACTAATAAATTAAAATAATATTTATTATATATTAGTTAGGAAATCTACTCTTCGGGACGCATCATGGGGAAGTAGACAACATCGCGGATAGAAAAAGCGTCAGTAAAGAGCATGGTAAGGCGGTCGATTCCAATCCCAAGCCCCCCGGTCGGAGGCATTCCTTGACAGATCGCTTCAATAAACTCTTCATCCATAGGATTTGCCTCGTCGTCGCCTCCCTCACGGAGATTATTTTGACCTTCTAAGAGCTGTCGCTGAAGTTCAGGGTCATTGAGCTCTGAATAGGCATTGCAGAACTCGTAACCAAGGATAAAGGATTCAAAGCGTTCGACAAACTTTTCTTCGCGTAGCTTGGGATCGCGATGGAGTTTGCAGAGGGGAGTGGTTTCGATGGGATGATCGATGATGTGATGGGGCTGAATCAGATGATGTTCTGCAAATTCCTCAAAGAGAAATGCAATGAGTTTTCCACGAGGAGCGCTTTTAAGTTTTTCGTCTTCGATCTTTCCTTTGAGTTTTGCTCTCATGTCGCTATCTGAAAGTTTGTCAGGATCGACTTTTCCATATTTTTTGATGGCATCTTTCATCGAGAGCCGATTCCAAGGAGTTTTCAGATCGATAAGATGCTCATTTCCTTGTTTATCTTTGCGCATCCCAATTTCAGTTGTTCCATATAGTTCTTTAGCGAGATAAGCAAATAGGTTTTCAGTCATGGTTATCACGTCGTTATAGTCCCAATAAGCTGCGTACGACTCGAGCATGGTAAACTCGGGGTTATGCGTTCGATCAATTCCTTCGTTCCGATACACTTTTCCAATTTCAAAAACGCGAGAGAGTCCTCCAACGATGAGCTTTTTTAGTGAAATTTCAATGGCAATACGCAAATACATTGTCTGATGAAGAGCATTGAGCTCTGAAACAAAGGGGCGCGCTTCTGCGCCGCCATAAATGTTTTGAAGTACGGGGGTCTCAACTTCCATGAAGTCAAGATCTTCCATATAGCGGCGGATTTTTGATACGAGAAAGCTTCGTGTTTTCAGTCGTTTAACAGCTTCGGGGTTTGTAATTAAATCGAGCCATCTTTTTCGGTAGCGGGTCCCTTTGTCGGTGAGTCCGGCATGCTTATCTGGGAGGGGAAGAAGGGTTTTACACAGGAGGATGGCCTTCTTTGCAAAGATGGTCAGCTCTCCTTTCTGGGTACGGAAGAGATGTCCTTCGATGCCGATAATATCTCCGAGATCAAGCTTCTTTTCAATGAACTTAAGGGGGGATTCTCCATCTGGAAGACCCATGACCTCGGTCTGATCTTTGTTAAACATGACTTGGATACGCCCGGTTTCATCTTGAACTTGGCTGAATGCATTTTTCCCCATGGCGCGGAAGAGAACAAGGCGGCCTGCAATCCGAACAAGGTCAGTTGTTCCACCACCTGCTGTTTCACTATCTCCAACGGCCGAGCCTTCGTATTTGTCCTGCAATGCGCGCATTTGATGTGTCGGCTCATACTTATGGGGATAGGGGTCTATTCCCATTTCGCGGATCTCTTTAAGCTTTTGTTTGCGCGTTTTGAAAGACTCGTAAGAGTGGTAGTCGGGTCCAGGAAGATCAATGGCAACCGCGCGATTTTCAAGATTTGAAGCATCACATATTTCAGAAATTTCTTTATCGAGATAGTAAAGCTCTGCTTTTCCGCCGCAATATTTCTGGATGAGCGTGCTGAGTTCTTTTAACGCCTTTACAATCTCACCTGGGCGCGTATGTTGAAGTCCTTCAATAACGAGAGAGACATTTTTACTCTCTTCGGTAATTTTAGACTTATCACACTCTCTCCAGTTCCAAGCTTTACATAGGACTTCGACATCATCGCGGTAAATGATTTCACCTTCTTGAGCTTTTGCTTCTTCGCGGGATCCTAGGGTAGTGAAAGGTTCTCCTCCTTTTGCCATAGCAAGTCGAATATCGCCATTGACATGGTCTAGGTCATCTGCTCCTGCAGGGAGACTGTGCTTTACAGAAATAAGGTTATATAAGTTGACAACGGGATTAATGCTCGGGAGCCCTTTATCGCCAATGACTCGTCGCAAAAGAGCTTCAGTGGAGCAGCGGTAAGAGGCTGGTTTGTACCCAAATGCTTTATAAGCTTCCCGCCAGTCAGCAATTTTGGGCTCCTTCGTGAGTTCTTTTCCTTCAAAGTGAGCCTTTACCTTCGCAAAAGTGGCCTCCATAAGCTCTGAGATTTCTTCAGCATTCCCTTTGTTTTCAATTCCCTTTAAAATGAGGACTCCCACTTTCAACTCTGGGTATTTTTCAATGACTGAAGGTTCGATGTAAAAGTTCATAAAGCCTACGGGTGTTTTTGAGTCCATGATAACGGAAATTTTCACTAATATCTAGAGAAAAAAAAACCCTTGATTATAGTGTCGGTATGCGATTTAGACGAGCAATTTTTTTATTTGTGATGGTGATGGGAGTATTGGGTGCTTCCGAGAATCGGCAGGAGCAGCTGGCTTCTCTCGATTTATCATCTAAGCTCACTGGGGAGGGGTGGAAGCGTATCGGAGTTCGCGATCACTATGGGATTGATGTTCCTCTCCTTTGTCTTCATAGCCAGCGGGATTCAGGGTGTGGGGAATTTTATGATCTTTTTCCATTAATTGATTGGATCCATTCTATGGGAATGGACATTCTTCAGTTTTTACCGCTTAATGATACTGGAGGGATCGTTTCTCCATATAGCCCGCTCTCATTTTATGCTCTTCATCCGATTTACCTCTCATTGGAGGTGCTTCCTTACCTTCGACAGGCCCCACAGGACTTTTGGAATGATTTGAAAGAGATGAAGGCCTTAAACAAGACAGATCGTGTTGACTATTTTAAGGTTCTCGAAAAAAAAGAGATGTTCCTTGAGGAGTATGTATCCTACTTCAAGCGTAGGCTGATAAAACGCACCGAGTACCAAGAGTTTCTGGCAAGTGCCTCTTATTGGATCACTGATTATGCCCTCTACAAAGTCCTAGTGAAGCGGTTTGGTTCTAATTGGATGAAATGGCCAAAAGAGTTGCAGTACCCAACGCCAGAGAAGATGAAAAAATTGAAGGAAGAATACGCCGAGGAAATGCAGTTCTATCAGATTGTTCAGTCTCTCTGCTTTGAGCAGATGGAAAAGATTCGCCACTATGCAAATCAGCATGGGGTTTTTCTGCTTGGGGATTTAACCTTCTTAATTGATACCAATAGCTCGGAAGTTTGGCGCCATCCCGACTTTTTCAAGATCGATAAAAGCGTTGGGGTTCCTGTTGAAAAGGAGTTTCCCGAGGGGCAGTACTGGGCTCTTCCCCCCTATAATTGGAAAGTGATTGAAGAGAGTGGCGACAGGATGCTTTTGGAACGCATTCAGACCTATAGCCGCCTCTATGACCTTTATCGCCTCGATAGTTGTTTAGGTTACTTTGCACAGTTTGAAATACCCCTTGGAAGACCTGCAAAAGAAGGGGCTTACTTTCCCTCGAATGAAGATGAGGCTATCCAAAATGGGAAAAAAGTGATCACTTCTTTTATCAATGAGGCAAAAAACCTTCTCCCTTATGCCGAAGCTTTTGTGATGTCCTCGCGGATGTATCAGGTTCTTGAGGACTTTGGAATTGCAAAGCTTAAAACGTTTGTAGGGACAAACACGACGCACTCTGCAAATCGGTTATTATATAGTGGAAAGGATCTCCCTGTTCTTGAAATTTTTATGCTTTCCAATCACGACAATCTTCCTCTTCGTCGGTGGTGGTTTGAAAATCCCGAGAAAGCAGGACTTATTTCCAAACACTATGGGTGGACTTACAAGAAAGTCCTGACGACAAGGCAGCAAAGACAACTTATCAATATGGTTTACGAGGCACCCCCCATCTTTCATATCAACATGCTTTATGATCTGCTTCCTCCAAACCTTACAAAACCTCCTGAAGAGGAGGGGATAAATATTCCAGGAACTTACTCAGACAAAAACTGGACCTATCGGTTCAAACTCTCTGTTGAAGAGCTCATCACTAATTCTGAAATCCGCTCACTTGCCACTCCAAAGTTGCGAGAGAAGGTTTTAAGGCAAAGATCTTAGATGTTTCTGGATCTTGTCGATTTCAGACTTAGAAAAATCGTTGTTATAAAACTTTAGAAAGAGCTCCTGACGGAGTTCGGAGGGGAAAATATTAGGATTATCATGGAGGATACCTTGAGTTACAAGATACCTTGAGGTCTCATTCATTGAGCATCCCATGACCACTCGCTCATAGGGTGTTTTTTCTTGAATCATTTCCGAAACTTTCTGGGCCATTTCTGGTGATGTATCATCCATGAGAACCTACCTTTTTGAACGTTGATTCTAATGCCAACTTCAAGAAACAAAGCATCAAATTCTTCTTGATCTTTTTCCGGAGAACAATCCTTTTGATCTTACTAACCAACAAATGGTTAGTTGCGATCTCCAAGAACAGTTCTTCGCAAAAATCTTCAAGCCAATTCGATCCTTTGTTTTTTGAAATTGGTATAACTGGAGTTTTTGAATCCATGTGTTTAGGATTGCTATTTCTGAAGGTGTGTTCATGCCCTTCATTCTATCAAAACAGGCCTTTTGTTTGTACCTCAACTTGGCCTTAAGAGAAGATGGAGGTGGGGTCGACGTCGACAAGGAGACGGATCGAGCGTGGCAGGTGCATTTCAAGGCGCAGTTGCATCAGGATGGAGGAAAGTAGGAGGGGCTTGGTCCCTTTGATGAGAAGCTTGAAGCGGAAATTGTCTTTGATTTTAGCGTAGCCGCAGGGGATAACGGGATAAAGGGTAAAGTCTGAGGGGAGTTTTTTCAGAAGGGTTGTATGAAATATCTCTGCAATCCGTTTCACATGACCTTCATTTTTTCCTGAAAAAACCAGCTTGGTAAGGCGGGCGAAGGGGGGGAAGGCAAAAAGCTCACGAGCTTCCATTTCTTCATTGAAGAATGTTTTGTAGTCCTCTTTTGAGGCGTGTTGGAAAATGGGATGTCCTTTCAGGGAGGATTGAACGATCACTTCTCCTTTTAGCTCGCCTCTCCCTGACCTTCCAGAGACTTGTGTTAGGAGTTGAAAGACATTTTCACCAGAGCGAAAATCAGGGAGGTTCAGAGCCCCATCTGAGTTTAGCACACCGACAAGAGTGACAGCGGGAAAGTGAAGTCCTTTAGCAACCATTTGTGTTCCAATCAAGACATCGGCTTTTCCCGAACGGAACTGTTTAAAGAGGAGGTCGTGGCTCCCTTTGTGGCGGGTGGTGTCTGCATCCATCCGAAGCGTTCGGATATCGGGAAAAAGGGCATGAAGAGTTCTCTCTACTTGTTCAGTTCCAACTCCCTTAAATTGCAATGTTGCGACTTCTTTGCAAAGGGGGCATTCTGTAGGGGGAGGTGCAATAACATAGGAGCACAAATGGCACGCCAGATGGTTTGTTTTTTTGTGAAACGTGAGGCTGACTGAGCAATGGGGGCACTTTACGGTTTCTCCGCATCCCGCACACATCTGAAAGGTGTGGTAGCCTCGCCTGTTTAAAAAGAGGAGGGTTTGTTCCCCTTTTTCTAAGCGGAGTTTAATCGCATCGATGAGCTGGGAACAAAAGAGGGTAAATCCCTCTGACTTTGAATACTCTGTCTTCATATCGACGATTTTGACCTCAGGAAGGGAGGCATTTTTTGCCCGCTTCATGAGGGTTGACAACATGTATTTCCCCGCCTTTGCGTTTGCATAGCTTTCAAGAGAGGGAGTAGCACTTCCTAGGACTACTGTTGCATTTGAGAATTTTCCCCGCATGATCGCTACGTCTCGGGCATGATAGCACGGCTCTTCATCCGTCTGTTTGTAAGAGGATTCATGCTCTTCATCAACAATGATCAATCCTAGATTTTTTACGGGGCTAAAGATCGCAGAACGTGCTCCCACGACAATTTGGATCTCTCCTTTGTGGATTCCATGCCAAATGTCAAATCGCTCCCCGTCGCTTAAGCGGTGATGGAGTATTCCCATTTTTTCGGTAAAGCGAGATTTTAACCTTTCGATCGTTTGAGAGGTAAGGGCGATTTCAGGAACGAGAAGAATGACCCCTAGTCCTTCTTTACGCGCTTTAGCTGTTGCTTGCAGATAGATTTCGGTTTTTCCGCTTCCCGTTACACCATGAATCAGATGGGTCTGAAAGCTTTTTAAGTTCTTGATGATTCTGTCGAGGGCGATTTGTTGTTCATCACCGAGCTGTTTTGGCTTCGTGGGGAAAAACTCCATGTCTTCCAATGGAGAGCGATCGATCTGCAACTTATCGATTTTTAGGATCCCTTCTTTTTCGAGAGTTGCCACCGGACTTCGAGAAGTTCCAGATTCTTCTAATAATTCTGTTAAAAGAAGTCCCTTGGGCCTTTTTATGAGAGCATCTAATACCTTTGCTTGAGAGGGGTGATTTTCTCTGAGCGAAATAGTCAATGTTGCGAGCTTTTTGGGAGGGAGAAGTCGACGGACAAATAGTTGCTCTTTCTCCTGCGTTTCTTTTCGAATGGTTGCGGGAAGAAGGACCTTTAAAACTTTTCGAAATGAGGTGCAATAGTATCGGCTCATCCAATCGGCAAGGCGAAAGAGATCGGGTCCAATTAGAGCTTCTTCAGATAGAACTTCTTTGATAGGCTGTACTTTGGTGACAGAAGGGGTCTCTTTCAGCCCGACAACTGTTCCCTTTCTAAGAGAGTTTTGCACGGGAACGAGAACGCGTGTTCCCACCGAAACCTTTTCAATAATGGCATAGTCAAGGGGGAGGTCTAATCCTTTATCTAAAATGACGGTTGCATACATATCCCCCTATTATAGTGATTTAAGTTTAAATTGATAAACCTAAGTTGCTCTTTCGACATACATTTTCATCTTCGCTCTTAACAACCTCCTAGGTTGTCCATAAGCTCCAGATTTTAATGCCTATCAAAATAGCTTCCTTATCTTTATCAATTTAAACTTAAACCACTATAAATCCTACGCTGGATTTTCTTCCTAGGGCTTATACCGATTTGGAAAAATAAAGTGGTTAATGTCGATCTCCAAGCCCAATTTCCCTGTGAAAATCTCTGCGTCAATTCTGCACTTTATTTTTCCGAAGCGGTATTACTGGCTTTTTAGGGAAGAAGTAGTTGCGTGCTTTATTAAGGGAATAGGTTGCAAGACTCATCAGAGCGATAAAGACGATGAGATCTTTTTTGTAAGACGTTTGATCGGGAATATGAAATCGAATGGGCCTATAGCTAACTTTTTCCCCATCGAGGATGATTCTATCCCAAGTTGAAGGTGGGACCTGGTGGTTAGCAAGGCAGATCTTTTCACCTTTTAATACATACTTGTATTGTGAGAGTTCTCCATTTTCTAAGTGCCACTTTACCAAAAGGACGAACTGGTTTTTTCTTGGATCTCTTTCTCGTTCTATAGCGATCGTGTAAATATTGCCATTGTGCCGATATTGGATCGGACGACCTTCCTTAATCCACTTCTTGTGAGCAAGGCTTTGGTTTTCAAATCCAGGATAACCTTCAAAAAAATTAACATGTGACATAGAACCTCCCAAAAACTTGAGGAAGAGGATACTCTATATTTGGACGAATGTAAAGAAATTATTTGTCTAGCTAAGTGCGGACTTAATCACATTCCAAAGAGCTCTCTTGAGATAAGGATCCTTGAAGTAGAGAGAAAGGTCTGGAAGGAGGAGAAGAGGAACCTTCCCTAGCTTTCGCGATTTTTGCTGGGGATTTTCTTGATAGAAGGGAAGAAGCTCTTTCGTACCGAAAATCATACTATCTGGAGCAATGATCAATTTGAGATTCTCGGATTCTAAAAAAAGATCCCATTTCTTCGTGGGTTCGATTTCGACAATACGGCATGAGCCGTAAAGAATGTCGATTGCTTTGGCAATTTTGGCGACAAAGGAACGGTATTTTTGTCCCTGAAAAAGGATGGGGATCGTGGGGGTATCTCGTTTTTCTTTCCATGCTTCTTTGATTCTTTTGGCTCTATGGTCGTTGGGAACGGTTTCATGTAAATAGAGGTCGGGGTCAATCTCCTTTAAGATCTTCCGCACGGTTAGATTTGATTCTTCCCGAGGGACAGGAGGGGGCTCCAATTCAAAAAACGTATCCTTCAGCTCTTTCGTTTTGAGTGGCGGAGGTGGCTGGGCTACATGAGGAAGAGATTTAGCTTCCGGCTTAGGAAGAGGTTTTGTGAGTTTCGGGAGTGGTGGAAGTTCTACCTCTGTTTCCTTCCTTTCAATCTTTGGCTGCAGTTGTCGGACATAGGATAGGGTATCCTCAATTAATGCTAGGTATTCTTTTTGGCTCATAACAACCATTAAAACACAAAGCCCCTTATGAGAAAAGGGGCATAAAATAGGCTTAGGGGTTTTAGTTAGGGAATGGGCAGTAGGAAATGGCCCCACCCCCTCCTGGAGTAAACCAGGTGTAATCGATATCATCGATTGCAACGGTTGGGATAGTGATCCCACTGATGTTTTGTTTGGGTGAGATAGAGACATTAACCGAGTGAATCACCATTTCAGCCTTTCCTGTGATATGTCCGCGACTGTTCCAGTTAGGGTTTTCAAGAGCAATCTTAATATACATCGGACTAAAAGGTCCTAAGCCGAGCTCTTGGGTGCTGAAGGTGGTGCCATCCAGGATGCGGAGAAGGGTAAACGTTCCATCTGGGTTATAGGTTCCTTTCATTTCAAGGGTATGGGCCTTTCCATCCCAAAAATCGGGAACTTGTTTCCAGTCTTCAGAACCATCACTATTCATGTCGATGTATTCACTGTGTCCACCAAATGCATGACCAATATAGCTGCCGTCGCGGACGCATAACTCTCCAGGAGGTGGTGGAGTGTTAGGAGCGCTATCAGACCCCATTTCGCAGTCGAACTCTGTAATAGGATCGGCTCCTGGGGCATTGATATGATAGATGGGGCTCTCAGGTCCTCTTTGCGATTCTCCATAAGTCCACAGTGCAACTGTGGGCTCATAGCCTGATCCATCAGAGATGGCCGTGAAGGTCATTGAAATAGAAAAGGGTTGACCACTAGGGATCATTTGGGTCGACTGAATTCCTCCATTGGCATAGGGAGGAGAGGCATCTTTATCGTAAGTGCTAAGCAGTTTGATTCCATCGCTTGTTTGCATAGTGAAGTCAGATGCGGGTGCACCGGGTGCAAACATTGTGTTTCCTGTTAGGGCAACACCCCAGTCATGACTAATCGGGCTTTCTGAAAAGTCATAGGACTGACTTGCCCCTGCGTCTTGATACCATGAGCGACTAGGATCATAAGGGTTCACTCCATTGATCAATGCCCAGGCATTTGTATCATAAGGCGTCAAAGTGGTGTTTGCAATTGTGACATCGTCTCCTAGTATCGAGATAATAGCTATCGGCCTAAAGAAAGTTCCAGCTGCCATCTCTGAAAACTCAGAATCATCAATATGGAGCATGACGGTATTCCACTCTCCAGGCTTTAGCGTGTCAAAATCCTGACCGACCTTTGGAAGAGAGGCGTTATTGATCAAGTTTGTTCCACTAAATTGAAGATTGACACTTCCATTGCTACTGTCTGGAACAAAGATATCCATAGTGAGCTTATAAGAGCCAATCGGACAGGGGACTGGACCACTTGTGGTAATCGAAGCTTTTGAAGGCATCACAATCGCGTGGGCTCCATTCAGGGCATTGACGAATTTGATTCCAAGATTCGCTGGCAGACCTCCATCGATATACCAGTAGGGATGTCCCGCATTTTTAAGAGCTGATTGATCCATGTTTTTTTGTATTGAAACCCCGCCATCAAGGAGGTTTTCATTGGCCACAAGCGCATGTTCAACTTGAGGGTAATGCCCCACATCTTGATCTCCCGTAGTTAACACAGGAGGGCAAATCATTTGAGCTTGATTCATTGCACTCGTTGACTCTGAAGTGATATCTACAACGCTGATGTTTTTGAACGCAGTTTTTGCACCGCCACTCAGTGTCACTGTCATCGAGCTTCCATCGGCAACAATCCAGTAATAACGTCGATGGAGTCCCGCCTCGTCAATTTCATTGGAGTTTTGAGGATAATGCGTGGTCTTTCCTGTGATTGAACTGGTTAAAAACCTTGCACCAGAGACATCAATACCTCCAGAATAGGCTCCATCGCCCCCTGAAGGAGTTCCCAAAACATAACCAGAAATTAAATAGGTGTTGCCTGGAGTTGTGGTCACTGTTTGACTGACGCTTGCGTATCCAGGCTTTGCCGGCATGTCAGCAAAGGATAGACTTCCCTTGTCCGCAACAGGGCTTGTTGCGTCTAATGTTCCAGGAGGATTGACAACGAGGGTTGCCGCTCCTCCGCTCAAAGCCCACCCGTCGGTTTTTTGGCTGAAGTCGCCATTCACAAGGAGGTTTTTTCCGCTCATATAAGGAGGAAGAATACATTTATAGGCAGAGATTTCAAGAATGCTTTGAGCCATCCCAATTAATGCCCATAAGTGCTCATGATATTCCGTTTGGTGAGAGGTGTCATAATCTAGCGCAATGGGTTTAATCTTTCCCGTCGTGTCGTTTTCGATTGCTTTCTCAATTCCTGTAGATAACTGCATAGAGATCACCTGATAATGCATAGAAAGTTCATTGTGGTTGATTGCCCCACTTCTATACTGGTCCAAAAACTGAGAAAAGCTTGAACTTGCTGATTGTATGACCGCACTTGCATTTGGGTCATTGGCTAGAGCCTGGGCTTCTTCCCTATTGGTCATCATAGAGCCTTGGGCGCTATATGCAACCATGCTCCACAGAATAAGCGATAATGCCACGAATTTCTTCATATCGATCTCCCTTGAGTTTAAATGGGCGCACCCTATCAAATTAAAATATTAACTTCAATGCTTGTTTTGCGCTGGGTATTTGTTGGAAAGGTCTTGATTAATATTAAAAAGTATTGATACACTCTCTCCTGAAGTTACTAAAAAAGAGGGTTTTATGGAAGCCATTCAAAATAATACTTTTCACACGAAAATGCCTGGACACGTTGAGGGTATGAAGGTTGCAGGAGCTTTGACTCTTGCTGCGGTTGCGTATTTCGCAAAGTGCCACCTTCTTGGCATTGTTTTCCTAACGTCTGCGAGGCTTTCTTCAAGTCGATTTGCTCAAACGCCAATTAATGCACTTCCAGAAGTGAGCCTCGAGAAGGTCAAAGTCCTTCAGATAGCAACTTTGGTTTCATTACTTGCTTGTTCTTTTAAAGGGTATCATCGTGCAGTTGCTGGAATCTATACCCTTTCTGCATTAAAAATCACCTCTGATTACTTCTTTGCGCAGGACCAAATGATCGCACAGATCTTCGAAGAGATTGGTGGAGAAGACAAAGTCTCTGAGCTTCCACAGATCCAGTTTGATCCTAACCTTGGAGTAATTGAGAATGTCAACAATAATCAAAATGTTTTGAGTCTGGGATGGTCTGTTTCTTACTTATCTGACGGAAGGCGCATATTTTTTCTGAAAGATGAGCGAACAGTTGATGAATTACAAAAAGCAGAGGTTATCGCCTTTGTTGAACAACTGTCTTTTTTAGATCTTCCTAGAGTTATTTCAAACATGGATCCAATTGTTGGATCAATTTTTGATGCTATTGTTAATAAAGACACAAATACCTTGGGTCGAGAGCTATCGTATTCTCAACGTAACAAAAATATCAAATCACTGAGTGTCAGAGGAAGATTCGAGTCAGCGATATAGCCCTAAGTAAAAAGGGCATCAACATAGGGCTCGGGAACGAAGGGGAGGAAGTCTTCGGCCCCTTCACCGATTCCGATGTAGCGAATGGGGATCCCCATTTGGTGATAGATGGAAAGGATGATCCCCCCTTTGGCTGAGCCATCGAGTTTTGTGAGGACAAGTCCTGTAAGGGGAGTGAACTCGTTGAAGATTTTGGCTTGGTCTAGGGCGTTTTGTCCGGTAGAAGCATCGAGAACAAGATAGATCTCGTGCGGAGCGTCGGGGACAACTTTTTCGATCACTCGTTTGATTTTGGCGAGTTCATTCATGAGATCGGTTTTTGATTGGAGGCGGCCAGCGGTATCAGCGATCACAACATCGTGGCCACGTGCTTTAGCGGCGGTGAGAGCATCAAAAATAATAGCAGAGGGATCTCCTCCTTGAGAACCTTTAATACAGTCGATTTTTAGGCTGTCAGCCCAGGTGCTGAGCTGCTCAATGGCTGCGGCGCGGAAGGTATCTCCAGCGGCAAGCATCACTTTTTTTCCTTCTTGTTTATAGAGTCTTGCGAGTTTTGCGCAGGAGGTGGTTTTTCCAGAGCCGTTCACCCCAACGACTAAGATGACTTTAAGAGGCCCTTGGGGTTTCTTTCCCTGGACGTGTGGGGGTTTGTGGAGGATTTCTTCGGCATGGTTTTTCATAGCCCGGATCGGATTGTCACTTTTTCTCACACGCTCAACGAACTCAAGGGCGAGTGTGCTTCCTAGATCAGCTTCATAAAGGATCTGCTCAAGCTCTTCGAGAGTCTCTTCATCGAGAGGAGAGCGGAAAAGGTCGCGGATGCGATCCCCGAGCACCGATCGAGTGCGGGAAAATGCCTTTCGAATTTTATTAAGCCCTGACTTTAAAAGACCAAACATGTTGCCTCAAGATTTTTCGTTGATCGAAAGTCAAGGGTATCACATATAGGAATTAGAGGCAGCAAAGATGGACACCCACGAATACCAAGCAAAAGAAATTTTAAAGCAGTACGATATGCCCATCCCAGATTTTGGGGTGGCATCAACGCCTGCTGAGGCGGAGCAAGTCGTTCAGTATTTAGGACTCCAGGAGGCAGTGGTGAAGATCCAGGTGCATGCCGGCGGCCGGGGAAAAGCAGGGGGAGTGAAGTTCGCCAAAAGCAAAGATGAGATCGTCGAAATGGCGAAAAAACTCATTGGAATGAAGATGGTGAACAATCAAACAGGACCTCAAGGGATTGTTGCCCATAAGGTCCTGATCACTAAACCTGTTGATATCGCTAAGGAATATTATTTAGGTGCAATTATCGATCGGGATCATGCGATGCCGATTTTGATAGCCTCTCCCGAAGGGGGGATGGATATCGAAGAGGTGGCAGAGAAGACGCCAGAAAAAATCTTAAAACTACCGATTGCTCTGGATGGAAGTGTAAAACCTTACCATTTATTGCGCCTTGCAAACTTTATGGGCTGGAAGGGAAAAACGGCCAAGCTAGGGATGCGGGCTACTGCTTCCTTAGCAAAAGCCTTCATTGATACCGATGCTTCGCTCCTTGAAATCAATCCCTTAGTGGAAACAGGAGATGGGGACATTTGGGCCGTCGATGCAAAACTCAGTGTTGATGATAGTGCTCTGTTTAGGCAAAAGGAAATCTCGAGTTTTTATGATCCTTCGCAAGTTTCTGAAAATGAAGTTGCGGCCAAGGAACACGATCTGGCTTATATTTCGCTTGAGGGGAATATTGGGTGTATGGTCAACGGTGCTGGTCTTGCGATGTCGACGATGGATATCATTCATCATTATGGTGGGAAGCCCTCTAACTTTTTAGATGTTGGGGGTGGAGCGGACAAAGAAAAGGTGGCTGCTGGATTTAAGATCATTCTCTCCGATCCCAATGTGAAAGCGATTTTAGTGAATATCTTCGGGGGGATTATGAACTGTGCAACGATTGCAGAAGGGATCATTGCGGCTTCAAAAGAGCTTGATATTGAGGTGCCTTTGATTGTTCGTTTGGAAGGAACGAATGTTGAGCAGGGAAGAAAAATTCTTGAAGAGTCGGAGTTAAAGATTATCTCTGCAAATGGAATGGCCGACGCAGCGGAAAAAGCGGTGGCAGCTCTTAAGGGAGGGAAATAAAATGGCGATTATGGTCAATAAGGACACAAAAGTCATCACCCAGGGAATCACAGGAAAGTCTGGGCAGTTCCACACTGAGCAGTGTATCGCTTATGGATCGAAGTTTGTTGGCGGGGTAACTCCTGGAAAAGGGGGGCAGTCAATTTTCGATATTCCGATTTTTGATACGGTTTATGAGGCTAAGCAGAAGGTGAATCCAGATGCTACGATGGTTTTTGTGCCGCCTCCTTTTGCAGCGAATTCGATTCTAGAAGCTGAAGATGCAGGAATCTCCCTCATTATCTGTATTACTGAAGGGATTCCAGTGCGAGATATGTTAGAAGTCTCTCGCGTAATGCGAGACTCAAAAACGTCCAGGCTGATTGGCCCGAACTGTCCAGGGGTAATCACCCCAGATGAGTGCAAAATTGGGATTATGCCAGGTTACATTCATAAAAAAGGAAAAATAGGAATTGTTTCCCGCTCGGGAACATTGACCTATGAAGCGGTGTGGCAAACGACCCAAAATGGTTTGGGTCAGTCGAGTTGTGTCGGGATTGGAGGGGATCCACTTAATGGAACAGACTTTATCGATGTTTTGAAGCAGTTCGAAAAAGACCCCGACACACACGGCATTCTCCTTCTTGGTGAAATTGGAGGGAATGCTGAAGAGGAAGCTGCCGCTTGGATCAAAGCACATTGCAGCAAGCCTGTTGGGGGGTTTATCGCTGGAGTTACTGCGCCTCCAGGAAGAAGGATGGGGCATGCTGGTGCGATTGTTTCTGGCGGAAAAGGGACTGCTGAAGGTAAGATGAAGGCGTTGCGCGAGGCAGGCGTTCATGTTGCTGAGTCTCCTGCGGATATTGGGGATACAATCCTTAAAGCTATGAAATGAAAATACCAATAAAAATCTCTCCCTTTTTCTGGGTAACAGCTGGAATTATCGGCTTTATCAACAGTTCAGGAAGCGGACATCCTTTTATTCTGACACTTATTTGGATTGGGGTGATCTTTGTTTCGATTCTTGTTCATGAATATGGCCATGCCCTCACCTCCCGCTATTTTGGGCAGCAGCCCCAGATACAGCTCATTGCTTTTGGAGGGTTGACGATCCCAGAAGGAAAACGACTCAGAGGATGGCGTGAATTTTTAGTAGTCCTCAATGGTCCTCTATTTGGATTTCTTCTTTTTCTTATCTTTCTGTTTATCTTATCTACTGGCATTATTGAGAATCCTTATGTTTTGTATACCGTAAAAATCTTCACTTGGGTGAATCTTTTTTGGACTGTTGTGAACCTTCTTCCTGTTATGCCTTTAGACGGAGGGCAGCTCCTCCGCGTGGTTCTCGAGTCGATCTTTGGAGCCAAGGGACTGAAATATGCAATCCTTACGGGACTCATTTTATCTGTTGTGTGTGCTTTGGTCTTTTTCTTCGTCGGGTATTTTTTGGTTGGGGCGATATTCTTCCTTTTTGCATTCCAAAACTTCGATGCCTATCGCAAGTCCAAAGTGGTGACTGAAAGCGATCGACGAGAAGATCTCACAGGAGCTTTGAAAGAAATTGAGGATCTTTTGGTACGAGAACAGAGAGAAGAAGCGATACCGAAGCTCGAAGAAGTAAGGCAAAAAGCAAAGCAGGGGATGATCTTCAACCTGACAACGCAGTACCTGGCTGCCTTGAAAGCAGAAAAGCACGACTATCAATCTGTCTATGATCTCTTGAAACCGATTCAAAAACATCTTAATGCTGAGTCGCAAATCCACCTTCATCGCGCTGCGTACGAAGTAAAAGACTATCCATTGGTTATAGAGCTTGCAGGACCTTCCTATCAACTCCTGCCTGATCCACACATCGCACTTTCAAGTGCTGAAGCTTGCGCTGCTCTCTCTAAGGTTGAGGCCGCCATCGGCTGGCTTAAAGCTGCTCATAAGGGAGGAATCGACGATTTAACGTCGACCCTCTCCAAAGAAGTCTTTGATCCCATCCGCAACGATCCAGCCTTCCAAAAGCTCTCAAGCTCGTCTTTTTAAGGAAGCATGTCAAGTGTAAACGCAGTGGGAGTAGCACTGTCTGGTGTGATTGCCGTTGAATTAATCACACTGATTTCTACTGCAGAGTATTTGGATTGTGGCACAAGAAATTGGTAGTATAGGTATACAATAAATTCGCTCGTTCCTTGAGCATTTGTATAAAAAATCCGCAACGGGTTTGTGCTATTAGAAACCAGGTTGTTGATCGGAACACCTGAGGTGACTGGAGTCACAGGTCCACTGCCTTGCTGATAGGAAAGGGTGCTAGGCGCTATGATATTAAACGTCACATCATAGGTGTTCGTATCGGAATAGGGATCAGGAATTGGTGTGTCTATTGCTCCCAGTGTAATTCTCAGATAAGGATTCAAGGAATTTGGAGTTGTAATTACTGGGGTGATTGTTCCACTAATCCCTAAGGAATCATCGAAATCGTAGCCATAGCATAGCCCCTGATTGTTGAGGAACGTCGTTGAGGGATTCCGAACGGCAACTTTATGCAGTTCTTTGGCATACAAGCTGTACCATGGTCCTCCCGTTACAGCTGAATTTAGCGGCAGATAATAATTGCCGATGTTAGTCGCTTGCCATCCTGTAACTGCAGTAGCATCTGTAATATCAATGGGGTTTGCCATAACAGTTCCCGTTGTACTAGGAAGGACGCCGACTGTAAAAGCATCACCAAAGTAGAACCCTATATCGGTTCCATCTGGGCCTGTTCCGGTCAGTGGTTGGCTTCCTGAGTACATGTGAAACGTATTTAGGTTAGTTTGTAGGAGTGTGTTCACCTGGCCCGTATTGGGGCCTGAAATTCCTGTAAAGGTGAGTGTATAGTTTGGGGAAGCTCCAGTTGTGACTCCTTGGTAGACAGTTGGAGTGGCTCCTCCAGTCGAGAGATATAAGCTTGTACCCGCAGTGTAATAGCTAAAGAGGCTATCAGAAAATGTGGTACCGGGATACGCGCCGGTTGTAAGGTAATCTATTGGGAAAGGAGGATAATTATAATTTTGGAAGGTTGTTGTTCCAGAACCATCAACACTGCCAATATGTTGATTAGTCAATCCACCGGGATTTAATGGAGCTGCATTGAGTCCCACACCTTGTTTAGGAGAGAGGATGCGCAAATGGGTTTGTAATCCTGTGCCAGCGTAAGGGTCAGAGTAAAAGGGAACCGCTAGACTAGACCAAACACCAGCGCCGCTTAAATCTCCAGTTTGTAATCCAGTAACCACTGAAGATAATATACCGCTGCGGGTTGTTGCTCCAGACAAGCCGCCAACGCCAAACCCAGAAGGAAGGGCATTTGGATCTTGAGTCATTGTAGTTACAGCATTCGGATTTGACGGATCAAAAGAGAAATATCCAATTCTGATGGGAAGAGAAAAAGCATCGACCTCGGTTGTATTTACAGAGGCTGTCCAAGGAATGGTGGTTCCACCCCCACCCCCAGTGGGGATAAAAGTGAGCTCAACAGACTCATATAGATTGCTATAGTTAGGGTCATAAAAGGCAAAATAATTCGGAGCTTTAAGGTCGTTTGGTGTATCTGACTGAAGATACATGGGGCGTTTGATTGAAAAGTAGAACCTTGCACCGGCTAAGGCCGGGGTATAAGCCAGGTAATCATTTGCTCCAGTCGTTGATGTGGGAAAATCGGAAAGAAGATATGAAAAATTAGGAGAATAAGTGGTGTTCGTTGCAGTAATTGGGGAAAAAATACCGGTATCAGAAGCTAATGAAAAAAAGTACTGCGTTCCTGCTGCGACTTGTTGTCCTGCAAGAGTGACATAAACCTGGTCAGCTGGAAGGCCTGTGGTGTTGGTGATCACAACAGGCAACATCCCCGTCATTGGTGCGGGAGGGATAGAAGCAGCAGGCGTAGTTGGTGAAAATGTTTCGGTACAAGGGGACGTTAATCCACCTTGGTTAAGCTCGTTTTTTTGTTCGCAGGTAAACTCATCAGAGAAGTCACTTAATCGCGACTTAGAAAATGTATCATTCGCAGACAGTGATGTAAACCCTATGCAAAACAGGCCGATAATTGCAGCTAAATGTCTCATAAAATCAGTTCCTTTAAAAAAATTGTTGCTATATATAGATATCTTAAAGCAAGATTAAAGCACTAGAAAAATTTGAAAAAAGTGCAGTTTTATGAAGAAAAGTCTCTTTACCCTCGTGGTTTCCCTATTAACAGCGACCGTTTTTGGTCAAACTAATTCAGTCTCAGAGCATGTTGCTGTGGGAAGTCCCAAGCACCTTTATAATGTACACAACCCAAACTCTTCTGCCCAATCAGGCATGGGAGAAACTGGAAGCTCGGACTCTCAGCTGTATTCGCAACAAGAGATGTGCGAACCTTCACCTCATCATTTTACTTTGGGTGGGAAGTACACGCGAGCTTATTTAAAACCGAATGCTAACCCTTCTTTTTCGGGGAATATGGGTGGTGCACAAGCAGCTTATGAGTACCAACGTCCAGATTTCTTTTATGGAGGATTTACATTTGACTGGAGATACGGACACCTTCATGCTTCAAATGGAAAACGCAAGCTGCAAGATTTTGATGTTCAAGAAAGGCTGGGGTATACGCTTCAAGTCGATAGGTTTAATGCACTAGTGACTTTTTTCGCTGGGTTTGGGTACCGCCATTTGCGACATAGCATAGATTTAAATGGTGCGAGTTCAATTAAGCTTTACTACAATCACTTCTACATTCCTGTAGGTGTTCTTAAGCAGTTTGAAATAGCCTCCTGCTTCTCTTTGGGTGCCAATGTTATTTGGATGGCTCAGGTTTTTCCAACAGTCACGATTTCACCACCTAGTAGCGTTCGATGGAAAATTCGACGGCAGTTTAAAAACTTCATTGTCGAGCTTCCTCTGATTTTTCATTTAGATGCTTACGTTAAGAACTTAAGCATTACCTTGGTTCCTCAGTTCGAGATTTGGCAAGATGGTCGGTCGACAGCAAGAACGTCTTCAGGCACACCTTTAGGTCTTCCAGAAAATACTTATATCTTCTGGAGCGGCGAGTTGAATGTGAAGTACGCGTTCTAAGTTTCTTGAACTCTATCAGACGCTTATGTCAAGATACCTTGGCATGCGTCTGTTTATTGTTGCATCATTATTGTTTCTGACAACCTGCTCACAAGAGACTTGTTATAAAAAGACTTTGGTAAAGCCTTGCCATGTAATGGAGGCCCAGAATCTTAAATTAAAGGGTGAAAGTTGGGTGACTATCCTTAGGGGAAAGCGCTCGGTGATTCTTTCTGCTCCCCATGCATTTCCTGTTTCTAGGAAGAATGGGAGGTATGCCGATCAGGGAACAGGAGAACTTGGTGTTCTTCTTCATCGCTTAACAGATGCTACGGTGATCTATACATCGGGAGATCCTCCCTGTGATCCGAATAATGATGACGAAAATGCCTATAAAAAAGCTTTAAGTACTCTCATCAATGAGATAAAACCGAGACTTGTTATCGATTTGCATCGTGCTCATCAATCTCGCCCCTTTGACATTGATTATGGGACCCTTCATGGCCTCTCCTGTCAAAAGCACATACTCAATAAGATTACTGCTTGTTTTCGCGAGGAAGGGCTCACAAACTTTTCCTCAAATACATTTTCAGCGTCGAAGAACCTGACTATTACAAAGTGGGCTCATCGGCATAAGGTCGAGGCTTTCCAACTGGAGATTAATTCAACGTGGCTAGACTTTAATGGAGACCCTCTTTCGCAGCAGCGTTTTGCGCAACTTCTTCAGGGTCTGACCATTTTTCTTATGCAAATCCCTATTGAGCCTTAAGAGTGTAGAACTTCATGACGTGAAGGTTCGGCATGCTATGTCCTTCTTTCAAAATGATGAGCTCTGAACATTGGCTTACTTGAGATTGTTGGAAATGTTTTGGAGGTCCAATAAACATTGAATGATACTTGTATTGATCATACAATGGCTCCCACAAAAGATTAAAGACTGTGACCATGGAGGGAAAAATGGATTCACTAAGTAGGAATGTATTAGGGTTGAGCCAGGTCTCGGCTAAATCGCCTGATCTGGCCAGTAAGGATGAAATAGATTCTAAAGTGCTATCAAGCGCTAAGGACGAGACCTCAGAGAAAAGTTATGAAGAGGGGCCTATTCCTCCCCCCTCCCCAAGGCCTAGTGTTAGCACTTCCTCAAAAAGTTCATTTTCAGAGAATTTTCCAACCGGGACTCTCGTTCTGCAGAGAAAGGAGAGGTCTTTTTCTTTCATTTCAGAGCCCATATTTAAAGGTAGTTTAGATTCAATGAAAAAGAATAGGAGTGATCCCTCCGTAGGCAGCATTGAAAACGAACCTTCTATTAGTTCGTCTCCAAAGTCTCTTGTTGTAGGGAAACTTCCGAAGCTAACTTTTCCTCTACTAGAAAGCCACAAACCTTCTTCTTTCTCAAGCTCAGAATTCTCAGCAGGTTCAATGCAACTTGAAATCAGAACATCTATTGATAGGATCATAGAAGCTCTTCGTTGCGGTGCTGTTAAGGAATGTTCTTCAGAAATTTTATCTGCAAGGAAAAATCTCGAATTGGACCCGTTGGGGTCCTCTTTTGAAAGGCATTTAGGCGAGGTAATTGGAGCGCATGGGAACTTAAAGTTGCTTGAAGAATATTTTTCTTCTCCATTTTCTAGAGACTTTATAGAGGGTTTTCTGGAAGCTGAAATTAGAAAAAACACCGCTTTTAGTGTCGTAGTTGAATTCATAAAAATAGGAGTAGACCGCGCTCAAGATTGTAGCCACTTTCGACACGAAACGCTTTATAATTCAGTATGCTGTGTATACTTTTCAATGCGTTTAGATTCATCTATAAGAGCTCTTCAAAAAAAAATACTCTATTTTAGGGAACGGATCGATAGAAAAAGTAATAAGGACAATGTTTTTTCTCCCGCCTTCTGCGGTTTTTGCCGTATGTCCCTAGAGCATATCTATGACAATCTAATTCTTGATCAAGATCTGAGTTTTTTACTGCAGAGGAAATACCAACTCTTAGAAGCAAAATTTCCTGAATCAGCTCTACAAATCGCAGGAGATCTCATTTTTTTGCGTGTTCTCAACCCATATTTCTGTGGCCAGAATATACTGTCAGAAAAAAAACAAAAAGATTTCCTCCAGCTCACTCGATTCATTCAAAAAGTTTGCAATGGAAGCTATTTTAATGGGGGTAGTGATGTTGAGGAAGTGAATAGTTTAATTGGCTCTTTTGCCAAGAGGCATAAAGAATACCTACACCAATATCTTGGGCGTAGTCGTATGCTTGGATAAAAAATTATGCTAGTAGAAAGGGAGGGTTTAAATGGAGACCCTCTTTCGCAGCAGCGTTTTGCGCAACTCCTTCAGGGGCTCACCATTTTCCTTATGCAAATCCCTATTGAGCCTTAAGAGTATAGAATTTCATGACTTGCCCTTGGCGCACAAGGAGAAGAATTCTTTCTCCTGGTTTCACATTCTGGAGAGCTTCATTAAACTCGGTGACAGTGGTGATCTTTTGGTGATTCACGGCCATCACAAGGAATCCTGGTTTGATTCCCGCGCGATCGGCAGGCGTATTTGCTTCAACGGTAACAACAACCACCCCTTTGTCGTCTTGATTGAATTTGTATTGTTGAATGTTTTGATTGGTGAGATTGTCAACAGAGAATCCAAGGTGCTGGGAAGCGGTTGTGCTAGACACTAAGGTGTTCGCTCCGAAGGTTCCCAAAGTGACAGGTAGGTTCATTGTTTTGCCGTTGCGATTGATCGTAAGATTCACCTTGGTTCCTGGAGGAAGAAGTACGACATCATTGCGTAATTGTCCAGGTCCTTTCACAGGCATTCCATTCATCTTTGTGATAATATCACCCTGTTTAAGGCCTGCTTCTTCGGCAGGAGATCCTTCAACGACATCGACAACAAGAGCGCCTTGAGTGGTGCTTGTTCCAAACGCTTCAGCAAGGTCGCTATCGATGGGTTGCAGAGATACCCCTAGGAACCCGCGAGTGACGACACCATTTTCAACAAGCTGTTCTTTGATGTTCATTAAAATATTGCTGGGAATTGCAAAACCAATTCCCATGTAGCCTCCCGATTGGGAAACAATTGCAGTGTTCATCCCTACAACTTTTTTATCGAGGTCAATTAGAGGTCCCCCAGAGTTTCCTGGGTTAATAGCTGCATCGGTCTGAATGAAATCTTCGTAGTCGGTAATTTGAAGTCCTTGGCGTCCTTTTGCACTAATGATTCCAGCAGAAACACTCGCCTCTAAAGAGAAGGGGTTTCCAATGGCCACAACCCATTCACCAACCTCTAGATCATCCGAGTCTCCCAATTCTAAAAAGGGATAATTATTCCCATACGCATCGTCAAGTTTGATCACAGCAATGTCGGTATGGCTATCTCCACCGATGTAAGTTGCCGATACCTGACGGTTTGTGCCATCTTGAAGTGTTACAGTCAGTTTCTTGGCTCCTCTCACGACATGAAGGTTAGTCATGATATGGCCTTCCTTCGAGATAATGAATCCTGATCCTTGACTTACTTGCGGCTGCTGAGGGCGTCTTGGAGGTCCGCCGAAAAAGTGATTGAAGAAGTCATCATTGAACATCTGGTTAGATCCGCTGTCCATTCCTCCTTCTGCCCTGATGAAGACTACAGAGGGAGTGCAAGCCTTGGCGACATCAATAAAAGGCTGCGAAAAAATTTTTCCTGGGGTGTTTTTATAACTTGGGTAACGCTTACCATAAGCTATGGAGTCACTTGCTCCCGTTTCTTTCCCTTCAACTTGCGTAGAAAATAGGCAGATAACCAAAACAATTCCAGATAAAAAACGAGACATTCTTAAACTCCTAAATTAATCCCTGAGCTTAACTCAAAAGAGTATTTTTAGAAAACCCTAAGGGCTCATTTTATGAGTTCAAACAACAATTATGAATGATGAGAAGCAAAATCCAAGATAACAGAACAAAGTGCAGTATCCCTTGTCATCGCTTGCTACGGAGATCTTTATTAAAAACTATTTGGTGCAATTTAAAAAAAAGGACTTAAGTCGGTTTTTGGACCCTTAACGTACGTTTTTGTTTCAATGAGATTCAAACCCTTCTCAGTAGCGCTTCCCTTTATGATGGTTTCTTAAAAATCAGACCTGCTCGATAGGCAACGGTTCCCACAAGAATAGCTAGTATTAAGATAAAAGATGTGCCTAAAAAACCAACCTGTCTATTCCTATGTTCTTGTCTAATGGAGCTAAGATCAATCACTTCGAAACAATGTTTCTCGTCATCTTTAATCAATTCTAACCCTTCACGATTGAGAAAAGGTTTCGTGATAGGAATGCGCTTGGCATGAACATCTGCTACAATGGTTGCTATGGCGAGACTTGTAAGGGTAAAAGGGGTAAGTTGACTCAAAGTGACTTTTTGTTTCAGTCGTAAAAGAGGAGCGCGTGAGGCTAGAGCAAATAAACAGCCTGTGATCGCCGCTACACAAATCGCGTTCACATCTATTGATTTTAGAAAAACACGAATATACACATTTTTTGATCTAACGGTTCCTAAAGCCATTGTTTGGGATGCCATTAAATAAAGTTCTTTTACGATAATCTGCGCTGGAGAAGCGTTTAATTTTATATAATGTTCTTGTATGAGACCGAGCGCTGAAATAGCAATTTGACTTGAGAGTGTGGTCATAGCAACAATTTTTACGGATTCATAGCGGGTAAAAAGAGCCCTTGAAGCAAGAGCCAAAAGAGCCATTCCCCCATAAATGCGTGTCTGGTTCATAGGATGAATAAAAGAAAGATTAATATCTTCCATAAAAAAACTCCAATTTTTGCCCAAAATTATGCATGTAAAATCACATTAACTCAACAAAAATTACAGCTGTGTAAGCCCAAAATGATGATGTCACCATCCTCCAAAGTAGAAATGTCACCTCTGATAGGCTTGAAAGCAGAGGAGGTGGCTCATGTTCTTAAACGAGCCCTAGATAGGTTCTGTTTTTAGGCCAGGATTTTCATTTTTCAGAAGGGCATTGCCAGCAAATGTGGCCTTGATCCCGCTCGAGGGATCGAGCTTCTCTTTGACAGCTTCTTTTACCTCTTCTTTGCTGACACTTAGAAGATGGTCGCGGAATTCCTCTCGCGTTTTTTTTGTTTGACCTTCGCGAAAGTAAGAATAGGCAACGCTTGCTCGACTACCAGGAGAAACTGGAGAGTCAGCATCTTGGAGAATCCCAAGCTTTGCTTCGGTGAGATCTCGCTCAGTGAATTTTCCCTTAGCGATTCGGGTAATTCCCTCGAGAAAGGTTTCAAATGTTGAGGAGATGTGAGGATCACGGTAGGAATAGAGGTAGTAGCTTCCTGTCAGAGGATTATAATTAGCGCCACCACCATAGGCTCCGCCTTGTTCCCGTAGTTTTTTATGGAGAAAGGTATTTTCCATAAGATCGGTGGATACCGATAGGGCTGGGGAGTGAGTGATTGTTTTCATCCCTAGAGAAGAAAATGCAACGGGGGATGAGATTGTGCGCGCCTCTGATGCCCCGGAGCTAGGAAGTGAGTAGCCTTTCCAAGGGTTAAAGGGTTTTGAAGGAAGACTCGGTAGATCGAAAAATTTTTCTTTGGAAAGTATTCGGTACTGATCTTTATCGCAACTAAGGACTAGGTGAGGCGCTGTAAAGTGAAATAAACTTGATTTTAGTTGCAAAAATTTCTCAATAAGGTGGGGGAGATGCTTATCGATGTCCTTAACGATCTTTCTAACAAACTGAAAATAGGAAAGTCCATTTAGCGCGTCGCTAATAAAGGGTGTTAAAGAGAATATTCTGGCTGAGCGTTGAATGGCATAAGTCATGGCGCTTCTAGTGAGGCGGTTCTCAAGGGAGGTGTGAATTTGGAGGATCAGCTCTTTAATCCGGCCTGCATCTTTTAAATCGGGGGTCATGCAGATATCTGAAAAGAGTGAAAACAACTTTGAAAGGTTTCGATTAAGGACCTTTCCCTTAAATCCAAAAGCAGGTCTCAGATGATTTGGATCATCAATCTGTGGATAGAGGCTTAAAGATGTTCCAAAGTCTCCTAGGTACAAGTTGATATAGTCAAGGTTCGCGCGGTAGTCTCTTCCTCTTGACCCAAGTTCTGGAAGAATAGAAATCAATAGCTGAAGGTAGGGAAGGTCTTCATATGAGATCTGTGGGAGGTCAAAAAGCATCCGTGCATAAACGATATGATTGGTAAAGCACTCATGATGAAAGACGGTAAGCTGCTCAATTTGCTCATGTTCGAGATGAAAATCTGTGACTTCTTTAGGGACGTCTTCCATGCCGATTTTAGGGAGGCAATCAAGAGACTGGGACTCTACTTTTTCTTGATATTTCTCTAAAGCTTTGGTCTGTTTTTTGATTGCATCACAGTCTTTTTTTGTGAGCGTTTTTTCGATTGTTTTGAGTCGGTTTTTTTCTTCTTCTTGTTCACTTTTTTCCAGGGTGTTATCGGGAGAAAAAATGTGGGTCAAAAAATGGGGGTTGTCGAGAAAATACTTCCGGATGATCCCTGGAAGAAAATTTGGATCTTTGACTAGAAGGCTTAGTTTTTTAAATTGACTGTAAACTGTTAAGGCATTTTCAGCGGGGCATCCATGTTGCATGGCAAGAATGGAGCGCATAAAGAGAGTTAGCCCGAAGGGACCGTAGTCTCCTGTGATCTCTAATCGAGAAAACTCTAATTGATGAATTGCTGCTTCAATTTGCTCTGGTTGGATCTTCAGGCCTTCTAATGTATCTAAAACGATTTGCTTAAGCTTTTCTGCGCTTCCAACGCCGCAGCCACGGCAAATAATAACATAGGGAATTTCGCTCATGTCAGTGTCAAGATAACCATCGGCCTGGGTGCAGAGCTTTGATTTTAGAAGTGCGTGTTTGAGAGGAGAGGCATCGGTTTCCATCAAGATCGAGTCGATGAGTGCAAGTGCAAGAGCGTCTTCCTGATTGTCTATTGGGCAGGTAAGCCAAGAAAATGACACGAACTGTTGCCCATTTTCTCCGGGGTACTTCCCTTCATGTGTTTGGGGTTTTTCGAACCGCTTTTGCTTGGGTATTTTTTCAAGAGGGGGAAGTTTTTTTACGCCCTTAAGAGCATTTTTTGCAACAAAATCCAAGTGATTTTCAAGGGGAAGGCTGCCATAAAAGAAGAAGATGCAGCGGCTGGGGTGATAATAGGTTGCATGGAATTCTTTGAGCTGTTCCCAAGTTAAATTAGGAATTTCTTTCGGCTCTCCTCCTGAGTTAAACGCATAGGTTAAATCAGGAGTTAAATATTTTGTCAGTTCATGCCAAAGTCTTGTTTCAGGGTTGGAAAGGCTTCCTTTCATTTCATTGTAAACCACCCCTTTGTAAACGAGGTTAGGGTCGAGCTCGAGTCTGTGTCCTTCTTGCAAAAAACTCATTTCTTTAAGCTCAGGATAAAAGACGGCATCGAGATAAACTTCGAGAAGGTTATAGAAGTCTTTTTCTACTTGAGAAGCAGCGGGATAACAGGTGAAATCGGCCCCTGTCATCGCATTCATAAAGGTGTTCAAGCTGCGACGGGCCATGGAGAAAAAGGGGTCTTTTACGGGAAATTTCTTGGAACCACATAACACCGTGTGTTCTAAAATATGGGCGACACCAGTTGAGTCGTTCGGAAGTGTTTGAAGGGATAAACAAAAAAGATTTTCTGGATCGTCAGCCTCTAAATGGACTACCCTTGCGCCGGTAGGTTCATGGGTCAGTTCATAGAGCACCATCTGAAGCTCTTCCAGAGAAAGAACTTTAGTGTAAACATAATCGCGGTATCGATCGCCAACTTTTTTTGATGCTGCGTTTTCCATTTCCCCCATCATACTTAAAACGCATTATATTTGCTTCAAAATTTCTCGAGCACATCCCTCTGCAGGCATTTCTTCAGTGTTGCAAATAACATCTGGCCTTTCTGGGACGTCGTATTCAACATTGATCCCAGCAAGTTTGATATCTTCACCCACTTTAAGTCTTTGGTATAGATTTTTAGGATCTCGACGTTGACACTCCTCAATCGATGCCTGAACGTGGACTAGGATGAATCGATATCCTTCGTTCTCGATTTCTTGCTTAACGCGTGCTCTCAGTTCTTTTTTTGGACTGACGAAGGCAGCAACTACATAAGGGGTTGTTTGTAGAAGTTCTTTTGCTATCTCAATAACGGCTTGAAGGTTTTGGCTTTGTCCTTCGACTCCATGAACGTGTCCTTTTTCGAGCCGTTCACGCACTTTATCCCCATCCAAAATGGGAGCTTCATTGATTTGGTGAAAAGCCTCTGCAATGGTTGACTTTCCTGATCCTGAAAATCCTGTGAGCCAAATAAGCGACATAATATATTCTCTTTTAATGATTTAAAGAAATTACTTTTTACATCTCACTAGTAAACAGCAAGTTAACATTTAGTTCAATATTATTAAAGATTTTGCTATAATATAATAAATAGAGGGTAAAGAAGAGGGTACTTTTATGGCAACATTAGCTGTTGAACCACAGTTACATATACCAAAACCAGAACAAACACCAAAAACATACCGAGTAGACTTGGATCTCCAATCTGAAAGAGTCCATCAGCTCGTTGCTGAGAGGACTGGAGCAGAGAGGATTATTCCTGATCTTGTTCCGAAAGGTATGGTTAGAGCAGCATCTGTTTATAAGCGATTTGCTGATGCTGACGGTAAGGACGCCTTCAGAGGGCAGATGCTCGAAACCCTCAGAAATTCATGGGTTGACCGTTATGGGCCTGTCGAAGCTGCCAAGATGGTTGCAAGTTTTCAAAGTTTAGCCGACAACCTTGATGAAAATGGAGCTGTGATCTTTGGATCGATATTGGAAACTGCAAGCTTTCAACAACTCATTTCCCGTTACAACCATATTCTAGCTGAGTCAGGAAGTAAGAGTTGGATCCATTCCTATGTGAATCTTGCAAACCACCCTGACTTTTTAGCAGATAAAGCGTTTAATGAAGCGTTTCTTCATCCAGTTCTTGTTGCGCTTGTTTCGTATCGTGTAGGAGGCCCTATTCGAGCCGTTGATGCCCGAGGCAAAGATGCAGAACCTATTTCAGTTTTGGCTCAAGATAACATGCTTCATATCGATAACACGCCTTTCAATGATGAGTATAAGGTGATTTTAACTTGGGAAAAGGATAAGCCTAGTGGCCCTAAAGGGCAAAACTTTGTCTTCCTTCCCGGGACACATAAAGGCTCACGAAATTGTTTTGTCGATGACTCAAGAGGTGCATGGTCAAGTGAAAATGCCAGTATTTTTACCACAGCAGAAAGTATTGATAGAGTTTTTCAATTTCAGAAGGAAGTGCGAGGTTCCGAAACTCCAATGGTTGTTGAGGTAACTCATGCAGAGAAGCCTTTAACGACAGTTTTTGCTGCAGGATCTCTTGTTCACCATCGGTATCGAACAGAAGAAGGGTTTTCTCGTAGTTGTATGATTCTTGCATTTCATAGAGCAAAAGATAATCCAGGCCAGTTAGTTGCTCCCGAGCACTTGGAAGGGATAGTCGATCGTAGTCCTCTTAACCAGTTCATCCTTGGTGCTCATGGTGGGGATTCAAATGAGGAGTTCTTAGCTGCATTGACTTCAGAATCCGATCAAATACGAAGTCTTTTAGGACACCTTGAAGAAGATGAAGCTGTTCAGGAAGTGATCCGACCCGAAGCTCGAGAGCTTTCCGCAGACAGAATTGGGCAGTGGATGCATACTTCCACTGAAGCTCCAACTGTTGAAGCACTAAAAGTTAAGGAACATTTTGTTCCTCTTCATGCAGAACTTTCGGAGGATGAATTTGTCGCTCTCGTCGAAAAAATGATGGTTTTTGATAAGCACGGTCCTCTCGATCTTATTCTATTTAGCGATAGTCACGAAGAGATTCGAAAATGGGCCCGTAACCAAATCCGTGAGATCAATATCGGTGAAATGCGGCAAAGAGTTGAAGGCGATTGGGCAGGTCATTTAGAGCAGCCTGCAGAAGAAAATATCCTTTCTACAGCTGAGCTCGATTCTTTAGCTCAAGAACTTGCAGCTGTTGCTCAACGACACCGCGAAGCAGGGACTCCCATCCATCTCCGAGAAAAGGAGAAAATTTCTCGAAACGATGCGTATCGCTCGGTTCACCAACTCATGCTTGACCTCGGAGAATCGATCACCCGTTGTGAGGACCGCCAAGCTTTCCTCTCAACATCACTCTTTCTCTTCTTGGCTGCAGACACTCTTATGAGATTCCAGGATCCTCGCGATCGCGAGATTGAAATGATAGGAAAAAGGCTTCTCAATCATTATGTTTCAACTGGAATTCTTATCGAAAAGCAAATTGAAACGGAATGAGGCTGATTAAAATGCATTAGGGGAAACTCTTAGAAAAGAAATCTATGGCCATTTTGGAAATCTTCGAGTGCTCATTAGCTCTATTCACGGAAGGGGCATCTTGCACAATTTCAGGAGCGAGAAGTTTCAGACCAACTTTTGTAGGGCAGTTAAGAAATATAAAATGACCGATTTTTCCTTCTAATATATTCAGCGTACTACTTTTGGAGCATGCCTATGAATATAGACTGCGTGATTTTCTATTGGCAAGATTTGATCGATTTTACCAGCAACAATATGCACAGGGCTTGAGATTTCTCCTAAACTCGTTTCAGAAAAATCTGCTCCCCTAGGAGCCATTAGAAAAAAGGCGCGAAAGCGCTTGTCTTTATAGGAGGCGTTGTTAATTTCACCTCCAGCGAGCCCTCCCATTGAAAAACCTGCAAACCCTATTTTTTCTTGTTCGATATGACAAGCAAAGGGTGATTCGTTTAATAGGTGGTCAAGTGCTTTAGAGATGTCTTGTGGGCGATGTTCTATTTGGTTTGAAAGTTCTTCTAAAAAAGTTTGCCAAGTATTGCCGTAATGGTTGACAGCGGCAACGATATACCCTTGTTTTGTGAGTTTTTCTGCAAGCCATACTAATTCTATATTTTCACCTTTCCACCCATGTGAAATCAAAATTAAGGGATGTTTTCCTGGAGTTATTGGAGTCCCAAGCGAGACTTCAGGCTGTTCCCAGACTCCGGTTCTTTTTTGATTTTCTGGGGTGAGAGTAGGGTACCAAACCAATGTATCTAAAGGTCTAGCTCGATCTTTATCTTCAAAAGCACAAAATACTTCCCCTAAGGAGTAGTTACTGATACTTTCTATACTCATAGGCCACAATTGTTATTTGAGGGTTCATTTAGTTCCATTCTAGAGCTTTCTCTAGCGATAGCTGTGCGTAGTACCCCTTCAGAGCTAAACCTTCCTGATAATCATCAAGTGTCTTGATGCTTTTGTCCAAAGATCTAAAAACCTCTGTGGTGTGGGTATATTGCTCCTGAAGAGATGTGCCGTCAGGATAAGTAAACTCAAACTCTTTGCGTAAGGATTCTCGAATTTTTTCAAACGATTCATCTTTCTCACTTTCTACCTGACAAATAGATGTTTTGTCGTGAGAAAAGGCCAAATCTTTATCGCTACTTGTGAGAGCTTTCAAGGTAATATAGTTAATTTTTTGACTCTCTAGAGATTCATAAAGGTGGGTTACTCCTTTTTCGTTTAAAGAGTGTGTGTATCTTCCCCGAGATTCGTCTGCAACCACCCAGACTTTTTGGTCATTTGCTAAAGAGGCAAAGATTCTATCGACCAGCTCAGTGTTTCCTGGTAAGGATTTCTTGTGAGAAAAGCTTATCATTGTTTCTTCGCATTGTTTGAGTTCAGCAATCAACTTTTTGATAAACTCATTAAGATATTCAACCTCATCTTGTTTGCTTAGTAACTTTATCGAGTCATAATGAGATTCCCAATCATCCGTATAGAGTAATTGAAGAAGATTTTGTGAATCATTCGGGTAGCGAACAAAAATATTCCTAAAGAATTGTGTGGATAGAAATCGCATGGCGCATGCAGTGAGGGTTTGGTCAATAATTTGTTGCCAATGCTTTATAACCTTTATCTCATCTTTAGAGAGGGTCTGTGTGTCCAAGCTTTGGGAATGCCTTCTTATGGAATAAGGGAGATACCCAAGATCAATGTCCTTTTCTACTGAGCCCAGAAGCTTCAATATTTCTTTAGAAAAAAGGTGGTCCCCTTTGTTGAAGTTAAGACGGATAACACGTCCATTTAAGTGTTTGGTTTCTTGGCAGTTGTTTCCCTCGCTATTGCGCTGCTCAAGCAAAATCACAACCTGAGCTTTTTGAATCCGACTATCGATATCCTCTCCATCGATATTCGTAGCTATAATACGATGTGTTTCGTCTACGCGTCGATCTCCCTCGCAAGGGTTTCCATAGACTAGGGTCTCAATTCCATCAATAATAGCTTCCATAGAGCTTCCTCAGGTTGTAAATACGGGAGAAACTTTATCAAGTCTCCGTGAATATCTGCAACTAAATATAAAATTTATTAAGTGGATAAGGAAAGGCGTGTCAAGTTATTATTTTTTAATGGGTTAGCGTGGTGTGCGCAGGCACTGGCAACCTCAAACCCTTCCCACGTTACGATGGATGGAGATTGATAGATTGTCACGAACATTTCAAAAAAACTCCTTTCCTTTTCTAGATCGATGGTTTCACTCATCTGTGGAATTGGCAGAATTAAAATAGAATTAAAAACACGTATTTGATACCCTTTCCGAGGAAAAAAAATAGTTTAGGGCTAATTTGGCAATTAATTGAACTAATTTTTTGAAATCAAAAAAAAGGGAGTATTGATCCGATGGAATCATTACAACACAACACTCAGAACAGACATCAGGCACCAGAGATTAGCCATTTGAATCAAAGAGCGGGACGAATCAATGTAAGACCTCCAGTACCAGTAGCGAAGCTAGCACTTGTGGCTACAGTAGCTAGCCTTATTCCTCAGGTAGGGGCACAATGTGTAGCAGATCTAGGGGTGCAATGTGTAGAACAAGGACTTATGAGCCAAGGGTTAGGCTTGTTGGCTGGTGCTATTGCGTGGACTGTAACAGGTCTTTGTTCGGTTCCTGCAGTGGTCTGGGGTGGAGTCATGACAGTTGTTATGTCTATTGTAACTGTTGCGTGGAATGTGCTTGGAGTTGGGTTTGCGCTTGTGGGACTTGCGGCCTGTGCAATTTTGGCATATGCTGTGTACCAGGGAATCCAGCAATTTGCGGCTGTAAGAGCACAAACAGCTGGAATGCACCAGGCAGTTCGAGACGATGTCGCTGCTGTTCGAAATGGCGTGCAAGCTGTTCGAAATGATGCTGTACAAGCCTTTCAGGGCGCACGACAGGTCGTTCAAAACAATCCCCTTGCTAGAGTTGCTGTTTATACTTCAGTTGCTGCATATACCATAACCGCAGGTGCTGTCGCGCTTTTAATTGTTGGGGGCTTAATTAGAACTGGGGGTGTTTTCGTTGCTGGTTGTATTAAAACTGCCTACACGTTGGTAAAAAATGTTGTTCTACTCATTGTAGACACCGTTAAATCTGTTTGTAAGATTGCATGGGATGTTGCAGCTCTTTTTGGGAGGGTGATTAAGTTTGGAGCGGAAATTGCCTACGATGGTTTATGCATCGTTGGTGATGGTGCCCGTACAGTTGGACGCTCAGTGAAATCTCTTCTTGTGCGTGATGTCCAACCCGCTACACTAGAGTTACCAAAGCTGAATTTAAGTCCTAGTACTTAACCTGACAAAGAGCTTTAGGGTATTACAAAAAGGGCGCCAAAAGGCGCCCTTTGATTTACCACGTTAAAGTGGATGAAGATTGATACTCGGTCACGCGAGTTTCAAAGAAGTTCTTCTCCTTTCCTAAATCGATGGTTTCGCTCATCCATGGGAAAGGGTTTTTGGAGTTGTACTGGGTTTTAAGTCCAATGCGCTCTAAGCGGCGGTCTGCAATATATTGTGCATACTCGCGAAACATCGGTGCGGTGAGGCCTAGGATTCCTTTAGGAAGACATTCTTCTGCGTAACGGATCTCAAGTTCTACAGCTTCACGGATTTTTCCGATTGTGTAGTCTTGGAAGTCAGGGGACCAAAGCTCGGGGTTTTCCTCTTTAATTCCATTGATCAGATCGATCCCAAAATTTAAGTGGATCGTTTCATCGCGCAAGATATATTGGAACTGCTCACCGATTCCAGTCATCTTATTTTGACGATGTAGGGAGAGTATCATCGCAAAACCGCTATAAAAGAAGATTCCTTCCATAATGATGTAGAATCCAATAAGGTTTTCAAGGAACTTTTGTGCGCCTTCTAGAGTTGAAGTATCGAAGTTGCCAGCAAGGACCTCTTCAGTCAATTTCATCTCAAATTTGTCTTTATCATGGATTGCTTCGATCTCATTGTACATGTTAAAGATCTCACCCTCATCGAGATTGAGTGACTCAACGATGTAATGAAAAGTGTGAGTATGGATTGCTTCCTCAAAGGCCTGGCGTAATAAATACTGGCGGCACTCAGGGTTTGTGAGATACTTATAGATTGCGAGGGTAATATTGTTTGCTACGAGGCTTTCAGCAGTGCTGAAAAACCCGAGGTTTCTCATAATGAGAAGGCGCTCTGCGTCAGATAGCTGATTTGATTTCCAAATCTCGATATCCTTCCCCATAGGGACCTCCGTAGGCATCCAGTGGTTGGCACACCCATTGAGGTAGTGTTCCCATGCCCAGTCATATTTTAGGGGCATGAGTTGGTTTACATCAACAGTTGTGCAGTTGATGAGCCGCTTTGCAGCAGCTTTTGCTCTTGTATTTTCTTGCATCATTATTTTCCTTATTATTGACAGCTTTCACAACCTTCTTCGAGATTGCATACCGGAACCGTGGGCTCCACATCTCGATCGAGCTTTATTCTAGCGGAAGGGGACTCATTTTTCATCCATCGGGGTTGGAGACCACGTTTATTAATATCGAGAGTTGACTTCTCGATTTGAGTGGCTCCAAGTGTGCGGCAGTAGTACGTTGTTTTTACTCCTTTCTTCCATGCAAATAGATACATGCTATGGAGTTTTTTTCCGCTTGGCTCTGCTAAATAGAGATTGAGAGACTGCGCTTGGTCAATCCATTTTTGGCGGCGAGATCCACACTCGATGATCCATTCGGGATCAATTTCAAACGAGGTGAGGAACTGTTTCTTCAACTCTTCAGGGACTCGTCCGATTTCAAGAACCGATCCATCGAAGTATTTAAGATCATCGATCATCTCATCATCCCAGAGATTAAGCTCTTTGAGCTTGTTCACAAGGTAGAAGTTGGAGAATGTAAACTCTCCTGAGAGATTTGATTTTGCATAGAGATTCTTATAGTTGGGCTCAATGGATGGGGTGATTCCTGCAATATTCGCAATGGTTGCTGTAGGGGCAATTGCCATCACATTACTATGGCGTATTCCATGTTTACGGATTGACTCTCGCACCCTCTCCCAGTCCATTGAAGAGGAGCGATCCATTTCTACCTTTTCACCCCTTTCCTTTTCTAAAAGATCAATCGTGTCAATTGGGAGAAGCCCCCGTTCCCACTTCGAACCTTTATAGCTCGGATAAGGGTTTCTCTCTTTTGCTAGTTCACTAGAATAGAGAAGCGCGTAGTAAGAGATCATTTCCATGCTACGGTCGGCAAATTCAACTGCTTCGTGGCTAGCATAGCTAAAGCTTAAAATGTTAAGAGCATCTTGGAATCCCATAAGGCCTAATCCAATTGCCCGATGAGCCATATTGGCATTTTTAGTCTCAGGAATAGGGTAAAAGTTCACATCGATGACATTATCAAGCATCCGGATTGCCGTTCGGATTGTTTTAGCAAGCTTTTTCTCATCGAGTCCTTTTTCAGTCACGTGCTCAGCTAGGTTGATCGAACCAAGGTTGCAAACTGCGGTCTCTTCTTTCGATGTATTGAGAAGAATCTCTGTACAAAGGTTTGAACTATGGACAACGCCGACATGATCTTGAGGAGAGCGGATGTTTGCAGGATCTTTGAAAGTAATCCATGGATGTCCTGTTTCAAAAAGCATGCTCAGCATGTTTCTCCAGAGTTGGAGGGATTCAACCCGCTTCCAAAGAAGAATTTTTCCTTCATCAGCCATTTTTTCATACTCAAGATACCGTTTCTCAAACGCTTGTCCATATAGATCATGAAGATCACTCACTTCATTGGGGCTGAAGAGAGTCCACGTTCCATTTTCCTTCACCCGTTTCATAAAGAGGTCAGGGATCCAGTTTGCTGTGTTCATGTCATGAGTACGGCGCCTCTCATCTCCGGTGTTTTTTCGAAGCTCAATGAAGTCCTCAATATCAATATGCCAGGTTTCAAGGTAGGCGCACATTGCACCTTTCCTCTTTCCACCTTGATTGACAGCTACAGCGGTGTCGTTTGCCACTTTGAGGAAGGGGATAATCCCCTGGCTTTGTCCGTTGGTTCCTTTGATGCGGGCTCCTGTTCCTCGAACATTGGACCAGTCGTTTCCGAGTCCTCCCGCCCATTTTGAGAGTTGTGCGTCATCAGAAATGGTTTTAAAAATATGCTCTAAATCGTCCATAACCGTGGAGAGATAGCAAGAGCTAAGTTGAGAGTGTGTTGTTCCCGAGTTGAATAGTGTGGGAGTTGCTGATAAATAGTCATGTTTTGAGAGAGTTTCATAAAAATCAAGCGTGTGCTTGGTTTTATCTTTTTCATTTATTGCAAGCCCCATAGCGACACGCATCCAGAAAATTTGAGGCGTTTCTAGGCGGCGCTGGTTCTCATGAATAAAATAGCGGTCGTAAAGGGTTTGCAATCCCAAGTATTGGAATTTGTCATCTCGGTCTAGCTTCATCGCTTTTCCAAGAGCATCAAGATCGAACTTGGCAAGCTCAGGAGAGATCTGGTCAAGTTTGATACCGTGGGCAATATATTCTTTAAAGTAAGTTAGATGTTTTTTTTCTAAGTCATGATCGAGGGTGTCGGTTTCGAGTGTTTCCCGATAGAGTTTATCAAGAAGAAGGCGTGCTGCAACCTTGGAAAAGAGGGGATCTTTTTCGATTTTTGCTTTGGTTGACATGATGAGTGCTTGGTCGACTTCCTCTTCCTTAATCCCTTCATAGAAATTGAGGATGGCACTTTCTAAAAGCTCTTCTGGTTTTGCAACTTTCTCAAAGCCGCGGCATGCATGATCGAGGCGATCAAGAAGATGGGTTTCAGTAATAGACTTTTGCTCGCCACCCTGCGTTTGAAACTTAAAATTTCTCTCGCCATCTTTTGCCTTGCGGCGCTGCTTCTTTTTTGGGGGAGCTGTTGCACTGGTTTGCTGTCCTTTCTCTGCGCGGTAAAGGATGTAATCCTTCGCTGCTTGGAAATAACCAGCACCCATAAGAGCTTCTTCGACGAGGTTTTGAATATTATGGATATGAAGATCTTCAGTTTTTGCTAAATGGACAGCCTCTCCAACAACCTGCTGAGAAAGGGTATTGACAATCGAGATGATGTCATCAGGAGTTTGCCCTTCAATCTGGTTTAACCGTCTAAAGATCTTTTCAATCGAGGCAGCGATCTTGATCGGATTAAAGCGTACGGGGGTCTCGCTATCACGGCGAATTACTTTTATGTTGCGAGGGTCATCGCCTCTTAACCCTTTGTGGTGGTCTCTGTAGATGATGTAATCACGAGCAACATCATGGTGACCATTTTTCATCAGAGTGACTTCGACAAGATCTTGGATTCCTTCAACCGTTAGAGAGACATTTTTCGATGCTAGCTCAAAAAGCTGCTCCACTACTTGATGGGTGACTTGTTTAGCAATTTCATTAAGATCATCCGTAAGGGGAGTTTCTTTAGCGATCTTTTTTGTTTCGTGAAGTGCCGACTCAATAGCCTTAAAGATCCGTTCTTTTCGAAATGGGACAATTGTTCCATTCCTTTTAACGACAGTGAAAGTACTTTCACCGGCTGCGATGCTCCCTTCAATAATTTCTTTTTTGACGGAGCTGAGCATTTCTTTAGAACTATTATGAGCTTTAGACTCTGATTTTACCATATTAATACCTCGATTTTGGAACAAAATTCCTAATAATTTAGATTTTCAGTAAACTAACCTCTTCTACAACATCTAGTATTCTACTTCCCCTTTAACACACTATATATTGTAGTCGGAATCTAGAAGTCTACAAAAAACTGACACAAAAAGCAAAAAAAATTTCTGAAAATTTTCAACATAAACAAGGCAAGCGCATTATGAATTTGTAAAACTAAGATCTTTTGATTTTTTCCCAAATACGGGAAGTATTTGCAACAGCAATAGCGACCGAAACACCGGCGACTGATTCTATAAACCGTGAAAAACTAAAAAGCCACTCGTTGTTTTTTGATCCCAACTGCCAAATGATGATGATGACAGCACTGGTGATGCATGCCTGAAAGTTTAATTCTTTTAACTTGGGGATACTTGTGCAAATCAAAGATGTAATGAAAATACTCAGGAGCAGAGCCAAGATCATTTCGGGAATATATAGACAGATAGCGGATACTACGCATCCCACAAGTGTCCCAAGAAGGCGTCCAAACCCCGCTGAGTAGCTTTCGCTCTGATGCTGTTTCATGACAAGAACACCAGAAATAACGCTCCATAGGCCGCCTACTTCTGCAACTGTTGGAAGCGTGAAGCCACTTAGAAAATATCCAAGAAAATAGGAAATGCCAGATACGATACTGAGCTGCAGCGCATATACGGCATTTCCTCTAATAGAGGTCATGAACGGGGCTCTTTTATCGATAGAGGAAAAAAACCTTTTTTATCGGTATCATAATAATCTATCCCTCCAGATCTTACATCATAAAACCAACCATGCAAATGAACGCGTTTATCTTTAAGTAGGTCCCTCAAGATAGGGTAGTGTGATAGGTGATGTAGTTGTCCAACGATTGAAAATTTTTCAAATAGAAAAAGACCTTCCTTTTTCGTCAGGGGATTTTCTTGGTGCTTTTTTAAAAAAGCCTTGAATAACGTATCGTCAATAGAAAGCCAGCGTATAAGTCCTGGAAGTCCTGATAGATCCGCTCTAGAATATATCGCGTTCATTGCACCACAATCAGAATGCCCCATCACAATAATGTCCTTAATTCCTAAACTGTTAACTGCGTATTCGACAGATGCTAGTACAGAAGCCTGCAGTTGAGCTGAATCAATGGTATAGGGTGGAGCAAGATTACCAGGATTTCTTACGATAAAAAGTTGGCCAGGATTCGTAGAAAAAAGGCGATCAAGAACAATTCTTGAATCAGAACACGTGATGATAATGGCCCCAGGTTTCTGGCCATTTTCAACGAGATCTAAGAATTCTTTCTCATGAAGAGGGTAGTAGTGCGTTTTAAACTCTTCGTGCCCATTGATTAAATCAGACAAGAAATCATTTTCTTTTCGGTAATCAACTGTAGTTTCCGTAGTCCTTTTTGGAGTTAGTGCAGATTTAAATTGGGTAAAGTATAACCCAACGAACGTGCCTATCGCGAGGCCAACAATTAATAAAAATACTTTAGTTTTCATGTGATTTCCTCTTTGTTAGTAGAAATGATGGATTTTAGTTTTTTTTGCAATAGATGAATCCACCTTCGCTGATAACTTCTTAATAGATGGTTTTCGAGTCGCCAAAAACTATTTATTTTGTTAGGATGGTGGCATGAAACAGCTTTACCTTTTGCCTAATATTATTACTGCGTTCGGTCTTTCATGCGGTCTGTTTGTTATTTTCAAGACAAATATGACAGAACCTGGAGTTGGAACTTATCAGTTGCTTTATTCGTCGACACTCTTGCTGTTGCTGGCGGCGTTTGCCGACTTGTTAGATGGTGCAGTGGCTCGGATTATTCGGGCAGAAAGCGAATTTGGTTCAATGTTTGATTCTTTAGCTGATGCTATTTCTTTTGGGGTTGCGCCCTCGGTCTTATTTCTCAAAAGCCTTTCACTTGAGTCAGCAACAAGCCTTTCATTTTTTGCAGTTGTTGGCGCAATGCTTTATACAATTTCTGGAGTTCTTCGCCTTGTTCGCTTTAACGTAATGGCACATGAACTCAAGACAGATAAAGTAGCTAGTGAAGCTTATAAGAAGAATTTTACTGGACTTCCCATTCCTGCCTCAGCAGCAGCAGCGATTTCACTAAATCTCTTCCTTCATTCGGTCTTTGCAAAAGAGTGGTTTAATATATCCTATACTGTGCGTGCGATTATCTTAACATGCGTCATGATTCTTCTTGGTTACCTTATGGTGAGTAAATGGAAGTTTCCTAGCCTTAAAAGCCTTCATTTTCGAGTTCCCTCCTTTCATCTGATTCTTTTTACAGTTTTAATTGCTATATTTATCTTCTTTGGAATTTTCTACTTTTTCTCTGTTGTGCTAGTCGTCTGTTCCATAGGTTATATTCTCATTGGGTGTGTTCTCACTCTAATTCGTCTTATTGCTGGTAAAAAGGCAAAGGCTCTCGTCGATTTTGAGATTGACGATGACAAAGATTAATAAACCTCTCCTATACGTGTTTATGCTTCTGCCAGCCCTTATCTTTTTACTGTTGCCGACGCTTCTAGATCAATTGGGCCCAAGGCCATGGAAAAAGCTTCTGATCCATAGTGGTTACTGCGCTCTCAGCCTGTTGACCATAAGCCTAGCCCTAGCGCCTCTTGCAAAACACTTCCCCAAGCTGCAACTTTTTAAAGCATTGGGGCGTCATAGACGGGTGATAGGAATCACTGTTTTCCTTTATACCGTCTTTCACCTCACATGTGTACTCATCAAAACAATCCAGAAAAAGGGAGGGCTTCCTTTGGATTACTTCCTCCACCCTGTTGTCTATACCGGGAGCCTGGCGTTCTTGATTCTCCTCCTATTAACGATCACAAGTACTGATTGGAGCATCCGCTCCCTTGGCTACAGAAAATGGAAAAACATCCATCGCTCTGTCTATGTGGTTGAGATTCTTATATTTATTCATGTTTTTTTGAAATCTGCTGCCCTTGCTTTCTCTTTCTTTATTCCATTGATCCTGTTACAAGGGATGAGGATAAGAAAAAAGGACAAGCGATGATTAAAGAGATCTTAGAGTTTTGGTTTGGAAAGGTAGAAAATCCTGAGGATTTTCCTGTAGACCGATTGGATTTGTGGTTTAAAAAAGA
>CAYGKJ010000003.1:0-179327 GCA_964350675.1 uncultured bacterium | reverse complement strand
CTACTTCGTTCGACTTGCATGCCTCATCCACGCCGTCAGCATTCAATCTGAACCAGGATCAAATTCTCGTTGAAAATTTAATCTCTATTAACCTAGCCGAAGCTAGGTTGATTCTCGAATACTATTTATATATGTGTTCGAGTTAAAGTTTGATAGGGGCATGTCGAAATAAATTTCGACACGCTCAAACCTTAAGCTTTGTCACTTCAATTTCGCTGTCAAAATAACACTTGAAAGCGCTAAGGCTTTCGTTTCGTTTCTTTCGCTTGTTTTGCTTAAGAAAGAATACGAGACCATACATCAGCTCGAATTTATTAAGCAAACGTTTTTCATCTTTTTCTGATTTTTTTTCTCACTCCCCATGAAAAAACCTTCCAGACAGCCTTCTCAACTGCCTTTAACTTCTGAAGTTTTTTAAGATATTGGATGCGCTTATGTACAGATAAATCTTTAGGGAATGAACTTAATGAGTAATTTTTTCTTGCCAGGCAGTGTGAATGGAAGCTTCTTGCTCTTCCCAAATATCTTTCTTATGATAGACAAAAATAACAGCATCAAAGGCGAGAGGGTTTGCCTCTACATATGTTTTCACTGTTTCAAAGGCAATTTTTTGAGCTTCTTCAAATGGATAACTGAATATTCCTACTGAAATCGCCGGGAATGCAATCGATCGAATTTCTTGGACTTTTGCAGCCTCTAGAGAATTTCGATAGGCATTTGCAAGAAGGGCTGCGCGACCACCTGTGCTACTTCGTGGACCTACAGTGTGCACAATATATTGGGTTGCACCACCCCTTCCAGTCAGATTAAATGATGGAGTCACAACAGCATCCCCTATCTTAATCCTGTCCGTAGTGCTGTCTTCCAGGATGGGAAACTTTCTACACTCTTCTTTTAGCTGGGGACCAGCCGCTTTATGTATGACTCCATCAATTCCGCCTCCGCCTAAGAGTACTTCATTTGCGGCATTTACAATCGCTTTCACAGGCAAATCAAGAATATCACCAATAACGGTCTGCACATCAGTACTTCCAATTTTTACGCCGTCGGGAAGATGAGCATTGTAAGAAGGTAGAGGCTCCCTCCTTTGAAGAGGCGGAAGCGGCACACGGAGAGTCCTACGAGGCTGATCCATCAATACTGACGTTGTTCCCAGAACTGCTGTACTAATGCATTGAGCCTTTTTGCTAATAGCTGTCCAATAAAGTGATGCTGTAACGAAAGCGTAAGGAACAAGATCACTCTTATCCAGACCTCTGGAGGTCTTTGGAGTGCACAATACCTCCTTTGCAAGCAACGACAACGCAAAAGCCCCGGCTTGAATCCGGAGAGCCCGGATAGGTAGGTATTTTTTGTGCGCGGCAATAAGATAGTATGCTGCGCAGAAAATCCCATTCATAGCAATTTTTTCAACGGTCATAATAGTCACCCCAAATTTGCAAGGATTATAAAGATTCAATAGATAAATATCACTATGAAATCTTAATTTTTAAAAACACTTAAATATAAAAGACTTAAGATCTAGAATAAGAAGACGTAGAAGAGCATTCCAAGGACATATCCAATGAAGACTGGTAGAGACATCTTTTTAAGGTAGGAGAAGAAATCCACTTTTTCAAGCCCCATAAGAGCCACACCTGCAGAGGAACCCATAACCAAAATACTCCCACCAGTACCAGCAGCATAAGCGATCATGAGCCACAGTGGAGAGTCGGTCGGAGTCGTTTGAAGATCGTACATCCCCATTGTTGCAGCAACCAGAGGAACGTTGTCAATGACTGCTGAAACAACACCAATCACCGAAGCAATAAGCGCTTCGCTTCGCATGTTAACATTTAACCACTGCGCCGCACCATCAAGAAGCCCCGTGGATTCAAGGGCATTGACACTGAGCAGAATTCCTAAGAAAAAGAGAATACTGGAAACATCGATTTTTGTCAGAATATGCGGCACTCGGAGATGGTGTCTTTGCTCGTAGCGGTGATGCATAATATCCGTCGCAAGCCACATAATCGAAAGGGAAATAAGCATCCCCATAAATGGAGGAAGACCCGTTAAGGCCTTAAAAACAGGAACGCAAAGGAACAAAACAATTCCTAAGTAGAAGACAAGATGAGCGCCTGGTTCTAGAGGTTCATCGCGAAAATCGATTTCAGACTTTGGAAACTCCCCTTTCATGGTGAAGGTGTAAAGAAGAAGAGGAAACATCATAGAAATCAAACTGGGGAAGAAAAGCTCTGTAATCACTTTCATCGAAGTGATCTGCCCTCCAATCCAAAGCATTGTTGTTGTCACATCTCCAATTGGGGTCCAAGCCCCACCGGCATTTGCAGCAACAATCACCATGCATGAGAAGAGAAATCTCTCCTTTTTATGCGGGATCAGCTTCCTTAAAATAGAAATCATTAGGATTGTCGTCGTTAAGTTATCGAGGACCGCCGACAAGAAAAAGGCTAAAAAACAGGTAATCCAAAGCATCTTCCTTTTGGAACGTGTGTGGAGATAATGGATAAAGGTATTGAACCCCTTATGAGAATCAATAAGCTCAACCATTGTCATAGCACCCAACAGGAAGAAAAGAATTTGCGATACATCGCTTAAGTGCGTGTTCAGAAAAGCTGTGCTCACACTCAGCGGTTGGGGATCCCCAACAAAGTAAATCAACCAGCAGACGACCGCCATAAACAAGGCAACTGCTGTTTTATTGACGCGAATCAAAAATTCAAGGATGATAGCGGCATAACCAATTGCGAAAATTGCAATAAGGATATCGTGCGAAAGTGTGAAGATTTCAATGTCCATAAGATCCACCTCGGATACAGGCTAACTTGATTCCTTATAAAACTCAAGCTTTTGGATAACGAAAAGGGTATTAATTTTCAATGGATCGTTTAAAACTTTTCTCAGTTGTTCAATCAAAGGTAAAAAACCGTCTTTTGCTTCGAGGAATGATTTTGGGAGGAGTTGGAGTTTTTATTCTTTTTGTATTTGGTGTATGGGCTCCGCTAGCTTTCTTAAGTATTTGGGGGCTTCCTATATTTTCTCTGGGAATTTTTTTGATCGGATGGGGATTGATCCCCTATAAAAAGTTTATCCGCTTAGAAACGCATCCTCATAAAATCTTTTTAGAAGATAAGCAGTTAATTTTTGTGTCAAACAAGGGAGGAGAGTGGATCATTCCTTACTCAGAAATCAGAAAAATCACTTACTTTGAATCGAAAACAAAGTATGGACTGCGACTAGAAACGAAAGAATCTCGGGTAGTCTTCCCTTATTTTTTAGGTGATTCCCGCCTGCACGAGGTCGTGCATGCGAATCAATCCAACGAGCGTTCCTGATTCTATTACCGGAAGGACATTGACCCATTTTTTCTCATCATTTTGCATAAGCTTCAGCGCATCGAGAGCTCGCTTCCCTTTTTGGGTTGCAACGCATGAGGGTGTCATGAGTTCTTCCATTGTTTTTTCTAGCATTTCAGCAGGATTTTTCTGGAAGGCGCGGCGAAGATCTCCATCGGTGAAGATCCCTTGAAACGTTCCTTTGGTATCGGTGATGAGCAGACACCCACACTTTTTATCGGTTAAGGTAACCAGCGCATCCCTCAGTTTTTCATTGGGACGACAAAGAGGAAGTGTTTCTCCTTGAAGCATCACGTCATCAACTGTAAGCGTAATCTTTTTCCCAATGGCGCCTGCAGGATGATTAAGCGCATAATCGTCCAAGCTAAAGTTCTTAGCTTTCATAAGCGCAACAGAAAGGACATCTCCAAAAATGAGTTGGATCGATGTCGAGGTCGTGGGGGCTAGGTCAAAGGGACAAAGCTCCTTATTTAACGGAAGGGAAATTCCTATGTCGCAGGCGAGACCCAGTTTTGATTGCATGTTAGAGACCCAGGCTACGGTTTTAGCCCCTTTCTTCTGCGCAAAGGGAATGAGGCTTAAGAGTTCTTCACTCTCTCCACTTTTGCTGATGCAAATGAGAACATCTTTGTCGGTAACAATCCCAATATCTCCATGAAGAGCATTCATGGGGGGGAGGTACAAGGCTTTTGTTCCAGTTGAAATCATTGTCATCACAAGCTTTTCGGCAATAATTCCACTTTTCCCAACTCCAGTGAAAATCAACATTCCTTGGCAGTCTAAAAAAAGTTTAAATATTTCCTCTGCTTTTTCTACCTCTACATGGTCGAAAAAAAAGTTCAGATTTCGCTGGTACTCATCAAATAGATCTTTTAACATGTTCGAACTCTTGAATACTTATCTTAAATCATATAATTAGAGAGTTAATCAATCAAGTAAGGAGTTCTTTGTGAGCGAAAAAACCCCCGTAACAGTTGCCAGAGGCGATGGAATTGGCCCAGAAATCATGGATGCAGCCTTAAAAATCCTTGAAGCCGCAGGAGCAAAACTCGATATCCATGAAGTCGACATTGGTGAGAAGGTTTATCTTGGGGGACACCCAACAGGAATTGAGGAGAAGACTTGGGACACTATTAGGCAAACAAAAGCTTTTTTAAAAGCTCCGATCACAACGCCGCAAGGTGGAGGCTTCAAAAGCTTAAATGTGACGATTCGAACAACTCTAGGGCTTTATGCTAATGTGCGTCCTTGCGTGGCATACTCCCCCTTTGTTGCAACAAAGCACCCTCAAATGGATGTGGTGATTGTGCGGGAAAATGAAGAGGATCTCTATTCGGGTATTGAATACCGACAGTCTCCCGAGGTTTGTGAATCGATTAAATTAATTTCGCAGCCGGGCTCAGAAAAAATCATCCGGTATGCTTTCGAATATGCTGTCCAAAATGGACGAAAAAAGGTCACTTGCTTTGTAAAAGATAATATCATGAAGCTCTCAGATGGCCTCTTTCATCAAGTCTTTAACGAGGTGGCCCAGGAATATCCCGATATTGAAAACGAACATTGGATTGTCGATATTGGAGCGGCAAAGCTTGCCGATACTCCAGAGGTTTTTGATGTCGTGGTCATGCCTAACCTTTATGGAGACATCCTTTCTGATGTTGGAGCTCAAATTGCGGGTTCGGTAGGTCTTGTAGGATCTGCAAATATTGGGGATCACGGAGCGATGTTCGAAGCAATCCATGGGTCAGCACCTAGACGAGCAGGACAAAATCTTGCGAATCCTTCGGCGTTAATTTTGGCTTCGGTCATGATGATGGTCCATATCAAACAATACGACGTTGCAACTGCAATTCATAACGGATGGCTGAAAACCTTAGAGGACGGCGTTCATACCTACGACATTTTCAAGCAAGACATCAGCAAGGAAAAAGTGGGAACACAGGAGTTTGCAGGAGCTGTCATTCAGCGGCTAGGGGAAACTCCCTCAAAGCTTAATGCCGTTTCCTATGAAGAAAAAAAAGGTATTTCTCAAACCTTTACCCGCAAGGTAATCAAAACAAAGAGGGAACTTGTAGGGATTGATGTCTACCTCTTCTCAAATGTATCCATGATGGATTTTCAGAAAAGCCTACTTGAGCATAGCTATGGCACTTTTCATATTGAAATGATCACCAATCGTGGAGCCCGCGTTTACCCTGATGGGATGCCCGAAACCTTTTGTATTGATCAGTGGAGAGTACGCTTTCGCCCCAAACACGGAGGGTGCAAACAAAAAGAGCTCCTAGAGGTCCTAGAGGCTCTAACAGCAGAAGGGTTCGACATCATTAAGACAGAGCATCTCTACGATTTTGATGGCACTCCAGGATACTCGTCTCCTCAGGGATAAATCCAAAATATTTTTATGTCAACCCAAAGTAGAAATGTCACCTAATTCTCCAAAATAGAAATGTCACCAGATTGCGGGCATCGCCCGCAATCTGCGACGCGACGAGCAGCCCCTTTGGGATGGCTCGGCGCAGACGCGGCAAGGATTCCTTATTCTCTTCATCTCCATGGATGATTTCTCCTGGGTTTTGAGTGTCGCTTGGTCGCCCAACTGATCCCTTCTAGTTCCTTGCTGTCCAGTATCCTTGGCTGCTCATAGATTATTTCACTCCATTTTTTGTACTCTAGAGGCTTCCCTTTGTACTCTACCTTTATCTCTTCCCCTGCACTCCAGAGAACATCAACGGTTGCGTGTCTTAACCTATGAGGGGTCTTCGTCTGCAGCATGTAAAGGGTGCCTTTGTATTGGAACGTTAGATTTTTTGAGAGCTTTCTTGTCTCTTTCCTGGAAAAAATCCTTTCCAGGTTATCCCTCGTTCTTATCTTTCTGTGGGCATCTTCAGTGCTTGCTGCTTCTTTCCCAAATTTCTCATTTATGATCTCTAGAAACTCAGGCAAAAACCTGTTCCCTTCTTCCATTGTGTTGATATCTCTTAATCTCATTTCTTTGATCAATCGATCTTGAAAAACTCCATTTTTCCTTTCTACTCTTCCTTTGGCCTGGGGGCTATTCGCACAGATTAAATCAATCTCAAGATCTTTTGCCACCTGGCCAAAATGGGTGATTCCCACCTCCGTTTTAATCTCTTCTCTGTTGACTCGAAAAACACTATGCTTATCCACATATAACCCTAATGGTCTTCCATACTTTCCCAAGTGATCCTTTAAAAGATCCAGGTACCCATCGGTAGTTTCTGTTTTTACAAACCGGGCAGCCGTTGTTTTGCTAGTCGCTTCGTCTACAAATTGGATTAAGACGCATTTTTCACTCCTCCCCTCGAACCAATCATGAGGCGAGCCATCCCCCTGGAGCAACTCTCCAAAGCGTCTTCTTCTCTCTCTTCTTTGATGAACCTTCACTTCTTTTTTCCGCTTTATCTTCCATAGCCCTTCCTCTATTAGCCATTTCCTGACAGTCTCATCTGAGACTTTTATCCCTTCATATTCCTCGAGCTTCTCTCTTGCAAGCGTTGGCCCAAAATCACCAAGTTTTTCTTTGATTAGCTTGATCGCTCTATCTCGGACTCCCTCATCGATTTTTCGGTTACTTTCTCTTCCTCTCTTGAGCGAGATCAAACCTTTTTCCCCTTGTTCTAGGTACCGCTTTCTCACTCTTTTTGTTTGCCTCAGGCATAGGCCCAGCTCCTCGCTAGCCTTTGCTAGTGTCAATTTTTTCTTATCTACTTGTCTCATAGTCCCAAGACGCTCAGCCTCTTTTATACTCATTTTTAATGTCTCCTTCATGAGCCACCTCCTCAGCTATTAAGCCTACCAGAGGTGACATTTCTACTTTGGAGAATGGTGACATTATCATTTTGGGCTTACATCCAAAATATTTTTATTGACTATATTTACATTTGCTATTAAATGATTGGGCCGGCGTAAGAATGGTTTTATAATGTCAAATTTCTTTTTTTTGAGTATCTGTTTTTTGCTTTTTATCCCGCAACTTTGTCGGAGCGCTCTACCAAGTATTCTTACTGAATACCACATATCATCAGAAAACCCTGAAGTTTTAGGGGAAACAGAAAGACTTACGACCCAAAGTAACACAACTTGCCTACCCCATGGAAACCTGCGCCTCTCTCACCATTTTGGAAGAGGCCCAGGACACAAAGGGTATTCAAGTACAGAGTTATTCTTTATTCAAACTAAAGATTATTTCGTTCCTTTCTTAGATTTAAAACTACATGTCATGAATGAGGGAAAGGTTGCATTTAACACAGGCGGAGGATTTAGAGCTCTTTTAGACAGTCCTGCACTCTCCATTGGTGGGAATATTTATTATGATTACCGTGCATCAATGAATCTGCATACTCATCAGATTGCAGGCGGAGTTGAGCTATTAAGTTCTTACGTTGATTTTCGTCTGAATGGCTACCTCCCGGTTGGGGGGACGAAACACTCTAACCCTCTCACATTCGCAGGGTTTGCTCAACAAAGTATCAATGTCTCCAGAGAAACTTACTATGCTTTCCCGTCTGCAAATGCCGAAATTGGCATTCCGATTCCTTGGGTTTTTCCAGATTATGTTGATCTTTATGTAGCCATTGGCCCTTACTACCTCTTTGGAAATGCCGTTTCGGGTAACCATTACCAAAGTAGTTGGGGAATGAAACTCCGACTCACTGCAGAACTTTTTCGGTTTGGAGAAGTAGGATTCGAGCTCAACTATGATGATGTATTCAAAACAACCTACCAAGGTTTTGCCGGCATACGTATTCCTCTTGGAAAGAGTACTGCTTGTCGACCTGCTTCGAGGAGTTTGAGTAATAAAGCATGTAACAAACGAACCCTACAGCCAGTAATACGAAATGAAATTATCCCTATTAAGAAAAAATCGGTGACTGACTCTCTTAAAAATGAGTTTGGCCATTTGGTCAATGTTATATTTGTCAACAACTTAGCAACTACTCCAGGATTGGGAACTTTTTCCTCCCCCTATGCCTCTCTTGCCCTTGCTGAATCATCAGCCCCCTCCGGAAGAACCCTTATCTATGTTTTCCAAGGAGACGGAACAACCAGCAAATACAATACAGGTTTTGTAATGAAACCAGGGCAAGTTCTCCTTGGCTCAGGAACACCTATATCTCTACATAATGTCACCATCCCTGCCCTAACTTTAGGAAATCCAACCCTTACAAACCCTGCTGGCAGTGGAGTCACCCTAGCTTCTCATACCATCGTAAAGGGATTCAATATCCAAAATACAAGTGCAAAAGGCATTTTTGGAGACGGCGTTAGTAACGTAAATATAAGTGATAATCATATTATCTCATCAGCAAGTAATGGAATATATATTGAAAACTCAGGAGCTATCTCCCTCATCCTTGATAACGAGGTCTTGAATTCTGGAGATACAGGGATTTTCTTCTCTTCATTAAATACCGGCGGGCAATGTTATATCGGAAACAACACTATTTCCGATTCTAACGGAGGAGGGGACGGGATTATTGCCAGAGTAAACCACCCTAACTTTAAAAGTATTGTTACGTCAAATACCATCACTCAAACAGGACCAGGGAGTGGCCTTTCTGATATCAGCACTCGCATCTTACAAGGAACCTTAGTGATTGACAAAAACGTCCTTAATTCAACATCTTCACGTGGTATCTTAGCTTTTGATGGAGTCCAAATAATCACTAATAATCAAATTACTAATTTCACAACGGCAGGAGGACAAGGAATCTTCTACAGCACAAATAACGGAAATAGTGGACTACGAAATGGGATAATTTCTAATAATAGAATCTCAATTAATTCCCATAGTAACTGGGGGATTGATGTCGCAAATGAAAATACCCCCGGAGATATTTCCGCACAAATCAACAGGAATCAAGTCACAACCTCTGATCCCAACAAAGGGATTCGAGTCAGAACCTCAAATCCTGGAACTGCTTGTGCGTCGGTTACATCAAACACAGCTTCAAATTTCACCTTGAATGGCTCGGGAGGAGGAAATGTCAAAATTTCTCAGTCTGAAACAAACTACATGTCATCAAATACTGGAACCAATTTTTCTGAAACAGGATCCGTGACCTTTGATACAGACTGCTACAGCGCTCCTTAGGGGCCCAATGGGCGAAGAGATCCTTGCAATCCCACCCCTCTACAAATGACGCGCGTTCCCTTACAGGACGCGTTACTCAAGAAATTCAAAATGCACAACCGACAGGATTTCTAAATAGACTCCGAAGCTATTTCTTTGGTTATAAAAGTACACGACTTCAAATGCTAGAATTCAGGGAGCGAAATTTCTTTTGCAGACCTCAACGCCTTCTCAACCTCTTAAATGAATATTCATACCTAGACAAAAGTCTCAGAGAGGCTTTTAACCGACTCGCAAAAGAGCATCATGTTCCCTTTTATGGGGGCCATATGCTTGATATTAATGAGTGGCTGGAATCCCCCCAACAGATCCAAGAAAAATGCCCCTCGAATTGCGTGCAAGCTTTACAAAACTCTATTTAGCCGAGGTAGGGCAGCTCATCAAATATGCCGATGAAGGCATAGAACTAAGCATTCCTACTCAAATAGAAGAAAGCGCTGTCGAGGTTTTTAAAGATCGGGCTCAAAGATATTTTGTCGCCCCTCCTCTTGCTATTGAATCAGTACAGGATATTCACGATTGGCTCGGAAAATCGAGTCAAGACTTGGGGATTATTCCTGATAGGCAGTGGAGAAGAATCTCACTCATTAGAGAGTTTACCGCAGATCTTGAAGATCTAAAGGTGGGTAAACCTGTAGAACTTCGCTTCTCAGACTCTGAGCAAACGCATGAAACTACGTCTACGCAAAGAATTCGTTGGCCTGATGGACAAGACAAACCAGAGCCAATGGGTAGAGTAACACTTCTTCCTCCTCTAACTCAAGAGGAGAGAATCACTCGCATCGAAGAAGGAAAGGAATATAGAGCCGAACGTGACGTGAGACCTTCTAGAAATCCTGAAATAGCAGATCATAGACGTCCTGAAGATCGTGTTTGGATCGATGAGGGCGCATTCGAGTTTGACCCAGGGTTTAAAGCACTCGCGAGCGATTTTATGGGACTTGAAAAACCCGAACAAGCTCTCGCAATGATTCAGGTGAAAGAAATCGCCCAAAAACATTTTGGCACTATCTTTTCTGAAACTCCGAATGAAGCTGAAATTCATGAATTTCTCTCAAGCCCTAGAGGAATTGATCTTTCTAAAAGAAGGGTGTTTGTAGAGGAGTTTAGATCCTCCCTTGACCAAATCATGTTGCAGCAAAAGCAGCGCCTTCAGCGCGAAGCTGCACCTAGCTTAACTTCAAAGTTTTTCTCTCTCTTCTCGTGGTAGTTCCCTATTCTTTCCTCTTTCTCACTAGCATCATTAGATCGTATCGTCAAATAATCTTCATTGGACACTCTAGGAAAGCTTGAATGATAAGGTTCACTTAAAGTACCCTTTTGGCATGAGATGGTTAATTATTCTACTAGGAGTCAATGCAATGGTATTTGGTGGCGAGCCCCCTTATATTCCGCCTAATCACCCGATGCTTCAGGAAAATGCTGAACAGGTTCCTCTTGAAGAGATTCAAAGCGATCGCATTCAAGAGATCATCGATGACATGCTCCGACTGACTGTCGATGAGCGCGCACAAAGTAAGATGGTAGGGTTAGCGGCCCCTCAAATCGGAATTCCGCTTCAGATTATTTGTGTTGATACGCACATGACCATTGAACGCATCGATTTCTCTCCTCCCCTTGACGTGTTTATTAACCCTACGATTACATGGTATTCCGACGAAATGGAATCGTTTCGCGAAGGCTGCTTTTCGACCGGATCTCTCGCAGGAATTGTCCCCCGCTCAACAAAGATTCGAGCAACTGCTTATAACCGAGAGGGAGAAAAGCTAGAGCTAGAATTTGAAGGCTATACAGCACGAATTTTTCAGCATGAAGTTGACCATCTCAATGGCCTCCGCTTCCCCGATCGGATCACAAATTTTGATCATCTGCATTGGGTAGATATGGAAAACCTTGATGAGTATCGCGCAAATTTTGAGAATTGGCCCCACACCTGCTCAAAAGAAGAGTGGGAGACGTTTATTGGAAATGCTCCAAGTAATGCTTAACTTCCGCTAGAAAGCCGCAGCCATACATTCCATCGATTACACGGTGATCGATAGATAGTGAGAGATACATCATAGAACGAATTGCCACGCTGTCATCCTCTAAGGCAACCACTTTTTTGTTAATCGCTCCGACGCCAAGAATGGCAACTTCTGGCTGGCGGATGATAGGGGTTCCAATCAGAACTCCTGACATTCCAAAGTTGGTCATCGTAAAGGTCCCCTCTTTCACCTGATCTGGCTTTAAGTTTCCCTTTCGAGCCTTATCAGAAAGAGTTGAGACTTCTTGGGCAATCTCTTTGACAGATCGAGTATGACAATCTGCGATAACTGGAACAAGGATCCCCTGCTCGACGCTTACTGCAATCCCTAGGTTGACATTCTTCTTGATGACGATGGTGTCCCCTTCTAAAGAGGCATTGATCATGGGGAACTTCTTGACTCCCTCACCAACTGCTTTTGCAATATAGCTGGTAATCGTGAGCTTATATCCATTTTCTTTTTGGAAGGATTCTTTGTTTTCCTTTAGATACTTTATGAGTTTTGTGACATCCACCTCATTTACAAGGGTTGCATGAGGGGCTTCATAGAAGGATCGAACCATTGCGTCAGCAATCATCTTCCGCATAGTCGACATTTTAACTCTTTCTTCTTCACCTATAGATGGAGTAGCGGGCGCTGCAGTACGATTTTGCAGATAGCTCTCAAGATCTCTTTTTGAAAGGCGTCCACCGGCTCCCGTAGCAGCGATATTCTCGAGCTCTGAAAGGTCAATCCCCTTTTCTTGTGCAATCTTCAGCACGACAGGGGTGAAAAAGCCTTTTTTAGAAGGTGTATCTGTTGGTTGCAAATGCGCTTCAGTCGGCAGCGCGATTGTCTTCTCTGAAACACTCCCCTCTTTCGTGATAATTATTGCTAAGGGAGCACCAACGTCGAGTTCCTGTTCAGGATGAGCCAGAATCTTTGAAACTTTTCCCGAAACGGGAGAGGGGATTTCACTATTCACTTTGTCGGTTGAAACCTCTAAAAGAGGCTCATCAAGTTTAACTGGATCTCCAACCTTTTTGAACCATTGAACGATGGTTGCGCTGACAATACTTTCTCCCAACTTTGGAAGTTTAATTTCTACTTCATCACTCATCTTCTACTCCAACCAAGTCACTGCATGGTATTGCTTTTCATTGATTTGATTTTCTTTCTTTGCTACAAAGACTGCAGCAACAGCGTCCCCAAGAACATTGACAACAGAGGAGACCATTTCACGGAGACGATCAACACCCGCAACGAGTGCGATTCCCTCAAGAGGAAGCCCCATCGCATTCAACACAACGGAAAGCATGACAATTCCTGTTCCAGGAATTCCTGCCGCACCGATGGCCGAAACCAGAGAGACAAAGACCAAAATTAGGACCTTAACAACAGTGATTTCAATCCCATAAGCCTGAGCAATAAAGATCGCTGAGATTGCTTGTCCAATTGCGGCTCCATTCATGTTGATTGTTGAACCTAGAGAGAGGACAAACCCCGAAATGTCTGGGGAAAGGCCTAGATGGTTCCTCGCACAATCCAAAGATACCGGCAGAGTTGCAGAGCTACTGCTGGTTGTAAAGGCCAAAACAATGGCATCTTTCATACCCTTAAAGAACGGCGAAACTCTCAGCTTCACAATGTAGCGGAGGGTCAAACAAAAGACAATCAAGATCTGAAGCAAACAAGCAACATAATTGCAAAGCAAAAATTTAAATAGAGGGTAGATCACTTTAAGCCCAATATCTCCAACAGCTGTTGCAATAAGGGCAAAGACGCCATAAGGAGCGAGCTTCATAATCGAATGTGTAAGCGAGTACATAACTTCACTGAGCGATTCCAAGAGGTCCAACACTTTTTTGCCCCGATCTCCAGCTAAGGTGATGGCAAAGGCAAAGAAGATTGAAAAGACAATAATTTGAAGGATATTCCCTTCTGCAAACGCCGCAAACGGATTCGAGGGAACAATGGCAAATAGAAAGTCGACAAGACCCACTGTTTGTATTGTCTGAAGATGGGCTGTTGGAATCGGAAGGCCGAGACCTGCACCAGGTTTAAAAACAAAAACCAAGAGAAGGCCAAACCCAATCGCAATAATCGTTGTTGCAGCATAGAAAAGGACGGTTCGGATTCCAATTCTTCCTAATTTCTTGGGGTCACTGATGTGACACATTCCAACCACCAAAGATGAAAAGACGATTAGACCTACAAGCATTTTTAGTAGGTCGATAAAGGCCTTTCCTACCCGCTCTAGGATGTCAACTTTATGACCTAACACAAGGCCTGCAATTACTCCAAGAACGAGTCCGATAATAATTTTAATCCAAGGCTTCAAGAAACCTCTCTTTCTGGAGTCAATTTTCCAATCCTCGATAGGAGGGTCTCATAGTGCTCTTTACCAGTGACTACTTCCATTTCTGCTTTCAAATAGCCCAGAGGGAGAGGGAGTTCTTGATCCATGGGAAGCTTTACCCAGTCTTTTTCAGAACAGACAATGATGTCGCACCCTCTTTCAACACATTTTTGTGCGAAAAGGCTAAGCGCCGCGCCTGTTGGTCCTATATGGTCAGGGAGGATCCATTTTTCAACAACTCTCCCACCCATTTCTAAAACGGTATTTACAAAGGAGTCTGGTTTGCCAAGGCCACAAAAAACACCAATTCTTCGATCTTTTAAGTCCCGAAGATGGTCACCACACTGAGTCTCTACTTCTTTTGGAACCATGCGCGTTCCCACAACCGACGCATCTGTCCACTTTGCAACTTCCTTTTCTGCAGCATGGAAATGATTTAAATCATGAACATGATTGACCACAACACAATCGGCCTTTTTGAGCCTTTTAGGAGAGTCTCGAAGGTATCCCCTTGGAAGATAAAAGCCTTTTCCATAAAGATCATCCCCATGGAGCATGACGATCTCAATATCCCGATGAAGACTTCGATACTGCATCCCATCATCCAAGAGAATAAAGTCTGCTTCATGATAAACAGCCCGCTCGGCATTGAGTACTCGATCTTTCCCCACAAACAAGACTGCTTCTGGCAACGATTTAAAAAGAAGATAGGCTTCGTCGCCACAAACTTCAGGAGTAATTCTAGATTGTTCTATCAGATGGAGGCTTCCACCTACCTTTTCAATTTGTGAGCGATACCCTCGCGAAAGGATAGAAATTTTTCCAAATTTGTTAAGGTCTTTTGTTATGCGTTGAATAAATGCTGTTTTCCCCGTGCCTCCAGCAATGATATTTCCAATGCTAATCACAGGAACAGTCACCCGCTTCTCTTTAATCCACTGCCTATCAAATGCCATATTGCGGAGTGTAACTCCCATTTCAAAGAAACCACTCATCGCAAAAAGAGCTCCCTTAAGAAATGTCCCTTTTCGACGTCCCTCAATTAGATCAACAATGAATGATTGGGTTCCCATTATAGGTTTGCTCCTACACTCTGAACTTCCATTTCCTCCACAGGAAAGAAAAGCTCCTGCTCCACCATCTCTATGATAATATGGATAGCAGCCATGTGGGCCTCTTGAATGCGGTCAGAATATTCAAATCCCGAAACGACCCACTCAAAATCCCCCATTCCCTTAAGAGCTCCCCCCGTCTTCCCTAAAAAAGTAATGACCTGGAGTCTCTTTTCTTTTGCAATTGTCGTCGCACGGATCAGATTTTCAGAGTTTCCGCTAGTGCTTAGTGCAATAAAAAGGTCCCCATGGTTTCCATGGGCTTCGATCCCTCTAGCAAAGATCTCGTTGAAACTCGTGTCATTTCCGACACAAGTCAGATGGCCAGGATCAGCAAGGGCGATTGCTGGAAGTGCAGGGCGCTTTTTTCGAAAATACCCCGTTAATTCTTCTGCGAAATGCATCGCATCGCATAGGCTTCCTCCATTTCCTGCAATAAGGAGTTTTCCCCCATTTTTAAAGCAGTCAATGATTGCCCAAGCAACACTTTCAATAAACTTCAGCCCTTCCGGAGATCGGAGCGATTCCATCGCTTCAACCCCTTTTTTTACAGATTTCAATATAGCGTTTTGCACACTGGCCTCATATACATTCTTTTGTTAAGTTAAGGCAGTCTAACGAATTCAGAGATAAAAATCCAGTCGGGCTAGATCAGAGGAACTCCCATTAAATACCAAAAAGGCTTTCTTGAAAGCTGGAATTTCTTCTGAAGAAAAAACCCAACCTTCTGAAAGCCTTCTTAAGTAAGACGAACAAGATAAATTTCTTAGGGAAGCCCTAAGAGTTTATCTTGATCCACCCCGTCCACCACCATGAGGCGCACGACGTTGTTGCTCTTTAGCTTCATTTACTACAAGAGCTCGTCCATGTAACTCTTTTTCATGAAGATCTTGCATCGCTTTTTCTCCACCTTCACGTGTTTCCATTTCAACAAAACCGAATCCGCGAGACTGTCCTGTGTCTTTGTCTTTAATAATTTTTAGGCTCTTGATTTCGCCACATTCTGAAAAAGCAGTATGTAGTTCTTCTTCTGAGCATTCACGTGCAATGTTAGCAACAAATAGTTTCATAGTATCTTCCTATATTTATTCGATCCAGGTGACCGTATGGTACTTGGTTTCATCAATTTGATTTTCTTTCTTAGCGACGTAAACCGCCGCTACTGCGTCTCCTAGTATATTTACAACCGTTGCAAACATATCTCGAAGACGGTCAATTCCAGCGACTAAGGCTATCCCTTCCAAAGGAAGACCCATCGCATTTAGTACGATTGAGAGCATCACCAAACCACTTCCTGGAATTCCTGCCGTACCTACGGCAGAGACTAGAGTTGTAAACATCAAAATTATGATGTTGGTAAAGCTGACATCGATTCCATATGCTTGAGCAATAAAAATCGCCAGCACAGACTGTCCTATAGCCGTTCCATTCATATTAATGGTCGAGCCTAGGGATAGAACAAACCCCGAAATATCCGGTGAAAGCCCTAAATGGTCCCGAGCACACTCTAAGTTGACCGGGAGGGTCGCAGAGCTACTGCTCGTAGTAAACGCTACAATAATAGCATCTTTCATCCCTTTAAAGAAAGGGGCAATCTCAACCTTTGCTAAATACTTGAGAGAGAGAGTAAAGATAATCGAAACTTGAATTAAACAAGCGACAAAAATACATCCGATTGCCCAAAAGAGGGGGAGGATGATCTTGGAGCCCAAGGCCCCTACGGCCGTTGCCATCAGAGCAAAAACCCCATAAGGGGCGAGCTTCATTACTACGTTGGTCAGTTTTGCCATCACCTCACTGAGAGATTCGATGAACCCAAGAATGGGCTTCGCCTTCTCCCCCGCCATGCTAATCGCTAGAGCAAAGAGGATCGCAAACACAATGATCTGTAAAACATTTCCTTCAGCAAAAGCGGCAAAAGGATTTGAAGGGACAATGGCAAATAAAAAATCTATTAAGCTGAGGTTGCCATCACCTCCATGACCAATCGGGAGAGGAATTCCTAAATGCATTCCAGGTTTTACAATCAAAACAATGGCTAGGCCAATGCAAATTGCTATAATAGTCGTCGCAACATAAAAGAGCACCGTCCGCAGTCCAATTCTCCCTAGCTTTTTGGGATCGCTAATATGACACATTCCCACGACAAGTGACGAAAAGACAATTAGACCCACAAGCATCTTAAGAAGGTCAATAAATGCCTTCCCAACCATCGATAGAATTTCCACCTGCTTGTTTAAGATCAAGCCGGTGATCACTCCAAGAACGAGTCCAATTAAGATTTTAAGCCAGGGTTTCATCGTGGTTCGTTATTATGTTTGTTCATGATTCATATGTCCTTATAAGGTGGAAAAGAGCCCCTAACGAGGATCCGTTGAAAAGATCTCTACAAAGTCATCCAGATTCATCTGAAAAGTCCCTTTATAAACACCCATTTGGTGAAAAATGGTAAGCATCTGTCGCTTTCTCCCATTGAAGAATTATAATTTCACCCAAGTATAGCTGATTCTACAAAAAAAATCTAGAGAAGGTGCACAAGAAGACTCTTGTGCACCTGAAAATGGCAAGTTATTAGAAACGCATCGCGTCATAAATAAACCGAGGAACAGCAGTTGTGGTACTCCAAGTCCAGGAAAATCCATTTCCAAGAATTGAAAGGAGTTTTTTGCTTTCTGCCTGTTCTCTGACTAGATCCAGCTGTGCTGCACCTAGATCTCGAACTGCATTCGCGCGCTCAAGCTCAACAGCATCGTACTCTTCTGCTTTTCTATTAATCTCAGTCATATTCGGTTCAATGTGCGCCGCATAGGCAGCTAGTGACTGCGCATCTCCTCGACCCCATGTAGTGAAAATGCGAGCGACGGATTGAATCATCCCAACAAGTGCGTCAAACGCTCCTTCAGCTCTAGGAATATGAGCCAGATCATAGAGTTGGCCAAGCCTTCCCTCTGCTGCAATATGTTCACCCACACGTGCTTCTAGTTGGAGAAGGTCTGGTGCCTCGCCAAGAACCGCTACAGCGACTCTATCGAGCATTTCTGCTTTGAGTTGAACACCTGCCTCAGGAGCTTCTTGAAGCACTCGAACACGCTCTGTAAGTTGGCCATTTGCTTCGTGAAGCCGATCAAGCTCTTCTCGCAGCGCTTGCTCCCTTAGGACAGCTGCTTCGTCTGCCTGTTGCAATACTCGCGCATGCTCGACTTTGAACTCTTCATTTGCTCTTTGCGATTCTTCTAGAACTCGCTCTGCAACATCCTGAGCTTCGCGCGCTTTTACAACCTGCCCTTTTAAAGACTCAATTTCTCTACTGAATAGCTCTTCTGCTTTTCTTGCTGAAGCCACTAATGCTTGGTGCTCTAGCACCAGCGCATCAAACGCTTCTGTTTTTTCTCGCAAAGCTACCGTCAAGCGCTGGATTTCTTCCGTATGAGCAGGAAGTCCGTCTCTTTCTAGCTCCACAATGCGGTCTCGAAGCACTTGCGCCTCTTCTCCGAATCGCTTCTGAGCTGCTCTTAACTCCTCACCACTACTCTCAACAGCAGCAGCAGTCTCTGCTAGCTCTTCTACAAAGGGTCCGATAACTTTCTGATAGCCTTGTGCGACTTCAAGCTGCACTCGCAGTTTCTCAATTCCGCTTGTACGCTCTCTTGCATCAGCTTCTTCTTCAGGAACGTCTGTTTCTTCAAGAGCTGTGAGTTCTTCTCCCAAACGAGCAATATATCCTTCCAAGTCCCTTGGAGAAACGGCTAATATCTCATCTCTAATACCAACCTGAAAAGTTAAGGTTTCAACTTGTCCGGCAAATTCTCTACCACGCTCGCTAAGCTCTTTATTCTCTCTTGCAAAGCCTAAGATCGCTCCTTCCTGCTGATATGCATGCGTGACAAACTCCACAAACATGTCCCGGTATGTTTGAGCTTGCTCATCTCTTCCCATTTTTTTCTGTGATACCTGATTGATATTGTCCTCAGCCCAAAACTTAAGCGGCCGACCTAAAACTAGTGCTTCTGCCATAACCTTCTCCTCTGTGTTAAAAAAATTGGTGCCCATTTTAAAATTAAGGAAGCATTAAGAACAAGCGAAAAGAAACCTTATCTTAAGTAAATGGATTTTTTGAATTGACTTCGAAGTATAAATAGTTCGTTTTAAGCGCGCTGGCGGAGGACTTCATAGAGAAGGAGGGTGGTTGCGGTCGCAACATTTAAGGAGTCAGCAGCGCCGTGCATCGGAATGCTGACTTGAATATCTGCTTGCTCCATCCATTTTTTGGAAAGCCCAAGCTGCTCGGTCCCCACAGCCACAGCAATGGGACCGGTCAAATCGGTTTTTGTAAAAGTTGCTGGAGCATCAGGCGTTGCTGCTACGGTTTTAATCTTGTGATCTTTTAGCCATTCGATCGCTTCTTCGCTACTGACTTCAACAACTGGAATGGTAAATAGCGTCCCCACACTTGCACGGACAACATTGGGGTTGAAGATATCAGTGCATCGGTCGCACACGAGAAGGGCATCAACACCTGCTGCATCACATGAGCGGAGAATCGTTCCCAAATTTCCTGGCTTTTCAATCGATTCTGCAATCAAAAAAAAGGGGGAGTGATCTTTTGAAATCTTATAGTCGAGATCTTGAAGAGACAGGTGCGTTTGCGTCGCAATGGCTAAGAGGCCGTCGGGGCGATCACGATAGGACATCTTTTCAAAGACCACTTTGCTCACTTCCATGACTTCAACACCTTGCTCTCGAATGTTTTCGATTAGCGCAGATTCATTGGTCCCTAAAAAATGCTCAGGAGAGAAAAACAGCCCGATTAGAGGAACTCCCCCTTCAACGCCGCGCAATAGCTCACGATACCCTTCGATCAAAAAGGACTGCAATCGATCTCTTTCTCTTTTATCGCGCAGCTTAACGGCTTGCTTAACTCTCGGGTTCTGCAAACTGGTGATGATCCAATTTTTCATTTAATAAGACGCCTGTATTTTTCAGAGAGTTTATATTTCCTGGCTTTTCGGGATGGATCTACAATTTCAAGAAACCCTTCTTCCATCCATGTTTTGCAAATTTTTGAGCTCGTGCGGGGCTTGAATCCATAAAACTCTCCTACTTGAGCACTCGTGATGATAGCATAGTCCTCAAATAATTCTAAGGCCTTCCTTTTCTTGGGATCGAGTTCAAAGAGAAGTTTCGATTGATCTTGCTCTTTTTCAGAAGCCCCCGCGCCCATCTGAACAGCAACTCTCTCAAAGGACACCGCCATCCCCTCGATAAAATACTCTATCCAAGAAGTGATGTCCGCCTCAGCCCTTCCTAGGTAATAATTATGGGAAGGGCCAATACTAATCGCCCGATAGTAGTCGAGAAGATTTCTCGCATAATATTCCTCTAATGAATAGAGCCCTTTAAGGTCGTATCCACCTAAATGAAGGATTAGAGTGGTAAGTAATCTTGCTGTCCGTCCATTACCATCATAGTAGGGATGTATCGTCGCAAACTGGTAATGGGTGATTGCTGCAACAATAGGACACGGAAGTTCTGAAGCCCCTCTGATCCACTCGACTAAACCGCTCATGAGCCTAGAAACATCATTTGCTTCTGGAGGAAGATAAATAATTGTCCCTGTTTGAGATTCACGAATAACATTTTGCCCCTCTCTATAGGGCGTCTCACTCTTTTGGTTCATCACAAGAGCATGAAACTTTTTGATACTATTTTCAGTAACTGCATCTCCTCTTGCTACAAGACCTTCAAGAAATTCTAGAGCAGCATAGTATCCCCTCACCTCAGCTTCGTCTCTCTCTCGATCAGGGAAGTGCCCCTTATGTTTAAGAACCTCTTCCACTTCTTTTGTACTTAGGCGATTTCCTTCAATCATTGTTGAGTAGTGGGTTGTCATTAGCTTGGCACTTTCACGCAAACTAGCCATGACTTGTGGGGTTAAAGGGAGATGCAAAGCCTTTTCTTGCGCAGCCTCAATTCTCATGAGTCCCTTGGCAACCTTAGGGGTAATGGAGAAAGTTGGGTGATATTTTATCGGCATAATAAAGGTATTTTATCGGCATTTTTCATACCTCTATTATACCGATAAATCGCCAATAAATCAAAAGCAACCATAACCTCTTGCGTAGCAACCGGTTGGAAGCTGATATGAGGTGCTAGAAGGGATGAGCATTTCACCGGAATCTAGAGAGAGCCCAGGAAAGTGATCTTCAAGAAGATGCTCAAGTACTTTTGGAGTGAGCCCTGGGGTGTGACAGGTAAGAAGAATGAAGGAGGGCTTGGGTTTGAGGACTTGCTTGCAAAAGGAAAGGAGCTCGGGAAGATCGTTTTCGATTTTGAAAACTTGCCCCTGTGCCCCCCGTCCAAAACTAGGAGGGTCAAGGAGAAGCCCATCATAGGTTCGATTCCGCTTTACTTCTCGCTTCAAAAATTTTAGGGCATCATCAACGATCCAACGGATTGGCGCCTTTTCTAGATTGTTGAGTTTTGCATTTTCTCGAGCCCAATCGACCATTCCTTTCGAAGCATCGAGATGGCAAACGTTGTGTCCTTGCTTTGCTAGGTGAAGGGTTGCAGCGCCTGAGTATGCAAACAAATTCAGCACTTCTGAGGACTCAGAAAGTTTTTCATCCATCCAATCCCAATGCTGCGCATGCTCGGGGAAAAGACCAAGGTGACCAAAGTCTGTCGGGACAATTTTAAAGGTGAGGTTTTTGTAATCAACATTCCATGATTTTGGAATTCCCTTCCAATCTTTTCCTCTCTTAAAGGTTGCGTGCGCTCCTTTCCAAAGTTTCGGCGCCTTTGGTTTCCAAAGGGCTTGTGGGCAGGGGCGCGCAAGAGCGTACTCCCCAAATTGCTCGAGTTTTTGTTCGTTACCACTATCGATTAAAGCATAACTCATGAAAAGGGCTCGACATTGTAATTTATGTAGCGGTAAAGCGAGGCGAGGAGATAGGTTACAGAGTAGTCAATGACAAGCCCTCTCTTTCCTGCTGAATGTTTGATAGGGAGAAGGCCCGTAAATGTTTTTTCGGGAGTAACGATTGCCATCCAAACGGTTCCTACAGGTTTATCAGGAGTTCCTCCTGAAGGACCTGCAATGCCTGAGGTGGTCAGGATATAATCAGCGCCCGTGAGATTCTTTACTCCCTTTGCCATTTCAATCACAACTTCTTGGCTCACCGCTCCATGGGTTTTTAGAGCTTCTAAGGAAACACCAAGGGCTGATTCTTTGAGGTGGTTGGAGTAGGAAACAATGCTTCCTAAAAAATAATCAGACGATCCTGCATGAGCCGTGAGCGTAGATGCGATTCTTCCTCCAGTACACGATTCTCCTACTGCGAGCGTCTTTTTATTATCGACCATCCACTTGTGAAGAGCGACTTCGATCCTCTTATTAGAGGTGGAATAAACGTGCATTCGAAATTTTTCGGCAATTTTATCGCGAATAGGAGGAAGGCTCTTTGCATCTTCAGCATGAAGGTAAACGGAAAGAACACCGTAACTCGGGCAGATCCCGATTTGCACCCCAGGATTCTCTTTTTCTAAAGTCCGCAAGTAAGGATCAACTTGTTGCTCGGAAAGAAGCGCTAGGTAGAGGGTTTCAATGGCATGTTTTTTCAGCGATTGTTTTTCTAAGTAAGACACAACACATCCAAGCATGGATTCCATTTGAGAAGGCACTCCTGGAAGAACCATTGTTGTCGCTTCTCCTTCGAGAATGAATCCAGGCGCGGTCCCTAGTGTATTCTGAATAATTGTTGCCCCTTTAGGAACCATTGCCTGATCTTTTAATGTGGGAAGATTAGGACCAAATCGCTCGATTAAATCGGCAGCAATCTCATCATCATAAAAAAGGGAGGTCCCATAGATTCCAGCAATGACATCGCGCGTCAAATCGTCTCCTGTGGGGCCGAGCCCTCCAGAGGTAATCAAAAAGGAAGAGCGCTTCATGGCCTCTTCAATCCCTTCTTTTAAAAGGGTAGGCTCATCAGGAAGGTAAGTGACACGGTCCACAGCAAAACCATGACTCAAAAGCTTTTGGGAAATCACACTGGCGTTGGTATTCACTGTATGCCCCGACAATAGCTCATTACCAATAGAAAGGATTTCAATGTTCATAACGACAGCCGGAAATGCTCAAGTTGAGGGTGGACTTTTGCCCACACTTGGGATTGTTTCCCCAAGCGGAAGGTTGCGTTGAGCGGTTTCCCTTCAACAATGAACGGGGTGGGAGTGGTGTGGGCGCGCATCCACTTTGCGAGTGTTTGAAAAAGCTGTGTATTGGGGTTTCCCCGATCTTTGTAAATTTCAATAAGGTCGTTATCAATAGAGTTTGAGTAGAGCTGCGGGTAAGAGAACTGAAGCCCCCAAGTCACGGCTTCTTCTGAATGGACCATTGAATGAAACGCTTTCTGCTGCGCTGAAAAGGTAAAGTGATGGAGCCCGAGCTGAATCACTGGCTCCTTAGCTTTGATAATATACTTTCCTTCTTTTACCTTCATAGCATAGAGCGCTTGCGGATTTGCTGAAAAAGCGGCTGAAAAAAAAGGCTTTAAATGTTTTTCATCTGGGATGAGTCCCGCCTTAATCGTTGTAATATAGTCAACGTAGCGGACAAGAAAGTCTTCGATTGAGATCCGAGCCGTTTGTATATCAACGAGCTCCGAGACGTTGTAGATTGAAAAGGAAGGGAGTGAACTCAACAGAGATTGCATTTCACCAGAATCTAAGAGCGCTCGATGAGAAAGCCACTTAGATGCTTGAAGGTTGCCTTCAACTTTTGGATGACTGAGTCGCATGATTAGGATCCCTCTTTACTTTTTCGATAAGCGTTTGGACTAGAAGAGTGGCAACGCCAAAGAAGATGAGCATATCAGCTACGTTAAAAACAGGGTAGGAATAGTTCCAAAAAACAAAATGGAACATATCAACAACAGCGCCGTACACAAAGTAATCCACAATATTTGCAGCAGCACCCACAAGAATCATAAGGAAGGGAATAGTTCGCCTGCGCACCTTATTCACAAAAAGTGTATAGATGGCAAGCGCCAAGATAATTCCTATGCGAATGCTCAAAAGAATCGTGGGATAGGAAGAAAAAATTCCCCAGGCTCCCCCTCTATTGCTCACAAGATTAATGCAAAAGTCGATCCCAAGAAAGTCTTTAAACACTCCGATCCCTCCATAAGGATAAAAGGGAGATACGTACTGCATACCGATAAGGTGATGTTGCACCCAATATTTTGTGGATACATCCAGTACAAAGAAGCAGAGAGCTAGCAATGTTAAAATCCAAACTCTCCCCTTTTTCATCGCGTTATAAAAGTCCTTTTTCAAGCTTTTCTTGCGCAACAACAGTCATCGTTGCATAAGGAACCGCCTCAAGGCGTTTTATCGGGATGTCATCTCCAGAAAGATCACAAACACCATAGGTGCCCTCTTCAATCTTCTCTAAGGCGCGATCAATTTGGCGGATCATTCCTTGCTCTTTAGATGAAACTTCAATGCTAATCCTTTGGCCAAAATCATCGGTTCCTTCGTCAGCTTGATGCTGAGAATACCCTTTCGACTGATCAGGAGTCTTCACATCATCGGAAACAGCTTTCAAGGAGCACCCTATTTGCTCTTTCATTTCCAAAAGACGGTTTTTAAATGTTTCTATTTCGTTTTTTTTCAGGGACATTTAGCAGGACCTCACTTTTTTACTTCTTCAGGAGCAATTGTATGAATCGCGTCCATAATTTCATCTACATCTTTAAAGCGACGATAGACACAAGCGAAGCGAATGTAAGCCACAGTATCTAGTGCGCGTAGTTTCTCCATCACCAACTCTCCAAGCTTTGTCGCACTGATTTCCCTGACTTGATTTTCCACAAGTTCGTTGGCAATCTGAGACGCTAAATCCCTGACTTGATCATGACTAATTCTAGTGTGGCGGGAGGCACTGTCAAGCCCTTTAACTAATTTTTGCAAGGTGAAGTCTTCGTAACTTCCATCGCGCTTGCGCACTTGAAGAGAAATATCAACCGTTTCAAACGTGGTAAAACGTTTATTGCACAGTAAACACTCACGCCGCCGCCGAATGGCATTGGTCTCGCTCGCGTTCCTAGAATCGGTCACCTTTGACTCATCATGTCCACAAAAAGGGCACTTCATAACCTTTCCACCAAATTATGCGCTTTATACAAATCCCACGATTTCTGGCATACAAAAAAATTCGGAGGAGGTGGGATTCGAACCCACGATACGCTTATCACGTATACACGCTTTCCAAGCGTGCTCCTTCGGCCGCTCGGACACTCCTCCATAGGGGGCCAAAAATTCCACTCCACTTCGTACAATTTTTTCTGTGCATTGGCATAAACAGGAAAATTCTAGCCTTCCTAGAATTAATTTACAATCAGAATTCAGTACTCGACAGAAGAAATATTTTAGAGTAAGATGTGGGCAAAAGCCTCTGTGGTCACGAAAATAGGTTAATATGATGAAAAAGTTCCTCTCGATTTTTATTTTGATCCTTTTTTTAGCTTCATGCCAAAGGAGTGGCCCTCACACCTCAGGAAAACCCTTTGTTGTAACAAGCATTCCCCCCTATGTCTCACTTGTGCACGCCATTGTTGGCGATACAATGACTGTTGCCTCAGCACTTGGGGAAAGCTTCGATCCTCATACGACTGAGATAACCCCAAGCCAAATGAAAAAAGTGCAAAATGCCAATCTTTTTATTGGTGTGGGAGAAGCCTATGAGAGTAAACTTGTAAGGGCGATTAATCGAGGAGCTGGAGCGGTATCTGTTCTAGAACTCGATAAAAAAGTTTCTTTGCTTTCTTTTTCTCAAGACGCGGATGTTGTCGACGCCTGTCACGATATAAATCTTCATTCAAAAGATTCTAAGGATCTTCATATTTGGCTTGCACCACAGATTCTCATTCCTCAAGTAAGCGCCATGGTCGAAGTCCTTTCTAATCTCAACCCTGATAGTGCCAGCCAGTATAACGAAAATGGAAAAGCGTTAATCAAAAAAATTAAGGAGATCGATCAAAATTTGCAAGATGAGCTCCGCCTCTTCCAGAAAAAGGCAATCATCGTCTCGCACCCCGCCCTAGGCTATTTCTGCCATGAATACAACATGACGCAAATCGCCGTTGAGTGTGAAGGAAAGGAACCTCTCGCAAGAGACGCTACTAACATCCTCCGCCTTGCAAAAAATTCTGATGTTGTTTGTGTTTTCACCGCACCTCAATTCAACAACAGAGGGGCAAAGCTTATTGCAGAAAAATTAAACTTACGAGTGGAGAGCTTTGACCCTTTAGCTCCAGACCCTCTTGAAACCATTCAACAGATCGCAAAAGCCATAACCAAGTAAATGTCATGAGTGCGGTCGTCTTTAATAAACTCTCCTTTTCTTATGACTCTATTGATGTCCTCAAAAAGGTTTCATTTGAAGTGAAGAAGGGAGAGTATATTGGGATCATTGGACCAAACGGCGGCGGAAAAACGACCGCGATTAAACTGATGTTAGGATTTCTTCTGCCCAACAGTGGGAGCGTTGAAATTTTGGGAGGATCTCCCGTTTCAGCTCGGACAAAGATTGGATATGTTCCCCAAACAAATGTTTATGATAAGGATTTTCCCATCTCAGTAATGGAAGTTGTTTTGACAGGAAGTTTGGCAAAACTAAACTGGAGAGGAAAGCTCCCGAAAGGAGAACGAAAAAGAGCAAAAGAACTTCTAGCCGAGGTGGGTCTTCAAGGGTTTGAAGAACGTCCATTTGGATCCCTTTCAGGAGGGCAAGCACAAAAAGCCTTGATTGTTCGAGCGCTTATGTGCGACCCAGATATTCTTTTATTAGATGAGCCCACTGCAAATGTGGATGTAAAATCTGAGGAAGCGATTTTTGCTTACCTAAAAGGCTTGCAAGGAAAAAAAACAATCCTGATTGTTACTCACAACTTTGATGCGATTATTCAAAACGTTGAGCGTGTGCTTTGCTTTCAGCATGAAGTGTCTTCCATGCTTCCGAAGGATGTCTGTGAACACTTTGCAATAGGAATGTATCACAAACCTGGAGGGCATAGCCATGGCTAGCCTTTCGCCCATAAGTTTTATCACCGCAATTTTTACCGAACCTTTTTTGCTTATGGCTCTTTTAGGGGCTTTTGGAGCCTCTATTGCTGGGGGAGTTGTTGGGTCCTATGTGGTTGTTAAACGCATCGTATTTTTGAGTGGAAGCATTGCACATTCTGTGATTGGAGGACTTGGCGCTGCTCTTTATATTAATCGAGTTTACAATGTTACTTGGTTACAACCCATTCATGGAGCTCTTATTGCCGCCTTTCTTTCGGCATGGCTCATAGGATCAGTCCGCCTCTATTATCGACAGAGAGAAGACACTGTTATTGCCGCCCTATGGGCATTTGGAATGTCTGTCGGGGTCATTATGATCTCGCTAACGCCAGGCTATACAAATGAGATTACGAACTACCTTTTTGGGAATATTCTATGGGCAAGTCATGCGGATCTCTATATGCTCTTTGGGCTCGATGCTTTGGTTTTGGGAATCACTGCTATTTATCATCGCCGCTTTTTGGCAATCTGCTTTGATGAAAATCAGGCTGCTCTGCAAGCTCAAAATGTCAAGCTGCTTTACTTCCTCCTCCTCTCTTTGATCGCGCTGACTGTAGTCCTCATGATTCAGGTGGTAGGAGCCATTCTTATTATTGCTTTTCTCTCACTTCCCGCAGCTATTGCAAATACCTTTACCCACCGCCTTTCAAAAATGATGGGGATTGCAATTGTTATCGGGGGAATCACCTCAATTCTTGGCGTGTCAATCTCTTATGCCCTGAACTGGCCATCAGGAGCCACGATTGGCCTCACAGCAACAACACTCTATTTGTTAAATTTACTGCGAAAAAAGGGCTAACCCCTAATCCTCCTCAGAGGAAAAATATGCATACTTCAGGTCTATCTCTTTAAGAGGAGACACATAGACTCCACGCAAGCTTGGATTCTTAAGGTAAGTGAGGTTATGAAAATACAAGGGAATAATCGGCATCTCTTCCATGAGCAATGCTTCGGCATTCCTAAATAGTTCCTTCCTTTTTACCTGGTCAAGTTCTACATCTGCTTCATCAAGATATTGGTAATACAGTGGGTGCTCCCACCGAGACATATTGGCAGTAAGATGACGTTTTCGAAATGTCTCTAACATGTAGAAGGGGTCTGCAATCCAAGAAAACCATGCCATTTCACCGATTTGGAAATCCCCTTTTGAAATGGCGCTAAAATGCACAGGCCAATCGGATTGTTCAATCTCAACTTGAATGCCAAATGCTTTACGCCATTGCTCTTGAATTGCCTGAATAATACGGGCCTCTAAAGACCGACTCCGACACCTAACAACTAAAGGTCCCAATTCCTCCTTACTCACATCAAGTTCTTTCAAGGCTATTTCGAAATGTACGCGCGCAGTCTCTAAGTCTCCGTCATGGAAATAGGGCTTTTCTTGAAGCCTTAATTTGGAACCTAAAATTCCCGTAGCAGGTTTTTCTTGCATTTGCAACACATGATTCACAAGCTCTTGTCTATTGATCGAGAGTGAAAGAGCTTTGCGGAAGTTTTTGTTTGTGAATGGAACCTGCTCTGTATTCAGAAAAAACCAACTCAATCCCATAGATTCAATATAATGCAATCTATCGTGCAAGCTACGATCCGTAACAATATCGAGAGCGATCGGTGAAAACGGTTCGCCTAACCAGTCAAGAGCCCCCTTTTCATACAAATAAAATTGGGTCGTCGCATCTTGAACAATTTGAATATTAATTCCGCTGAGTCGCACCTGCTTGTGATCCCAATACCGGGGATTTTTTTTAAGTAAAAGAAAATCATCTTTTTTCCACTCCTGAAGTAAAAAGGGCCCGTTTGAAACAAAACTTTCTGCATCCCTTACCCAGCCCCCACTTGAAAGATCTACCTTTTTATTAACGGGGGCGAAAGTCGAACAGCAGGTCAAATAAAGAAAATAAGGGGCAGGGTGCTCTAGATTTACGACCAGCGTCTTTGCATCAAGTGCTTTGACCCCCACTTGATCGACATCTAAGGTCCCCTCTAAACAGGCTGCTGCATTCAGAATGGTATAAAATGTATATGCTCCTGTTTGAGCAGACTGAGGAGACACGGATTTTTTCCATGCATATTCGAAATCATAGGCAGTGACAGGATCACCATTTGTCCATTTGGAGTCTCGGAGATAAAAAGTGTAGGTCTTTTGATCTTCTGAAATCTCATATCTCTCGGCAACAGCTAGAACAGCTTCTCCATCTGGCCCCAAGCGCATAAGACCATCAAAAAGCATCCGAATGATATGTGCTGAAGGATAGTCGTTCGCAACCCTGGGATCGAGTGAGCGTACGGAACAATAAAAAGGGATCTGAGCATCACGCCCACTACAACTAGAGTTACACTCTAAATCATGCCCGGACTGTTTCTTACCACACCCAATAATAAGGAGCGGAACGATTAGAAAAATCAAAAATTTTTTCACTTTCACCACCTTACCAAAAGCTTCAATCATACCAAGCGAAACAAAACATGCACCCACCGCATAGTTGAAGTGCAGCCGCGATTCTAGAGCCCCTAAACAATCCTTTCAAGTAGAAACAACTTTTTTGAGAAATTAGTTTCACCTCAACAACGATACCTTTCTCAAATGCACTTTAAAAAAACTTTCTAAATGGGTTATCCTCTACTGAAAGTATGTATTATGGAAGCCATCTCTTCAGAAAAGTCTTTAGATTCAGTTTGTTGCCAAAATTTCGAGCACCTTCAAGAAATCCCCTATATAGATGATTTGCTCCCTAGAGACCCTTCAGCCTACACACTAGAAATGATTCAAAAAGTAGAGCGTCTACTCATTGATTATGTCTCGCTAAAAGAGGGTCACATATGTGACTATGCCCTCCTTTATCAAAAAAATTCTGAAGCTAATCTTCAAAGTCGACAAGTCAAACTTTATGATCTAAACAATCCCGAACATGCCTCATCGGATCATCAAGGACTTTTTTCTATTATTACAGGGATAACGCATTAAAATATTGCTTCAATTCCCCATAGGGAAAATTTCTTTGTTGTTCTTCTTCGATAACCCATAAGGGGTTGCCTGCATCGAACGCCTTCAACTTTCCTCCTATGAAGACTTTCTTCAACTCAATTTTAATACGTTACCCCTGTCTATTACAAAATGATTGACACTTTCGTGATATTTCTCTATGATAGGCGATTCTATTAATGGAGAAACGAATTATGTATGCAATCATTCATACCGGCGGTAAACAGTACCGGGTTGAAAAAGGTGATGTAATCGAGGTCGAACTACTCGGAATCGAGAGCGGAGCTGTCGAATTTAATGAAGTTATGCTCTTTAATGATGGGAAGACCGCCCATGTTGGCGCTCCCCACGTGGCAAAATGCTTGGTGAAGGGAGAAGTTATTGGAGATACTAAAGGGCCAAAAGTGGTTTCTTTCAAATATAAGCGTCGAAAGAACTACCGCCGTAAGGTAGGCCACAGACAAAAATATTCTGTTGTTAAAATCACCGATATCGAAGCGAAGTAAGGAAACGGTATGTCACATAAGAAAGGTCAAGGATCAAGTAGAAACGGAAGAGATTCGAACGCGCAACGTCTTGGGATCAAAGCAACACATGGTGAATATGTCACTGCAGGAAGCATTCTAGTCCGCCAACGCGGCACCAAGTGGCACCCTGCAAAAAATGTAAAGCGTGGAAAAGATGATACTCTCTTTTCTCTAATCGATGGAATTGTCCATTTCCGTAGTGGAAAGAATACTTGCGTTTCCGTCGCTCCTGCTCAGTAAATTCATCTGCGTTTTTACAATTAATCTAAAGGTAGGCTCATTTGAGCCTATTTTGTATTTTGGAAGGAATAAAATGTTTACGGATTGCGTAAAGCTAAAGTTATCTGCGGGAAAAGGAGGCAACGGTGTTGTCGCCTGGCGCCGTGAAAAATACATCCCGAAAGGTGGTCCTTATGGAGGCAACGGAGGATGTGGCGGCTCTGTTATCATCAAAAGCGATCCCCAAATTTATTCCCTTGATCAGTTCCGCAACAAACGACTGATACATGCTGAAAATGGTGGATGCGGTGGCACCAATAATCGCCAAGGCAAGAATGGTAAAGACCTCGTTTTGAAAGTCCCCTGCGGCACACTTATTCATGATAGCGAAACAGGCGGGCTTCTTTATGATTTAACCGAGCCGGGGGAAGAGTTTCACTTGTGCCAAGGAGGAAAGGGTGGAAGGGGAAATACCTTTTTCAAAACACCCACGAATCAAGCCCCTGCAAAATGCACTCCAGGGCATCACGGAGATGTGAAGGGTATTGAGCTGGAGCTAAAGCTCCTTGCTGATGTCGGGTTTATGGGATTCCCCAATGCAGGAAAATCTACCCTCCTCTCTAAACTGGCAGCAATTGAAGTCAAAATAGGCGCCTACCCTTTTACAACGCTAAAACCCAACCTCAGCTACATGGAGTTTGATGACTTTTCGCGAGTTTACCTAGCTGATATCCCAGGAATCATTCCTGACGCTCATAATAACCGAGGATTAGGTCTTTCTTTCCTCAAGCATGTGGAGCGCTCATCTACCCTGATCTATCTTATCGATATTTCTGGAGAAGAAGGCCGTGATCCTTATGAGGATTTTTTAACCCTTCGGAAGGAAGGCGAAGAATACTCTGCCGATATTTTGAAAAAACCTTTTTTAGTCGCCCTCAATAAAGTGGATAAGGGAAATGAAGAGTATCTTGAAGCCTTCAAAAAGAAATATCCTTTTCCTAAAGATACTCTATTCGAAATTTCTGCCCTTGAAGAAAAGGGACTTCAACCATTCATTGGAAAAATACGCTCTTTTGCTCAAGCAAACGGAAAAAAATACCATTGATCCTTTGATCCAATCATTATAAGAAGATGGTATGCGCTCGTGTTTTGTCACTTTTCTGATTTTTGCATGCTCTCTTTGGAGCAATCCTTCAGGAATGGAGACGATTAAGGGATCCTGCAATCTCCAAAAGGTGGGGAAGAATCTTCAGGTTGGAACGAGCGATGGAGCCATCATCCATTGGAAGGACTTTTCAATCGCTTCACAAGAACATGTTGAGTTCATCCAGCCTAGTACAAAGGCCTGGGTTCTCAACAAGGTTACAGGAAAGGGAAGGAGTGAAATTTATGGGGGGCTCACCAGTAATGGGCAAATCGTCCTTATTAATCAAAATGGCATCTTGTTCGGAAAAGAATCAAAGATTGAAGTCGGGGGGCTCATTGCTTCGTCTTTAAAAGATGTCATCGTTGAAGGAAGTATTTCGGCAGCAAATGGCGCGCTTGCCCTTCTCGGAAAAGAGGTTCGCATTTCTGGAGAGGTTCTTTCTCGAGTGGGGAAACATGCCTACGTGCGCGTGGAAGAAAACCCTTATGGAATTGAGATCAGTAAAGTTGGAGGGCGGGTCTATGTGCATGCCGAAGAAAAAACCATTGTTACGCAGGAAGGGATAATACGGGGAGAGAATGTCTATCTTTTGTCGGACGGTGTCACCCATTTTCATGGAAAGGCCTTTGTTGGAGATATCGAAATTTCTGGAAGAAACGGGTTTTATCATGAGGGAGAGATAGAGCGAACGGGGAGGCTCCTTCTCGACCCAGAATCGGATGTGACTATTAGTACAATCCCCTCTTACAACTACAATTTGGGGAGCGGCCCTAGCTCAGACTTTAGTAATATTACCATCGATAAGCTTATTGAAGAGCTTGGGAAGGGTCCTGTTACAATCACCACGTCCTACCAAGGGGAAGGAGGCTCGATGGGATCAATTGTCCTTAAGGATGATGTCAACCACACGTTCAACAGCCCTTATCCTTTGATTTTCTGTACAGAAAGCACAGGCGGCATTTTGATCGAGGGAAAGCTGACCAATGTTGGAAGTGGGGCGATAGAATTGATTGCTCCAAAAGCAACCATCACAGGAAAACTGATTGGGGAAAATCTCAAGATTGAAGGAGATCTTTCATGCTTGGGAGAACTTTACGGAAAGAATCTTACTCTATCGTCTGAAGGAACGAGTGAAATATCAGGGAAGGTCATGACTGATGGGGGAACTCTATCTTGGAAAACAAGGGGCGATATCCTCTTGACTGGGGAGTGGGGGCATTTGGGAGGTGGAGCGCTTCTACTTGATGGAGTGCAAAACTTTTGGGTTCAAGAAGGGGCTCTTTTCTATGCAACAAACTGGACAACGGAAGTCACGATCAAAAATCTAAATGGGTCCTTTTCGGTTGAACGCGGGCTAGTTTCTCCAGGATGCGCTCCCCTTTTGATTTCAGGTCCCCTTGGCTCTGTATCTTTAGAGGGTGGGACGATTGCTTCTATGGCGCCCATTACTATCGATGTGGGACATCATTGCCACCTCCATCAAAGCCACATCACCTCACAAAGACCGATCCATCTAAGTCTCGGAAGCGAACTTCTCCTGATGAAAGGCTCCACGCTGAATTCTCCCTCAGGGGTCCACGTGAACGCTAAAGGAGACCTTAGCCTCCTTGACACCTCTTCGATTATAGGCCGCGGGCTTTTTATCTGTGCAGGAAAAACCCTCACTTTATTAGACCATGGTTCCATACTAGGAGGATCGGGCCCTGTCTCTATCGGAGTAGGAAAAGACCTTTGTCTTGATGGCCCAAATGTTCAAATTCAAGGGGGACAAGTCACATTGCTTCTAGGGGAGACCCTAACTCTTGAAGATCGAGCTCAGATTTCTTCAAAGCTAGGATCCTTGTCTATTTCAGCTGGATCATCGATCCGACTTGATGATCAAACTTCGATCAGTGCCTATGGAGGGGATCTTGACTTGCTCGTGACTGAAGGGAGTCTTCATCTATATGGGGGAAGTACAATTTCTTCCACAACGCACGGGAGCTCAATTATTCTTGGAAGGTCTCTTATCATGGAAAACTTTTCTCAAATCAGGAGCGTTGGAGAGCAAGGAACAACCATTGTCGTTGATCACCTGGAAAGTAATGGAGGAATTGCGATGGGAATCAATACGTCGATCTCTACAGGACACTCCCCTCTTAAGATTTTTTCTTCCAAGCGAGACTTTAATACTATTGAGGGGACCTTGAATGGTTACCGCTATTCTCCCTCTCTTCAATACTTAAGCACAAATTATGAAAAATGGGGAACAGAGTACCCAAGCCGTCTATCTAATTCTCCTTTTACTCTCTTTCATAAAGAATCAGGTTTGATTCAAGTCGGTAGAGTGAAAGTGAGCCAATTCGATTTTTGCAACATCTTGACAAATTATATAGGTCCATTCACGGCGGAGATGCAACGAGACCTTCATCCTTATGATGCGTTTACAAGTCAGGCAATTTCCTTTACCAGCGAAGAAGAACCGTACTTTATTCGAAGACCCTCTCTCTACCCAATTCCTAGTAATCATTTTTAAGTGGAATAAAAGCTAAAATGATGACAAACTGGCACTTATGGGAAAACACGCCTGGACAATTTTATTGATTCCTATTCTTGTGTTTGGAACAGTCAGACACTCTTCCTTTGTCGACCATGATAGCACCCCTCATCCAATACCAGCCAATGCCAACTCTCCCCCCTTTAAGGGACTCATTCTTGTAGGAAATAAAGCCGACCTTAACCCCGCAGGATATCACGATGTCCATGGAGTCATGAGCTACCATGTCGACCTGCCAGGAGGAATTGTCGAACTTAAAAAAAGGGTCCGCGCCTACTACAACCACCCTCTCGATAAAGAAACCATTACCGAAATCAAAAAGCGTGTCATCCAATACTACCAAAATCATGATCGCCCAGTTGTTACTATTTCAATCCCCCATCAAGATATTTCCGAGGGAGTTTTGCAACTTGTTATCACAGAAGGAAAGCTAGGAAAAATCTATTGCAAGGGCAATAAATGGTTTAAAAGCGATCGCCTTAAAGAGGCGATTCAACTAGAGCCAGGCGAAAATATTGCCTCGGATCTCTTAAATCAAAACCTCTACTGGCTTAACAGAAACCCTTTTCGACATATCGATGCCATATACACTCCAGGAAAAGAGGATGGAACGACTGACGTCGAACTCGTTTGCTCTGATCGCTTCCCTTTGCGCATCTATGCAGGAATCGATAACACTGGCAATGATATTACAGGCAACAACCGCCTCTTTACAGGGTTTGACTGGGGGGCTGTCTTTTGGAGTGACCAACGTCTTTCTTACCAGTTTGTCTCCTCATCAGATTTCAAACGATACTGGGCCCATACAGCTTTTTATGAAGTTCCCCTTCCCTGGAAACATATGCTCAATATTTATGGTGGCTACTCTCACGTCGATGCAGACTTTGCCGTTCCAGATATTGAAGGAAGCTTGTTCCATACCCATGGGTTCTCAGTTCAGGGTTCTTTGAGATATGATATTCCACTAAAACCCTACAAAAACTTCCTCCATGAAATCACTTGGGGATTTGATTTCAAACGGACCAACAACAACCTTGATCTCGGCGGCGTTCCCATTATTTCTGAAAATAATGTGAATCTGACACAACTCATGCTCGGATACAACATGGGCTTTGAAAGCACTCCCCTCTCTATCTCTTGGGAAATCGAAGGCTTTTGGTCTCCAGGAAAATGGATTTCAGATCAAACCAATGCCGACTACGAATCGCTCCGCCCCTTTGCGAAAAATCAATATGTCTACACGCGAACAGCACTCACCTTTATCTGGCGCTTTTATAAGGAATGGTCTATCCACAACTATTTCCGTGGACAACTCGCAAACATCAACCTCCTTCCTTCAGAAGAATATGGTATTGGTGGCTATAACACCGTCCGCGGATACAAGGAAAGAATCGTCAATGGTGACACCGCTTTTATCTGGAACCTTGAACTCCATACTCCGCCGGTTAGCATCCTTAACGCTCTTGCCGGATGGAAAAAATTCCATGATGAGATTCAGTTCCTGGTCTTCTACGACTATGGCCTATCTGGAGCCAGACAGACAGCCCCCTCTCAAGACAAAACTGCATACCTCATGAGCTTCGGTCCCGGCGTTCGCTATAATGTCATCTCCTATCTCACCTTCCGAGCAGACTGGGGCTTCCAGCTCCACAACCTTCACCTCGGAGGCCCCTACCAACGCCTACACTTCGCCCTCATTGTGGGTTATTAATCCATAAATTGTGTAGCACATGTTTACTTAAACGCGATACAATCTCTCCAATATGAAAAATGCAAAAATACAGTCAACAACTCTAAAACAAAAAATCAGTATCGTGGGGATCTGCTCTGGGTGCATAGTAATGGGCCTTGTCTTCACAATGGTTAACACTGCCATTCCATCTATTCAAGAGTCTCTTAAAACAAGCATTCATGCAATGCAGTGGATGATGATTGCTTTCGGGATGGTTAATTGCGCCTTTCTTGTGACAAGTGGCCGTATTGCTGATATTTTTGGCAGAAAAAAAATCTTTTTGCTGGGGCTTTTCTCATCAGGAACCGGTATGCTACTCGCGGGGGTTTGCTCAGGAAGTCCGGGTCTCATTCTAAGTATGAGTTTGGCAGGACTTGGGAATGCTATCCTCCTTCCAGTCTCTCAGGCGATGTTAGTCTCTGAATTTCCTGAGATGCGCCGCAAACATGCCATTGCCATTTGGGCAACAGCAGTAGCCTCTGCAATGGCAATAGGCCCTTTGATTGGTGGTATCATTCTCGAAGAGCTCGGTTGGCAATGGGTATTTTGGGCAACCATCCCAATTGTCCTTATCAGTTTTATTCTCGTCTGTTTTTTTTCTAGAGAGAGTCGGAATCAAGATGATCCCCCTCATATTGATTACAAAGGAATGCTCTACATTGCTGCAGCTCTTGCTTCATTCGTTCTGATCACTACGGAATTCTCCCGCCTGCCTTGGGTCATCATATTTCTGCTTGTGATCGTATTATCTATCAGCGCCTACCTACTACGGCGCAATGGAAAAACGCATCCCTCTCCTATTCTCCTACAAGAGCTTGTTCAAAACCGCACCTTTCTTTGCGCATCCATTGCGAGTGCTTGCCTCATTTTTTATCTTTGGTCCCTATTTTTTATTCTTCCTATTTACTTGCAAAAAATACACCACTTTTCACCTTTAGAGACTGGTCTGCTCATGCTCGGGATTACGGTTCCTGTGGCTCTTTTCTCGCCGCTTATCGGAAAACTCTATACCCCTAGAAATGCTTGGATTTTTATCGCGGTAGGGTTCTTTCTGTTACTGCTTTCCTCAATCCTACAAACTTTCTTTACCGCATCTTCTACTATCCCATTCATCTTAATTACAATTCTCCTTTTTGGATTAGGCTATAGCCTGACCTGCAGTCCTACAACGATTGCTGCGATTTCTGTTGTCTCCACACAAAAAGCAGGCATTGCATCTGGTACATTTGTCACTTTTCAGGAGATTGGTGGAACGCTAGGCCTCGCTCTCATTGTCTCTTTGATTCAAGTTTTTCCGAATCTGCTCTTAGGCATTAATAGAGGGGCTCTAGGTCTTTTGATCATTAGCGCAATGGGATGCTTTTGTGGGCTTGTGCTACGGAAAACAACGGCTACGAAATAGAGAGCATGCCGCTAAGGATAGCTTGTGCTATCGAAACTGTATTGAAGTGTTTGTAGATGTTTAAAGAAGTTTGTTACAGAAGCATCACGCCAACCTTCAATCCCAACGCCCAAAAAGCGCGCCTACTTTTCGCTCAAGGCAAAGCCGGGAGATGAGACATTCCGAACCGAAAAAATGAGCGGCGACCGAAAAATGAATATGGATCTCCTAAGAAGAGTTGGCTATGAAGTCACAATATTTAAAACGAATCGTGCCTTCTTCAATCATATCGAAAGAGACCCTTCTATGATTGACTTGTTGGTCGTGAGTGGACATGGACATCCATAATTATTTGAAGACTTGAAAATCAGAGGCGAAGACATTATCAGCATTGATTTAGACTTAACCGAAGACGAGCGAGAAAATGGATTCAAGAAACTTCAACCTTTGTTAAACAAAGACTCTATTGTCGTTTTTGATGCCTGCCTTACAGGAAATAAAGCTGCTAAAACAAACTTAGCAATGGTTGCCTCAAAAATACTGCCTCAGTCAAGAGTCTTCGCATCTCAACATGTAACAACAAAATATTAACAGTTGGATTCGGGATGCGGTACTTTAGCAATGCTCCAGAAGCACCACTAGGACAAAATTCAACGCTAGCCTGCTTTTAAGTCAACGTGGGATGCGTTCTTATAGCGGCGCCAGAGCCCTAAAACTCGTCCCAAAAAGATGCCTGATATCGCTGCTGCTAGGTTTTCCACGATCAGCAGAGAAAGGGTTCCCCTAAGCTCTGGATGCATTCCATACGTTACTCCAAGAAAATACCGGAGCGAAAAAATCGATATCGAAAGGATCAATGGAACCCAGGAGCCAGAGAGCTCTATCTGCTTGCTCTTTTTATCAAAGACAGACCGAAGATTGTGCAAAGTGAACGGCCCTAGTCCAAGACCCATAGCAAAACTCACCACCCAAAAAATGATCGAGCTCGCCTCGTAGTTTTTATAAGTAGAGTAAAAGGACCAAACAACCATGATCGCAGGAAAAATCAATGTGTCTTTCCAAGAGATGCGATGAAGCTTTCGAGCCCTTAATCCTTTCCACAAAAGTAGAGCAAGTAAAAGCCAAGCATAGAGGGGCGTGCTAGAAATAATTTTACCTATCATGATTTCCTCTCGATATTCGAGGAGGAATTATACACAGTTTTCCTAAAAAATCAATCCGATACATAATCAATGACCACCAAAGCCTTCCCCTTACAAATCTTGAATTCAATCTCTTCTTTTGCTGCGCGATTTCTAATTGCCAGAAGACCATCTTGAGTTAGTATTTGATCCGTTAACTCCCAAACCAGACCCTTAGATGTCATCCGACATAAGCAAAAAGGGAGAATAGAAACGGTTGCATCCACTTGAACCGTCATACGGTAGCTCCCTTCAGATAGAGGAAGACCGATTTTGATTCCCGTGCAGCCTCTTTTGTTGTAGCTATCAATAAAAAATAACGACACCCCTTCAGAATGTTTAAGGAGGACTTGCGCATTCCCCAAAACATGATCTACTTCTCCTCCATTAAAGCCCAAAACTAGAGTGGGGAGCAGCTTCCTTTCTTGAACAAATTGTATACACTTCTCAAAGTCCGTTGTATTCTGATCAGCATTATATATTTCTTCTGCATCGGAGCAAGCTTGCCCTGAGGAAACCGAATCTCCATCCCCAACAATATATTGAGGCTTGAGTCCTTTTCCCCCCATCCAGTTGGCAGCTCCATCTGCAGCAATCACAACAGCTGAATCATTTACAAATGTAAGAACCTTTTCACTAAACACTCCACCATCTAAGCAGATCACACTTCGATGCGACGCAATGACTTCTTCAATCATCTGCACCGACTCACTTTCGGTGTATATCTGATTTTAAAGACGATCAGAACAATCGAAAAAAACGTCATGATTACATTGGTAACCCAGATGAAAACCATCCCAGTGAGCGCACCATAGGCTACCCAACTCAGTGAACACACCAGAAAATTAATGAGCATTAATAAAGACAGATCACTTGCCGACTTCAATTGGTACGTGCGATAGATCTGAGGAATAAGAGAAAGAATAGACGTCGCTGACGCGACAATACTAATCACCAATAAGATCATTTTAATTTCCTCCGCTAGAATTATCTAGATCAGGTTATGCGGGTTGATGCTATGCATCTCTCAGCCCAAAAGGGCGCCCCGATTAAAATTACCCGGCCAAGCCGAATTCGTACTGCTAAGCCTACCACAACAATTGAATATTTTGTAAGAACCTTTGGCCTCTCCCTATAACCCAATAATTCTTCTATATTTTTTTCACCTCTACATATAGCATAAAGCTCTCAAATTAAGAGGTGTTCATGTTCACTGTTTTTCTTGCCGCATCCATTTCAATAGTTCCTATCGAAAATATAGCCCCTATGCTTCCTGACCATACACAGCCAAAGTACTCAAACAATGAACAGCATTTAGCATATCTCGCTCCAGATGCAAGAGGTGCGTATAATCTGCATGTAGACGGTAAGTGTTTAACACATGAAAGGCGCACTATCAGTCATTTTTTTTGGGAACCCAATGATGAACATCTACTCTATCTCTATGACGAAAAAGGAACCGAAAATCATCATCTTTTTCGCGTTAATCTTGAAGGATTGTGCGAAGATTTGACTCCATTTCCGAATATTCATGTAGAGTTTGTAACACTCAGTGAAAGTGTTCCAAGTCAAGCACTCATCATGGCAAACCTTCGTGATCCTCGTTACATGGATTGTTATCAAATTGACCTATATACAAAAGCAATTCATCCTGTCCTACCCCTAGTAAACTGCATTAACAGCGTTTTTGTAGATGAGAATCTCCTTCCTCTAGTATGCACAAAATTTAATCCTGATGGGCAAAAATGTTTGGAGGTTTATGAAAATGAAGACTGGCATCCTTTATGGACACTAGACCCCGATGATTGGTATCCGACAATCATTAGTTTGAGCCCAGACAAGCAAAAAGTTATTTTTCTAACATCCACAGGCTCACCTACTCGAAGTGTGTTTGCAATTGATTTAAAAACAGGAACTCAAGAACTCTTATTTTCTCATCCAAGACTTGATTGCCTAAAAAGCTATTTTAATCCCAATGATGGAACCCTTCAAGCAACCCTAGTTAGAGATGGTCTTCTTGAATGGCACTTTTTTGATGATGAGTTTCAAGCAGAGATACAAGGTGTTGAAAAGAAATTATGTAGCGGTGAAATAACGCTTCTTTCTCGCCTCTCAAACGATCGCAAGTGGTTACTAAGACATCGACAAGATGATACCCCAACAGCCTACTATCTGCTTGATCGAGAGAACAAAGATCTTAAACTTGTTCTTCAAGAAGCACCACAGCTTCTTCAATATAGGTTCGGGAAAATGGAATCATTTCATTTTGAAGCTTCTGATGGGCAAGTTATCCAAGGCTACTTCCTTACACCACCTCACGGACAGCCTCCCTACCCTACTATTCTTCAAGTGCACGGAGGTCCTCACTTGCGTGATTATTGGGGCTTCATTCCCCAATCACAATATTGGGCAAGCCAAGGATATGCCTCACTGTTCATTAACTACCGAGGGTCTTTAGGCTTTGGCAAACAATTTGCTATGGCTGACTCAGAAGAATGGGGTAAGAGAGTTCTTCAAGATCTTATCGATGGAAAGCACTGGGCAGAACAGTGCGGGCTAGTAGACCCCAACAAAGTCATCATAAGTGGAGAAAGTTTCGGAGGCTATTTAGCACTTCTAGGAACTTCTCTAACTCCCGATGAATTTGTATGTGGAATTGCCAGTGTTCCACTTGTAGAACCCTCGATTTGGATGCCTCAGGGATATGTGCCCTGGGGGTTTATATATAATAAGTTATTTCAGGACGCAGCAATTGGTGCAAATAGTCCCCTGAACTACATAGACCAAATTAAAGTCCCATTGTTGATAGTACACTCTCAAGATGACCATCGAGTACGTCTAAGCCAAAGCCAAAGAATGGCGGAGGCTCTCGAGTTCTTCCGGAAGCCATTTATATATCATGTCTTTTCTGGAGATGGGCACGAATATCTTGACCCAGACAATCGACTTTATTTTTTCAAAGAAGTTGAGGTGTTTATTTCTAAGCAGTTCGAGAGAAGTTTATAGATTTACAATAAAATTTCTCGAATAGGAAGGACGAATGTTATAGACCTCTGCCACTAATTTTGAGAGAAATCTTAGAATGCAGCGTGGTACTTCCAAAATTTGGCCAGAGCCGGAATCGAACCGGCGACACAAGGATTTTCAGAAATCGTCATCCAACGTCCACTCCCGGCCGAAGACTACCTTAAAGCAATCTAAACCGGAAAAGATACCATGAAAAGAGAATACTTCCTAGGGAATAATTGGTACTGTAACGTAGTAATAATCAGAGAAAGGACATCTACAACTACGGCACTATTACGGGATAACTCAAGAGATTTCTTCCCTTGTAAGCTTCCATTGAGTAGAAGGCCCACGCCCAAGCATTTTTATCCTCCCTTTTTCCTTCAGATTGAGTAAGTCATTTCTTAATGTTCTTTCTGAAATAGAAGATTTTAACCGCTTATGAATCTCCTTTGTTGTTAGGATATTGCCTTCATGAAGTAACTTAATGATTGCTTCTTGCCTAACAGTCAATTCTGATTGCACCGGGAGTTCAGTCGTCTCTAACTTTTCCTGAGTAGCAAAATGGGGATTTAAAACAACACGGAGCGAAGCACCCAGCTCCTGCCAATTAGGGATGGGGTAATCTGAAACATGACAAGCTTCTTTAATACGTCTATAACCAGTTCCCCACTCCTCAATAATATTTAGTTCTCGAAAGACACGTGCAATTACTTTATTTCTCACATGGCTTACACCTGCGAAAAAATCTGTAAGTGTATACCCAAAAGGAAGCATCCCAGGACTTTCAATTTCCAACCGGTCTACAAAAATTGCAACTCGAGGATTCATCCCCTGAATAGAATAATCAGCATGTACGAGAGCATTTGCTAAAACCTCACGAATCACTATGGGTGAGTATTCAGGAATATCCTTTCTCTCAATCTTTTCAATTGAGGCTGCCAAACGGGTGTTACGCTTAATGAATTTAGGCACTTCATGGATGGCTTCCAAAATCGTTCCCTCAGAGTCATACTGATCAACAAAATCCACCTTCTTATTCCCTTGAAATCTCGCACATCTTACTACCGTGTTGGGAAAATATTTTTTTCTATATTTATCCCGGCCGAAAAGGATTAATCCTCCATTTGAGCAGACAAGACTGCCGTTATACGGAACCAATATATTTAAAGTTTCTAGCATATGGGGATCTACAGTTTTCCCAACCTTAGAGAAAGTTTCATTTAATCGCTTCATATCCAGCCCCGAAATGTCAATCTCAGGGCAAGGTAAATGGTCAAATGATACCTTCATAATAGAGCGTTTCAATTCCGCTAAGAGTTCAGAATCTGCAGAGCGATTGGTAGATCCAAGTCGAACGTATACACCTTCTGTTTCCCCTTCTGATTTAAGGTAAAAAGGCCCCCTCCAATGAGATACTCTCACAATGAGTAAGGAATACCCCTTGATAGAAGCAATTTCAATCTCAGGCATTAATGGAGGATAAATGGAATCTGCAATGATATTCGTCAGTTTTTCTTCTGAAGCTAAGACATCTTCAACCCCAAGAATTGTTCCATCATCTCTACGCCCAACGATTAATGTTCCTCCTGCTGTATTTGCGAACGCAATAAGAGTTCTTAAGATCGGTTTAAAAGAAGTAAGGCTTTCTTTGAATTCTAGCGTTCTGCCTTCTGGAAGGCGTAGCATTTCTTCTATATCTAACACTTTTATTTCCAATATTTTATATAATCAAACCGTCTCGGTTATGCCAAATATTGCCAGATTTTTCCAAATATTGCCAGATTTTTCTTCCTTGCGCGACATTCTCTTTGAAGCGAACTTGACACTTAGGTAAAAGAGCTAGACTGTTTGACTAGCTAATTTCTGCCGGTTTCTCGGAATCGTGATCATGACTACGGTATGCTTTGTACATTTTGATGAAGGATTGTTTTTTAGGAAAGTGGATGGGAACTTCTCTTCTGTGGTTTTGGTGGCTCCTATCCTCCTGTTTTCTTTGCATAGGGACACTGCATTCCATCCTATGGAGCATCAGTGTGCTCTTTTTGGATGTGCTTCAAAAGTCCAAAAATCGAAGAACAAGGGACTGGATAGCCCAAGGAAAGCTCACAAGCAACCAAACGCTAGGGTTTTCATGTCTAGCGATCATGGGATCAAGCTATGTCTTAAAGGGCACCTTCATCATGAATATGGCAGTGCTGCTAATTGCAACAAGTTATGTCCTGTCGATTACCGCATTACTGTATGAAAAAACGCACAAATTTTTGAATCGTGTAGTCTGTATTATTGGAATATTTGGAGCATGTCTTATGGGAACTTTTGCTTTGTACTCGCTGATAAATAGTTTTTGATTGGAAGTTCTCAACGAGAACAGAGCATGCAGGCACAGCAGATGATTCTAAAACTCTTGCCGGGAATTTTGGAGGAAAAAGCAGCACAGTTTGGACATTCTTGAAGAGGGCAGTAAAATAGTACGGCCGATGAAAGAAGATTCAAACTATGCTGCTTTTTACCTGAAATGTGGCCAGAGCCGGAATCGAACCGGCGACACAAGGATTTTCAGTCCTCTGCTCTACCAACTGAGCTACCTAGCCATTTGTTCCCAATTAAGGACAAATAGAAGAGCTCATGGTAGAGGTTTGAAAAATTTAGCGCAAGGGCTTTTCTCTGCTGATTGAGATCATATCTCTGACGATTTCGACTGCTTCATTCATCTGAAGATCGTTTGACCCAAAGTTTTCACCTTGGGCATCACGGCGAGATTGCCCCTTAGATTTTTTAGGACGGTATCCATTGCCAACTTTAAGGAAAAACTGAAAGTTTTGGTTTTGATCAATGCGCTCTTGGCTATTAGCAGTTAAGCGCGGAAGCATCTGTCGCCAGTCTGACTCTCGAGGTTTGAGATAAGGAACAGTGAACCGGGCTACGTCGCGGTATGAACCTTGTTTAATATTCATGAGAGAGTGAAATACATCGCCACTCAGGTGATCGTTTGAGAGTGGAAACTCAAGGTAGCGTTCACCAATATTGTAAGGAAAGAAAATGGTTGGAACAACAATGTCTGCTTGAACCCCCTGAATCTGAGGAGACCGTCCGGAGGCAGTATAGTAGCGACCGACCGTCACCTTAAAGAACGCCTGAGCTCTCTCATCTGTAATTGTTTGATATTGCATCGACCCTTTTCCGTAAGAGCGTTCATCGCCAACGACGAGGGCAACCCCATAATCCTGGAGAGCTTGAGCAACAATTTCAGCAGCTGATGCAGAAGCTTTAGAGGTCAGAATAACGAGGGGACCATCAAAGTAACGCCGCCCATCGATATTCCGCTGATAACTCACTTCACCATCGGCATACTTTGAAATAACAATGAGCCCACCTTGGATGAAGAAAGAAGAAACTTTAACTGCTTGACTTAAGAATCCCCCTGAGTTCTCACGAAAATCCATGACAATCCCTTGGAGGTCTCCTTCCTGCTTAAGCGCGCGCAATGCTTCGCGAAGGTCACGATCCAAGCTGACAGCTCCCCCATTATCATAAAAGGCAGGAACGTTAATTTTTCCAATGATCCCATCACCATTGGGAACAAACTCCAAGGAAAGTCGCTCATTATCCATGGTGATCTTCTCACGGATGAGATCGACGTGGACAATTGTCTCATTCCTTTTGAGGCCCAAGGTTACTTTAGACCCTGACTTTCCTTTCATCACCTCAAGGAGCTCTTCAAAAATAAGCTCTTCAACCCCTTGGCGGTTAACAGCAACAAGAACATCCCCGACTTGGATATTCCCACTCTTTTCAGCAGGCCCTCCCTTAACTACACCGGCAATATAGACTCCATCAAAGTCTTCACGCAAAACAACGCCCACTCCTGAGAATTCTTTCTTCAAGGCCGCCCGGATTTCGTATGCTTCTCGAGGGCTGTAATAACCTGTGTGAGCATCAAGACTTTTCGCCATAGCCTTGAGCATGTGCAATGCCAGAGAATGTTCTGTCGAATTGAGATATTGAGACTCAAAAGATATCGATCTCTTTGAACGATGATTCAGAATTTTTTGGATGAGCTGTGGATTGAGCGCAATATCCTTCCTTCCCTTCATATAAGCTTTTAGCTCAAGGATCAGTCGATTGTGAACCCTTTCTCTAAGCTCCTGCTCAGTGCTTGAATAGTTTGGGTAGGAAGTCGTTATGGGAGGGGTGAGTCCCTCTTCCCCCCCGTCAATTAGGCGCTCAATCTCCTCGTGCCGAATCCTTTGGTTCCTATGAATGGACTTTTCAATAAGAAAGTTTAAGTTCCAATATTCAGGATATTGATCCCGTTGAAAATCATTGATCACCTTTCGTGTTTGCCCTGGTGTAAGAGAAAGAAAAGGTTCAACCTCGCTTTTTAATAGATAGAGACGATCCGGATCAAATTGTTCAATATAAATTTTAAGGGAGCGTTTGACGATCAGAGGAGAAAACTCTTTATTTTCAACATGGTAAGTAAACATTTTATCCATGCTTGGTCGCACATCTTGAAGTGAAAGCGTGTAGGGATCGCTTGCAAACGCTGCTGAAGCAAAAATAAAGAGAAAAATAAATCTCGAAAAAATCGCCCTTCCCATAATCCCCGTTTTTTCTTTCACTATACTAATTGAAAAATAAAATGGTTCATTTTAGCATAAAATAATTTCATGCAAATGAAATTTAATAATTTAACACCCAAGTCGCCTTTTGGTAACAAACGAGCAGGCTGTTGCAAATAATTGGCACAGTAGGATATATTACTCGTTTACCTCGGTAAGACTTGGTCCCGCTGTGGGATCGAAAATAACATAAATAGGAGTAAAGGCCTCAATGCCAACCATTAACCAGCTCGTGCGTAAACCACGATCACCTAAAAAGAAGAAAAAGAAGTCTCCTGCACTCCAAAAATGTCCTCAAAGAAGGGGTGTTTGTCTTCAAGTGAAGACTAAGACTCCTAAAAAACCAAACTCGGCACTTCGTAAAGTCGCTTGGGTTCGCCTATCTAACGGGCAGGAAGTAATCGCATATATTGGCGGTGAAGGACATAACCTGCAGGAACACAGCATCGTCCTCGTAAGAGGTGGAAGAGTAAAAGATCTCCCCGGTGTTCGCTATCATATCGTCCGCGGTTCTCTTGACTGCGCAGCCGTTAAAGACCGAAAGAAAGGCCGATCAAAATACGGCGCAAAGAAACCCAAGTAAAGGAAAAGTGAAACATGTCTAGAAGACGTCGAGCAACCAAACGAAAAGCTATCCCTGATCCCAAGTACAATAGCACCGTTCTTGCGAAATTCATCAACCGTGTCATGATGCACGGCAAAAAGTCTATTGCAACCAAAATTGTATACAACGCCCTTGAAGAATTTTCCAAAAAAGTTAGCGCTGAAGACACCCTAAGCGCTTTCGATCAAGCCATGGAAAATGCTATGCCAACTTTGGAAGTTAAGTCTCGCCGAATTGGTGGAGCCACTTACCAAGTGCCGATTGAAATCCCTCCTGAGAGACGTCAGGCTATGGCTATGAAATGGATCATTACGAGTGCCCGACAGAAAGCGGGACGGAGCATGGCTGATGGCCTAGCATCAGAGCTCTCTGATTGTTTCAACAACCAGGGAACTACAATTAAGAAGAAAGACGACACTCACCGCATGGCTGAAGCAAACAAAGCTTTTGCCCACTACAAATGGTAAAGGAGCATCTGAAGCGCAATGGCAAATAAACGCCCCCCACAAGATAAATTAGAAAATGTACGTAACATTGGCATCATGGCCCACATCGATGCCGGGAAAACCACTTGCACAGAGCGAATCCTATATTATTCAGGTCGTGTACACCGTATCGGTGAGGTTCATGAAGGGGCCGCTACAATGGACTGGATGGAACAGGAACAAGAACGCGGAATTACCATCACCTCTGCAGCTACAACTGTTTACTGGAAAGACTGCAAGATCAATATTATTGATACACCAGGACACGTTGACTTTACCGTTGAGGTAGAGCGTTCCTTGCGAGTTCTCGATGGTGCTGTTGCTGTCTTTAGTGCGGTAGATGGAGTACAACCTCAATCTGAGACTGTCTGGAAACAGGCGGAAAGATATGGTGTACCAAGAATCGCTTTTATCAACAAAATGGATCGCGTTGGCGCTGACTACTTTTACTGCATCAAGAGTATGCAAGAGAAACTCGGTGCAAATGCCATACCTGTTCAATACCCCATTGGGGCCGAAAATGACTTCCTAGGGATGTGTGATCTCGTCTCTATGAAAGCCTACATCTTCAAAGATGAGACCTTGGGCGCTGAGTTCGAAACCACTGATATTCCTGATGATCTGAAAGAAAAATGCCAGGAGCTTCGAGCAAAATTGCTTGAAGAACTTGCAACAATTGATGATTCGAATGAAGAATTCATGATGAAGGTTCTTGAAGCACCTGACACTTTGACTGAAACCGAAATTCATGCAGCCATTCGAAGAGGTGTTGTCACCAACAAATTTAATCCTGTGCTTTGCGGTTCAGCATTTAAGAACAAAGGAGTTCAACCCCTTCTTGATGCTGTAACAAAATGGATGCCTTCTCCTATAGATCGAGGAACAATCAAAGGGATTGATGTTGATTCTGACGAAGAACTCACACTTGAACCTGCAGATGATAGTCCTCTTGCTGCGCTTGCCTTTAAAGTGGTTACCGACCCTTATGTTGGACGACTCACTTTCGTTCGCATTTACTCAGGAACTCTTGCAAAAGGGATGACTCTGATCAACACTACAAAAGGCAAAAAAGAACGTGTTTCAAGACTACTTGAAATGCACTCAAATCAACGAAAAGACCGCGATGAGTTCTTTACAGGAGATATTGCAGCAATTATTGGATTGAAAAACACCACTACTGGTGACACTCTTTGTGCTGAAAGTAATCATCTTCTTTTAGAGAAGATGGAATTTCCTGAGCCTGTGATTTCAATGGCAATTGAGCCAAAGTCAAAAGGTGACAGAGAAAAACTTTCAATGGCATTAAGCTCCCTTTCTGAAGAAGACCCTACTTTCCGTGTTACAACAAACGAGGAGACAGGACAAACAATTATTGCAGGAATGGGTGAGTTACACCTTGAGATCTTAAAAGATCGAATGTTCCGCGAATTCAAAGTTGAGGCAAATGTGGGTGCACCACAGGTCTCCTACAAAGAAACCATTACCGCACCTGCAAAAACAGATACCAAGTTTGTAAAACAGTCTGGTGGACGTGGTCAGTATGCGCATGTTTGCTTAGAGATTGAGCCAAACGAGTCGGGTAAGGGTAACGAAGTTGTTAGCAAGATTGTTGGGGGAGTTATCCCAAGAGAGTATATCCCTGCATGTATCAAAGGGGTAGAAGAAGGCCTTGCCAACGGAGTTCTCGCAGGTTTTAGCTTGGTCGATGTTAAAGTGGCAATCGTATTTGGATCGTTCCACGAAGTAGACTCAAATGAGATGGCCTTTAAGATTTGTTCTTCAATGGCAATTAAAGACGCTGCGAAGAAAAGTAAGCCTATTATCCTCGAACCAATCATGAAGGTTGTGGTGACAACTCCTGAAGATTACTTAGGAGATGTCATGGGTGACATCAACAGACGTCGTGGAAAAATTCAAAACCAAGGAAGTCAAAAAGGTGCTATCCTCTTTGAATGTGAAGTTCCCTTAAGTGAAATGTTTGGTTACTCGACAACACTCCGTTCACTCAGCTCGGGCCGTGCTACATATACCATGGAGCCTAGCCACTTTGAACGCGTTCCTACAAAAATCCAAGAAGAAATTACAAAGAGACAATAAATGGCAAAAGAACCGAAGGTAAAAGAACCTAGTAGAAAAAAGATAAGGGTCCGCCTTAAGGGGTATGACCAGCGCATTCTTGACCGCTCAACTGCCGATATTGTTGAGACAGCAAAGAGAACAGGCGCACGGATTGTTGGACCAATTCCCCTTCCTACGAAGCGAGAAATCTATACAGTCCTCCGCTCACCTCACGTTGACAAGAAATCACGAGAGCAATTTGAGATCCGTACTCACATTCGCCTTCTCGACATTATCGACCCCACACTCGATACGATCGACAAACTTAAAGTCCTTCCTGTTGCAGCCGGTGTTGATATCAAAATTAAGGCCTAAATGTTTTATGAGGCTAACACTCTCCCCCATCATGAGGGAGAGTGTTAGCCTTCTTTTTTGCCCTAAAGTATCTCCCCCAGGGCTAACGCATTAAAAACCCCTCTCTAAAATGTCAGATAAGTAGGGTTCTGAGTAGGAAGCTCTACGCCTCCTTATTTTAAGGCTGGTCTTCTTATCTCCATTTTGTCTGAGTAGATTCAGTACCGTATGCCTTACTATTGCCATGTTCTCTGGTCCATTTTTTTTCGGATCCTGCTTTGATCTTCATTAAATGTTACATCAAGCACCCAATGTAAACTATTTTCTATAGACCAATGCGATCTGATTGCCTTTCCTATTTCTCTGGCATCCTCCTTTAAGCTAGAAAGGTAATGCCTTTTTTTCTTTTGTCTCTTTTTCTCCCTCTATTCTTGTCGACTCTATTTCTATGATGCAGCTTAAGTCTTGCCATTCATCTTTTTGGATAAGCCAGTTTATATCTCGACAGACTCTACATTTCCTTATTTCTATCCTTCCATGACCTTTATCGTATTCTTCATCTTTTTCCAGACTGCCTTCCTTTTCTCCATCAAAATATGTCTTCACGTCTTCGTGGAGGTCTCCATGATTTCCTTTGAGCGCCAGAACATAATCGGCCTCTTTTTCTCGAATTTTTGATGCAATCGATTTTTGACATCCCATCGCATCAATCGTAACGATCCCTCCCTTTATAAGCAGAGCATCAAGTAACTTAGGAATAGCTGTGATTTCATTGCTTTTTTCACTCACCTTTTCTTGTCCTAAGACAAGGCGGGCATTTGAAGCAAAAGCACTTACCATATGGATCGCTTTCTGTTCATCCCTCTTATCAAAGCTTCCTCTAAGTGTTTTGCCATCAATGCTAATGACCTCCGATGCTTGTAACTGGATACCTTTGATCCAATCTACAAAACATGCTTTAAATTGCTTCGGATCGATAAGAGAAAAAATCCGAGCAAAAGTGTCATGAGATGGTATCCCATTTTCATAGGGTAAATATTTTCTTAGAAATCTGATTTTAGCTTCACCAAAATCTTGGATATCTTCCCAACTTTGAGCATCACAAATTTTTGCGCACAAGGTCGTTAAAAGAATTTCATTTAATGGGTAAAGTTTGTGACGCTCAATGCGAGGGTCTTCTAATTCTGTAAAAAAATCTAAAAATGCTATCGAACTAAAGTCTTCTTCTACTGCCATTATACTCTCCTAGGCTATTCCTGAGAGGGTTATAGCTCAATGTCAAGTAAATTTTAATGCGTTAGCCCTGGTATCTCCCCTTCAATACTTGCAGAGCAAACGCATTCAAAAAAATAGTTAACTAGAGGTAGACTGGTCCTTTTTGTTTTAACCCAAGAGGATCAAGATGCAATCTCTTTATTCACAAATCCTTCTTCCGGAGCAAGTTTGCCCGTCTCCTTTAGCTATATGTGAGGATCTTCAAGTTATTGAAGATCCTAGAAGAAAACAGGCTGTTCGCCATCCTCTTATTGGAATTCTGATAATGGCACTTTGCGCAATAGCTGCTGGAGCAGATGGGTGGGATGATATTGCAGATACCGCAGAACTTCACTTTGAGTGGTTTAAAGAAGTTGCTGCATGCGGAAAACAACCTCCCTGTCCAGATACTTTTCGGAGGGTTATCCAATCTCTTAAACCGGAATGTCTTCAAAAGGCTCTTGAAGCATGGTTAATAAGATCAGGATTAGAAAAACGGCCAGGGAGGCAAATTTGTTTTGATGGGAAAGCCTTAAGAGGTTCAAAGGGAGTACATATTGTGAACGCTTTTGACCCTAAAGATCGGGTTACACTAGGACAAATTTCAGTAGGAGAAAAGCAAAATGAGATAACAGCTTTGCCAGCGCTTAGAGAAGTTTTAGAGCTTTCTGGGACGATCTGCAGTGGAGATGCAATGTTCACACAGAAGCAGATAGTAAAAGACTTACAAAGCAGTGGAGCTGATTATGCGCTAGCCCTTAAAGCTAATCAGCCTAAGCTTTTTGAAAGAGTGCAAAAAGAGTTTGGAGGCAACTATGCGTCAATATCATGCAAAGAGGTTGTCGAAAAAAATAGGGGCTATGTTGAAGAAAGGCGTCTGAGGTGTAGTAAAAGGGTAGAAAAAATAGACCCGAAGTCAGAATGGAAAGGGCTGGAAGCTGTAATCGAATTGAGAACAAAAAAGAGTAAGGGTGATGAGCTTTCTATTGAAACTCGTTATTATTTAACCTCGGTAAAAGCAGGTCTTGAAGTTTTGTTAGAAATCATACGCTCTCATTGGGGAATAGAGAATATTCTGCATAGAAGCTTGGATGTATTTTTTAAAGAGGATGCTTGCCAAGTAAGAGAGAAAAGAGGAGCAGAAAACCTTTCAATGTTAAGAAAGTTAGCCGGATCAATACTCCATAGAATAGATCCACAAAAAACTTTGAAGTCAAAAATGAAGGCCATGTTGGGATCAAACATATTTAGAATGAGGTTTTTAATCTGCGATTGGTAAATTTATTTTTGAATGCGTTTGCTCTGCAAGAGATTGACAAATAAAGTTTTTGTTTATAGTCTCTCCTCATTTTATCATCTATATGAGGTTTGAAATGAAAATTTTAAAAAATCTTCTCAAAGCGGTAGCAATCGTTATGACGCTAACACTTTCATCGACACTCTGTGCAGATATGAAAGTCACCTTTACAAATGACACAGCTGAGTACGCGCTCTATTTTAATTCAGACTACAGTACAAAAGTTCCCCCAGGAGAAAGCCATACGTTCACCCTGCAAAACCACACCACAATGGTGGTTGGGATGGACTATATGGAACATCCAACACCTTGGGTGAAATACGGCCTTGGGAATGGCGGCGTCTCTTACTCTGTTGATCCTTCTAGTGGACAGGCAAATTTCAGCTTCGGTCTGGGGCCTGCTTCAGCATCTTCTGTCGAAGAGAAACCTCCTCTTATTACGATTTCAGGGGGCGTAAGCATGCAAGGGACTGACAGCTGGGAAAAAGGTATTTCTCTGCAGCCTCATGGAGCTAATGCTCCTACGACAGTAAAATTTTCCGATCAATAATCTTAGTTACAAATGCACCCTCTTGTGGGGTGCCACTAGTCACAGCAATGTAGGAGATGTTTATGAATCTTACCAAAAAAGCGCTACTGCTATTTTTTGTTTCTCTTTTCGGAATTTCAGCTCCCTTGTGGGGAAGCGATAGCTATAAAGTGGTCGGATACTACGAGAATTGGGCACAGTGGCGGCCAGATAAAGGCAAAGCATACCCACATCAAATGGATCCATCAAAAGTCTCTCATATCTGCTACGCTTTTGCTTCCTTTAATTTTAAAGGTCCTGGCATCAGCGGCCCAGGAAAGTATGTTGTCACGGGCGATTGGAAAGTTTACCCCGTTGAGTGGACGGACTTAAATGAAGTTCCTGATTCAACTGGGCAAAAAACGATTGCCCCTTCTCTGTACAATCAGTGCACTGGGTATGACGCCGCGCAGTTAGAGAAATTTCAAATGAAAAGCCTCAAAGAAGAAAATCCTAATTTAAAAATGCTCATTTCTATTGGTGGATGGAACTTCTGCAATCCCGAAGACGATCAGTATGGAGGTAAGTATACTTATCAGTTCTTTAGCCAAATGGTTGGAAATCCTGATCACCGCAAGGCATTCATCGATTCTCTTTGTGACTACGCTAAAACGTACCATTTTGATGGGGTTGATTTTGACTGGGAATATCCCGCTTCCAACAAGCATGGAGGAACCACCGATGATTATCAAAACTATTTAACCTTCTTTAAGGAACTTCGAGCGCAAATTCAAAGTTCAGGAAACGCATTAATCGTAACAATGGCCTCGGCTCCCTTTGTCCCAAGTGGGTCTCTAAATGGCACATATCAAACTGAATCTGGAGCAACCAAAACGGTCGATCCAAGCAATCCAGCAACATACTTTTCTTGGCTCAAAGATTGTTCTGAGTATCTCGACTGGTTCAATGTCATGTGTTATGACTACTATGGCCCTTGGCCAGGACAGACAGGCACCCTTCCCAATGCACCTACAAAAGAAAGCGGAGATCTCTATAGTGTTGAAAAAACAATTGGGTACTATTTGGATGCGGGAGTTGACCCTTTAAAAGTGATTATCGGCGTCCCATCTTATGGACATTCCTATGCTGGTGTTGGATTCTCTGATCAAGACTACGGCCCTGGGAATACTTTTACAGGACCCGATGTTGCAGGAAAGTACACAGGAACTCCTGGCTTCCTCGCATACTATGAGATCATAGACCAAATTCAAACCTTAGGATGGCTCATTGGTGGTTTTGACGAGGCTTCAGAAACTCCATATGCTTACAATGCCGGCGGAAAACGATGGGTCTCTTATGACAACCAAGACTCTATCGCCGCCAAAATGGCACTTATTAAGCAACATTCTTTAGGTGGTGCCATGATATGGTCACTTGACGATGACGACTTTAACAACAAGTTTCCGCTCCTGACAAAAATTAATCAAGAGCTGAATCCTTAATAATTAGGGTAGGGGTCATCTGAATAGATGGCCTCAAATGGTGGGGGATTGGAAACTTTCATGTACTTTCCAACAACCTTCCCATCTTCAATCACGATATAGTAGCGACGCTGCTCGATCACTTGCGTCCCCATGGTGATTTTTTCGATGTATTCGTAGGTCTCTTTTCCTTCCCCTTTTGATACAATTTTGTAGGGCTTGCCGTATTGCTTTTCAATATCCTGCGTTGTCATTCCCATTTCGACTTCTGCATACTTGTCGCGCGTCATGATTTCACCACTTGCTCCGCACCCCATCAAGAACAAAAGCCCTAACAAAAAAACATACTTCATAAATTACCTACCTATTTTTAGTTAATAACCATTGTAAATATTATTATCAACAGATCTGTTACAATATTCAATGAACGAAGAAATTAAAATTTGACAGAAAACTTTTCAGCTAGTTAATCTATTCATATTTTCAAACATAAACGGAGGTATTGTGTCTGATTTAACAATTTCTATAGCGATCAATGGCAAAGCAACGTTGCAACTTTCAATCAATGAATTAGAAGAGTCCCCTGGAAAGTTTGCGGTTATTGCATTATTGGTTCAGGACGTTGTGTTAGAGAATATCGACCTATCTTCAATTCAAATTTTTGACCCTAAAGGAACGTTAGTCTCTATTAAAGATCCCATGGAATACGGGGTAGCTAAAGAAGCTTTGAATTATATTAAGAGTGAATTCAGCAGAGCCACACACGTTGAAGGTCGCATTATTGTGAGATTAAATTCTCCTAGATAAAGCGGTTAGTTATTTTTTCTAACTCGTTTTGATCTTCAAGTGGACGCCAGATTTTCCCGTGGATGACCGTGCGAAAATCATCGTTGGTGGAATATTCAGCGTGCATAAGATATGTATCGGGGGCATCCCCTTTTTCATAAAATTCGAACCCTTCAAAGCCTAGATGGTCAAGACGAAACTCCCAACCGATCAGTTTGTCGCTGATCATCCCCTTGCCAACAACCTTGCCAAGAGATTGATTTTCAAGTTCAATATGAAATCCTCTTCGGGTGATATCGTAAAAGGCGAATTGGTTTTGCATCACATCTGAGAGCCCTGAAATTTGAATTTCTTGGAGAGAGTCAACGCGCCCCTTTTTATCAACTTCTGGAACTTTCCACTGTGTATAAAAGGCAAGCTCTTCATCCATCATTGAGAGGGTAATTTTCCCTTCTCCAATCCATGAACCGGATTTAAAAATAAATGGATGCTTTGTCAAAACATAAACCTTCTTGTATAGACACTCTGCAACATACCAAGGGCGCTCATTGTCAATGTAACGGAAGAGCCTCCATAGGTCACAAGTACCAAAGGTACCCCAGTAATGGGCAGAAAGCCGCACATCATTCCAATATTGATCACCACATGAATAGCCAGATATACAGCAATTCCGGAGGAAAGAACTCGCCCAAAATGATCTCTAGCTACCGCTGTTACTTGAAAACTATAGTAAATCAATCCAAAAAACAAGAGAAGCATGAAAATAGCCCCAAAAATTCCATATTCCTCTGCAAATGCAGGGAAAACAGAGTCGGTATGAGCTGCGGGAAGGAATTGCCTTCCTGTAAACATACTTTTTTTAAATCCGCTGCCAGTATATCCGCCAAGAGCAATCGCTGTTTTAGCTGCTTGATGGTGGTAGGTATCTGGATCAAATCTTTCGTACTGATATTCTTTTAAAACTTTTGTTGCGATAGGACGGAGCTCTTCATGAGAAAGGATTCCGGTGAAGATGAGGGAAATCAAGACCAAGGCTGCAACACCCATAATAGACATTATGTTTATGATTTTCCGTTTGATCCCACCAAAATAAAACATCCCCAGTGTCATAGGATATAAAACCATTGCAGAACCTAGGTCGGGCTGCTTTAAAATGAGAACAAACGGGATGAAAACAACAAGCGAGGCTTGAAAAAAAGTCCTCCAGTCCCCCACGTTTCTCCCCTTTTTTTCAAGAAACCAACTCAAGGTAAGAACGAGAGAAAGTTTAGCATATTCAGAGGGTTGCAGAGTTCCTCCAATAAAAGGAATGCGGTACCAACGATGAACATGTTGAATAGATTCTGTAAAAAAAAGACCGAAGAGAAGTAAAATGGTCCCAACGTAAAGAATCCAGGCCCACTCACGGAGTTTATGGTAGTCAAGGCCCGCGAAAAACAGATAACAAAGGATTCCAACGCCAAAACGTTGGATCTGATTTTTGACTGTAGGAGTAAAGAAGAAATCTTCTCCAGTAATTTGGACCTCAGAGGTGGTTGACGCAATAACCAAGATGCTCATCACCATTAAAATGGCGACGATCGGAAGGGTTCTAAAGTCAATGCGCTTTAAATATTGATGGTTCCACATATGCGTATTCTCTAATATTTGGAGTTATTATGGTAGAAAAAGTCACCACAATTCATCTTGATACTATCGATTCAACAAACACTTATGCCAAGAAAAACTATCAGCAGTTCGGGCAGGATGAGATTACAAGAATTACTGCAGATGAGCAGTTAAAGGGACGAGGTCGTTTTAAGCGAGATTGGCTTTCTCCAAAGGGAGTGAACATCTATCTCACCTATTATTTCACTTCAGCTAAAGATCCAATGGATCTCAATAACCTAGCGCAGATCCTTTGCCTTTCTATTGCTAAACTTCTCAATAAGGAAGGGCTGAAACCTCAGATTAAATGGCCTAATGATGTTCTCGTCAATCAAAAGAAAATCTCTGGAATCCTTTGTGAAACAATTGATCTTCAGGATAGATTTGGGGTGGTTTTAGGAGCTGGTATTAATATCAATATGCCGCAAAAACTCCTCGATAGCATCGATCAACCTGCAACTTCCTTAATGACTGAAACGGGAAAAGAGCATGACCGCGAAGCCTTAACCAAAACCCTCGATAAATTTTTTATCGAAGATTACCACCTTTATAAAAGAGATGGCTTTAAACCCTTTTACATGAGTTACGATGCACTTCTTACCCATAAAGGGATGCCCATTACTCTCAAACAAAATAGTCATACAATTTCAGGAACGCTGCATTCCTTAAACCCTGATGGCCGCCTCAATCTCCTTCTTCCAGATGGCGAGATCCAAACGCTTAGTTCGGGTGAAATCAAAAAATGAAGGACCGCTGTACTTGGGCTAAGACCTCAAGCCCCCTCCTTGTTGCTTATCACGACGCAGAGTGGGGGCGCCCCGTTTATGACGACCAAAAGCATTTCGAGATTCTCTGTTTAGAAGGACAACAAGCAGGCCTTTCGTGGGAGATTATCTTAAAAAAGCGGGAAGCTTACCGCAAAATCTTTCATCAGTTCGATCCAAAAAAAGTTGCTACTATGACAGATAAGCAGCTCCTGATTGCAACGCAAAATAAAGAGATCATCCGGAATAAGCTAAAAGTATTCTCCATTCGAAAAAATGCTCAGAGCTTTCTAACCCTTCAAAGCGCGGAAGGATCATTTGATCGCTATATCTGGAATTTTGTGGGAGGCAGTTCTCTTCCTTACCTGGGAATGCGAAGCTCTTCACCTGAAAGTATTGAAATCTCTAAAGCACTTAAAAAACGGGGGTTTTCTTTTGTTGGCCCCACAATTATCTATTCATACCTGCAAGCAGCTGGCCTAGCCTCTGACCATACCGCTAACTGTTTCCTATCAAAGACAGCTCTGCCTCAATAATCGGAAGAAGGGCGTGAGAGAGATCAGCGCCTCTGCAATTATAGAGAGCTTTTAATGTTTCTTTCCGGCTTTCAAGGTTGTATTTGTTTTCAACTTCTAGGATGTTTTGATAACCCCAATGTCTTGAATCCTCTGGCTGAGACCGGGCCAAATCTTTTGCACTTTTCAGTAAGGGCATTGCACTCTCGAGACCAAATGCATCTGCCATAGCAGTGAACAGTCTAAGGGTAAGATAACTATCCTCCGAAAACTCAGTTTTCAATCGCATTTCGAGGCTCTTAAATTCTTCTAAAGAGTCCCTTCCGTTTTGAAAAATTTCAATTGCTGCCTGGAAGCTCCATGAAGGGTCTTTAATATCCGTGCACGCCTCTTTGGCAAACAAAAGGTTGTATTTTGCAAGATCCATAACCAGAAGATAGAGGCAAAAGTCATATTCTGTCTGCTGTTTAGGATATTGTTCTTTTAATGCCTGGATACGGAAAAGATATTGAGGAAAATCTTCTTTTAGTTCTTTAAAGTAATAAGGATACTGCGCCTGCATGACAATTAAATCTTTCCACGCATGCATTCCATATTGCCCCGGGAAATATTCCTGATCAGATTTGTGTTCAAGCAAGTTCTGGATATTTTCGCGGAGAGAAAGCATCACTTTGTTTGCAAGAGGATGCTTTGCCTCTCCCACACACTTCCCGAGCTTTGATAAATAATGATTCAGCGTTAAGGGTTTCATATCCCCCATTTTTTTCATGATCATCTCATAAGCAGAATGCAAAGTGCAGGGAAGTTCGGGCTTATGATATTTAAGTTCGAATCTCGCCAAATCAAGGATCTGAAAAACCATTCCTTGGGATGGATCTGACCATTTAATGAGCTGTTGATAGAGTTTTTCCAAAGTCTCGTCAGAATCAACAAAACCCCTTCTTTCTTCTTCTTCATGAATTTGTATGACTGTTTTCGGATAGAGATATTTTATTTCTCCTAAGGCCCATTTAGCTCTTGTCAACGTTTCGTGCGCAATCCCCCCATTTTCAAACTTTGAAACCATGATATACCCCTCGGCTTTTGTTACAGAAAATTCGATTTTTGCAATATATTCCTTTGCAAGTTGGGGGTTTTGGGGAGCAAGCTTTTCTGCCACCTTTAGATAGGCACTATCGTGATAGAATTTGTAGGGATTATCAAGAATACGTTTTTCGAGCAGAGCGCACTTTTCCTTTATCAGGTCTTCCCGGAGGTTAGGAGAGATCGCGCGATGCAAGCGCTCTTCTTCAACAAGACGGACCGTCCCAGAGCACGCTCCAGGATCTTGATAGGTTGCGACCGCTTCGTCTTTCTCTTCTAAAGAAAACTCTTCTAGAACGCCCAAATTCAAAACATTTATATCACTATCTATACCTTCAATCGACATCTTCATCTCCTCATCTTAGGGAGGAAGCAGTGTAGTAGTATTAACATTTATTTATCTATTTTTTTATTTGAAAAGCGTTTATAATACCGCCGATTAATTAAAGGAATGGAGTTCAAATGGAAGTCGACGAAATTACCGATTTTGAAATACCTAATTTTGAAAAGCATCCATTGTATGACCTGCCTGGGGAAATGGGAAAGCATGTTGTCCGGATGGAAAATGCAGAAAAAGCGGTATGTGATTTCGGATCTCACTTCCATGGGTTTGGCAAAGGACTTATCAAAGGAGGAAACCTCTGTTTCCAAACCCGAAAGATTGAAGATAAAGAGTGGACTCTGCTTGATTTTAAGGTCAATACCGTTGCCCGTCTTTTTCTTGAGCGGATTATCCGCCACTATTCTCACAACCTCAATCGCGGAGAAGCCATCCCCTATCACATCCTAGAGCAACACTCATCTATTGAAAAAGTAGAGGTTGAGGATGCAAAACTTTCAGATCCCCACTTTCCAAGACACATTCTCTCGTCTGATGCAAAATGTCTCAAGATTACAGTGCATCCCCTGGGTGCAATCTACATCGGGAATAATGCGAAGGGGCAGTTCCCCAACCATTCACGCCATATCGTCGTTCAAACGACGCAACAAGACTTGGTAACCTTCCATAAAATCCTCGCTGTTTTTGGGCTTCAAAAAGTCTTAACCCCCAACTCTCCTGCTGATCACGAGCGAATGAAAATAGCTACTCTTTTTCGCACTTTTTTCCCTAAGGAGGCCACCCGTTTTGAACGATCTAACGATCTTTTTACAATGGGCATCGCCAATTTAAAAAGACACGTTATCGATTTAGCGCCTCCAATGAAAATGATCCTTAATGACTACCTGCCAAAAATGGGGGAAGCAGAAATTCTACCCGGAAGAACACGGATTACAACTCCTGTTACAGATCTATTAGCAACAAACACCCGCCCACTGCGCTTGATAACTGCCATGACAGGAGATGACTCCGTTCCCCAAATTGCAAATATTTTGAAGTTAGGACTCCTTTCTCAAGAGCTGCGCCGTCGTCTTGAACTGGGCGAAATCGGTATATCAAATGAAGATGATGCGGAGGTCGGATCTGATGACTCGGTTTTTATTCAGATCCTGTCAAACACAAATGAGCAATTTGATGGGGGCTATTATTCCAATATGCACATCATCCTTTCAAAGGAAGTTCTTAATACCGGAACGTACCAGTACTTTTATGATAGTTTTGGAGATCGCGTTCACGCCAACTACGAAAACCGCCCTACAATTTTTGAACTCGTGAATTCTCTTACAAAAAGACATGTCAGCCACGAAGTCATGGTGAAAGAGCGCATCCATCCACAGTTTATTGAACAAATTGTCGTTGTTGATGAGCGCCTTAAGAAGGAATTGATCGACCATCTCCGCGCAAAAGGACTAATAGAAAATGAAACAGTTTTAGGAAAACCGCTCGATTCTTTTATCGTCACGCGTGAAGAGTACGATCCCTCCTATACAAGAAGAGATCCGTCCTATAGCTCGTATTAGATCAGCGACAGCTCTGAAACAACACCCCATGACTTAAGACCTTTAAAAGAATTTTCTTATGTAGTAAGGTCAAAGCCTTCACCTTAATACATAGGTAAAAATTTTATAAGGGTGCTTTCTCTTTTGTTTACTATACAAGGGACTAAAATGGCTTTATGGTTTGTTAGCTTGATAGCCTCAGTGACATCGGTTTTATCTCTAGCTCCCCAAGTTATTCAAACTTACAGAACAAAATCAGTCAGAACACTATCCCTTTTAATGCTGATAAACTTCCTTATTTGCTCTATCAGTTGGGTGATGTATGGATACTTAACGTCCACATACTTTATTTGTGTAACTAACGGGATTACAGGAACTTTGGCTTTAATTCTAATCACATTAAAGTTGAAATACGATTTTTTCGAAAAAAAATTTATATAAACATAGGCTATCTTACGACTTACTTAGGAATCACATATGAAAAACATTTTTTGGTTTCGCCAGGACCTCAGGCTTGAACATAATCCAGGCTTGATTGAGTCTGCAAAGGATGCTGCAGTTCTGCCAATTTATATCTTGGACGATATAAATGCAGGCAAGCATAAAATGGGGGAAGCTAGCCGGTGGTGGCTTCATCATTCTCTAAAAAGTCTTTCAAAGAGTTTAAGAGGAAAATTGGCTTTTTTTAAGGGAGATGCTAAGCAAATTCTTATTGAGCTTACCAAATCAGAACATATTCAGGGAGTTTATTGGAATCGATGCTACGAACCCTGGAGAATTCAAAGAGACACGAATATTAAGAATGCTTTAAAAAAAGAAGGGGTGCAGGCCAACAGTTTTAATGCTTCACTTCTTTGGGAGCCTTGGGAAATTTATAAGAAAGACGGAGACCCATTCAAAGTGTTTACACCTTTCTACAAAAGTGGATGCCTTTCTTATGAACCTCCTGAAAAGCCTTTAGGACCGCCAAAAAAACTTAACATTTCGTCCACTACAAAAGGGAAACCCTTAGACAGTTTAGATCTTCTTTCTGGTAAAAAATGGGAGAATAAGATGTCTTCTTACTGGAAGATTGGGGAAATAGGTGCAAAGGAACGATTAAAACAATTTCTAAAAAACGGATTGGAATTTTACAAAAAAGGAAGAGATTTTCCTAGTCATGATCACGTTTCTCGCCTATCCCCTCACTTGCACTTTGGGGAGATCTCTCCTAATACTGTATGGTATGCTGTCAAAGGACAAAATGAGAATCATACCCATTTTCGAACTGAACTCGCTTGGAGAGAATTCTCCTACTACCTTCTTTATCATTTTCCGACTCTTCCTGAAAAAAATTTTCAAAAAAAATATGATAAATTTCAATGGAAGACCAATATCAAGCATCTAAGGCTATGGAAAAAGGGGCAAACGGGAATTCCGCTGGTAGATGCAGGAATGCGAGAACTTTGGGAAACAGGTTATATGCACAACCGTTTACGCATGGTTACTGGATCCTTTCTTGTAAAAAACCTTCTTCTCCATTGGCGTGAAGGCGAAGCCTGGTTCTGGGATTGTCTGCTGGATGCTGACCTAGCAAGTAACAGTGCCAGCTGGCAGTGGGTAGCAGGATGTGGGGCTGATGCTGCTCCTTATTTTCGTATATTTAATCCAACGACTCAAGGAGAAAAATTCGACCCCAAAGGCACCTACATACGTCATTTTATTCCCGAACTGAAGGACCTTCCTATTCGCTACCTTTTTTCTCCTTGGACAGCGCCCGAAGATGTCTTAAGAGAAGCGGGCGTAAAGCTAGGAACTACCTATCCACGCCCAATTGTTGACTTAAAAAAATCTCGAGAGGAAGCACTTGAGACCTTTAAAGGTTTGAAAGAAGTGTCTTAGACTTATCAATCCGAACTAAGTCCTCTAAATAAGAGACAGCTCTGCATCAATAATCGTCTCAAGAGCATCAGCTAAATCTACCTCAGGGCTTTCCCCGAGCTCATAGAGAGTTTTCAATGTGTCCCGACGACTCTCCAAAGAATATTTCACCTCTGCTTGCAGAATCTTCTGACATAATGAAAACTTATAGCTTTCGCTATAGCCTTCCTTCATCAGATATTTTGCCCTGTTAATAAACTGAGTCGCTTGATTCCTTCCCGTATGCTCCGCAGCGGCGCAAAATAGTTGAACTGAGAGGTTACAATCATGAGCAAACATATTTTTGTATAAAATTTCTAATTCAGCAAACCCTTTCTGTTTATCATAGCCTTGAAGTTTAGCCTCTTCTTGGAAGATCTCAATCAATCCTTCAAACTGAGATGAAGGCTTTTGAATCAGTGGTATCAACGTTTTTGCAAGTTCAGAATGTGAAGGGACAAGAGTTTTTACAAGCTTAAGAAACATATAATCATAATAAAAATCTTCTTCAGGATGATTTTTTGCGCATTCCAAAATCACCTGAGTGCACGCTTTTACATCCTCATGGAGCTCATGCTCAAGAAAAGGGCTCCGTGCTTCCACATTAATCAATTGTTCCCAAACTCTTAGTTTTTTCGATTCAGGCCAATACTCTTTATGTTTAGTTTGGTCATAATCTCCCTTTTCAATTCTATGAATGGCCTCCTTAAAAAGCCCAATCGCGTCTCGAGCTATAGGGAGCTGAGCCTGCGCAGCATATTTCCCTAGTTTTTCTAAGTAATAGGGAAAGAAGGTGGGATCTTCCTTACCCACTTTCCTTTTTGCAAGATTAAATGCCGTAGAAAGCGTGGACACAATCTCCACTTTTTGGAGGCTTAACTCTACCATTGCTAGCTCTAGAAAGCTGTTCAAATTTTCAAGGCTTGGATTCATATGTTTTTCTAAATCTTTGTGAAGCATTTGAGCTGTTTGGTCAGCTTCTGGAAATCCTCGCCTTTTCTGTTCTTCATAAAGCTGAAGCCCAGCTTTTGGATAAATCCAAAACCAGCGCTTGATCACATCCTTTGCTTCCTCAAGGGTGGCCCGAGCACTACCTGCATCTTGATGCTTCGAAACTTCAATATACCCAAAGACTTTTCTTTCTTCGCTATCGATTTTTGTAACCAGCATTTTTGCAAACTGAGGGTCCACAGGAGCGATTTTTGCTATCATCTGTAGATACCCTTCATCATGCTGAAATGTGTAGGGCTGATTTAAAATGCGCGTTTCAAGCTCAGCACTCTTTTCTTTTAAGGAAAGGATACGGAGGTTGCGGTTTGTGCTGACTTGAAGCCGCTCCTCCTGAGCAAGTCGCGTCATTCCCGAATTGGGTCCTGGGTTTTGATAAGAAGCAACTGCTTCATCCAGATGCTTTTCCGTAGCTGCGCAAGCCTCCTCAGTATTCAAAATATTACTTGCACTTTCTACTGCTTCGATACTCATTAGATACCTCCATAACTTTAAAACGGAGAAGAGGTTACCATTTATCCTATTTGTGCCTCTACCCATTTTCTACAAAATCCCTTATAATCGAGCTCTAACAAGGGAGTTATTATGGAAATTGAAGGAAACGATTTTATTGAATTAAATGCTTTACAAGCTGAAGAGCGCTCCGTTTGTATCGAAAAACCCATGGGAAATATTGCTGATCCTGTCACAGAGCAGTTTAAAGCAGCCCTGCAAGCAATCCAAGACAAGATTGATGAAGGGAAAAAGGAAGAGGCTCTTGACCTTGTCAATAAGGAGCTGAAAGCTCTCGATGAAAAGTATATCGGATGTTATCTCTTTCCTGAGCTTGCCGAGTTTAAAAGCTCTCTTCTAGCTATTAAGGAAGAACTTAGCTAGTAATTAAGAAGGGACAGGTCTGGCTTTACCTGCAGAGATGGCGAAAGCTTTGAGCGCAGAATCTGCTGGATCGCCTCAAGTGTAGCACCTGTTGAGGAAGGGCATGTTGTACATGCCCCTTGATAAGCAATGACCACTTCAGTTTCATCATTCAAGGCAGAGACTTCAATACCACCTGCATCGAGTTCGATATAGGGTTGAATTTCGTCACGTATCACTTCTTTAATATGATCAAGCTTTTCGTCTGGGGAAAATAGGTGCCAATTGGGATGTCCTCCTTCTCCCGTTAGCTGAGAGGGAACGGGAGGAGAAGTTGAGGGGTCTTTCAAGGGGATATCTGAGCATTTTTCAGCGGCTTCTTCAATAGCCGCGAGGACCAGATTCAGATGAGCATCGACTTCTTTTGGAAAGGCTGGGATATTCGTAAAATCACGGAGTTTGCGGTCGATCAAATCCGCGGAAAGACGGCGCGCTTGATCATAGTTTTTTCTGAGGAGAACTTCGCAAGCAGCATCGGCCGCGCCGATGAGGGCGGTTTCCCCAAAGGCCTGGAATTTAGCATCAGCAACAATCCCATCCGTTTCATCAACCACAAGAGACATGATCAAGATATTCCCTTGTACTTCCACTCTCCCTGTCACAACACGCATTTCTTGAAGAGCACCAGCATTTTCATTGAAGCGTCCCAGATTACGAGGCTTTAAGATTCTTTCGGTAAGAAGATGGCTATAGTCATTCCACGGGTAGGGCTTCATCAAACAACCTCTCTAGAAAAGGTCCTGCACTTTTGCGCAGAGTCGATAATGATTCCAAGGGCGCGGTCGATTTCTTCTTCAGTTGTTTCCCTCGACAAGCTAAATGAAAGAGCGCAGGGGTCGCTTGCTAAATATTCGAGCTTTTGTTTTTGCCCCCCTCCAAAAGAAGCAAAAACTCCTGCTTCACGAAGATGAAAAGTAAGGAGTTCATGATGAACACCTGGGAAAAGAATCGCAGAAACATTGGGGAGGCGCTCGGCTTCCTTATGCAAGATCTTCACTTCAGGAATCGCAAGCTTGATCCCCTCTTCTAATTTATCACGAAGGCGCGCTGTTTCAAGAGCAAGATGGTCAAAGGCTTCACTCATCTCTTGAATCGCAATGCCGAGGCCAATGAGCGCCGGGGTATTAAGGTCTGCCCCTTCCATTCCTTCTAAAACAGCTGGTGTAAAGTCTATTCCGCGATAAACAAAAACTCCCCCACTTCCCTTGGGCCCATGCAGGATCGAGCCATCAAAGGTGAGGAAATCGAGAGGAAGTTCTTCAAACTTAAAGTAGAGTTTTCCCAGGACTTGGGAGGCGTCTGCATGGAAAAGGATCCCTTTTTCTCGACATACTTCCGCAAGTTCCCAGATGGGATGGATCACTCCAGTTAAACTATTTGCCCATGAAAGGGAAACGAACCCCGTCTTTGGAGAAATCGCAGCCTCTAGGGCTTCTCGCGTTACTTGTCCATTTTCATTCAGCTGAATTGTTTTTTGAACAACTCCGAGTTTTTCGTAATGTTTTCCAAGAAGGTGGATCGGTGCTTCTTCGGCAGCCGTTGTGAGAATATGATTCTTTCCACTTTCAACAATATGGTCGATATAAACGCTTTGGTAAACAGCTGCAATTGCAGCACTTCCTGAAGAGGTAAAGTGAAACGTATCCTTGGGGTGAGCGCCGACGAAAGCGCGCAGATCCCCAATGGAGCGTTCGATTGATACAAAAGGCTCTTTCCCTTTGAGGTAGGGAGCACAAACAGACTGCCAGTGCCTCTTAAGTATGGGTTGCATCTGACTTATAAGATGGGAAGAAGGACGGGCTATGGTCCCGTTGTCTAGATAAATCGATTCCATCAGTCTAAGGTCTGTTTTTTCCAGGTCTTCCCCTCAAAATGATAGCAGATGGGGTCACCGGTAGGGATTTCAAGATTAAGCACCTCTTCATTGGAGAGGTCATCTAAATACATAACGATCGATCGAAGAGAGTTTCCATGAGCTGAAATAAGAACACTTTTTCCTTCCTGAAGATAGGGAAGTACTTTTTCTTTGAAATAAGGAATCGATCTTTTGGCAGTCATTTCAAGACTTTCACCTTTTGGAGGGGGGACATCAAAACTCCGTCGCCAAATTTTTACTTGCTCAGCGCCATACTTTGCTCGGGTTTCATCTTTATCAAGCCCCTGCAACTCTCCGTACATTCGCTCATTGATCTCCCAAGCAACAATAGCAGGGATACAATTCTTCTGGGCTTTCTCATCATAAATATTTCCCCATTCAGCATGTTCCCCTTCCCCTTGGTGGAGAATAACAGGGGTTTTTCCACTCCCATGTTCACTCATTGCAATCATTGCAGTCATCTGAGCGCGCATTAAAGTTGAAATAAAGATCACATCGAAATCAATGTCTTTGATCCGCTGTCCTGCTTTCTGAGCTTCGATCACACCTGCTTTACTAAGAGGGACATCGACCCAGCCTGTAAAGCGGTTTTTTTGATTCCACTCTGACTTTCCATGCCTAAGAAGAATGAGCTTTGCACCTTTTTTCATACCCTCCATCATAGAATAGATTGCCTTATTAGGGTACGTTTTTTATAATGTCTGCATGGAAGCAAATCGTTTAAGTAAAATTTTAGCTTGTGCTGGCGTTGCCTCTCGGCGCGCCGCAGAACATCTTATCTTTGATGGAAAGGTACGGGTCAATGAAGAAATTGTAACCGTTCCCCAGACCATTGTAGATCCAAAAACCGATAAGGTTTATGTCGATGATGAGCGTATCGAATTCAAGGACGAAAAGGTTTACTACATTTTGAATAAACCAAAGGGTTACATCTGCTCCAACAAACGGATGGGAACAAAAAAGCTGGTGATCGACCTTTTTGCAGAGTTGAAACACCGATTGTTCACCATTGGCCGCCTCGACCGCGACACTACAGGGCTTATCCTTCTCACCAATGATGGCCACTTCGCCCAAAAAGTCATCCACCCCTCGAACAACCTCAGTAAAGAATACCTGGTAAAAACTCAGCAAGAGATTACCCATGAACACCTCGTTGAACTTTCGAAGGGAACTTTAATCGAAGGGAAGTGGATCCGCCCCGTGAAAGTCACAAAGGTGCGGCGTGGAACAATTAAAGTTACTGTCAAAGAAGGAAAGAAAAGAGAGGTCCGCCTCATGGTTCAAAATGCTGGCCTTACCCTCCTAACACTTTCCCGCATTCGGATCGGCGGCCTCCGCCTAGGTCCTCTCCAAGAAGGTGAATGGCGAGAGCTCACCGAGCAAGAATGCAAGCTTATTTTCGCTTAAAGCCCTCTATTTTAAATTATTCATTTTTTTAAAAACTTGTTTTGAATCATAATGCTCTACGCTGAAAGACCAGAGAACCTCTGTTCAAAAGGAGAAATTTTATGATGCTTTTGCGAATACTCTCATTGGCCACCCTCTTTTCCAGCTCACTTATGGCAAGCTTTGAGAATAATGATAATCATCGATCTGGGGAGAAAATTACAGGAATACAGATTTGTGGAGAGCGTTGCTCGGGGACCAATTTTTTAGAAAGCCTTATCAAAAATAATTTTCCTAAAATGCATCCGAATTTTCACTCTTTTGGGTGGAAGCATTTTCTGTGCTGGTTTGAAACTCCCTTAGATAAAGAGCACTTTAGCCTTCCCGATCGTATGATAACTCTAGAAGGTTCTGAGCAATACTTATTCATTGTCATTGTAAGAGACCCCTATGACTGGATAAGGAGTTTCTATTTGAATCCCCACCATGTTTCTCCTGAGCTGACAAACAACGGATTCTCCCACTTTATTAGTAGTGAGTGGCGTAGTGAAGACTGCTCCCAGATCGATGGATTCAACCCTTATACAGGAGCTCCTTTTAAGAATGCATTAGAACTAAGAAAGTATAAGACTATTAATTATTTAAAAATCGCTAATTTGGTAGATAATTTTTGCCTTGTTAAATATGAAGAAGTCTCAAAACACCCGAAGCAGTTTGTTGATTTTATCGCAGATTTTTATGAATTAGAAAAAAGTCGTGATTTCACTCCAGTTTTACATTACAAAGGCTATCCCCATAACTCGATTTATGTAAAACAGGACTATTTCCCCTTCGAAAATGAGGATTTTCTTTACATCAACCAGAATATAGATTGGGACGTTGAACATAGGATCGGATATATGAAGCATTACTGAAGCAACCCTCTAAATCTATATGGACAGTAGGTTTTGATAAATCCCTTCATAGCTGTTCATGCATCTTTCCCAAAGGTACTTTTCTTCAAACCGCTTTTTTGCTTCTTTTGTATAGTCCTCTTTTGCAAGGACTGCCTCGGCATACTTTTGAGGATCTTTATGATCAATAAGGGTCGCGAGTGGTCCAGGTTCAACCACCTCTTCAAAAGCGGAAATGCGAGAGGCTATAATAGGAACTTCCATTGCCATGGCTTCGAGAAGAAGGAGAGCACAGGCTTCCCAAACAGAGGGAATCAAGACAGCTTCCGCTTCAGCAAGCTGTTTGAGAGCATCCTCGCGTGGTAATCTTCCTGTAACCGTAACGTAGGGACTCTCTTTCATTTTCTCTTCAAGCTCACCACCTCCGATCACCTTAAGATGGTACCCTTTGGGCCCAAGAATCTCCATAACCTTGAGGAGGAAAAGTGGATCTTTGACAGGGGTCACGCTCCCCACAAAGACAAGAAGTTTTTCTTTTGGAGTCTGTCGTTTGGGCAGTTTGCTCCTATCAATTCCATTAGGGATCACGCAATGGTTTGCCCCTCGTATTAGATCGTGCTTAAGCGCAACATCTTCTTCCCCTTTAGAGACAAAGACCGTAAGGTCCGCCTTTTTAATAGCTTTTCTCTGCGCCCACTTGCTAAGCGGCACTCCTTGGTAGATGCCATGGAGACCATGAATCGTATAAACAATGGGGCATTTCTTTGGGACAAAGCTAAGAAAGAACGCGGCTCTTCCTCCATGGACGTGGATAAGGTCAGGATTCACTTCATCAATGATACGCCGCATCTTCAACGGAATGCGTATATCAAATCGCGTTGTAAAAAAATTGACCCCATATTTAGGAATATCGCCAGCAGCCTCTAAGGAATAGGAGTCTTTTTGAGTGATAAGGATGGGATTTTCTATAGAATCAACCATTTCAAGAACAAAGGTGGTCCCACCACCAGGGTTCCCATCAGCTACAACCTGCAATACTTTCATGCGATTATCATACCACTAAATGATATTTTTTGATACGATTTGAAGAAGCAAAATAATAATGAGAGTTTCATGCTCACAACCATTGCTCGTCTATTTGGAAAGTCTCCCTTCCACCCTCTTCAGTCTCATATGAAGAAGGTGAGTAGCTGTATGAAAAAGCTCACCGAAATCTTCAATAATTTAAAAAATAAAAGTCCTGAAGAACTTGAAAAGCTTGTTAAAGAACTTTGCAAATTAGAGCACGAAGCAGATCTTACAAAGAATGATATTCGGAATCACTTGCCGAAGAGTTTATTCCTTCCAATTGATCGTGGACAGTTCCTCGATATTTTGTCGATACAGGATAATATTGCCGATAAGGCAGAAGATATTGGGGAACTCCTTCTTCTCTATCCGACAAAAGAATTGGGTGATTTGTGTGATCATCTTGATAGCCTTTTCAAGAAGAACATGGAGGCTTTTTGGGATGCCCGAAATATCATAAAAGAACTTCATGAACTTTTAGAGTCTACTTTTGGAGGGCTTGAAGCAGAAAAAGTGAAGACAATTGTGGAGCAAACTTCCCGTCTTGAGTATGAAGCAGATAAGATGAAGCACGCCCTCTTGAAAGACTTTTTTAAGTCTGCAGAATTGGTGAAAACCCCAGTGTTTTATCTTTACACCCGCCTTGTTGAGGAGATCAATGCCATCTCCCACATCTCCGAACGACTTGCAAACCGAATCCGTATGATCCTAGAGCTAAAATAGTATGTCTGTCGAAACAATTTTGACTATTCTTGTGCTGCTCGCCGGCTTTTACATGGCTTGGAACATCGGAGCCAATGATGTGTCCAATGCAATGGGGACATCGGTGGGCTCTGGCGCTTTAACCCTCTTCAAAGCGGTGATCATTGCAGGCATCTTGGAATTTTGTGGAGCGTTTTTCTTAGGAGGAAATGTCTCTCGCACAATGCAACAAGGGATCGTCAATCCTGAAATCTTTGCCCATAACCCGCAAATTCTCCTCTTTGGGATGTTGTCGGCCCTTATCTCTACAGCGGCGTGGTTGCAGATTGCTTCCTATTTTGGATGGCCCGTATCTACCACTCACGCAATCATTGGAGCCCTTATTGGGTTCGGTGCACTTGTTGGAGGGGTAGATGCAGTTCACTGGAGTGAAGTGGGGCGGATCGCTCTAAGTTGGGTCATTTCTCCGGCGCTTAGTGGCCTTTTTGCCTATATGATATTTAGCACGTTGCAGCGCAAAATTCTCTTTGCTATGAACCCAATCAGTGCAACGCGGAAACTCATCCCCATATTAGTCTTTATCGTCCTCTTAGTTTTCACACTGAGTGTCCTAATGAATGGTATGGGATCCTTGCATGTCAAATTCAGTAGTCTCGAAACGCTGCTTATTGGTTGCAGCATCGGCCTTGTTGGTGCCTTGATTAGTTTTTTTTTCCTCAGAAAAGTCTACCTTCCTCAGGAGCAAGCGGTTTCAGCAAATACTTCGCAACAAGTCTTTAACTTGAACAAAGCCGTCCGCCACTTGAAACGGGTAAAGCTCACTAGCAAAGGGGATCGACGCGACCAGGTTTCCCGAATCCTTCGGGACGTAGAAGACTACGCAGAAGAAGTGCGGGAACACTCAAACCTTTATACCGGAAGTTCCGACTATAAAATTGTCGAAAAAATGTTTGCATCGCTTCAAATCCTGAGTGCTGCCTATGTTGCCTTTGCCCATGGTGCAAATGATGTTGCAAACGCCATTGGCCCTGTTGCAGCAGCTCTTGAGATCATCCGAAAAGGGGGGCTTTCAATGACCTCTCACGTTCCAGCCTGGCTCCTTGCAATGGGAGGTATTGGTATTGTTGTTGGATTGGCGACTTGGGGGTGGAGAGTCATGGAAACCATCGGCCGAAAAATTACTGAACTCACGCCAACACGGGGTTTTAGCGCCGAGTTTGGAGCAGCGATCACAATACTTGTTGCCTCAAAATTTGGTCTCCCTATTTCTACGACTCATTGTATTGTTGGAGCAGTGCTTGGTGTCGGCCTTGCACGAGGAATTTCTGCTCTTAATATACGGGTGCTTCGAGACATCATTCTTTCGTGGATCATCACGATCCCCTCGAGTGCCATTGTTTGCATATTAATTTTTTATTTGATTCGTGCCATCTTTTCATGATTGTGGTAACACAAAATTATGAATTTTCATGCAAGGATTGGTATTAGTTCATGACCCCACTAGAACTTCAAGCTGAAACCGTGGCACAAAAAGTCCGTCATTATCTCATCACCACAATGGGACGAACTGCCGATGAAGCAAATGATGATGAATTTTACCGGGCCTTCTGTGCATCCCTGCGTGAAGAAATCATGATTAACTGGACTGCTACAGCGCATACATTCAAAAAACCGGGACTCCGAAGACTCTACTACTTATCGATGGAGTATATGCCTGGCCGCCTCTTTGGGAATAATATCACCAACATCAGCGCGGTTGATTTTGTAAAACAGATTTTAAAACGACTCAATCGGGATATTACCACAGTTGCTAGTATGGAGCATGATATTGGGATTGGGAATGGAGGCCTCGGCCGCTTAGCTTCTTGTTTCATGGACTCCCTTGCAACGCTTCAGTATCCAGCAATGGGTTATGGAATGCGCTATCAATATGGAATTTTTGATCAAGAATTGATCTGTGGAGTGCAGATCGAACGTCCAGATTGTTGGCTACTTATGCCCAATCCTTGGGAGTTTCGTCGTGATACCCATGCGGTTCCTGTTCGTTTTGCAGGAAAGTCTGTCCCACGTAAAAATAGCCATGGAGATGAAGTCTATGACCTGATCGATCACGAAGAAGTAAGAGCTCTTCCTTATGACCTCCCGATTATCGGGTATAGCCCCGATCCCAACTTTTCTGTTCTCACTCTTCGCCTTTGGTCAACCAAGGAATCTCCCCGCAATTTTCAATTGCAACGGTATAATGCAGGAGAAATAGGGCAAGCAAGTGAAAACACGAGCCTTACAGATGTTCTCTATCCTAATGACAACCACGAAGCGGGAAAGCGGATCCGACTCAAACAGGAATTTTTACTTGTCTCAGCCTCTCTTCAAGACATAGTCAATCAATACAAAGAAGTCTACTCCGACATAGAACAATTTGCTGATATGGTACGCATCCAAATTAATGACACCCACCCTGCACTCATCATTCCAGAACTCATTCATCTTCTAACAAAAGAAAATGACATTTCTTGGAGCAGAGCATGGGAAATCGTCCGCACTTGCTGCGCGTACACAAATCATACAGTTCTCAAAGAAGCTCTTGAAGAATGGAATGCCGAGCGTATGCAAGAACTCCTTCCTCGTCACTACGCGATTCTTCAAAGGTTGAATCAAGAATTTTGCAAAGACGTCCGCACAATCTTTCCAAATGATGAAGATAGAGTCCGTCGCATGTCAATCATTGAAGGGGGCCAGGTAAAAATGGCGAATCTTGCAATTTATGGCTCCCACAAAGTGAATGGAGTTGCAGCACTGCACACTGAGATCTTAAAAAGCTCTCTCTTTAAAGACTTTTACGAGATGTATCCCGATAAATTTGTCAACGTAACCAATGGGATCACACAAAGGCGCTGGCTCCTCTATTGCAACCCTCTTCTTGTAGAGTTTCTAGAAAAACGGATCGGAAATGGATGGATCACCAATTTTGAAGAAATTGCCCGGATCGCTGATTATGCACATGACCCCCAAACACAAAAAGAATTTCTCGAGATCAAGAAAAAAAATAAAGAGCGCCTTCTTGAAATGATTGAAGAGGATATGGAGTTTCGTCACGGCTCTGGGAAAAGTTTTGCAGAGCAAAACTTCCTTGGCCCCGATGCTCTTTTCGATGTCCAAATCAAACGCATTCACGAGTATAAGAGGCAGCTCATGAAAGCACTCCACCTACTGATGCTCTACTACGAAATAAAGGAAAACCCAGAGTCGCACCGCATCAAAAGATTTGCGATTTTTGGGGGGAAAGCAGCACCAGGCTATCTTGTTGCAAAAAGCATTATCCGCCTAATCTACTGCCTCTCTCGAAAAATCAATCAAGATCCCGAGGTAGGAAAGCGCATCAAAATCGTCTATATTGAAAATTATAACGTCTCGAAAGCTGAAGTGATCATTCCTGGAACAGATCTTTCAGAGCAGATTTCAACAGCAGGGATGGAGGCTTCCGGAACAGGGAATATGAAATTTTCAGTCAATGGCGCTTTGACTATCGCAACTGATGATGGTGCCAACGTCGAGATGCGAGAAAAGGTGACAAACGAGTGGTGGCCCTTTATGTTTGGAGCAAGCTCCAGTGAAAACCTCGAGATGCAACGCGCCCATAGCTATAATCCTCTAGATATCTATTCAAATAACAAAAAAATTAAACGTGTCGTGGATGCATTAAAAAACCGCTCCCTTGTTGAAAATGATGCCGAACACGAAGCGCTCATGACCGTCTATAATAGCCTCATCGAAGGAGGTTCTGACCGCTTCTTCGTGCTCAATGATTTGATGGCTTATTACGATGCCCAAAAGAAAGTCGAAGAACTCTACCTAAACCCTCACCGTTGGGCAGAGTTTGCAATTCATAACATGGCGGGGATGGGATCCTTTTCTGCCGATGTTTCCATCAACAACTATGCTAAAAAAATCTGGGGACTAGAAAAGTGCCCTCCCGATCCAGCTGAACTGGATCAAGTCCGCAAGGAATATAGCGAGCACGACCGCTGCCGCGTCATCCAATAGGACACGTCCCTATTCCCTGCCAGGAACCATATTGCCCATGTAAAAATCACTTGATTATAAAAGACTTCTAAAATTAAAATTCGGCACAAAAAAGGAAAACCTATGAAACTTTCTCCTGGTTTTCCCCATCAACTTCTCTGGTTCGGATTTGCTCTGTTAAAGGTTTTGCTGCTGAGCCTTGGGGTTGGGTTTGTTTTTTATAAAGTTATCATGACTTTCCTGGAGGCCTGGAAAACAAAGAATCGATTAAAGATATGGCTTTGTTTATCAATAGCATGTTTTGGCCTTTATGTTCTTTTGATTGGTATAAAGTGATGAAAAAATTGATTTTTTTTCAGTGCCCTTCCATTGCTGTTCTTATGTGTCCATTCTAAATTGGAATCACGTCAATACAATGTTGACTATCTAATAACACTTATAGAAGAAGGTAATGAAGAGGGTGTTCGACAATTTTTTTCACAGCCCAATTATGTTACAAAACTCAAACATGTTATTGAGTTTACAGAAATCTTTCGCTCAAAGTTGGAAGAGCGATTTGGATATAAACCTTCACAAAGAGCAAGAAAAATTGTTTCTTTCCATTTTCAAAGAACTCAACAAACAGTTCGAAAAGGCTGAGGAAAAAGGGTACCATTTAAGCGCTGTTACTATGGATTACAAAGGTTCTTTAGACCCTGAAATCGACATTCCTAATGAACTAGCAATAGCTTTTAACGAGGCTCTAGGTGGATGCTTAATGTGCATTATTCCAGGAGTGGTAACACAAGGCATTGGAGTCGGAATGATTGTAGATTCAGCCACGAAAAGACCCCCAAGTCCTACCTAATACCACTTATCCAAAATAACTTGCAGAATTGGCTTTAAGATTTTCATGGAGAAATAGCTCAATTCACCAAGTTATTTTGGATAAATGGTATAAATATATTCCTAGTTTAATTCCCACTTTTTGAGGAGCTTTTCGAGTTTTCCATTGGAGCGAAGTTTATCAAGCCCTCGATTGAAGATTTCGACCAACTCGACATTGTCGCCATTGAGAGTCAGGAGACGAATCCCCGCATCATTTAGCGGAGGTGTTGCAATTTTGACTTTTCCAAAATACAGATCACGGATGTAGCTTGTTGCTTGAACATAGTTTAATAAAACCCCATCATATAGCCCCGCGATGACATCATCAAGCCCATCGGGAATCGAATAATAGTATTGAACGATAACGCCAGGAAAGCGTTCAATAAGAACCGCTTCACTTGAAAGGCTGTCAACAGCAACTTCCCTGCCATTCATTTGACCAAGTGAGCTGACTTTCACCTCATCTTTAACGATAAGAACAGGCCCAGTATGAAGAATAGGATCAGAAAAAGTATATGTCCTTTCAAGAAAAGTTCTGGGTGTCATAGAAGAAAACATCCCATCGTAATGCTTTTCCTTCAGCCCATAGATCAAATTGTCCCAGCTCGTTGTAACACGCTCGAAAAAGACTCCCTCTTCTCTTCCTATCTCAACCAAAAGTTCATTTGCAAGGGCATAGACGTTGGCTTCTTTCCCCTGAAGAGCTATCGGGTACCAGCTTGGATCTATCCCTACGCGGTAAGTTTTACCTCCCGATCCGCACGCTGCAAGCAGAAATGCAAGAGAGAAAAATAGAACCACCCTACGAAAAAATCGAACTTTCATCCATACACCTAAATAACTTCATCTTCATCTTAGTAGAAACGATGCATTTGTTCAACATTTCTGATTTAAAGTATTTTTTTTAATTCAAGGAGCAGATAAGATTCACTCTTTTGTCTCACCTTGGAGGTTCTTTAGATGAAAAAAGTATGTTTGGCTCTCCTCTTAGGAGTTAGCGTTGGAGGATATTCTAAAACTGTATCAACTTATGAAGCCTGTGACAAAACCTATATTACGCCATTTCATGTAAGTCTACACGGTAACAAAATCGAGATCGAAAGTAATGGCGAAGTTTTCCAAACTTCCGCAGTTTTCTCAGATGACTCAGGACTCTATTATACGAATTACCTGAAGACAGAAGAAGTGGAGGAGACTACTGCGGTCGATTTAAGCCCTCTACTTATTAAAGATCACTTCTCGACCGATGTACAACTTGAGCCCCTCAAACTCGAGCCTCTCATAGAGGTTGAAATTGAAACAAAAGCTCCGGCAATCGTAACAGATCCGCAAACAAAGAAAGTTAGCCCTACCCCAAGAGAGCAAAAACAGGTAAAAAGTTGGCCCTATAATAACAAGCACCACCGGTAATAAGGAAACATTACTCTGTGCGCTTTAGGGCGCGTTTAAGAATAAGTTGATTATTTGACTTAAGCGAAACGGGCCCTTAGCAACCGAAGGCCATTGAAGACGACAACAAGAGCAGCTCCTGTATCAGCGGCAATAGCCATCCAAAGGGAAGCAAGGCCCACAATTGCAAGGACCAGAAATATCGACTTCATTGCTAGGGCAAAAATAATGTTTTGTTGGATCGTGCGCACTGAGCGCCGTGAATGGTGAATGAGCCAAGGGACGCGCGACAAATCATCAGACATGAGGACGATATCGGATGTTTCGATTGCAGCGTCTGTTCCCATAGCTCCCATAGAAATTCCAAAACTGGCAGCAGCCATTGCAGGAGCATCGTTAATTCCATCCCCAATCATTGCTACGGTTTCCCATTTTTCCTTCAAGTGCTCAACTGCTTCAACTTTATCTTCTGGGAGGAGTTCAGACTGTGCCTCATCAACACCTGCGAGCCCTGCAATCGCTTCAGCTGCAGGTTTATTATCGCCGGTAAGCATTACAACCCGCTCCACTCCAGCCTCTTTAATCTGCTGAATGACTTGCCTGATTTGAGCACGAGGCTCATCAGCAACGCTGATTAAACCACAAATATGCCTCTCATTTCCTATTGCAATGATGGAATGTCCTGCATCTTCTAGTTCAAGAGCCATTTTGTGAATTTCAGGGGTCTCTTGCTTCATCTCGTGCATAAACCGATGGCTTCCGATCCAATACCGGATCCCTTCAAACGTTCCTTCCGCTCCCTTCCCTTGTGTAATTTGAAAATTTTCTGCCCGTTTGATCTGAACATTTTTTTTCTTTGCATAACTTAAGACCGCTCGAGCAATAGGATGTTCACTGGGGGCCTCTAGTGCTGCAGCCCGCATCAAAAGTTCCTCCTCGGTATGACCACTAAGGGGAATCACCCGATGAACTTCGGGGCGCCCATAGGTCAGTGTTCCTGTCTTATCTAGAGCAAGAGCACGGAGTTTACTAGGCATCTCTAAAAACATTCCCCCCTTGATTAGGACTCCCTTCCTTGCTGCAGCTGTCATTCCTGAAACGATGCTCACGGGAGTAGAAATCACAAGGGCGCAAGGACAAGCAATAACCAAAACCACAAGCGCGCGGTAAAGCCACATATCCCACCCACTTCCAAACAAAAGCGGAGGAACAATTGCAACTAAGATGGCAATGCAAATCATGATTGGCGTGTAGATCTTTGCAAATTTCTCAACCCACTGCTGCGAGCTCGCCCGCTTTGACTGAGCCTCTTCAACTAAGTGAATGATGCGCGCAAGGGTCGTGTCATTCGCCCCTTTAGTCACCCGACATTCAAATGCTCCGTCTTGATTCAATGTCCCCGCAAAGACTTCATCCCCTTCTTCCTTTTGAATCGGAATCGACTCCCCTGTAATCGGTGACTGGTTAATTGAAGTCGCCCCTTCCTCAATGATTCCATCAAGAGGAACTTTTTCTCCCGGGCGCACTAAAATCCGATCCCCAACTTGGACCTCTTCGACTCTTGTGTCTCCCTTATCGATCACATGAGCAATCGTTGGAGATAAATCCATCAACGCTGAAACAGCTTTGCGCGCCCGCCCCACACTCCAATGCTCAAGCAAAATAGCTACGGAAAACAAAAATGCAACTGTCGCTCCTTCGAACCACTCATTGATTGCAATCGCTCCAGCCATTGCAATGAGCATCAAAAGGTTCATATCCGGTTGAAAAGTTTTAAGCGCAAGATAGGCCTTGGGAATCACAAAATAGGCGCCAAAAACCATCGCCATAAAGTACAAACGATCTGCAACTGGACTTTCTCTTAGATGAAAATAGACAGCAAGAACCAAAAAGATCCCACTAATGACTGTTGTGAAAAGTCTTCCATAACGACTCCAAAAAGTCCCCTCTTCCAGCTTTTCCCTTTCTTTCCATAAGACCGCTTTCAACCCTCCGTCCAAAGTCCACTTAATAATCTGATCCGCGCTTATATTCTCGCAAGTCACAACCATCTTAGCATTCAAAACATCAAAGTTCAGATCTGTGATCCCCTCCCGCTTAGCAAGGGCTTTTTTTAATATGGCAACTTCTTCTGCGCAGTCAAGACCAACAACTTTAAATTCAAATCTCATGATTTTTATTTTATCCATCGATGATTTATAATGCCAGCCATGAAGAACCACTTGATTAAACTCCTCCTTACTCTAGCCCCAAAGAGAAAAAACCAGCAGAGGGGCGCGCCCCGAATCCTTGTTGTCTCAACAACAGGAGTGGGTGATTCCCTCTGGGGATCTCCAGCGATCCGTGCTCTGAGAAAAAAACACCCGAAGGGGTACATTGCACTTCTAACAAGTCCTATTGGGAAACAACTTTTTCAAAACAATCCTTATCTCGATGAAATCTTTACGCTTAAAAATCCGGCACTCCTCTCTTCTATTAAACTCCTCGGAGCCCTCAGAAAAAAAGCATTTGATACTGCCTTCATTTTCCACCTCTCGCAACGCCCCATTCTTCCCTTGGTTTCCCTTGCAGGCCCTTCAAAAATTGTGGGGACCGAAGGGATCAACAAAGGTCTTGATTACCTTTTAACCGACCCCATCAAACAGTCCCCTATTCACGAAATTCAGCGCCGCCTAAATATTGCCGACTGCGAAAACTCCTCTCCAGAGATGGAACTCTTTTTGACTGAAGACGAAAACGAAGCCGCTTTAAAACACCTCCCCAATACGCACCTTATCATCGGGATGCACCCTGGAGCCAAGGACAAGTATAAACAATGGGATCCCAAACATTTTATTGAGCTCGGAAGAAAGCTTGCAAAAGAAAAAGGGGCCACCCTTATGATTACCGGAGACAAGGGAGAAGCCCCCCTAGCAGAGCAAATTGCGAGCAGTATCCCAGGAGCTATTTCTGTCGCCGGAAAACTCCCTGTTCGCGTCACTGCAGCCCTCATCGAAAAGTTCGATCTCTTTGTGACCAACGACACAGGCCCGATGCACATCGCCTTTGCAATGGGAACCCCCACCATTGCTGTCTTCTCCCCCACCGATCCGAAGCTCTGCGGCCCCTACCAAATCTCTCATGGAACTACTTTTCAAAAACCCAGAACGTGCACCCCCTGTATTCGGAAAAAGTGCCGCTCTCCTTTCTGCATGGAACAAATTTCCCCTGATGAGGTTTATGAACGCATCCACATTTGAGCGCCTCCGCCTCTTAGAAGAAGGAATTTCTAACGTCCGCAAAACCAAAAAGGAACAAACATTCACCGATCTCCAAACCCTCGAAGAGGTCTCGATTATTCGGCAAGCTAAACGGGAACATCACCCTGTAATTGCGGAGTTTTCAGGAAAAGCCTTCATCAATCTTGACCACGACGTGTTATATCAAGCCCTTGAAGACGGGATCATCGACCGCCTTATAGAAGACACACCCCTTTTAAAACCTTTTCTCAAAGAAGCCCAAGAAAGCTTCAAACTCACCTTCTCTACCTATCAGCGTTACGAAAGTAACTCAAAAGCAAACCATTTAACAGATCAGATTAACCCCTAAATCAGGCCTGACTAACTTCTTCACTTCGTGGGTCCATTTCACAAACAATTGGAGTGACACTTGCGAGCGGTAAAAATTCCGTTTGTTGATCAAGAGGAACAATAGGTCTCCTTATGACCGAATAAAGCCCAACTAAGGCCAGCCCAACCAGAAGTATTGCAAAGTAAGGAAATATAGCATTGATCCCAAATATTTCCACCATAACAGATGAAGCAATAGGTCCAAGAACGGAACCAGATCCATATGCAATCAACAATAAAGCTGTTGCTCGAGTTATATGAGAGTGATCAAGATGATCACACACTTGTGTGATGCTTAAGGGATATAAAGTAAATAAAACCCCTCCAATTAAAAAAGAAAGAGACAAAACAATTTTCATGGAAGCGTCTCTACAAATAAAACCCAACATTGATAAAATTATTGCAACTAATACAGTAAGGAGCAGGATTCTTCTTCTCTCAAAATAATCTGAAAGTTTCCCGATAGGCCACTGCAGAAATACTCCTCCAGCGATTGTAATAGACATAAGATTTTCACTAGGTATACTTTTTGAAACAGAAAAAACAGGTAAAAAACTATACAGAGCACTCAAGATAAGCCCGGCGATAAAACAACCTGTAACTCCAAAAGGAGAGACTTTAATAATATGAAAAATTCCAATGCTCTCTTTGGAAGAAGGGAGCGTAATACGAGATGACGATAGCCCAACAGGAATCACACTCAATGAAGTAAACAATGCGGAAACTAAAAAAGGTGTATAGCTATTTATATCTACAAACGAAAGTAATTGTTGGCTTGCTGATTGTGAAGTATAAAGACAGAGCATATAGAGGGATAAGAGGGCCCCACGCGTCTTGAGATCGCTCTTATAAAGCATCCAACTTTCTATCACAATATAGAGAGCCGCCAAGGAAAGACCAACGAGAAACCTGAAAAAAAGCCATGCAGGGAAGGTCTGATATAAAGCCTGCAAAAGAGTTGCGCTTGTTGCTAAGCTTCCAAAAACTGCCAAAGCTTGAATATGACCAACTTTCTTAATGAGCCTTTCCATTTGAAAAGCCCCCAAGAACATCCCCAGAAAAAAAGCAGAGTGAATAAAGCCAATCTGCTCTCTTCCGAATCCCTCACTCTGTAAAAATACACTTAAAAACGTGGTATAAAAAGCGCTTCCAAAAATCATTAAAATTACTGAACACAAGGGAGCAGAAAAATTTTTGATTAACTGAAAAAAATTCGAAGAGCCTTCGTTTCGAGAAACTGATAACTCTTCGCTAAAAGGGAGTGGGGAATCCTTACCCCCCCTCTGATTTAAGATTTTGTCCAACTGTTTTTGTTCCTTTTTTGATACAGCCATACTGAGGAAAGCCAGGATAAATCAATTGCCATATACAGTAAAGAGGCAAGTATTGGGGGTATTAACGTCGAAGCAGTGACAAAAAAAAGTTTGAATATTTCTCTTGATAAGGTTTATGAATGCATTGACATTTAGAGAAGAGAGTCATTGATCCATTCTATCTGACTTCTCAGAAGCTGAAATAAAACATCAAATAATTTGCAACCAGTTACTTAAGAATAAATCAATTGGAGAGTGCCTCTCCGCCTCAGAAGAATCACTCAAAAACTTCTCGGAATCTTAAGAAGACCAACAGAACTCCTAAAGGTTTAATAGTAAGATCTTTTGCAGAAACGCACTGATTTTGGCACAATAAACAATCGGCGAAAACTACGTAAACTAGCTAAAATTAAGTAATTTATGATTTAGTTTGTTTCGCTATACAAAAAATTTATTATTATGTTATAATAGTATTGTTCTAGGGAAGAACTACCAGATTCGAAGGCATAGCAAGGTGTGAAATGACAAACGTTTCAGCTACTGGTTATGACCAAGTTACTTACTCAAATCAATCTAATACGCCCAGTAAATGGGTAGATGTCTTAGCGGACAAAGCATGGCGGCATACCATTGGAAGAGTTTCCATGTTGGCGCGCATTCCAGTTTATCTTGTTGCTCTAGGTCTACAAACAGCAAAAATACCTGCAAAAATGGTCATTGCACCCATTGCAACTACAATTAATTGGGCAACTGATGGGAAATACAATAAAACCCTAGATAGCTGGACCTTTAAAGGAGTGGCTAAAGATTCACTAATATGGGTAAAGCTTGTTGACAAGATCGCAAGTGCCACTCTCGGTGTTATCTTTGCCCCTCCCAAGCAATATATTCCTTTTGATGCCGCTGTAAAAAAGACCTTTAAAGTGGTAAAAGGAGAGTATCATTTTTTCAAGGAAACAAAGACGCCTACTAAAGTCTCTGACGTTGCAAAGCTTGTAGAGATGCGCCCTGAATTTCATCGTCATATTTTTGATCATAATACGTTGAGTAATTCAGTTATTTTGAGAAGTGGTTGCATATCTGCAGGCTGATTTTTTGGTTCTACTGAAAAAACCTAAATGGTTTACCCTTTTGTGAAACTCTGTTGAAAAATGATTTTTTCAACAGAGTTCTTCTTTGCAATGCTCGAGTAAGCATTTGGTTACCCCTTTGACTCTTTGAGTTTCCATTTTCTTATCGTTAAAAACGACCCTTAAATACTTCACTGATGCAAAAACTTCTTCCCTTTGGGAGTGAGGTAGTAGACATTTTTCCCTGTACAGGTTCTGTTAGAGACCGGGTGGCCGTAGTAACTATTCCATCTTTCGATGAGCCCCTTAGCAACATCACGCTGAACGTAGCTCTTTGCACTCCGCAAGGATACCCCACAAAGCTTTGCGATCTCGCTATAGGAGAGTTGCACCTGGCCCTTATTTCTAAATAACGCATGTGTCCAGAATTTTTCTTTCGCCATATTTTGTACCTTGGTTTTTAAATGTTCCAAAGCGCCCTACCTGCAAACAGGGAGGAGCGCTCCAGAACAAATTAAGGTACATCCGAAAAGGGAAACCCTCTTATCAGAAAAGATCTGCACTGAGAAGAAGGGTAGATTTTTTCGCCGCACTTCCATAAAATGGAAGGTGAGGCTAAGGTTCTTTCTCTTCAAAAAGGACATACCTTAGTTTCGCGCCTCGAGAGGTGACCGCCTCTCGGGGCATTTTGTTAATAACGTCCCCACCAGCATATAAAAACTCTTCCATTTCCTCCAAGAAAAAACTTGGAAGCTCTTGCATTGAAATAAGTAAGTGGTTCAGTTATGCTCAGGGTATGAAAATCTATGTCATCATTCTAAATTGGAATGGAAAAGAGGACACCCTTCAGTGCTTGGGAAGCCTGGAAGAGGTGTCCACTCCCCACGAAGTTGTTGTTGTTGACAATGGTTCGTCTGACGGATCGGTGGCAGCCTTTTTAGCAGCATTTCCTGAGGTGCACATCCTCGAAACAGGAGAAAACCTCGGCTATGCTGAAGGAAACAATGTAGGGATCCGCTACTCTCTTGAAGAGGGGGCAGACTACATCTTTGTTCTGAATAATGACACTGTTGTCACAAAAGATATCCTTGAAAAGTTTTTAATGCGAGATGTTCCTATTCAAGGGGGAAAAGCTCTTTTGATGGATGACCCCTTTAAAATCGACCACTTGGGGGGCACCTGGAATGCGAAAGAGGGATCCTTCAAACTTGTGGGGGCAAATGCTCCAGCGAGCGCATGGACAAATCCTATCTTCTTAGACTACGTTTGTGGAGTGGCTATTTTTGCTAAAGCAGAGGTCTTTAAAAAAGTGGGCCTTTTTGATCCGCGGTTTTTTCTTTTTTGGGAAGAGTCTGACTGGTGCTTTCGCGCAAAAAAACTAGGTTTTGCAACGCAAGTGTGTCCTGAAGCGGTTCTATTCCATAAAAAATCAGCTTCCTTTTCCGGAGGAACACCGCATACGTGCTATTTTTGGTGGCGTAATCGTCTCCTTTGGATTGAAAAAAACTGCTCTTTAAAGGAACAAAAGCATCTTAAGAAAGCGATCCTGAAAGAAAGCCTTCATACATTTAAGCTTCTCCTTCTCAAATACCTTCAGTTTCCCTTCTCGAAAAAGACCTATGTCAGGCGCCTACGCCTACGCTTTTACCGTGCGCTTCTTGCTGGAGTACGCGACTACTACCTCCGCCGTTTCGGGAATTGCCCAGGATGGATCATCCAAGGAATTAAAGAATGACCGCCCATATTATTAATGTTGTTTGGGGAGAAGAATACGTTGAAACCTTCTTAGAAAAGTCTCTTCCTTTTCAGTTCTCACCAGGAAATTTAGAAAACTTTGACGGAATCTATGTTCTCTACACAACAGTGGAAGATGAGAAGATTATTCGTGCGCATTCCCACTTTAAAACCCTTGAGTCTTTCCTCACCGTAGAGTTTCGAACGATCAAATGTGAAGAGAATGCTTATACCCTCATGACTGCTTGTCACTGCGATGCGATCAAGCAGGGAAATGCAAAGGGAGTCCCTTTAATCTTTCTTTCGCCTGACTGCATTATTTCCCAAGGGCTTTTTTCCTATCTGCAAGAAAATATCGACCAAGGCAAACGTCTTGTCGCCATTTGTAGTATGCGCACTTCAATGGAAAAAATAGGGCCGCACCTCGCCCCTTTTAACTATTCCTCTCAAGCACTTGCAAAAATCGCCATTCAAAATCGTCATCCCTATATTGACAAGTGCTTTATTAATGAGGGAAAAACACTGGAAAGGCCCAGCCAAATCTATTTCTCTCTGGACGAAAACAATATTCTTGTGCGTGCTTTTCACCTCCACCCTCTGCTTCTTTGGCCGCGCGATCATGAGATACTCCCTCTTGTCACGACCGATGGCCCTCACTTTCTAGAGAGGGCCATCCCAAATTTTGACGAATGGAAAGTAATCACCGACTGCACTAGGGTTTCTCTCTTTGAACTTTCCAAGGAGGCTTTTCTCCAAGAAGCCTGCGTAAAAACCCTCACACCCTTCGGGTTTTTCCGCTGGGCCGATGTTCATGTCACTGCTGGACATCGCTTTTTTGCAAAGCATTCCATCATCCTTGGCGATGACGTCGAAAATGAAAAATGGGAGCAAACCAAACAAGAAGCTATACTTCTCTTTGCCTCCCTAGAAAAAACGCCTCTTTCCTTTCGGCTTGCCAAACCCTTTCTCATTCTCAGTTTTTACCTTAAGAAGCTGTGCCTTATCCTGATCGGAAAGAAGAGATTCCCTCTCAGCAAAATTCTATCCCATCTAAAGTATATCTTAAAAACACGCTCGATTCCCTTTTCCTAAAATCTCTAACCTTATATGTAGAGGGTAGGGGGAAGCCAAATGGACGTTGTCTTTGTTCTCAATTGTGGGAGCTCATCGATCAAATTTCAACTCATTGAGCCAGAGTCAGGTGATGTTCACCTAAAAGGGCTTGCTGAGAACTTAAATACGTCCCGTGCAACGTTGAAATGGTCGAATGGGTCAAAGGATTTGGAAAAGGGCGACTATGACGATGCTTTGGGAGACATCCTTCATCTTCTGGGAGATGAGAAGATCTTAGGTATAGGGCATAGAGTCGTTCATGGTGGAGAATCTTTCAGCGCCTCAATCAAAATTGATGATGTTGTGCTCAGCAAAATCAAAGAATGCAACCACTTAGCTCCTTTGCACAACCCTGCAGCTGCACTCGGAATCGAAATCATGGGGGAAAAATTTCCCACGCTTCCCCAAGTTGCTGTTTTTGACACTTCTTTCCATCAATCGATGCCACAAGTAGCCTATCTCTACGCTCTTCCGTATGAATACTACGAAACATTTCAGATCCGTAGGTATGGATTTCATGGAACGAGCCATCGCTATGTTGTCCAAAAAGGAGCGGAAGAAATTGGCAAACCCTTAAAAGAGACCTCTTTTATTAGCTGCCACCTAGGGAATGGTTGCAGCATTGCTGCGGTCAAAGAAGGGAAAAGCCTCGATACCAGTATGGGACTCACACCCTTAGAAGGTCTCGTCATGGGGCAACGGTGCGGCGATCTTGATCCAAGCATTGTAGGATTTTTAGCAGAAAAGTTGCGGGTAAGCAGTGAAGATGTGACTTCGATTCTCAATCAAAAAAGTGGACTTTTCGGTATTTCGGGCATCAGTGAAGATATGAGGCTTTTGACTGAAAGTACGGATCCTAGAGCAAAGCTTGCCATCGATATCTTTTGTTACCGCCTGGCAAAATATATTGCAGCCTACCTTGTTCCTTTGCAGAATGTTGATGGCGTGATTTTCACTGGAGGGATTGGAGAAAACGCTTCAGGAATTCGAGATCAGGTCATGGCACATCTTAACCCCTTCCATTTAAAAGCATTTGTCATTCCTACGAATGAAGAACTGATGATCGCGCGCGACACCGCAGCCATCGTGAGGGGAAAGTCATGAAGCATACGATCTTGATGGTTCCTATTGGTTTAGGTGTTGGATTAACAACTGTCTCGATAGGATTAATCCATGCTTTAGAAAGTCAGGGCCTTTCTGTAAATTATCTAAACCCCTTTGGCAATCAGCCTGATCTTGACTTCAACAAGATAGAAAACCTCCTTAGTACAGGGCAAGAAGATGTCATCTTAGAAGCAATCATCGGGCAAGTCGAACAGGAATCCATAAAGGACGAAATTCTAATCCTACAAGGAATCATTTCAACTCAATCGCGTCCCTATGCCTCAAGCCTAAATAATACCATTGCAAAAGCTCTCGATGCAGAAGTGGTATTTGTAACAACACCCGGAGGCAAATCTCCTTTAGAACTGAAAGAAAAAATCATCATTGAAGCAAAACCCTATGGAGGGATTGAAAGCCCTCGAACCATTGGATGTATGATTAACAAGGTGGGAGCACCTGTCGACCAGTATGGAAACGCACGGATTGATCTTTTTGATCTTCCGGAAGATCGCGCTGAGGAAACTGCACTATGTCAGATTTTTACCCACCCAAAGTTTAAAGTCCTTGGGTGCTTTCCCTGGAACCGCCAATTGATGGCTCCTAGGGTTGAGGACGTTGTTAAATATCTCGATGCAGAAATTGTTTCTGAGGGAAACATGAAATTCCATCGCGTCAATTTTTTTGCAATCGCTGCAGCAACAATCGACCATATGGCACATGTGCTCAAACCCGATGTCATGATCATCACCCCTTCCGATCGCTCTGACACCATACTAGCCACATGTATCGCATATCTTAGTGGGATAAAAATTGCTGGGCTTCTTCTGTCTGGAGATTACGCTCCTTCTAAAAAGGCCATGGAGCTCTGCACGCGTGCGATGCAAGAGGGACTTCCTGTCCTTAAAGTAAAAACCGATACGCTTCGCACTGCGATTTCTCTCCAAAATCTCAATGTAAAAATCCCTGAAGATGACTTTGAAAGAAGAACAGCCCTTAAGGAATACGTTGCCAGCCATATTGATGCACCGTGGATAAAAGAGCTCCTTGGAACGCAATCAGAGCGCAGCTTGTCCCCTCCTGCTTTCCGTTATCAACTCATCGAAAAAGCCAAAAAGGCCCGCAAGCAAATTGTCCTACCTGAAGGAGAGGAACCTCGCATCATCAAAGCTGCTAGTATCTGCGCACAGCGAAAAATCGCACAGCCCATTCTTCTAGGCAACCCTGAAAGAATCCAAGACATCGCTCAAAAAAGTGGTATTACGCTTACCTCAGATATTCAACTACTCGATCCAGAACCTCTAAGAGAAAAGTATCTTCCGTCCTTAATGGAACTCCGAAAACATAAGGGGATCACCGAGAAAAATGCACGCGAAGCACTGCAAGAAAACATCGTTGTAGGAACCCTGATGCTTGCCGAGGGCGTCGTGGATGGCCTTGTCGCCGGGGCAATTCATACCACCGCTCACACTATCCGCCCCGCGCTTATGCTTATCAAAACAAAGCCTGATACTACCAAGGTCTCTTCGATCTTTTTCATGTGTTTGCCGAAACAAGTTTTAGTATACGGTGACTGCGCTGTGAACCAAAACCCCACAGCAGAAGAACTTGCCGACATCGCCATTCAATGTGCTGACTCCGCAGAGCGATTTGGAATCCCTCCGCGCGTCGCCATGATTAGTTATTCTACCGGGAGCTCTGGCACGGGAGCGGATGTCGCTAAAGTGCAAGAAGCCACAGAATTGATAAAACAAAAACGCCCCGATCTTATAGTCGATGGCCCCCTGCAATACGATGCTGCATATAGCGCCGATGTCGCTGCAAAAAAAGCACCCAACAGTCCCGTTGCAGGAAAGGCGACTGTCTATGTTTTTCCTGATCTCAACACAGCAAACACTACTTATAAAGCTGTGCAACGAAGTGCTGATGTTCTTTCCATCGGTCCCATGCTCCAAGGACTCAAAAAACCGGTCAACGATCTTTCACGCGGCGCACTTGTCGACGACATCGTCTTCACAATCGCAATCACAGCCATCCAATCCACATAATCGTTGGTATAAACTCTTGGACCTGCTACAGTGCAAAAAAAGTAGTGCTTGTTGAGTATGGTATCATGAGAAAAATAATACGTTCTGTCCTTCTGCTTAGTTTAATGGGAAGCTTCCTTGTCTTATTCACGGGGTGTGACACTAGTCGAGAAGTTGTAAGCAATGTTACCGAAAAAGAAGCAAATATTATCCTTGTGTTACTTGAGAGTAAAGGAATCCCGGCGATGAAGCAGGCTGCGGCAACCACCGGAATTGGAGCAGAAGGTTCTGTTTCAAAATACGCAATCGTGGTTCCCGAAAAATATTCAATTGAAGCCATTGCCTATCTTAACCAAAACGGATTCCCTAGAGAAAAGGGGACGACTTTGCTCGAGCTTTTTGCAAAACAAGGGCTCATGACCTCTGATAAAGAGGAAACGATTCGGTATCAAGCTGGCCTGGCGCAGCAATTGACAAACACCATTCTAATGATTGATGGTGTCATTGAAGCTAATGTGCAGATTTCCTTCCCTCCTGAAGATACGGGACTTGGGCAGTCAACCACAAAAAAAGCCATCACAGCTGCAGTTTATGTGAAACATCAAGGGGTCATTGATGATCCCAATATCCATTTAGAAAACAAGATTAAACGTTTAATTTCAGGGAGTGTAACAGGCCTTGATATCAATAACGTCACAGTGGTTTCTGATCGCTCAAGATTTACAGACATCACTCTAGAACAAATGCCTGAATCTCTTGGTGGCAAACCAGGAGAATACGTCAGTGTGTGGAATATCGTGATGAGCAAAAAATCGGTGAGTCGATTCCGTGCTCTATTCTTTATTATTACTTTTGTCGCAGTTCTTCTCGCAATAGTACTCGGATGGATCAGCTGGAAATTTTACCCACAGCTTAAAAAGAAGGGTGGGCTGAAGGAGCTCTTTAATCCTATTCCCTTAATTAATACCATCCGTAAAAAACCCCCTTCAGAACCTCCTGGAGAAGGAGGGGTATAACAGATGAACACCTCTTCATGGGTTGTCTTTAAAAATCTCCTGGAACGGGAAGGCTCGGGCTTGCAATCATCGATTGGCCGCTACCTTGCAAGGGAAGAGCTCGAGAAACTAGAAAGCGTACGTCCTGCCAAGGGGGACCCCTTCTCTCACTCCACAACAATGAAAGTTCGTCTTGGCCGCATTCATTACTCTTGGCTCATTACCTTTCTGGAACCTTTTGCAGAAAACGATAAAGCGAAGATCCTGTCAGTGCTTGATAAGCCCCAATCGGCTAAGCTTCAAAGCCACTTTAAATTGACAGATGCGATCCACCCTCTAAAAGAAGTTGCAAAAAGCTATTTGGCCTCAGCCGTTTATGAATGGCTTATCTCTGATCAAAAAGAATTCCTTCCCTTTGAATTTTTACCCGACCACCCTTTAAATGCTCTTTTAGATTTATCAAAAAGAGAGCTCCAAGTTCTTGTAGATTATCTCGGACTGCATGATCTAGCGATGGAACTCAAACATGTCATTAAGTCCGAACAGATCAAAAAAATTCAAAGAGTCATTTCTGAGGAAGAACGCGAGTACTTGAAATCTCTATTGAGGACAAAAGAACCTCTTTCTTTTGCAAGGCTGAATCTTGACGGCTGGAATGGCGATGGTGAAAAGCTAAAAGCCATCTTGCATCATCGTGGGTTTAATCGACTTGCAAAAGCTCTTTTTGGCTGTCACCCTTCTCTTCTATGGCATATTTGCCATCGATTAGATACTGGAAGAACAAAAATCCTTCGGAAGTTTTTTACGGATATCAATAACGATGAAGCCCATCAAGCTCTTACAAAACAAATATTAGGACTAATCCCCAAGGTGCACGAAAGATCATGAGTAAGTTTTTTTCATTAATATATTCTGGCGAAATTACACAGGGATCGGATGATAAAGTGATCCCTTCAGAAGAGTTTAGCGAATTGCTGAAAGCAACCGACGTTTTGAATAAAGCAAAAGCAGATGTCAAAACCTACCTTGAAAACAATAAAGAAGAGTGTCAAAAGCTCCTTGCTAAAGCTGAGGAAGCGGGTTTTAACAAAGGGCTTTCAGAGTTCAATAAACAGATTCTTCATTACCAGGAAAGGGTCAAACAACTGGAGCATGAGCTTCAAAAAACGATCCTCCCTCTTGCGTTAAAAGCTGCAAAGAAAATTGTAGGCCGTGAACTAGAACTTAAGCCCGAGACAATTGTCGATATTGTTAGACAAACATTAAAACCTGTCACTCAAAACCACCACATTAAGATTTTTGTTGCAAAACAAGACAAGGAAGCCCTGGAGAAAGAGAAGAAAGAACTGCGAAACATTCTCGAGCACGTCCAAACATTTATCATAGAAGAAAGGCAAGATATTACTCCTGGGGGTTGTATTATTGAGACGGAAGCTGGTATCATCAATGCAAGTTTAGAAAACCAGTGGCGTGCTCTTGAATCTGCCTTCGAAGCATTTATGAAACGAAAATGATAATTAATAGAAAGTTTCTCCTTTTAATCTTTTTCTTCCTGTGCTTTGTTGCGCATTCAGCCTATGCCGAAGAGGAAGGTATTGCGGGTGCGATTGCAAAAATTGCCGAGCAAGCCCAGCAGGGCTCGGGTGATGCCGCGGAAGCATCTGGTGAAAAAGGCGGCGGCGAGCCAAACGTCATCACGATGATGGCTGTCATCACATTGGTAGCTCTTCTGCCCTATGGTGTTATTCTTTTAACCTCTTTCCTCAAGATCGTCATTGTTCTTTCCCTTCTCAGAAATGCCTTGGGAGTGCAGCAATCACCACCAAACCAGGCCCTAACGGGAATTGCCCTATTGATGAGCATCTATGTGATGTTCCCAACCTGTGTTGCAATGTATGATGCTGGGAAGGAATATATCACTAAAGACGCCCCAAAAGATCTCTTTTCCCAAAGCTCTGCAGTTTACATCTATAACATTGTTGATAAGACCAAAGAACCTCTCAAGCAGTTTTTAGTACGGAACATGACCGTTAGTCACCAACGAAACTTCTATCAACTTGCATACCAAAGCATGCCGCAAGACTTTAAAAAAGATCTAAAAATGGATGACTTTATTGTCCTTGCTCCCGCCTATATTACTTCTCAGTTGAAAGGGGCATTTGAAATAGGTGTCCTCATTTACCTCCCTTTCTTTGTCATTGACCTTGTAACTTCAAACATTCTCCTTGCAATGGGAATGATGATGCTTTCTCCTTTGACAATTGCCCTTCCCCTAAAACTCCTTCTAATTGTTATGACGGACGGTTGGACAATGGTCATTCAAGGATTGGTACAAACGTATAAACAGTAGGAGTTATCCTTGTACGAGTCGCAAATTTCTCAACTCTCTTATCAAGCCCTTCTTCTGATATTAATCCTATCAGGGCCCCCAATTTTAATTAGTATGACTTTTGGACTTTCCGTCGCGATATTCCAAGCTGCAACACAGATTCAAGAACAAACCCTCTCCTTCACAGTAAAGCTTGTTGCGGTGATTATGACTCTCATTTTTATGGGAGGATTTTTGAGTGCTCAAATTATGCAATTTGCCAATAATATCTTTCTGAATTTCCCTAAGTGGAACACATGAAACTACTTCTCTATTACCTTGAAACGCTACCTATTGACTCCATTATTGAGATAGCCTCATGAACTACGCTGAGCTCTTTTCAAACCTTCCGAACATCAGCATTATGCAAGTCCTTTCTCTATTCTTTTTGATTATCATGCGGATAGCCCCTTCTTTGGTCCTCGCCCCCTTCTTTGGAGCAAAGCTTGCTCCAGGTATTGCTAGAATGGGTCTTGCCATCTGTGTTGCAACGATCTTCCTCCCCTTTATTGCCATAAAAACAACTACGCCGATTGGATTTAGCAACATCTTTATCTTGTACTCTTTAAAAGAAATATTGGTCGGTCTTATCCTAGGATTTTTTATTACAATCCCCTTTTATATGGTTCAGACAGCTGGTACCATTATTGACTATTTACGAGGCGCCTCGATCATGCAAGCGCAAGATCCTTCAATGCAAACCCAGACATCCCCGATTGGAATCCTTTTCAACTATATTATGATCGTCATTTTCTTTCACATTGATGGGCCCTTCCTCTTTTTTGACGCATTAATGAAGTCCTACGAACTTATTCCTCCTGATAAACTGATCAACCCTAACTTTCTTAGTATGAAGAGTAATTTTTGGACGACGATTCTTGATCTTGTGAATCAAATTGTTACGATAGCAATTCAATTGGCAGCCCCTGCACTCGTTGCAATCCTAATGGCCGAAATGTTCTTAGGTATAGCCAACCGACTAGCTCCTCAAGTCCAGATTGCCTTCCTTGGAATGTCGATTAAGTCATTGCTTGGGCTTGGGCTGCTCTTTGCCGCATGGTACTTCATCTTAAAACAGTTCACAAAGCTAGGCTATAGTTGGCTAGAAATGCTGAATAAGCTTATCTATTCGATGCAAGGGCTAAATCCCTAGGACCGTTCTTAGGATTCTCCTAACTTGATTTTTTTCTCGTAGCCGCATAACCTTGTAAAAAACAATTTTTTATAAGGAATCATCATGAAATATCTCGCGTCTTTTCTTACACTTTGTGCGACTGCCTTTTGCGCTACGCAATATGAAGCCCCCTCAGTAGCCCCAGGAAGTATCACCCCTCCAAATCACATTACACCAGGATCAGGCCCGCGGGTTGATCACGGAATCGATGCCTTCATTACCGGCGACTTTATCTATTGGACTGCTCGAACAGACAACCTCTCCTATGTTATGACGGGCGTTGGAAACAGCATCACAAGTGTTGGCAAAGGAAGTACAAAGTATCCTGACTGGAGCTGGAACCCAGGATTCAAGGCAGGAATTGGGCTTAACCTCCCTCATGACAGTTGGGACGTTTGCGCTGAATACACGTGGTACTATTCAAGCGCTTCCAATACGTCGGATACAAGCGGAAATGGAATGCTTCCCACATGGGATATTGCTAACAGCAACACCTTAATTCAAAATAACGACTCGATTGTTCAGGCACGTGGAGAATGGGATATTCACTTCTACGCCATTGATGTCAGTTTAGGACGGAACTATTTTATTAGCCGCTTTCTAATGCTCCGCCCATTTGTAGGATTCAAAGGGAACTGGATTGATCAAGACTACAGCGTTCGATACAACATTGAAACAACACCCATTGACACTTCATTAAAGATGGAAAATAACCAGGATTGTTGGGGAGTTGGGCTTCGCTCTGGTTTAAAAACCGCATGGCACATCGATCCTTCATGGAGTCTATATGGAGATTTTGCTCTAGCAACCCTTTGGAGCCAATTCGAGGTCACTCGAAAAGATATACGAACCGATAGTCGAAACCCAGGAGCTGGAAATCCCCCACTTGATACACCCATTACATCCATTCATATAGAAGATAATTTTCATACCATCAAAGGTGTGCTAGAATTCGGGATGGGCCTTAGAGGCGAGTGGTGGTTTTTTGAAAACCGCTATCATTTTATGGTCCAAGCAGGTTGGGAAGAACAACTTTGGATCAATCATAACAACTTTGAAAAAGTGCATGTTGAGCAAACAGATCATGGAGATTTAATCCTGCACGGGCTCACAATAAAACTACGTTTCGATTTCTAGAAGACTCGCAATGGAAACACCGATAAAAACTGAGCATTTTTTTATGCTCAGTTTTTTTTTGCTTGCAAAAGAAATACCATGTAGAGTTTGATGTTGGTTCGAAAGACATAAAACCTCTTTCTGAGCTGCGTGAGAACGGGAAAAAAGGGTGCAGGAGAAAAAATCCTTGCATAATTGTTCTTAAGTTGTTTAAAAGGGGAAAAACATTAACAAATGATATTTTAGCATTTCTGTAACAGGGAGAAAACTCAGAATGGAAGTGAAATTCAGGAAACTATGGCCTCTAGTAGGGGCACTGTGTGCAACTGTGTTTAGCTCTGCTTTTGCTCATAGCAACTACTCTAGTGGTAGCAATGGTAGCAGCGGCAGCAGCTATGGATCTAGTATGGATTCAAGCAGCGGTACTACACAATCGGGACAAGGATCCTATCAACGTGGGACCTTTAGAGAAATTACACCAAACGCAGGACCTCGTGTCGCTCACGGCGCTGATGTTTTCATCACTGCTGACTTCATCTGGTGGAACGCTTCACAAGAAGGCATCAGCTACGCGGTAACAGGATTTGTTACTGACGGTGGTGGTGCTGCTGATCCATTTGCAAGTGCTTCTAAAGGGAAGTATAACTACGTCGGTTCAGATTGGGCTCCAGGGTTTAAGGTTGGACTAGGTTTAAACTTAAGCCACGACGGTTGGGACCTGTATTCTCAGTACACTTGGCTTCATGCTAGTGACAATAGTTCACTAAGCAGAACAGATGGTGTTGCCTACGCTGCTTCTCTTCTTCCGTTTGGTGATGGACCAACGATTACTGGAGACAAGGTCAAAGCAAATTGGGACCTTCATTTTAATGTAATCGACCTAGAGCTAGGAAGAAATTTCTACCTTAGCCAGTTTCTTACCATGAGACCTTTTATTGGTCTTAAGGGAACATGGCAGGATCAAGACCTAAAAGTCACTACTGAGTCTGATCAGTTTGATATTAATAATAACAACCAGAATATTCCTGTAACAGGACCTTTTGTTCACAAAAACGCAACTGATGTCTGGGGCATTGGTGTTCGTGGTGGACTAAATGTTTCTTGGTACATGTCTAAGAGCTGGAGCTTTTATGGTGACTTAGCTTGGACCACTATGTGGACTGACTACGATAAGTTGACCAGAAGTGATACTCTGTATGACTCTACAACAGGAAACTCTAAAACCTACTTTAACGTAAGCAACGATGATATCTATGCTGTAAAATACGTTGGAGAGATGGAATTAGGGCTTCGTTGGGAAATGTGGTTCTACGATGATAACTACCATTTTGCGATTCAAGCAGGATGGGAGCAACAAGTTTGGGTAAACTGGGGACAGTTTGTTGAACTACTAGACCATGTAAACCATGATCTATCGCTTCACGGCCTTAACTTGAAATTCCGCTTTGATTTCTAACAACTGTTAGAGATCCAATGGAAAAAGGCACCAAATTTTGGTGCCTTTTTTTTTGTCTTGCCTCTCCTGAAAATGTCTGTTAGATAGAAAAGAAAGACGTGGGAGGGAAGACCATGGCCAAGAAAATTCTCTTTATTGCCCTTTTCATTTTAACACTTAAAGGCTTTGCTCATCAGGAGCAAGAGCAGCAGGTGATTACACCTCCTGCTGGACCCTTCCTGAAAAATGGATATGATGTCTTTTTGACGGGAGAATTTCTGTGGTGGAAGGGGATCCAAGAAGGACTTAGGTACGCCACAAGTGGGGTCCTTGTCCAAAGCGGAACAACCCTAAACTCTTCAGGCAAGGCGCACTCGGTCCATTATCCCTGGGAACCCGGCTTTCGTATAGGAGTTGGATTTTACCCAAAGCATGATGGATGGGACATTTATGCACGCTACACGTGGTTTCATAGCAGCTCGACTGATCACGCTCAAAATACTGATGGCAATATGGTTCCGATCGGAGTCACGATTCCTGGATTTACTAATGCCTCTGTGAATGGAGTAACCACAGCGCGAAGTCGTTGGGATCTCCATTATAATGTTTTAGACTTAGAGCTTGGAAGAAATTTTTTCTTAAGTCGCTTTTTAGCAGCGCGTCTCTTTTTTGGACTAAGGGGAACCTGGACTGATCAGGACTGGGATACGCGCTATACCTCGAATCAGATTACTTTTGGAAATAGCCCCACCCTTGCAGGGACAATTACTACAAATCAAGATCAAGAGACTTGGGGTGTCGGAATTCGAATGGGTTTTCATGGAACATGGACCTTTTATAAAGGCTTTAGTATTGTTTCCGATGCCTCTTTTTCAGGAGTCTGGCTCGATTATGATGTATCGCGCCGCGATCATATCTCTCAAACCACTGGCAGCTCCATAGTAACCGCCAACATTAAAAGCGATCCTGACACTATCATTGCAAACATCGATCTCATGCTCGGTCTGCGGGGAGAGTGGTGGTTTCAACAAGACAGGTTTCATATTGCTGCGCAGCTAGGATGGGAAAACCAAGTCTGGATCAACTACGGCCGCTTCATTTCTTACAATGGAAGTTATAATGGTGATCTCACCTTTTGTGGACTCACCGCAAAACTTCGCTTCGACTTCTAAAAAGTGAACAAAAACTTCCTTCCAAGATTTATGACAGAACGTTTCATGAGATATTTTTCTTGAAAATCAATTGACAATCTCGTTTAGTGGGAAATTATACCAATTTCAGGCAACAAAGGATCGAATTGGCTTGAAGATTTTTACGAAGAACTATTCTTGGAGATCGCAACTAATCACTTGTTGGTTAGTAAGGTTGAAAGAACTGTTCTCCGGAAAAAGATCAAGAATAATTTGATGCTTTGTTTCTTAAACTTGGTATTATATAGGCTAAATGGGTTTGTTATGAAGTTTGCATTGGCTATTTGCATAGTATTTTTGTTTCCATGCATGGTTCTACGTGGAGAAAGTGAAATCCGGATGAATGGGATTGAAAACCGGATGAACAATTTGGAAGGCTCTTCCAGTAATCGACCGATGCATCCGATTACCCCATGTGCAGGGCCGAAGGTTCATAATGGAATGGACCTCAATCTCTCAGCTGCATTTCTTTATTGGACAGCACGTTTAGATACTCTTACCTACGCAAAAACGGGGTTTGGTGATCTCACTAGTGCTGCTTCTCCGAATAAAGGCGATGTCCAGTCGGTTGATTGGTCTTGGGATCCAGGCTTTAAATTAGGTATGGGCTGGAACTTCTGTCACGGCTGTTGGGATATGGCCCTCCAGTACACATGGTTTTATACAAATGTCGGAGACTCGAAACGCTCTCAGTTTCTGCAACCCGGATTTGAAATTTTCACTCCAGCTTTTCAAAGCCTTGATATTCCTCGATTTGATAAAGCACATGCCCATTATGATCTTCACTACCAAGTGGGAGACCTGGAGCTAGGAAGAAATTTTTACGTCAGTAAATCCCTGAAGCTTCGTCCATTTTTTGGTGTTAAAGGAACATGGCAAAAACAAGACTACAATGTCTTTTACGAAACGATCCCTCTTCAAGTCATCTTCCAACAACTCCTCTTTAACTATTCTGCTCGCTTCGATCATTCCGTATGGGGAGTTGGAGTGCGTGGAGGACTAAATACCTCTTGGCAATTCTCAAAGATTTTCAGCCTCTATGGAAATATGTCATTTTCTGGAATGTGGCTTCACTACGATATAGATCGCAAAGATACTTTTGCTCTTGTGGATGAAAACCAACCTTTCCAAGCTGAAATTTCAACCGTTAATATCCAAGATCACCTACGCATTATCAAGCCTGTGATCGAGATGTCAATTGGACTCCGCGCAGAAACTTATTATTCCTGCGGTCGCTACCACATTCTTTTAGAAGCTGGATGGGAATCTCAAATCTGGGTCAATCAAACGCTCTTTATTTCACTCAGCGATAACTACGACCGATTCGATCTCACCCTTCAGGGGCTTACAGCAAAGGTCCGCTTCGACTTTTAGTAGGATACTTCTGGCTTAAGAAGAATCGCGCCTTCTTGGATTGCTTCCACAGCGTTATCGATATCACTGAGAGTGTTATAAATCCCCAATGAGATACGGGCAATCGATTTGAGTCCAAACCGAGAAAGCGCAGGCTGGGCGCAAAGATGCCCTGTTCGAATAGCAATTCCCTTGAGGCCGAGCAAGGTTCCCAGATCAAGTGGGTGCAAGTCGTCGAGAATAAAGCTGATAATGGGCCCTTTCTTTTTCGCAGTGCCAATGATTTTGAGTCCTGAGACTTCAAGAAGCTTTTCAGTAGCATGGGAGAGAAGATGGCCAAGCCATTCTTCAATGTTTTCGCGGCCAAGAGACTCTATATAATCAATGGCAGCTCCTAGGCCAATCACTTCTGCGATTGAGGGCGTTCCTGCTTCAAAGCGCAGCGGAGGATCTTGAAAGGTTGATTCTTCCATTGTCACGGTTTCAATCATATCCCCTCCCCCAATGAAAGGAGGCATGTCTTTCAAGAGTTCTCGCTTGCCGTAGAGCACACCGATTCCTGTGGGTCCATACATTTTATGACCCGAAAAGGCATAGAAATCAACATCAAGGGCTTCAACATTGAGAGGAAGGTGGGAGGCCGCCTGCGCACCATCAATCAAAACCTTTGCCCCTGCTTTATGCGAAAGAGAAATAATCTCTTCTATAGGATTGATGGTTCCTGTTGCATTTGCAATATGCGCTACAGAGACAAGTTTTGTTCTTTCACTGAGAAGCTCTTTAAAAACATCAAGGCGAAGCTCCCCTTCTAAACTCATCGGAATGAACTTAAGTTTGAGTCCTTTTTCCTTTGCTAGAAGTTGCCAGGGAACAATGTTTGAATGATGTTCCATTTCAGAGATGATGATCTCATCCCCTTTCTTTAGGAAAGTCCTTCCATAAGAATGAGCCACTAAGTTAATCGACTCGGTGGTCCCTCTTGTAAAGATGATTTCTTCTTCTTCGCGAGCCCCAATAAATTGCTGCACTTTCGTTCGGACAGTGCTATACATTTCAGTCGAATGGGCAGCAAGCTCATAGATCGCTCGATGAACAGTGCCATACTCTGCAGAATAGAATGTGTAGATTGCGTCGATCACACTTTGAGGTTTTTGAGAGGTTGCCGCAGTGTCAAGATAGATAAGATGTCGTCCATTCATCCTCTTTTTTAGCATGGGAAAATCTTCTCGCACGCGTCTCACATCGAAGGAATTAACCATCTTCTTGTCCTTGGTGTAAAAATCTGCCTATTATGTCTTCGCATACAAGTTCCATGCAGAAGCCTCGAGCTAAATGCCACTCTGCTTCTTTTTTGCTAAGCCCCCGCGACTGCAGATAAAAGAGCTCAGCTTCTTTAGGGCGCGCGAATGTCGCACCATGAGATGCTTTCACATCGTCTGCAAGAATCTCAAGGTTTGGTTTGCTCATTGCTTGAGCTTTGGGACTGAGAAGAAGGTTATTATTGAGTTGATAGGCCTCGGTTTGCTGCGCCTCTTTTTCAACGAATATCTTTCCTTCAAAGCTTGAGCGTGCGCGTCCCATAAGCGCCGTTTTGTAATGTTGATTCGACCGACAATTAGGGGCTACGTGCCTCGCGTCAATGTAATGATGTATCTCATCCTTAAATGCAGGCAAAGAGAGCCCTTTAAGATCTACTTCGCTCCGTTCTCCTTCAAGAGAGACTTGAATATCATGTCTTTCAGAGCATGCTCCCTTTGAGAAAGTAAACATCTTAAAAAAGGCCTCTTTTTTGAGGCGTGCTCGAATTGTATGCATCGCAAAGCCATCCGAGCTATGTTCGAGATGCTCATTAATTGAAGCGGTTGCCCCTTCATCTAGAGAAAGTTGCAGATGTTGATTATAAAAGTAATGTCCTCTCCCCTTCTGGATATAATGGACTGATAAGTGCGCGCCCTTTCCTAAAAAGATTTCCATCTTCGGTGTGTGCAGTGCTCCTTCCTCGACAGAGGGAAGTGTCCATTCCATTTCGATCGTCTTTCCAGGAGGAATATAGAGAAAAAGTCCTGAGTCAGCAAAGGCTGTATTAAGAAGAGCATAGGGGTTTTTTTCTTCTCTAAGCGCTTTCTGAAAGCCTTTCAAAAGAAGGGCGCCGTGAGATCGCATCGCAGAATTTAGGGGGAGGGCAATGATCCCAGCGGCGCCCGAAATTTTAATGTCGTTAGCCTGGGCTAATTTAAAAGATCCCTGATTTAATTGCATCAAAGAACTATAGCGAAAGGCATCCCACTTTTTTGTCGGAAGACCTAACTGCTCAATCGCAGACCATACTCCTTTTTTCCAGGGAGCGTTCTCTTGAAACAGGGGTTTTAATGTTTTTAGTAAACTCATTGGTGGATTGCATACCCTTTTTCTTCAAGTTTAAGAGCAAGCTCAGCCCCCCCTGTCTTAGCAATCTTCCCATCTACAACCACATGAACAAATTGGGGCTTAATATAATCAAGAAGGCGTTGGTAATGCGTGATCAGTATAAGGGCATTCTCATCGTTTAATTGCGACTTAACACCAGCTGCAACAACTTTCATTGCATCGATATCGAGTCCCGAGTCGGTTTCATCTAACACAGCAAGCTTTGGCTGCAGAATCGCCATCTGCAAAATCTCATTACGTTTCTTTTCTCCCCCTGAAAAGCCTCCATTTATGTCTCTTTCAGCAAAAGTAGGACTGATTTCCATCTCTTGCATCTTATTCATCAGGAGCTCTCGAAAAACCTCTTCTGAAAGAGGCGCCTCTCCTTGACTCTTCCGTTTACTATTCAAGGCACTGTGCAAAAATTGAAAGTTTGTCACTCCGGGAATTTCAATAGGGTATTGGAACCCCATAAAGAGTCCAAGATGAGCTCTTTCGTCGATTTCAAGCTCCAAAAGATTCTTTCCTAAAAAGGTGATCGAACCATCGGTGATTTCATAGTCTGGGTGTCCTGCCAAAACTTTTGCAAGCGTGGATTTTCCCGCACCATTCGGCCCCATAATCGCGTGAATCTCTCCCGCATTCACTGCCAGGGAAAACCCCTTCAAGATTTTTTCTCCTTCCACTGACACATGAAGGTTTTTGATCTCTAACATTTAACCCACCGACCCTTCTAATTTTAAGGTTAATAATTTTTGTGCTTCTGCTGCAAACTCAAGAGGAAGCTCTTTAATCACAGCTTCGCAAAAGCCATTGACGATCATTTGTATGGCATCTTCCTGAGAAATCCCCCGCGTTTGCAAATAAAAAAGCTGCTCTTCATTCATTTTAGAAGTGGATGCCTCGTGTTCGAGTTCAGCAGTATCATTATGCACTTCAATGTAGGGAAAGGTGTTGGCGCTGCAATTGTTTTTTACAAGCATGGAGTCGCACTGCGTAAAATTGCGCGCTCCGTCAGCCCTTGATGAAATATGGACAAGTCCTCGATAGGTATTAGAAGACTCATCTGCTGAAATCCCTTTGGAGATAATTGTAGACTTTGTCCTCTTCCCTAAATGAATCATCTTCGTTCCGGTATCTGCTTGCATCTTTCCATTGGTCAAAGCAACAGAGTAAAATTCTCCAACTGAATCATCGCCTTGCAAAATGCACGAAGGATATTTCCATGTAATCGCTGCGCCTGCTTCTACCTGGGTCCACGAGATCTTTGAACGCTTTCCAGCGCACCGGCCACGTTTTGTAACAAAGTTGTAGATGCCTCCTTTGCCCATCTTCCGATCTCCCGCATACCAGTTTTGTACTGTTGAATATTTGATTTCAGCATCGTCATGAGCAATGAGCTCAACGACTGCCGCATGCAATTGGTTTTCATCATATGCAGGGGCAGTGCACCCTTCTAAATAGCTCACATACGATCCGGGTTCTGCAATAACAAGTGTTCTCTCAAACTGCCCTGTTTCCCGTTCATTGATCCTAAAATAGGTAGAGAGCTCCATTGGACTGCGTACTCCCTTAGGGATATAGACAAAGGAACCATCGGAAAAAACGGCAGAGTTTAGCGCCGCATAAAAGTTGTCTCCAATGGGGACTACTGTGCCCAAGTATTTTTCCAAAAGCTCGGGATATTTCTTAACAGCTTCACTCATCGAGCAAAGGACAACCCCCGCCTTTTCAAGGGTTTCATGAAAAGTCGTTCCAAGAGATACCGAGTCAAAAACAACATCAACCGCAACATTGCTGAGACGCTTTTGCTCGTCTAGAGGAATTCCTAATTTTTCAAAGGTGCGGAGGATTTCGGGATCGACTTCATTCAGGCTGCTTAACTCTTGCTTCTTCTTTGGTGCGGCGTAATATCTAATATTCTGAAAGTCAATAGGAGCGATGTTTAAGTGTCCCCAATTGGGCGCAGTCATATCTTTCCACTTCCGAAAAGCTTTCAGTCGGAACTCAAGCATAAAGCTTGGTTCCTCTTTCTTTGCAGAAAGAGCCCTAACCGTTCCTTCGTCTAGCCCTTTAGGAAAAAGGTCCGACTCAATCTCGGTTCTAAAACCATATTTATATTCTTCCCGCTCAGCAAGAAGCTCTTCAGTTGACATACACTCTCCATTCTTCTGGTATAAAATACCCCGTTTCCCCTCTGAATGTCAACCGCTCAATAGTCCTCGTTGAAAGTAAAAATTTCAGTTAGGCCATCCCCGAATCTTTCGACAAATTCTTTCAAAGACTCTGAACTTCTAAGAATTTTTCGAATCACCACTCCCCTCCCCTCATTTTTGAGGACGAGACCATAGACCCCCACCCCACGGTGAGGCCCCTGGCAATCAGAGCGAAAGGCTCCCATCATAAAGGCCCCCACATCATCAGTTAGTCCCACCTTAAGATCTCCGGCGGCTTCCTTGGTATACTCTCGAATAAAATGCCAAGGAACTGTCCTTCGACTTCCACGGCAAACACCATCTCCTCCATAGAATCCCACATGAACGTTGTAATCCTCATGTGCCCACTGCGGCACTGATAAATGAAATTCTTTATTCCCCTCCTCTTGAAGATATATCGCAAAGAAAAGATCTAATTTATCTTCTTCTATATTTAATAGTTTAGCCTTCATCGGTTCTGGAAAATGACAAATCTGCCGCCGTGGGATCTTCACGAAAAGGTGGGGCTCCCTTCCCCCCATATAGACCACATTGAGGCTTTGCCGTGTCGATAAATTAATTGAGGGATAGGTAACTGGGTCTAACCAAGTCCCCCAAGCCTCTCGATCTCTTTGGCGCCTATCAACCGTAAATAACCCCTCTTCAACGTCCCTAATCTGAGGAGCATCAGATATCCTTGCATTAACGGCATGAAAAACAGCGGTAGCATACTCATCCACCCGTTGAATCAATGCATCCACATAGGAATATAAATAACTCGCAAACGAATAAACTCGAGACGTACCAACTCTTTCCATAAGACCCTCGTCAAATGATAAGAAGTATAAACTTTTTTTGTTTAGAAAGCAAACTGCGAAGAGATGCGGTCCATAGCGCGGGCAAGATCCTCGGGAATATCGATTCCAAGCGATTCATGAGCTGTCTCATGGACCTGAATATTCATCCCATTTTCGAGAAACCGGAGCTGCTCAAGTCCTTCTGCTCGCTCTAACAGACTGGGGGAGAGCGTAGAAATTTTTTTTAAGGCGTCAGCGGTATAAGCATAGATCCCCACGTGTTTGTAATAAGTAACATGTTCGAGACCATCTCTGTCATAAGGAATCGGCGCACGAGAAAAATAGAGGGCGCGGTCTTGGGGATCGGTCACAACTTTCACCACATTGGGATCCTCAATATCTTCTTCTCTCTCGATTTCCTTTCTTAAAGACCAAATGTCATATGCCTCATCGGTCGTTTGCAAAAGGTTCTCGACCATTTCCAGGTGGATAAAGGGTTCATCTCCCTGCCAATTGACCCAAATGTCCCCTTGCATTTTCCCTTCAGACTGGAGCTCAATAAGGCGATCGGTTCCTGAAGGACAATCAGGAGAGGTCATAAAATGTTTGCCCTCGAAGGAGTCAATAAGACGTGCTGTTTCAGAATCATCAATCGCAAATGCGACATCATCAAATAGATCAACGCTGCTGGCTGCTTCCCACACCCATTGGAGCATCGGTTTTTCACCTAGCATCGCAAGTACTTTCTTGGGGAATCGACTTGAAGCAAGCCTTGCTGGGATCACGCATACAATTTTCACACCAGTACTCCTGGAAAAGTTTTAATGGTCTCTCGAAGCCCCGCTCTCAGGGGCCAAATGGGACGATAGCCCAGTTGCTCGACTTTAGCACCATCCATTGCATATCTAAAGTCATGCCCAAGGCGATCTGGAACATAGGTAATAAGTCTGTCAAGCCCCGTTTCTCCCGTCATCTCTTCAACGACATTTAAAATCAACTGAAGAAGATCTAGGTTTTTCATTTCATTCCCCCCTCCAATGTTATAGACCTCGCCTTTTTTCCCCTGACTGAGGATGGCCCAAATAGCGCGTGCATGGTCTTCAACGTAGAGCCACTCTCTCACATTTTCTCCCGATCCGTAAACGGGAAGAGGTTTTCCTTCCAGCGCATTTTGGATCATGAGAGGGATAAATTTCTCAGGATATTGACAAGGGCCATAGTTGTTACTTGCATGTGAAAGGGTCGTCGACAAGCCATACGTTGCCCCATACGCTCTCACAAAATGATCAGCACTTGCCTTTGAAGCTGAATAAGGAGAGTTAGGTTTGTAAGAAGACTCCTCAGTAAACCGCCCCTCTTTTCCAAGAGCTCCATAGACCTCGTCAGTTGAAATATGATGAAAGTGGATCTTGGAGTGGGCCTTAACAAACTCCAAAAGAACATGCGTTCCCATCACATTTGTTTCTAAAAATACTGCAGGATCTGTAATGCTTCGATCCACATGGGTCTCAGCAGCAAAATGTACAATCAAATCGATTGGGCGCTCTTTATGAATTTTCCCAAGAAGGTCTCGATCCCGAATGTCTCCTTGGTAGAAAGTATAACGCTCATCACTTGAGACCGCTGCCACATTGCTTAAGTTCCCCGCATACGTTAAGAGATCAAGATTCGAAAGATGCCCAGCAAAATCCTCTTGTTTCAAAACATAACGGATGAACGCCGATCCCATGAATCCCGCGCCCCCTGTAACAAGGATATGGGCGTTATTTAGTTTTAAGTGCATGACGAATCACCTCTTCAAGCCCTTCTTCCCAATGGGGAGGAGAAAAATTCTCAGTCTTCAAAATCGAAGACGCTGGACGCTTCGCTTTTACGCCAAAGTCCTCAGTCGAAATGGGGTTGACCTGTTGGCACTTAAGAGAAACGTTGTTCTTTTCAAGAATCTTTTTAATGGCCTCAGCAAATCCATGCCAAGTCGTTTCCCCTGTATTTGCAAAGTGGTAGGTTCCTGAAGCATCTAGAAGTGTAAGGGCTGCTTCTGCTAAATCATCTGCATAAGTAGGACGACCCCACTGATCGCTGACCACTCCAATGGCTTCCTTTTCTTGCATCAAACGGATCATCGTTTTAACAAAGTGATTGCCCTCTTTTCCAAAGAGCCAAGACGTGCGAATCAAGCAAGCTTCTGGATAATGCTTTTTGAGCAATTTTTCACCAGCTTCTTTACTTTTTCCATAGATTGATAATGGAGCAGTCGCCGCTTCTTCACCATACTCTTTCTCCCTCCCATCAAAAACATAGTCGGTAGAAAAGTGGATCAACTTTTTTCCGCAAGAGTTCGCATATTTTGCAAGTGTTTCAATTGCGTGTGCGTTAAGAGCATGGGCTCTTTCTTCTTCCTCTTCGGCTTTATCGACAGCAGTATAGGCAGCGCAATTAACCAGATGGGTAAATGATAGGGTTTCGAATTGCGACTTAATCGCTTCTTCTTGATGAAGATCGACTTCCTTGCGCGAAGTTGCAACATAATCAATTCCTTTTTCCTCGCACTTTCGCTGCATTGCACTCGAAAGTATCCCTCGTTTTCCTAGTATCCACAATTTCATGACCACCTCAATTCGTAAAAATAGGGGCTTGTTTGATCCCTTTCAGAAACAATAGGCGCTTGGACAGGCCACTTGATTCCTACTTCAGGGTCGTCAAATCGAAAACCCATTTCTGTTTTGCCATTATAGGGAGAACTTGTCTTATAAAGAACATGCGCATCGGGGCTGACGACACAAAAACCATGAGCAAATCCTACGGGAACAAAAAGTTGCCTATGCGACTCATCATCCAGATACACCCCTTCCCACTTCCCAAATGTTGGAGAGTCTGGGCGGATATCAACAATCACATCATAGATCTTCCCCACAGCAACCCGTACAAGCTTCGCCTGCCCTGGAGTAGATTGGAAGTGCATTCCCCGAATCGTCCCTTCTTTAGAATAGGAGTGGTTATCTTGAACAAAGGGGCAATCGATTCCCCCTTCCAGATAGCGCTCTACCTGATGGCTTTCAAAGAAAAAGCCTCTTTCGTCTTTGAAAACATTGGGGGAAACGACCCGCGCACCTTTTAATTTTAATTCTTGTATTTCCATTGCCCGTGATTATCTCGACTTTGTACATTTTTTGGCTAGCAGATCTCTTATACTTCCTGAGGAGCAGGGTGTTTTCAATTTGAATGGAATGGTCAAATGTCCATTGCTGAAAATTAAAAATCTCCCTGATTCCCTGGAACCATAGGGGAGATGCAGTCAAAAAAAGTGCGAAGTCGAGACTATACCCTGCATTGGTCTAATTTGACAATGCTACGATCGTCCCGTGGTGGGCGGTCAATTTATTTTTGCGATACGAAAACCCTTTGTCATATGTGCAGATCTTCGCGATTTCAATATGCTCTTTCAAAACCCCAGCATCTAAAAGTTGAGCCCTTGAAATTTCCCAAAAGTCAAAATAGGAAGGGGCAACTTGATACTTCCAAAAAGAGTTTGGAAGCTCCTCTTTGTAATGTTTGAACTCAGCATTGTGGGGACCTAAACTGGGGCCAATACAAACAATAAGATCTTTGGGGCGACTACCGTAAAGCCTTCCCATCGTCTCGACGGTTTTTTTATAAATATTTAATGTACTTCCCCGCCATCCGCAATGAACATTCCCAATTGCTTTTTGGACAGGATCATAAAAAATTGTCCCCTGACAATCTGCATGACGGATGAGGAGTCCAATCCCTTCTTTCTGGGTAACAATTCCATCATAATCGTCGTAATGATCGATTTGGTCCGCGCTTTTCACCTCTAAAAGATCGTCTCTGTGGCATTGCTTGAGTTTGACCCCTTTTTCGATTCCTAAAACGTCTAGTGCTTTTTGCGGATGAGACGCATCGTCTCTTTCTCCCAAAGGAAAATTCCAGAAAACAGCATGAACAATTTCTGCAAATTGAGCGAGGAGCTCAAACTCAAACCATATAAAGGTATTTTTCTTTTTTTTCTGCATCAGCTATGGTATCCAAAAACCAAGGAAATATTATGAAACGTATATTAATCCCTCTATTCCTTTTCTCGCAAATTGCGCTGCCTGCAAAAACCACAATTTGGCTAACAGGATTGCCATGCAGCGGAAAAACAACCATTGCAAATTATATTCACGAGCAAATCCCCAATAGTGTCATTTTGGATGGAGATGTTGTACGCAAAAATCTCAATAGCGATCTGGGCTTCACTCCAGAGGATCGGAAAGAAAATTTGCGCCGCATTTCTGAAATGGCAAAAATCATTTTAGATTCTGTCCCTGTCGTGATCATCTCCGTAGTAAGCCCAAGACAAGAGGTGCGAGACGATGCGCGCGCGCTGATCGAGAGAGGAGCAGTCCAATTTTATGAAGTATTTGTCGATGCACCACTCGAAACATGTATTAATCGAGATGTAAAAGGGATGTACAAAAAAGCCCTCGCAGGAGAAATTCCCTTTTTCACTGGGATTGGAGCTCCATACGAAGCCCCAAAAAATCCTGATATTGTCTGCCATACTTCTGAAGAAACACTTGAGCAAAGTGCAAACAAAATATTAAAGGTAATCCGTGACTGATTTTATCATTGAAGACATTGGCTCTATTATAAATGGTGGACTTTCCTACAAGGGAGGGAAAAAACCTCTCATTTCTCCCGTCACAGGGAAAGAGTGGGGAAAGATTGCCAACGCAACACCGGAGGAGATTAAACAGGCTCTTGAAACGGTCCAAAATAACCCCATCATTCGCATTCCTCCCTACGGCAGAGCACAAATCTTAGAGCTCCTCGCAATCGATCTCCTCAAAGAAAAAGAGGATATCGCTCAGTGTATTACAATGGAGATGGGGAAACCGATGCCCGATGCCCGGGGAGAAGTCACCTACGCAGCACACTACTTTAAGTGGTATGCCGAGGAAATTAAACGGGTCTATGGGAAAATCATCCCCTCTTCAAAACACACGAAGAAGCTTGAAGTCCGGTATGAACCTATTGGCCCTTGCGCTGTCATCACCCCATGGAATTTCCCGATTGCCATGGCAGCTCGAAAGTTTGCCGCAGCATTTGCTGCTGGATGCCCAGTCATTGTAAAACCCAGCTCATTTTCCCCCGCCTCTCTTGTGATGTTTGCAACCATCTGCTTTGAAGTGGGCATTCCTGACTACGCATTTCAAGTCTTGATTGGAGAAGGGAAAGATATTGTTCCTGCCCTAATGGATTCCCCTGCGATTAAACAATTCTCCTTTACAGGAAGCACAAAGATCGGAACAGATCTCTACGTCCGCGGCGCAAAAACGTTGAAAAAATGCACCCTCGAACTTGGGGGAAATGCCCCATTTATCGTATTCGAAGATGCTGATATTACGCTCGCTGCTAAAGGAGCAGCTGACGCAAAGTTCCGAATGAGTGGCCAAACCTGCATCTGCGCTAATCGAATCTTTGTCCACAAATCTGTAGAAAAAGAGTTTGTCCAAAAGTTTTCGGAGATCGTTAGGGGGATGATCGCTGGCGACCCACGCAAAGAAGAGACTGAACTTTCAAATATCCTCCATCCTGAATCGCTAAGAAAATCTGAAGACCACGTCAAAGATGCTATAGCAAAGGGTGCCAAAGCAATCCTTGGAAGAAAAGAGCCTCATCTTGCCGAAATTTTGACAGGGGTCACCCCTGATATGAAGATCTTCAACGAAGAGACGTTTGGCCCTGTTGCTCCCATCATTACTTTCGAAAAGGAGCAAGAAGTCGTCGACCTGGCAAATCAAACCCCCTTCGGCCTGGCTGCATACGTGTACACCGAAGGACTTAAGCGAGCAGAGCGTGTGACAAACGCACTTGAATATGGAGTGATTGGGCTTAACGACGCACTTCCAAGCTCTCCAGAAGCCTCCTTTGGAGGGATTAAAGCTTCAGGCTTTGGGAGAGAAGGTGGCCCCACCGGAATTTATGAGTACCTTCACGAAAAATTTGTCTCACAACAGTTATGAATATTATAATTCACGGATAGGTTCATGAGCTATTTTACCTTTATCCATCACCCGATTGCCTCTCTTGCCTTTGCTGCGCTCATCCTTGCCTTTATCAGTCTGTGGATTCATCGAAAGCCGTGGCTTTGGGGATCCTTTCTAGCCGTTGCTTTTATCTTTGCCTTTTTGGGAAAGCTCATTGACCTTAAAATTTTCGTTGCTTTAGGGCTTTTGGGAGGAGCTCACCTAACTTTAACCGCAAAACTCAGCGGCGTGGGACGCCTTGTTGTGATCGCCATTGCCTTTATCATTTCGATTGCCCTCATGGGGCACTTCTTCCCCGGATTTCACAATTGGAAACTCGGAGAAAACCTTCAGATTAGCAAAGATGCCTATCCCTACTCCCTCTATCTCAATTTCGATAAGCCCTTTATTGGATTTTTTCCCCTCGCGATTTCGATCCCTCTCCTCTCTCGCATGCACCTTCGCAGCACTGTCTTAAAAACCATCGCCTTAACGGCTCTTGGCGTGATGATCCTAATGGTCCTAGCCCTCTACCTCCACCTCATAGAAATCGACCTAAAGCTTCCTCATATCTCAGCCATTTGGCTCATTGCAAATCTCTTCTTTGTCACAATTCCAGAAGAGGCCTTCTTTCGAGGATTCCTCCAACGCGAAATCAATGAGTATCTTAACGCAAAATGGTCGGGCACCTTTAGCGTCATTGTTGTTTCCCTCCTTTTTGCCCTTCTTCACTTCACATTCGTGCGCGACCTTAGCTACCTCTCCCTCACTTTCATCGCCAGCCTCATTTATGGAGGCGTATACCAAGCAACACGCTCCATTGAAAGCAGCATCTTCTGCCACTACTTATTCAATGTTGTGCATTTCTTTTGCTTTACCTACCCAGCGCTCAAGTAATACCCTTTCTCCCCCGATTATTCTTGGATAAGGAAAAAGGATACAACTGAACCTGCAGCAAGAGCAGCAGATTGCATATTTGTCAGCTCTTTATTGAACAAAATCTTTTGCTTGAAAAAAGCATCATTGATTTTGGGCGTCAAAAAGAAAGCAGCTCCGAACCCAATGGCATGGATCAACCACTTTTTTTCTTTTTCGGTGTTCTTAGTGCCTGATAAGTTCTTAACAGCAAAATAAGTCCCTGCATATGTTGTTGCGCTGACAAGAGAAGGAATTTGCGCTTCTGCAAATGCTTTAAAAAGGGGTTTTGAAAAGACTTGTCCAAGAAGCCCTCCAAAAGCGCCACGTGCTGCAATGAGTGGTAATGCGTGCATAATCATAATCTCCAAGTTGGTAATAAATTGATGGATGATCGTACATGAACTCATTTTAAATAAGCACAGATTTTCCCAAAAACTTGCGCAGCCTCCAAGTTTAGGACAAGAGTCGTTCTAACAGTAGTGAGGATCTTTGCTAGCTTAAATAGAAGATTTTCTTTAACATGGGAAGTGCATTTTTGCAAAAAAGTGCCCCAGGAGGTTCAAGGCCTCCCAGGGCATGAAACTAAGGCACTACTTGTAGATACGCCCTTAGTCTCGCCTCCCATTATAGGGAATGCGGTTCTAAAAATCTATAGCTCTTCGTATCAAGGCTAAGCTTTGGTGCTTCTAGTCTTTGTGCGGGTAGTGCCTTCTTTTTTAAATAAAACAGGAGGAGACCTCTTTATGAAACATCAAAAATTTTGGACCCAAAAGCTCTTTGAAAAACAAAACGAAGTGCAGATGAGCATTCAGGAAATTGCAGAGTTTTTTGGCATCAGTCGCACGTCAGCAAGAAACTATGTCAAAAGAGATATCGAGGCAAAATTTATCGAGAGATGGAACCATTTTTTAGAATCGAAAAGAACGCGGCAAATATGCCAAGGGAAAAACGTTTATAAGCTAAAAAGCTCTGTATAAGAAAGGGCATTGTTGAACAAAGAAGAGAAGCTTGATGCTTCTCTTCAATCTTAGCTTGAAACGCTTCTTATCTACGCCAATAGTTATCTAGAACCTTCTGTAGTTCTACTATTTTATTCTCGAGTGGCTCTAATGCCTTGTTGCTTTGCCTAAATTTCTCAGTTTTTGAATTCTTAGCAGCGTCAACCATACTGTTTCTTAATCTTTTTTCTTGACGTTCTAAACTTTTCAGTTCCAACGTTAATCCAGCCCATTTGAAGAATTTAACGACAATATTGTCGGTTTTTTGGCTTGTTTTGTCTGAAAAATCCGCCTCATTCTTAACCCCTTGTGCTGGGGTTTGGGTTCTATTGAAATTGACAGTTGTTAATGATAAATCCACGATATTACCTCCCTTTTTTTAATATAAACATTATATCATAATTAACATTTTAATTAAATTAATTTTCAACTGTCTCATAATGAGAGTATAAGATGATATTTAAACTCTAAGTTACTGATAATCTAAAACTTAAAGGACTACTCCCCTTCACAACCACAAGGAACTAAAAACCTATACAAATAAATCTAACCTATAGCATCATCCGCTATTGAATTTTTTTTAGGTGACAACATGATAAAGCGCTTCAAAGTTCCTCTTCTTTTTCTTGGTTTCCTACTTTCACTCGGGTCCCTAAGGGCTTCTGAGAACGGTGATAGACCCTGCGGTACAACAGACACCCTAACACCTTTCCAAAACCTTTTAGAAAGTAAAGAAAGAAGGCTAGAGACCGGAGTGGAACTCCTTGTATTTACCTCTACGATCAGCTCCATTTTCTCCGATGCACAGGTTCTTCTAGATGAAGCCTTCGGCACGGATAATGCAGCGCAAATTTTTCGCAATAAAGTAGAGTCTATCGACCCTGATTACGATGCCGGCCTGTCATTTTATTTTAAGTACCACCCTAGCAGACTCATGAATACAGTCGGTCTTTCGTATAGCTATATTCACAGCGATGGAGATGGCCATCTCCATCAAGAAAACAGCACGTTTATTCCTCTTACAAATATGACTCAAATAACAGAGCAACATGACAAGGGCTCTCAACACACGCACCTCCATATTGCCAACTTAACAATAGAAAAATCCTTGCCTATTACCCCTTACTTTCTGATTAACCTCCAAACAGGCATGGCGTTTCACAGCTTTCACTACTCTTTCAATCTGCAAAATCAGTTGGATGTCACTCAAGTCACTGGTTTTGGTGGAGCGGTCGTTGGCATTCAAAATGTAGATATTTCTGCGAATGAAAAAGGGAATTTCTACGGTGTGGGTCCCAATATCGGAGTGCAATTTGATTTTGCACTGTTTTCCCCTAACTCATGTCATGATTTGAATTTTGTGGGAATGACAAACTTTGGCTTTATCTGCGCGCGCGATGCTCTTAAAGGGAGTCTTTCATATAACAAACGTTTACTCATTAATGGACAAGATACAGGGTCCAGCTCTTCCCAAATCACGTGGAAGAATCCATCAGTAACCCACTTTATTCCTAACATTAATTTAGACTTCAAACTGCAATATCGCTGGCACCACATTCATAGCTCGAGTGTGTCCTTCATCCTATCCCTAGGATACCGATTTATTAGTTACTGGAATGTAGATCAGACAGGAAGGAGAGTATGTGCGCTCAACGGTGATGAAACACCTTCTTTGCAAGATTACACGATATACCCAAGAGATCTCGAAGATTTCGGGTACTGTGGCCCTTACTTGAGGATAGGCGTAGGCTTTTAGATGGGTAAGATACCGTGAAAAAACTACTCATTATTACCTGCTTCTTTTTACTTGCGAGCGCGTGTCTCTATTCAGGGCCTAGACATCTTATCAGCAGATCAATCACTCGATCAAGAGCCACGGTTCACCCCTACCAACTGATTATTTTTGCGTCAGCAGATGCAACTGCTGGAGATACTTACCTTAATGTCCAGGGACAGCAAAGGGCTGCATATCTTTCAGAGTTTCTTCTCTACCAAAACCCCGATGTTTTTACGATTGATCAAGCAAATCAGCCCATTCACGCTTTCTATACTCCCAACGATAACTCAGGAGATTTTTATGCAACCCATGCCTTGCAAACAATCACCCCCATTTTCCATCAAGCAAATGCCGTGAGGATCGAACAAACTGCAGGAAGTAAAGGTCCTTTAACAATTAACCAAAACTATTCCCTAGCAATGAGCCCAGAGGTTCTAAAGGATATGCTTTTTGACGGAAATGCTACGTCGCTTCAAGGAAAAACAGTGATCGTTTGTTGGAAGCTCGAGCAAATTTCAACAAATTCGGATGGGCTTTTTGGGGATCCGCAGGTCAGCCAGTATTTCCAAAATGCTCTCAGTCACTTAGATGACCTGGGCACAGACCCTACAAATGTCTGGGTAATTCAGTGGAATCAAGACACTCCAACAGGCACAACAATTAAACAGTTAGGGGCAGGTGGCTTTAATAATGTTCCATAGTTTCATCAACCGCAGTCTCTTCTTTTTGCTATCCTTCTCAGCAATTGGCTACGCACTGCCCGCTGGCTATCCTTATCGAATCATCACTGTGCGTCATGGAGAAAAAAACACCACGGGTCCGGCGATTCCCCTATCTCCCGGTATTCCTAACCCCGTTTTTACTCAAGGGCTTGATGTGCAGGGCTATCAAAGAGCAGAATATCTAGTGGGTTATATCTTAGGAATTCCTGCAAATAATAACACGACCCCAGCCATTCCAGCTGTCCCCCCTTTATTCCCTGACTTGATCGCAGGGGCCGTGCCTAGTCACCCTATCACTCTTGTCGGAGCTCTATATGTTGGTCCCCCTCCAGGAACAGGAACCTGGCGCCCCGTGCAGACGATTACTCCCCTTGCGAATGCTCTATTTCCCAGCGATGCGATTACCAGTCCCTATAGTTATGTGCCATCGTCTTCTTTGGTCCTGCAAATTGCCGACACTGATTATACGACCTTAGTGTCTGCCATTACAGATGGAACGCATGATGATGATAGCATCGCCCTATGTTGGGAAAGCAACGCACTCCCATTCATGCTCGCAGAGGTAGATTTTGGAATCACTGGGTATGGCAGCGGAGATGCATTAGCGCTGGTCAATAATAAGACCTTTATCGAAACGTTTGGCACTTACCCAAATCTCGTGTTTCCAGGTAAGGATCACCAACCCAAAGAAGAATTCTTCAACCTTGTCTTTGTCGTGCAGTACGTTGAGGATGGTGGAATGCCAGCTTCCAACTTTTCAGTATTTCACCAAAGAGAGACAAATGACTTCAACAATACCGGAGGGGTCCAGACTTCCCAGCTTGGGCTGCCCTAATCTTTTCCTAAAGCTGCCTCTCTCTTTGCTAGAGCCTCCTCTCTCAAATTCAACGCTATCTCTTTATCAACCAGCTGTCTTTTTCCATTCACCAAAGCTTGAAGCTCCCTTTGGACCCTTTCTCCAACCTCATTTAACCGCTTTTCCTCTTCCTGCAATCTAACCACATAAGCTTGCAAGCTTGCAGTGTCACTTTCAACAGCCTCATCGCCATCCCTAAGGCCACTTATGATCTTTCTAAACCCCTCCAACTCCGCATCTTGAGCATCTGCAACTTTTTGCCTTCTGAGAATATCCTGCTGCAGCCGCTTTTCCGCTTCTGCGAGGCTAGTAACTTGTTGTTTTAGCGGCTCCATTTCATCTTGCAACCTTGTATTTTGGCCCGTTAGATCTTGTATTTCCTTTCTTAGAGCTTCATTGCTTCCTTTAAACCTGTTTGCCTCATCGTCTAAAGTTCGTGTAATCCAAAGCTGTCGGATCCTAATTTCGGTAACAACTAAAACTCCAAACACCCAAAGGTTAGCATTTTTAAGAGTTTTCACATTTTTTCTTCGTTGTAGAATTGCTGCGCGTAAAGAGTAGATTGCCGCAGCCATCACAAGCACCTCACTCCAATCTCTCAAGTGCGGTTTCTCTCCTATGACATTCCCCGCCTCTTGGAACCTATGTGTTATTTCTCTCCTTGCAACATCAAATGCTATCATCCTTCGCTCTCCTTGTTATTAAGCTCTAAAACGACTCCTCTTTTTTTACTTTTCAAGATTCTATTCATTGTTCCCCATGGATCTAGCGTGTCTTTTTGCCTCTTCCTGTTCAGCTCTTTCAAGTGCCAACAATTGTTGCTCAAGGTCTGAAATTTTTTCTAAATGATCTCCGTTGCCTCTTTCCTCCTCCAAGGCCCCATCAATCTGTTGAGCACCCTTTTTCAAAGCTGCAACATCTCTTTGCAGCCTTTCTCTGACCGACTGCATTTCAGCGAGTTGTTTACGCTGAGCCTCTAATTCAGCTGAAAACCTTTGATTCTCCTCCCTAATTTGAGCATTATCTGCACCAAGCTCAGCAACACTCTTTTTTAATGCACCATTCTCAGATCCAAGCTGCTCTGTGGTTGCGCTCAGTTCGGTCACCCGGCCTTTTAAGCTGCGATTATTCTGTCGAAAAGCTTGAGCTTCATCATCCAAGGTCTTTGTAATCCATAGCTGCCGAATTCTAACTTCCGCTAGCATACAAATTAAACCCACAGCAAAACTGGGAGCTGCCACCCATTCGTTAGTATCTTGAAGGGCGTGGAATACTCCAAACCCAAGAGCCATTAAACCTCCTGGGACAATAAAATACTCACTCCAATCTCTTGGACGAGCACCATGCAAACACTTCTGTTGGCACCCTTGAGGCTCTTCTCTAGCATCATGATCTACTGCTTCCACTTCAAAAAAGGGATCTCCCTTTCTTTCATCTAAATGGCCTGGAGGCAGCAAAGAAGGGGAACTCATAGCCCCTAGTTCTACATCTCTTTTCGGTAAACTTGTATCCATTTAAACCCCCACTGGTTTGTTTCTCTTAACGAAAGGCCAGGAAGGTTAAAGAAATTATATTACAATGTCCAGAATTATTATCTTAATTTTGAATAAACGATGCGCAGTACTGCAGTGGTTTAAGAAAAATTAAGCCCAGCAGATCACCGGGCTTACGTGTACCTAATTTGAATAAGGGCTCTTAGAAGAAGAGCTGCCACTATTACCAGGGTAGCTATAGCTTCCGCCATAAGGGCTTTGCGACGGCTGTTGTTGCTGACCTTGTTGCGAGCTGCTTGATTGATCTTGACGCGCATTTTTCATGATCACTTCCACTGCTGCATCGGGAGAAATCTGCGACTGACCACTCGTTCCTCCTTGGGTGCTAGTGTTCGCCAGAGTCATCGCTTCAATCCTTTGAGACACTGAAAAGTGGCGGCAAAACATGGTGCGATGCATATCGCTGAGCTGCATTGCAAATTGCTGTTCTTGTTGCGAGAGGTGAGAACAATCTGACGGAATAGCATTTTGCTGCTGCGGCATTTGCTGCGTTTGTTGCTGACCTTGCTGTCCATATTGACTATAAGAGTCATAAGAATTATTCGACGACCCAGTTGATGAATAAGAGCCATACTGAGCATAGGCTGTAGACATTCCTAATACAAGTAATAGGGATCCTAAAACTTTTTTCATGGGGGTAACCTCCTAGTTATATTTCTGGAATAGCACAAGTATATGGATTATAAAAGCACTTTTTTCTATATACCATTTGTATGAGTGAACGACCCTTAGAGTGCAGTCAATGCAAACGGAGCGCGGATGTCATCTATAGCGAGATGGTAGAAGATACTGTCACAACCACGGAAATGTGTCGTGATTGCCCCGTATTAAAGCTAAAACTTCAGGGGAAAACCCCAAATGAGGAAGCTCCCAAGAAAGAGGAAGGGCTTTGCTGTAGCAATTGCCATACTTCGCTTGAATCTGTTCTCATGGGAGAACCTCTAGGATGCAAAGAGTGTTACGCCATTTTTCAAGATGTACTCATCGATCAACTCCTTGAAACACAACTGATTTCTCCTCGATTAAAACCAAACCCTGCCAGCCCTGTTCCGACATTGCACATTGGCAGGACTCCTCATTTCGACGAGAAAACTCAAAACACCAGCCGCATCCGAGACCTGAACGAATCATTAAGTGAGGCCCTGAGCGGAGAAAACTACGAAGAAGCAGCATGGCTTCGAGATCAAATCAATGCCCTCACGGAAATGAAAGATGAAAGAGCCTAGTCCTTTTCAAACATTAAAAGAGCATAGCATTTGGGAGAAAAGTGATACTCCTATCTGGATGGCTTCCAGCTTTTTCTTGCAGCGGAACCTTTCGTCTGCGCTGTTCCCTCAAAAAATGAAAAAGACTGACTCCCTTCAGGCCTTGACGACCCTAAAACAAGCCCTGCTCAGCTCTCCTTTTTTAAATGCTCCCTCATTTTTTGAAATGGAAGAGTTAAAGACTGCAGAACGAGAATTCATTCTAGAGCATTTTCTTGCAACAAACGAGTCTCAAAATCCTGAATGCAAAGCAGGTGTTGTTATTGACACTACGGGAACCTTTCTAGCAATGATCAATGGCGAAGATCACCTCACTCTCCACTCTATTGAATCCCACTCAGCATGGAAAGAAGCATGGAAAAAACTCGCTGAAATTGAAGCAGAACTCGCTGAAAACCATTCCTTTGCTTATTCACATAAGTTTGGATATCTCACATCGCATCTCTCCAATTCAGGAACTGCCTTGACCGTTCAAGCCTTCCTCCATCTTCCCTGCCTGATAGGGCTTGATCAAATCGACGACGTCCTGGCAAGCGAGCTTGATGAAGAGGTTCAAGCAAGTGGGCTGACAGGAACCGATGAATTTGTTGGGGATATCGTTATCATTCAAAACCGCTTTACATTAGGACTCACTGAAGATCACATCTTAGAAGGGATCCATAAAACCGCAACAAAGCTTACAAGCCATGAGAAAGTCCTCCGCACTCAGCTTCTTGACACTCCCGATGCCCTCATTGTTGATAAAATCAGTCGAGCCATCGGACTTCTCAAACATTCCTTTCAAATAGAAACCAAAGAAGCTTTGAATGCTCTCAGCTTCATCAAGCTCGGAATCGATCTCAAGTGGATCGATGGACTCACCGATCAAGATCTCAATAGAATTTTCTTTGAAGTGCGGCGTGGTCACCTCTCTCTTTCCTTAAATGAGGAAATGTCTAAAGAAAAGCTCGCTCAAAAACGGGCAGAATTTTTACAATGGGTTCTAAAACCCATATCGATTAAATTATGAACCTATCCCAAAAGTCTATCACCTTTTATTTCTCTCTTTTCTGCAGCTTTTTGGAGATCTATTTTCACCGTTGTCGTATAGACAAAGTGTTCAAATAGATCTCCAAAGATCTACTAGAAAATTTTGGAAAATTAAATATAATTTAATTTCGGGATAGGTTCATGATCACTGCAATTCTTTTAATGGGAGGGACAGGAGAACGCTTTGGAAGCGAAACTCCCAAGCAATTCTTAAATCTTTCAGGAAAGAAAATCTATCTCCACGCACTTGATGCTTTCCTTGCTTTTTCAGAATTTCAGGCAATTCTTCTCGTCTGTCACCCCGACCATATTGAAACCGTCCAAGCTGAAACCACGAGCCCTCGAGTCCGTGTAATACCAGGGGGCTATTCTCGGCAAGATTCTACCTACCAAGGACTCCTTGCGTGCCCTAGTGAAACGACCCATGTTGTGATCCATGATGCTGTCCGCCCTTTTATCTCCTCTAAAATCATCCAAGATAACCTAAGCGCTCTCAAAAAACACGACGCTGTTGACACCTGCATCCCTTCTGCTGACACCATCGTCCACGCAGAAAATATCGACACCATTACCTCCATCCCTAATCGCAATCACTATCTACGTGGCCAAACCCCCCAAAGCTTTTCCTACCCCCTTATCCTTGAAGCTCACGAAAAGCATGTCCACCACGAGGCTTCTGATGACTGCCGTCTTGTTCTTGATTTAGGAGTGCCCGTACATATTGTCTCGGGTTCCGAAGATAATATAAAAATCACTAATGAACTGGATCTCTTTCTAGCAGAACAACTCATGCAACGTAAAACACGCTCCCTTCCACAAACACTCACCTCTTTGAAAGGTAAAACGTTTGCTGTTGCTGGGGGGACGGGAGGCATTGGATCAGCCCTTGTAACCCTCCTTAAAAAAGAGGGCGCTACCCCTCTTATCCTATCTAAATCTTCCAAATCACACCCCATTGATCTCACAAACTTTACCGCTACCGAAACACTCTTCAAATCCCTTGGCCCGATCGATGGCCTCATTAATTGTGTGGGTCATCTATCCCTCAAACCCTTCCACTCCCTATCTTCAGAAGAAATCGATTACCTCATCGCCACCAACCTCCACTCACTGCTTTACAGCTGCCGTTGCGCACAGGTCAAACCCGGTGGTCACATTATCAACCTTTCCTCTTCTTCATTTTCCCGAGGAAGAAAATCCTACACCCTTTACTCCTCCGCAAAAGCCGCCATCGTCAACTTTACTCAAGGACTCGCCGACGAGCGCCCCGACCTCCATATCAATGCGATCGTTCCGCAACGAACCGCTACCCCGATGCGATCCAAAAATTTTCCCAATGAAGATGACACTTCCCTCCTCTCCCCCTCAGAGGTTGCTCAAGAAATCCTCACCCTCCTCAAACATACCGGGACAACGGCAGCTCTTCTTGAAGTACGCAAAAAATAAATTTATTATTATCTGTACCCTTGCTTAAATCCTATGTCTCGAGCAGTTAGCATAACTAATATTTTATTATTGTAATTAAAACGATAATAAATATACTAATAGTATCTTTTTAACATTACAAGAGAAGGATCACAATGTTATTTTTAACTTACCAAATGCTTTCGCGCTCGGCGCTTGCATCCGTAACAGGGCAACTCTTTTCAAAAAGTTTATTTACATCATTTGGGAAGTCGCAGCTTCCTGCTCTAGCCAGCGCTGTGACTTATACAGCCCTTTCACAGCTAGGGGAAAAAGCCACTGGCGCCGGTAAACGCTCTGATGGTTACCAAACAAACAGAAATACATGGACAAGACTCTTTGTACAGCTATCGACTGCTGCAGCTGCCACCTACATCACCCCAAAACTCACTCAAAAGCTATTTGATACCAAGATTAACATCAATCAGTCCGGCCACCTTGCTGCTGCATCACTGATGATCCACCTAATTCCAGGACTACTTGCTGCTTATAATGGGTGGCGTTAGATAAAAAAAAGGTCAGGCGTTTCCACCTGACCTTTGTACCGATACCAATCTCTACACTAATTTATGAATTTTCATGCAGGGATTGGTATTATTTTTTAGGCCCGAAATGAAACACAGGGTCTTCTATTCTTCTGCCAGTGCCCTGCTTGAGATAGTGATCACAAATGCTTATTGCGACCTGGCATGTCGAAATCTTCTTTTCAGTAGCAGTTTGATAAATATTAAGAAGTTGTTGATAAATATTTTTCGTCACCCTGCGCGCACAAGGAGCTTGATACCCATCAGAAGAAAGTTCGTGTGCCACGTTGATCAAGCCCCCGGCATTGATTACAAAGTCGGGAGCGTAGAGAATTTCTCGTTCAACTAAACGATCAGCGTCAGCTGCCTCCAGAAGCTGATTATTTGCAGAACCTGCAATACCACGACAACGTAATTTGGGGATGATCTCTTGATCGATCATTCCCCCCATCGCACATGGAGCAAGGATATCACAATCTACAAACAAGATTTCTTCTGGGGGAACGATTGCGCACCATACTGGTGAAAACAGCCAGCCACGGCTTCTTTATTAATGCCTGAAACGATCAATTGAGCACCTTCCCAAAAAAGATTCTTCATCAGATGATGCCACACACTCCCAACTCCTTGAATCGCGACTTTTTTTCCTTCTAAAAAAGTGTGATTTTCAAGATGCATGAAGACTGATTTAATCCCTTGAAGTATTCCCCAAGCTGTAAAAGGGGAAGGACTGCCACTTCCGAGAGAGTTAAAAACTCCGCAAGCGTATTTCGTTTTTTCGATAATGATACCGATGTCTTCAGCAGTGCTTCCGATATCTTCTGCACAGATATATTTTCCATTAAGTGTATTAACAGCTTCAGCAAAGGAATGTAAGAGGGTCGGGGTTTTATCTGTTTTTGGATCAGCGATAATGACACCCTTAGCTCCACCTAAACCGACTTGAGCCAAGGATGCTTTGTAAGTCATTCCTTTTGAGAGACGCAGTACATCCGTAAGCGCATCTTCGAATGTCTTGTAGGGATAAATGCGGACACCTCCAAGGCCCGGCCCCAGTTTTGTATTGTGAATTGCAATGATTGCGATAAGTCCTGCATCAACATCTTTAAACTGAACCACTTTTTCTTAACCGGGAACTTTGATTTCTTTTTGTTCTAAATTCAAAGCTTTTATTACTCCAAGAAATTGTAACCATTTTACCCTTTTTGAACACATTGCCTTATAAACAGTCAAAGCCTTTAAACAAAATGGTAGATTAAATTTGTCAATACATTGAAAGATAAAGAACACCCATTCTTAAGGTGCCTTAAGAATGGGTATTAAAGAATGAGGCTTGATGGGCTCGAACCATCGACCCTCTCCTTAAAAGGGAGATGCTCTACCAACTGAGCTAAAGCCTCGAGTATGACCCCAAGGGGATTCGAACCCCTGTTGCAAGGATGAAAACCTTGTGTCCTAGGCCTGACTAGACGATGGGGCCAGATAAAAGTCTGTCGCCTAATGAAGAATTATAATTCCTAAAGCAGTAATAAATCAAGATCAAACTGCGAGGATATCTTTTTCCTTTTCTGCAAAGAGTTCGTCAACTTGTTTACAAAATTTGTCTGTAAGCTCTTGAATAAGCTTCTCATCTCTTTTGAGATCATCTTCTGTAATATCACCATCAGATTTCTGCTTTTTTGTCAGATCGTTAGCTTTTCGACGCACATCACGAATCGTAACCTTTGTCTTTTCTCCTTTCTCGCGAGCATCTTTGGCAATTTCCTTCCGCCTTTCTTCACTCATCGGGGGGATGGGAACACGAATAACGTTCCCGTCAACAGCAGGTTGAAGATTCAAATTTGCCTTTTCAATTCCTTTTGCAATAGAATTTGCCGTACTTGGATCAAAAGGGGTCACAACGAGCTGATTACCATCAGCAACAGCCACCGTCGCAACATCGCGCATCCGCATCGGTGTTCCATAAACTTCTAAAGAAACACTATCTAACATCGAAGAACTAGGACGGCTTGTCCTCATTCCTTTTAACTCTTCCTTATAGTGGTCGAGAGCCTTTACCATATTTTCTTTGCATTCGTCCATAATACTCATGGGTTAACCTTTCGTCACAAGTGTTCCGCCCTTTCGATCAGTGACAGCCCTTAGCATCGCACCCTTTTCAAAGAGATTGAATACATGAATGGGAATATCACTTTCTCGGCAAAGGGCAATTGCTGCTCCATCCATTACATGGAGATCCTTTGTCAAAACCTCTCCATAGGTCAGGTGATCACTTTTAACAGCCTCTTTGTGCTTCATAGGATCCATATCATAGATCCCATCGACCTTCGTAGCTTTTAAAAGAACCTCTGCCTCGATTTCACTGGCTCGCATGGCAGCTGTTGTATCCGTTGTAAAATAGGGGTTTCCCGTCCCTCCAACAAAGATCACAATATGCCCTTTGTCAAGAGAGTGCAAGGCATGATTCCAATTATAGGGCTCAACAATTCCATCAAAATTCAGAGCGCTCATCACACGGGTTTTGCATCCCTTTGTTGAGAGAACTTGGCCAAGAATCAGGCCGTTGATGGTTGTTGCAAGCATCCCTACATGGTCTGCTGGGGTCCGGGCAAAGCCAAATTGCTCTGCCATATTCCCTCGGAAGATATTCCCCCCTCCAATAACGACTCCAATCTCAACGCCAAGAGAGTACACTTCACAAATTGCATTCGCAATCTGATCGCATGCCACATGATCAATTACCCCAGGCGTTTCCCCTTTGAGGGATTCACCAGAGAGCTTTAGAAGGACCCGTTTGTAGGAGGGTTTAGTCACTTATTCACCTATTTGCCAACGAACAAACTCCACAACTTCAAGAGTCTTGCCCGCTTTTTTCCCTTCTTGCGCAACATAATCAGCTACATTCATTGAAGGCTCTTTGACGAACTTCTGATTTAACAAACACGCCTGCTCATAAAAAGCCTTGAGCTTCCCTTGAACAATCTTATCCATAATCTCAGGCGGCTTGTTTTGAATCTGGCTGCGCGCAATCTCTTCCTCTTTTGCCAGAACATCAGCAGAAATCTCGTCCGACTTCAAAAAGTCAGGTGCTTCAGCAGCAACATGCATCGCAACCTCGCGCGCAAGCGCATCAACGTCGCCCGCCCCTTTGATCACTACAGCACATACAATTTTTCCACCCATGTGGGAGTAAATTCCAAGAGAGCTATCAGCAGACTTTTTAAAGTTGAGAATACGCTTAATTTGAATATTTTCTCCAAGACTATGCACTGTCTCTGCACGATACTCATCAATCGTAAGCGCTGGGTTTTGACTGTACTTCTGCTGAATGAAGTCTTCAGCAGATTTTGGCTTTGTTTTAAGCGTGTCATCGCAGATGTTTTTCAGGAATTCTTTAAAACGATCGTTTTGGAGTACAAAGTCTGTCTCTACATTCACCTCGACAAGGTATGCCATCTCGTCATTTTCTGAAATGCCAACAACACCTTCGTTTGTTTCACGGCCTCCCTTCTTGACAGCAGACGCCATTCCCTTCTTTCGAAGAATATGAATCGCTTCTTCCATATCGCCACCGGCTTCAGTAAGCGCATCTTTACATTTGGTCATTCCAACGCCAGTTCTTTTTCTAAGGTCCATGACCATCTGAGCTGTAACTGTCATTCTTTCACCTCTTTCTCTTCTTGAGCCTCTTTTGGTTCAATCTTAGCTTCCGCTTCCTTTGTAGCTTCTTCCTGGCCAATCGCAATATTCAACTTACCTTTCTTATCAATAATGACATCTGAAAGAGCATAAACAATCAACTTGATGCTCTTGAGTGCATCATCGTTACATGCAATCACATAATCGATAGGATCCGGATCGCAGTTAGTATCAACAAGAGCCATCACAGGGATGCCTAGCTTGTTTGCTTCAGCAACCGCAATATGTTCTTTACTTGGATCGACAACAACAAGCAGCCCTGGAGGCTTCCGCATTGCTCGGATACCTGAAAGGTTTCGATCGAGCTTTTCGCGGTCTTTATTTAGCAGCGTCATCTCTTTTTTGGTGAACCCCTCACCCCCTGTAGCGATTTGCTTTTCAACGCGCTCCAAGGTTTTTACTGAGCCTCTGATGGTTTTCAAGTTAGTGAGCATTCCACCGAGCCAGCGCTCTGCAACATAGAATTCACCACACCTCTCTGCGCCTTCTCTAATAACATCTTTTGCTTGTTTTTTGGTTCCAACAAACAAGATGCTCTGATGCTTTTCAACGGTAGAGATCACAACATCAATTGCGATACGAATTTGCTGCATGGTTTTTGCGAGATCGATGATGTAAATCCCACTGCGCTCTTCAAAAATAAAGCGCTTCATCTTGGGGTTCCATCGTTGCTTCTGGTGGCCGAAATGTGCCCCAGCTTCGAGTAGATCCTTAATGGAAACAGTAACAGTCTGGTTTTGTGCCAAGCCTTGTCCCTTTTGTTTGACGACGGCATCCCAACTCTCAGGTTAGGATTTCGGTCTTGGTTAATATTGGTAAAAAAGCGCCTGGTCAGAATCGAACTGACGCTAATAGCTTGGAAGGCTATTGTTCTACCATTGAACTACAGGCGCACAATCCATCTTTTTTACCCTATTTCACTGATTTTTTCCAAGTGAAATCTTTATTTGTATCAGAATGGCGTCGTCCATGAGTTACCCAGCCCATAAGGATTCTGATGCAAAAATCTCTTTTCGAGGAAAAAGAGTAGAAGATAGGAAAATAGATTCGTTGATCCAAAGAGTGAGGTGGAAAATTGAAGGAGCAATATCGTGGTTATAAAGAAAATTTAGAAGGCTGCTTGTGAGGTGAGAGAGAAATTTGGTCTATATAGACAGGCTTTTTAAACTGTGGGCTTATCGAATATTGGGTGGATAGATTATCGGGACAGGTTTAAGGAAACATCTCCTTGTAGAGTTTTTCATGGGCAGAGAGTTAATTTAAATCTTTATATATCAGCTATTTACATGATTAAAAAACCATATAATATTGATACATAGTTATTTATGTTTTTATTATTAATTAATAAAATAAATTATACATATGTTATAATAATATCTATAATTAAAACAAAATATCGAGAGTTAAATATGGATTCAATATCAAGTATAGCTTCAACTGTGGGAATTGGGCTCGTAGGAGCCGCTGTTTCAAGGACTTCTATGTGGGTCAGCAACAGTTTTGAAAGCGCAACAGGGCGACATGTTGGGCAGGCGACCGACTATATCATGCCAGAATGTGTAAAGAAGGCTTTTTCAATAGCTGGAAAAAGCTTTAACTATCCATTAAATGCCTTAAGTAAACAACTCCAGCACGTCTATATCTACAAACCTTATGAAGAAGATCGAATTGATATGAAAGAATTTGGAAAACGGGCACCTCAATTAGATAAGTTCCTAAAAATTATCCTTGCTCCAATTATGGAAGAGATCATTTTCAGAGGGGGAGTGCAAAAGCTCGGAGAAATGGGATTAATTTCTTTAGGAATTCCTTCACCTTTGGCAAAAGTCATTTGCATTGTGGCAGCTAATACCATGTTTACGGCAGCACACTTAGAAGATCATACCCAATTCAATACAAGGGAGTTTTCTTCTGTTTTTGTTGGGGGAATGACAGATGGGATCATTCGTAGTGAGTACGGCTTAACAAGCTCGATTGCTTCGCATCTGTTTAGCAATTTGTCAACGTACTATATTAAGTAACGTTGTTATCCTCGAAAAACGCTGGAGACACCAATAAAACTCCAATGATCAGGGTTGTAAGCGCAAAAAGTTGCAGAGGCATCGCCACCAATGACGTCGAAAGACTTCCCCTTGGTGCTTTTGCAACGCGTTGCATTATCTTGCCCAGAAAGGAGAGTTGTCCCTTCTAATTTCTTTGCGGCATAGATAGCAATCATTGCCTCAAGCCGTGTGGGGACACCATAACCGCTGAGAGTCAGGGCTTCTTTTTGTTGGTCAAATTTTAAATATTTATGGGTCGTCTCTCTAGACATCCAAAACCAGTATGTTTTTGGGTTTTCCCTGTGGTCGGCCTGAGAAAGACCCGATGTATCTTTTCCTTCAATTTCATATAATTTGCTTATACTCATATTTTTAGGTACACAGCATAGGATGTGGGTCTTAGAAAGCTCATCCGTGGCCTCCACAAGGGGCTGTGGAACGTCCGTAGCTTCAACATCGATATTAGCGACTACTTTCCACTCATTTGGTCCCATAGTCAGCTTAGAAGTGCTTTTCTGGCGATCTGAGGAAGAAAGTGCTGATAGGAAGCTACTAAATAATCCTGAAATAGATGGCAATGAAAATGACGTCACTTGACTGGTCCCCAATTTTTGTTTATTGATGCCACACATTTTACATAATCTTCATAATTTAGGGCCAGGCGTTTTTGTTAAAAGAAATTATTTGAAATAGAAATAGGGAGACTACTATTAATGGGTGCACAATAAGTATAGAGAGTAGTCACTTCAGATCTCAAGGAAGGAGCAACCTTCCTTTTGGCTTATTGCCTTTTTATCCTATAAATCTTGGTCTGGACCTCTGCTCCTACAGGGATCGATCACTTTTATGTGAAAGGAACAACTACTTGGAACCAATGGATACATAAAAGAGGTCTCGCAAGGACTGGAATCCACCTTTTCCCTGCTTACCAATTCTCGGAGCTTATTGAAGAAATAACTTACCGCCCCTCTACAAAGCGTGTATTTTTTATTCAAGATAGGGTATAATAGGTAGTCAAATGGATATGAATATGGAGCTCATCCTATGAAGAAATTTTTGCTTGTCCCCTTTGTCGCAGCATCACTAATGCTACCTCTTATAGCTAAAGAGGATACGACTAAAGTCGAACGTGTTAAATCTGAACAGGTTGTTGCTCCTCAGCAGAAGCTCATTAACGAAGTTCTATCCGATTATCGCGAAGGGAAGTATAATAATTTTTTGAACTCTATTGATGCTTCCTATAAAGAAAAAAACAATAATTGGGAGTTTAACTCGGCCTTAGAAGAGCGAAAAAAACTCTCGGAAATGGTTACCGATTATCAAGGGGAAAAAGGAGATGGCTTCAAGAAAGATATCGCCGCCCTCCATGAAGCTCAGAATCGAGAGCTCGTTGAAGTCTGTATTGACAATCCTCGTGAGAAGATTAGCAGTGAAGTCCGCGATATGGTTTTCTTTTCTCCAAATCCCCACGAACTAGAGAGCATTGAATACATGCACCAACTCAGCAATAAGTTCAAAGGAGATGGTGTCACGCCTCTCGAAAACAAGTTAATCAATATCGATACGGAGTTCTGGCTCAAAGGACTCTCTATTGGCGTAGCACTCTCTCAAGGTCAAATCGACCAGGAAACATTTCAAAAGCAATATCTGGTTCTCCAAGTGGAGAAAATAAAGCAGATGAAAGATGCTTGCCAAGGAGATCTCGTCGACGTCAAAATCAAGTCTTACATCGATACTGCAGCAGAGGTCCTGCCAAAGGTCAAAGCCTCAGCTTCAACACGGCAATATCTTACCGCTCTAGGTCGCGACAAAGTTGCTCCTAAATGCGATGCGGAAAAGAAAATGCAAACGATTATGGCAAGCTATCTTCAGAAGGAAGATGCTCTCGTCGAAAAACACTTCCAAAGTGGCCAATAATTTCACTCTATCACCTTGAAAAATAGCTGCTTGCTTTCAACAACTTGATATTATTCAATACATTGAGTAATATTACTCAGTATATTGAGCAAAAGACAAAAACAATGCATAAAAGACCTATATTCAATGAATTAAAAAAGAGAGCCCAAGAGCCCCGAAAATTTATTCAGGCTCTCCTAGGCCCTAGGCAAGTAGGTAAAACAACCCTTGCGCTCCAATTAGAGAAAAGCTTAAACCTCCCAACACACTTTATTTCAGCTGACACTGCTACACTGCAAGATTTAGCTTGGATTCAAGAACAATGGGAGAATGCAAGACAGCTTACCAATCTTGATAACGAAGCTCTACTCATCATCGATGAAGTTCAAAAAATTCCCCAATGGTCCAATGTTGTCAAAAAACTTTGGGACGAAGACACCCGGAAAAACACTCCCCTAAAAGTGATACTTCTTGGCTCCTCTCCTTGGCTAATGCAAAAAGGGTTGTCTGAAAGCCTCGCTGGTCGCTTTGAAATCCTCCCCATTACCCATTGGAGCTTAAGTGAAATGGAAAAGGGGTTTGGCTGGGATATAGAATCCTATCTCTACTTTGGGGGATATCCAGGAGCCGCACCACTTTCTGATAAAGAAGACCAATCCCGATGGCTAAATTATATTAATGACTCGCTAATTGAAACAACCATCTCGCGAGATATCCTCCTAATGACACAAGTCAACAAACCAGCATTGCTCCGTCGCCTCTTTCAGTTGGGATGTAACTATTCTGGACAAATCCTCTCTTACCAAAAGATGTTAGGGCAGCTGCACGATGTCGGCAACACAACAACACTAGCTCACTATCTTGAACTCCTTGAAGGAGCCGGTATGCTTGCTGGCATCCATAAGTATACTTCTCAGTCGGTTCGCTCCCGAAACTCAAGCCCTAAGCTCCAGGTTTTAAACACAGCTCTTATGAGTGCGCAGTCGGGGAAATCCTTTAAAGAGGCTTTGACTGATCGAGCGTTTTGGGGACGCATAACAGAGTCTGCTATCGGAGCCTACCTTCTTAACTCTATCCGAGGGACACAAATTGAAATCTATTACTGGCACGAAAAAAATAAGGAGGTTGACTTCATCCTTAAAAGGGGAAGCTCCCTCGTTGCAATAGAAGTTAAAAGCAGCCTAAGAAACGAAGCTCTTTCTGGAATGCATGCCTTTTCAAAACTCCACCCCTCTGCCCGATTACTACTTGTAGGCAGTGATGGAATCGCTGTCGACACATTCCTAAAAACCCCTATTGACAAGTGGTTCTCTTAAGGACCCTGGCTCAAATCCTTCCGCAAATAATGGAACGAAATATTTTGCGCATACCCACCTCTTGTGTATTCAAGCACAAATCCCATTTTTTGGTAGAACTCAAGCGCTTGAAAACTCATTGTTTCAACAAAAGCAAAGGGATGTTTTTCTTTTTCCCCATATGCAATAGCTTGATTCAATAGAATTCTTCCGACTCCTTTTCCTCGACTGTCTTTGTGAACCCACATATTTTTAACATGTAGCGCTCCCCAGAAAGCTCGAACAATAACCGCTCCAACATATTTTCCTCGCTCAAGAGCCGCAAAGGCTATAGATCTGCCGAACCCATCTTGGCCTGTTTTTTCTATCGCGTGCTCCTTAAATCCATCAAAGATGATTTTTTCAAGTGCAGGACCTGCCTCTTCTTGTATAAACTCCATTTGCTACTAGTTCTCCTATTTTAAATCAGAGGGATTATGCAAAACCAGGAAGGAAAAAACAACCATTAAGCAGTTCTTTTTTGTTTTTTTAGAAAAATTTTTGGGCTCTAAAATAGGCGATTTTCACCCTTATATGAAAATGGGTTAAATCATTGGTGTCGTGACACTTTTCTCGCGCTTTTTTTGTTGGTAAAAATCGAAATTTTTTCTAAGATGGAGACCGTAATTAACAAAAGTGCCCCGAGAGGCTGGAACCTCCCGAGGCGTGAAACTAAGGAACCACTGTGTTGAAACAAAATAACCTTAGCTTCGGAACTCATTCTAAGAGTTTTGAAGGAAAAAATCTAGACTTCTTCCCAAAATACTTGCGCTCGATCGCTTTCAGCAGTCAATTTGTTGGAAACAACTCAAGCGTTTTTGGGAGGAAAAGAGCCCCTCATCACTATGAGGCGCTTCCTAGTCTAGGGTTAGATTCAAGCGCTGAGGTTCCTTCCACATTGAGGAGCTCTTCATATGAACACAAACTTATTTTGGTCCAAAAAACTCTTTCAAAAATCCCAAAGGGTGCGGATTTCCTACGAGGAAATTGCTCGAAAATGTTGCGTTACAATACGCAGTGCTAAAAACTATATCAAAAGAGATCTCGAGGCAGGACTTATTCTAAGAGAAAGAAACCGTTACACTCATCCTATTTTCAAACGGATCTGTGATGGGAAAAACACCTACCTCTTGACAAATCAAGGAAAGGGAGTTTTGGAGGGAAATCATGACGTCTCATGAAGATTTAAGTGAGCTTAAAGAGCAAATCGATAGAATGGTTTCCATCAGACAACTCCAAAAATTCCTGATCCAAAAGGACCTGGATCTATCCATTTCACTCTCTACAACTGGCTTCAGCTTCATTGAATGGAGTGTTTCATTAGGCAACCTGAAAGGAGTCCTCATGTTGGGAATGCATTTGCAGCTGACTAAAATTTCTGATGAGACGATCCTTGCTGAAACGAGGCACACCGAACCTTTTCAATTTGATCAGGAAACACCCCTGAACCAAAAAGAGCTGTTAAAAATGTTAAAACAAGGAATTAAAACTTGCACGGAAAAATCTTTTCTTTTTCCTTCTATATCAACAGAGGAAAAAGCCAGCAATACCCTCTTGTTATAGGTTTAAAAAGCGTTATTTAATCAGTGATTGAACCAATCAATAGGGATTTGCTATCGTTAAGGTATGAGTGCCCGCGATATTCCTCACAAAGCCAATTCTGTTTTGCATTTGCTCTTGATTGCGTTTCTGCTGATTACGCTTCGAGTGTGGTACCTGGCCACAATTAAACATGAGGAGTATCAGGAAAAAGCTCTTAGACCTCAGAGGCGCAGTGTGGTAGAGCCCGCAGCACGGGGAACGATTCGGGACCGGTTTAACATCCCCCTCGCGATCAACAAGGTGCAATACAATGCAGCGGTATGCTTTGACCACATTCGTGAAATCCCCCTTGTAACTTGGGAAAAGAGAGAAGGAAAGAAGGTTAAGATCTATGAAAGGCGTCGTCACGTGGAGAAATTGGCAGAAATGCTTGGCAATGCTCTCGAGATGGATCCCACCGGAATCGAAGACTTGATCTACAGTCAGGCTTCAATCTTTCCTAATACTCCTTTTATCATCAAAGAAGATCTCTCTGAAAATCTCTACTATCGCCTCAGGCTTCTTGAGAAGGATTGGACGGGTTTGACAATGCAAAGGGCAGCAAAAAGATACTATCCTCAAGGGAAAGTGGGCTCTGATATTTTAGGGTATATGGGGGCGATCAATCAAAAACAGTACATCGCCATTGCCCAGGAGATAGCGGAGCTTTCACTATTTCTTGAACAACGGGAGGAAGGGCTCCCTGTCCCTCTGCCGAAGGGGTTCTTTAGCAGTCATAATGTAGAACTTCGCCTTTCCGAACTCAGGGAAAAAGCCTACACAATTCATGCGCATGTTGGGAAAACTGGGATAGAGCGAAAGTTTGATGAAGCCTTGCGAGGATCTTATGGAAAGAGAGAAGTCGAGCTCGGCGCTCGGGGGCGTTTTATTCGCAATTTGCCAGGAGGAAAGGAGGCAGACTCAGGAGAGAGGATCCTTTTGACAATCTCTTCCGAGCTTCAGGCCTACGCAGAGGAACTCCTCACCCTTAACGAACAAGATCGGGAACACCATTTTGCTCAAGCAGGGAAGGGCCACGACAAGATCCCCTCGCCTTGGATTAAGGGGGGAGCGATTGTTGCAATGGTTCCTTCAACTGGTGAGGTGGTAGCTCTTGCTTCGTATCCTCGATTCGATCCCAATGACTTTAATTTAACCGACAAGGATCGCCACGAAAAAACACAGTCGATCTTGAAGTGGCTAGAAAATCCTCGCCATGTGGGAACCATATGGGATGGCCTCTCTCCAATGGAGAGGGAATGGCTAACTTACACAGAAAAGGAGTCTCTTTCTTGGGACCACTTTCTGAGTCATGTTCTATCCAATACTTGCCAGGTAAAAAAGGCTCTTAAAAAAATCCCCAATGTCTATGAAGCAGTCCACCTACAATATGTCTTGGGTGCTATCCACAAAGTCATGGGAAGTGAAACGGTTGAAGAAACAATCAATGCTCTTTATGGCGGAGAAGTCCCCGCACTCGTCCAAGAGATACGCAGAGAAATCGACCCTACCCTTACGCCCATCAAACATAACCTCGACAAACTCCTTTTTCTTGATCTCTTGAGGCTCATTGCAAATGGAAAGGATTTTTCAGAATCTCATCTTGAAATGGTAAAGCATGTTCCTTTAAGTCAGTATCGAGAACTCACCCAAGCGTTTGTTTTTCTCAAAAAGGAGATTAAAGAGAGGGTAGAAACTCTCTATCATGATCGGATGTTTCCTCTATGGAGAAAGAAACATTTCAAAGCCTACCTCAAAGAAAAACGGGAGGAGGAAAAAAACCGAAAAACATACCCCCATCCTTATACGGACTACCTAACAGAAGCGGAAAAGACGCTGTTCTCTGAATTTTGGGATAAACATCAATGGAAGTTTTTTGATGCTTTTATCTACGGCAACGTCTCAAAGGATTTCGACCTTCAGCCCTTTCTGTTTCATCTTGTCTTAACAAGTAAGGAAGCTGAAGGAAAGCTTCTTGAAAGTCTAGATTTGATGCGAGCAAAAAAGGTTCCCCTCAAATTAATGACAACGTTTCGCTCTTTTAATGAGCTTTCTGATCCCCTTTGGGGACGTTACTATTCTCTTCGAAGTAAAACATTGCAGGGACTTGCCGGATCTTTTTATCCCCTCAATGGCTTCGGATATGGAAAATCCTATGCCTACGGGAGATCAACCCCTATTGGCTCGCTTTTCAAAGTTGTCACGGGGTATGAGGCTCTCAAGCAAATCTATCAATGCGGCCTCCCTTCCCTAGAAATTATTGATGAAATGAATACAAATATCACAACCGAAAATGGAATTGTTTTAGGGCGGCACCTCGATGGATCTCTGATTACCCGCCACTATAAAGGGGGAAGGCTCCCACGAAGCCATACCAGCTTGGGACGCATTGATTTCGGTGCCGCAATGGAAAGATCGAGCAACATCTACTTCTCTCTCTTAGCAGGTGAGGTCATCAATCACCCTGCAGAACTGCAAAAAACGACAGAAAATTTTGGATTTGGAAAGACTACAGGTATCGATCTTTATGGAGAAACAGGGGGATATGTCCCTGATGATCTTCGGGATAATCGGACGGGCCTCTACTCCTTTGCAATTGGACAACACTCGCTCGTTGTCACCCCACTTCAAACGGCTGGAATGCTTACCGCGATTGGAAATGGAGGCGCTATTTTAAAACCTCAAATTGTGAAGATGCGTGCAAGCGCAGAGGGAGTCAAAGAAACAGAGCGCGAGGTCCGACGGGTCATTGATATGCCCACGAAAGTGCGGACAGATCTCATGGAAGGAATGCGACGAGTGGTCATGGGCGCAAAAGGTCCTGTTCAGCCCTACCGGATCCGAGCCCTATACGAACACCCTAAATGGATTCCAGAATATAAAGCACTTCAAGATCAGTTTGTAGGCAAAACCTCAACAGCAGAGTTTGTCTACCGCCCTACGCTTGACAGGGAAGGAGGACCTCTGATTTGTAAGGATATTTGGTTTGGAACACTCTCCTTTAAAGAAGGTGATGACTACCGAATTGATATGCCGGAGCTCTCTGTTGTGGTCTACCTAAAATTTGGGGACTACGGAAAGGAAGCAGCCCCACTTGCAGCTCAAGTGATTAAGAAGTGGAGAGAAATTACTTCTAGAGGCTACCATGGTGATCAATGAAAACGAAAATTCTCTACATCTTTACGCTCATCTTAATTGCGGCTTTTCCCTTTGGCGATCTGTTTTTCAAGGTTTTTCGTGGAGTATCGGTTTCCTTTTTCCACCACTTTGAAAAAACCGCTCCTTTCACTGTATCCCTCCCTCCCCTCTTTCAAAAGTATATCCACTTTTATCTCACCGACTTTTGGATTGTAGGGCTCCTGATCGGCGCTCTTCTCTTAAAGGAAGTTAGAGTCAAAGAGCTCTTTTTTAACCGCCATTCTCGCTACCTTACTCTCTATGGTTTCGTTGCAATTTTTTCTATTCTCTTTTCGGTGTTTTCTTCCTACTTTTTTCAGTATATCACTCTTCTAAACCTAGCGATTGCTTGCACGGCCTTCCACTTAATTTATCTGCTTATGAGCAAGCGAGCTGAATGGATCCCCACCGTACTCTGGTTTTTTATAGGGATCGCTTTTCTTGAATGTTTGATTGGAACTGGGCAATTCTTATTCCAGAAAAGCTTAGGCCTTTCCTTTCTCTCTGAAGCACAGATCGACCCCTCAATGAATAACATCGCTGTCTACCCTCTGACTGAGGGGAATCGCGCCCTTTTTGACAAGCTTCCTTGGATAGCTGAGGGACACTCTCTCATTCTTCGTGCTCACGGAACCTTTGATCATCCCAATATCTTTGGGGGATATCTGGTGATTGCTCTTTTTGTGTCCTACTTTCTCTTTATTCATACTGATACCCGACTCAAAAAGGGGCTCCTTTTAGCACTTATCCCTTTGATTATTCTTACCCTAACGCTTACCTTTGCTCGAGGTCCATTCTTTGCTTGGATGCTCGGAACAGTTCTGTTTTTTAGTGTGGGGCTCATTAAAAAAATGCAGGGGTTTTTGAAGTTGGGAACATGGATTGGAGGAGCTTTTCTCACCGCAATCCTTCTTCTATTTCAACAACTCGCTGCGCGAGGGGGGTTTGTAAACTACAATGCTTTATCGGGAGCCTCAGATAGTGGGCGCTTTCTCTATTATAAGTTGGCCTCGACTCTTTTTCTACACTACCCACTTCTAGGAATTGGCCACAATGGTTTTGCCCTTTTCCCTTATGAAGCAGTTGACCCTACCCTTGCTGGAGCAAATCCCACGGGAGCTCTTGCCCACAGTATTTACCTGCAAGTGGCTTCTGAAACAGGAATCATCGGCCTTGGAATGCTCGCCCTTTTTATCTTTTCTCTTGTGATTCCCACCTTCAAACAGAAGATCACTCCGCTTTCTCTCACGCTTATAACGATTCTTTTTTCTCTTTTGTTGATGGGAGTTGTGGATCATTTTCTCTGGGCCTACAACGCAGGAAAACTCATGCTTCTGATCTTTTGTGCTCTTCTCGCTGCTTACACAAAGGCAAGAGAGTGCCCTTCGCTTTCCCATGCAAAATAGGGCTTAAGATCAGAGAAGGGATGATCCTCTAGTCTTAGTGCAATAACATCAGCACTCCCAAAAAAGGATTTTGGAAGTGAATTCTCTAGCCCTGTAGGAAGAGATAAAAGAATCACTTCGTACTCTTTCTTCATCTCGTTTAGGAACATCTCAAACTTGCGACTGCGCAATATTTCATCCCCAAACAAAGTATTTCCCCCCATGGGAATGTAATCACCATAGTGTTTCACACGAATACTTGGAATCTTTGCATCCCCTTCTAAATAATGGATGAGCCCTGGAAGATTTTTTTCCTTCACTTTCTTTTTAAAATTAAGATCCATCACAAGAACGCGTTTTCCTTCTTTGTTGAGCAACTCAGCAAAAGAAGGGGCATAATCGTCTCCATTTCCAAGCACCAAGCAGGCTACAAGAGGAGACTTTTTTTCTCCTTTTAGAAGAAGAGAGAAACGCCTTAACACCTCAATATCATCTTTTTTAGTCAGAGGTCCTATTACTTTCTCCCCTCGAACTCTCATGTTTCGAAGCGTCAGAGGAAACCCACGATAAAGATAATAAATAAAACATCCTGCAAAGGTAAAAAGGGCTCCTAAAAAGGCACCAATCACCCCAAAGACCTTCAAAAGGGGCGGCTTAGGCCTCAAGGAGGCATGCGCATAATCGATAGGTCCAGACTCTAAGATCGAAAGGTTTTGCTCAATACTTTTTGACTCAACTAAGTGAACCAAAGCCTCTAACATTCCTTTGTTCATATCTGAGGCAAACTTTAGACGATGTTCACGCAGCCAAGTATCGGGGACCCCTTCCATCTCTTTTTTGATATCTTTCAATTGCCCTTTGACAAGGACTTTTTCCTTCCCTAAATGGGCCAGTTTTTCTTCGATACGATCTTCAACCTGCTTCTCTATCAAAGAAACCTCCTGGCCAAGTAGGTCAAGAATGGCCATCCGAACAGATTCAATGCGATCTTCGTTCCTTTCGCATTCAAGCTGAGCAAGTAAAACACTTTGCTTTATATGACGCCCTAAATCATCCTTCATTCGAGAAAACTGTTTTTCTAATCGTTCCTGCTCTTTTTCAGTAAGGGTACGCTCCTTCCGAAGTTTCTGCTTAATTCCTCCCATTTCTCGTACCATTTCTTGACTAATCGGATCGGGAAAGATTGAGGAAAGAGAGACCCATTCAGCATCTTCTTTTTCAATTTGTTCTTTTGCAAAGATAAGCTCTCGAATTTTTGACCTAGCATTATCGCGCCCATGCAAATAGGTAAAGAGTAGTTTGCGCGCGGTCTCTAGATCAATCCCTCGATATTCCTCTGCCCTACTTGTCCCGTGAAAAAGACGCTGCTTTAAAGTCCCTTCCTGCAATGAGAGAAGACGCAGTTGATTTTTGAGATAGGCGCTTGGTAATTGTGTCCCAGAGGTTTCATAAGCAAGTTGAATCAACCTCTTCTTTTCCAGCTGCACTTTTTTGAGCTGGCTAGCGTCGGGGGATAAGATTTTCCCAAATTCCCCTACCTCGACAAGCTTTTGATCTTTTTGGCGAAGGGCATGACTCATTGCGGAGAAAAAGGAATCCACTCCTGTCTTTACTCTGAGTTCTTCGCGTTCAATAGCATCTAAGCGTCGCATTTGCCCGGAAAGGATTTTTTCATAACTAGGCTGCCCAATGAGTGCCAAAGTCAAAGCGTCCCTCTCCTTTGCAATTCCATGAAGCTCTTCCTGGAGCTCTACAACTTCACTCCCCAATCCTGTTGCCAGATGGGGATTACTCCCTAATAACTCCCCAAATTTAAGATCAATTTCCATTAAGTCATTCACGAGATCTTGCTTGCGGCTTTGGAAAAGAGGTAGCTGCTGCCCAAGATTCAATGCCCCTTTAGATTCGATGTTCTCCTTTAGGTAGGCAACGTGTTCTTTGAGAAGCTCATTCATGCTTTCTGTGTAACTATTTCGCCGCTTTTGGAGATAGGCAATTTGCCCTTCAGTCACTCTAGAGTTCTCTGTTTCAAGATAGTTTTTATAGGTCTCCATGATTTCGTTAAGCAATCGCATGCCAAAATGACGATCTGCATGAATCATTTCTAAACTAAGCAGTGAGGCGTCCCCGTGAACAAGAAGGACTTCAAAAAGCTTCCGCATTTGGATGACCTTTTCCGAGAGCGAGGAAAATGAAAGAGGATAACTATTGCGAAGTTTCACCCCTTTAGGAATTTCTTTTAATGTGAAAGTAATTTCATTAAAGGAGACCTTTTCCCCTACTATTCCTTTCGCAAGTACGTGACTTTTTCCGTCCCGCACTTCAAAAGACTCTCGTGAGGTGAAGAAAATGAGAAATTCTTTGGGATATTCTCCTAAGTAACGAACATTCTCAAAAACAAACCGAGAGGCCTCCGCAATCGGCCTTCCTCTTTCAGCATCTAGCGACTCAAAAAAAAGACGCTTTTTTCTTTCAACATTTGTCTCAATAGGAATGTCTGCTTGCATTCCAAGCTTCATAATCACAGGTTCTAAAATGATTGATGAAAGAAGCAATACGTGCCCCTCTTTGGCTACCCCACCCATTCCTAATGTCTGGAGGAATGAATCAAACACACCTCCTCCAAAAGGCATTTGAGAGGGTCCTACTTCCTTAAACACTGCCTTCACTTCATGATGGACGGGAACCTGAGATCTTTTAAAAAATCCAAACAATCCAAAAAAAACAGCCCCCGCAAGAATCACCCATTTTGTTTTGAATACAAGTCGTTTGATGTCGGAAAAAATGATGAAATTTTCGGATTGTGTCACTGGATAGCTATGACTCCTGCAACCCCTTTACGGAATAGTTCAATGCCTGTGAGTGTCGGAAAGATTTGCTGAATAAAACGGTTCCACTCAGTAATGGGTGTTGCTGCAACATAAACAATATCACCGGGCATCAAAAGCATACTTGAGGTGGGAAGGCGCATAACGTGTTTCCAGTTTAAGGTATAGATTTTAGGACGCAGAATATTTCCGCGAATGACTTGAATCACTCCCTTATCACCCGTGAAGGGAATCCCTCCTGCCATAGCAAGGGCAGATCGAAGAGGCAACGATCCATTGGGAACATCGATGACGCGCTCTTGCCTCACTTCTCCCATTACCATCAAGGTTGAGGCTGAAGTCTCTGCAATGTAGAGCTTATCACCTCCGCGCATCACCACATTCTGACTCATGTCCCCCTCTTTTACCAGCCTATTCATATCAACAGGAACAGGCTCGCCATCTCGTACCAAATAACTCTTGAAAAAATTTGCATTAGGGGGAACTTTGGCTTCAGCAAGCACCTCAAATAAGCGCAACTTCCCATTAACAGGAAGGGTTGACTGACTCACCATCCCGGCGAGTTCCACTTTTTTTTGCTTCCTTTTGGCAAACGAGAGAAAAACCTCTATTTCATCGATTTCTTGGTCGTAAGCTTCTTGAATTCTGTCACGTGCTTCTCCGAGTTTTAGCCCTACAATTTCGATTGGCCTTAATTCGGGAAGAGTAATCTTTCCTCCTGAGACCGGATAGCCAATCTCCTCTCCGATTGCCCGCACCGCATTTACCAAATCGCCGCGCGAAGGGTGAAATAGAGCAACTTTTAGGGAGTCTCCATCTTCAACCGTATTTGTATATTCTTCGAGAAGTTCTGGATTAAGGGCCATTAAAGGCATCCCCTCCATCTCTAAAATTGAAAACTTCCCCTCTTTGATTTTATAGGAATCGATGACAAATTCATCCGCACCGACAACCTGCGAGCCCTTGTACGGAGTGTTCGAACATGCTGCAAGGAAAAGTGATAGAACCATAATCAATAGATTTGGTACGCTAAATACATGAGAGATCAAAAAAAGTTTATATTTATTACTGGGATTGCAGGCTTTATTGGCTTTCATCTTGCTTCTTCACTAATTAAAAATGGAGATTATGTGATTGGGTGTGATAATTTCAATAATTATTATTCACCCGATCTCAAAAGAGCTCGCGCCTATGAGTTGCGCAGTCTCGGCGCCGAAATCATTGAAGAAGATATCCGAAACATCCGCTCCTTAAAACAAAATATCACGCACATTGTGCACTTAGCAGCACAGGCAGGAGTCCGCTATTCCATAACGCACCCGCAACCCTACAGCGACTCTAACCTTGATGGCTTTTTAAAAATCCTAGAACTTTGCCGTAGTATTCCCAATGTGAAACTCATTTTTGCGTCTTCCTCTTCTGTTTATGGTGGCAATACTAAAATCCCCTTTTCTGAAACTGACCCTACAGATTCCCCGATAAGTCTCTATGCAGCGACAAAAAAATCAGGGGAACTAATGGCCAAAAGTTACCATCACCTCTACAATATCCCCATGGTGGGACTCCGATTCTTTACAGTTTATGGTCCCTGGGGACGCCCAGACATGGCTTACTACTCGTTCGCAGAAAAAATTCGAAAAGGAACACCTATTCCTGTTTTCAACCATGGGAAAATGGAGCGCGACTTTACCTACGTTGACGATATTGTCCAAGGAACAATTCGAGCACTTGACCATTGCAACGGATTTGAAATCTACAATCTTGGCAATAACAAACCAGAACCTCTCATGCATCTGATTGAACTTCTCGAAACGCACCTTGGGAAAAAGGCACAGATCGATTTTCAACCGATGCAAATGGGAGATGTTAAATCCACTTATGCCGATATACAGAAAGCTGAAAGAGAACTTGGCTTTTCTCCAACTACTCCTCTTGACGTCGGAATCGCAAAATTCTCAGATTGGTTTCTGGTACAAAATAGATCCTTTGTAGACCTATTCTAAATTCTAGCTAGAGGGATTAAAAGCTATGAAAAACAAATCGCGAAACATAAGGACAAAATTGTAAATCCTTCGAAACATTGCCAAGAGTGGGATACACTAGAGCCAAGACATCAAGAACATTTAGTCACGGTAAAATGGTCTGAGGAGATAAAGATGTTTGAAGAGCAAAGAGATATTCTTCATGAGATTTTAAAGGAAAGGACTAATTGATCATATTATGAGTAGTGAGAATTTTAAGAGATACATTATTAATTCAATAACGTTACTAAAAGAGCAAGCTAGAAATGCAAAAAAAAATTCGGATAAAGGCAATGATGTCTATAACCAAGGAATTGTAATGGCTTACTGTTCAGTTATTTCTTTGTTGAAGTACCAGGCGCATACCTTCAATATCGATGAGCACGAGATCGGATTATCTGATATAGACCCAGAAGCAGATTTGCTTGGGCTTCACACAATACAGGATGTGGAACCTGAAGCACATGACAAACCCTAAAGATCCCAAAAAAAGTCAGGTTGACATCAGAATCGCAAAATTCTCCGACTGGTTTCTGACACAAAAAGAGTCTTTTGCAAGCCTCTCTTAAATTTTAGCTATATCTTACCCCTTAAAAAAGACAAAAAAATCTGTATCGCTGCTGATTGTATGACTCTATTTGGCACCTGTAAAAAGGCAGAAGCCCATGTAATCAACGACACAAAAATTATTTAACATGGAATGGCATATATAGGGTTTGCAGGTCATCCTTCCCTCGTAGATATTTTCTTAAATGAACGCCCCAGAAATACTTTTACTGAATTCCTTTACACTCTACACCAAACGCTAAAAGAACATTATTTTCTCCTCAATCTCCAGAATACTTCTCATTCTTTTCAAACCATACTCTTTGATCTCCTTTGCATCTCTCCCGAAGGTATTATCGAAATGGATTATCAACAATCGGTTAGAAAATACACGCGCTTTACAGCAATCGGCACAGGAGAAGAATACACATTAGGTTCCATGCAGGCTCTTTACAAGACCTCTCTTACTTCCAAAAGTATTGCAAATAAAAGTGTAGAGATAGCAGCAAAATTTGATCGAAAAACAGCTCTTCCAACATTTTCTTGTTTCATCAATCTTTAGTGATACCCTTATTATACAAGCCAACTCCAGTTCCAAATAGCAGGCCGTAAAAATCTCCTAGTCAATTTTTGACACTTTCCATACAATGCCTTGAAAACTTTGGAGTTTAGTGATGTTTAAGAACGTGCTACTGATTTTTGCTAGTTTTCTATTGTTTTCAACAGGATTTGCAGAAGATGTTTGGACGATTACAGATATCAAACCTTGGAGAAATACCTTCATCCTTACAATGGATAATGGTACGGTTTGGAAGTTTCAGGAAGATCCTGGCAAAACAAAATACCACACAATCTATCAACCTGACGGGCGAGGAGGGTACTGGCCCAACAATGTTCCCTACCATGTTCCAGGAAGAAGTAGTAACAACATTAACTATTTCCAAAAAGGTGATCCCATCAGCCCCTGCTTTTTTGAAGGGACTATCCTTGTTTTCAAAGATATGCAGGGAGAAAACCCCGTTGGTTGTGCTCTCGAGGAATATCTACCCGATAGTCTTCCCTCAATCTATGAAATCGATCCCAAGGGTTATTCGGTCATCATGTCAGATGGTCACGAGTGGACATTTAGTTGGTGGCAAGCATGGGCGAGCTACTATTGGGAGACAGGAGATACTTTGGTTCAGATGAAGCTTAGCCGCTCGAAAGAAGTTGTCAATCTCGACCGCCTTCTTCGCAAACAAGCGCACTTTTTTGCGGAGCCCTACTGATGAAAGTCATCTATCCAGGAACCTTTGACCCTCCGACGAAGGGGCACCTCAGCATTATTACTAGAGCTAGTGCTCTTTTTGACACTGTAGAAATTGCGATTGGGATCGACACCGAGAAAAATGCACCACTCTTTACCCAAGAGGAGCGCCTCAAGCTTTTACAAACCCTGACCCGAGATTTTATGAATGTTTCTGTGAGTTTTTTTGAAGGTCTGCTCACGCAACATGCTAAAGAGCTAGGATGCGCTTTCATCGTGCGATCTCTTCGAACCTATACCGATTTTGAACATGAAAGAACTCTTGCCCATACGAATAAAAAACTCAGCGGCATCGAGACGCTCTTTCTTCTTCCCAATGAAGAATATCAGTCGATTAGTTCGACTTTGATTCGCGATATTGCGCGGAGAGGTGAAGACCTCTCCGCATTTCTCCCCGAAGTTATTGCTTCACAAGTGTCTGAAACGCTTCGGGCAAGGCTTCAATAAGATCACTTGCAATCATGTCATATGAAGTGCGTTCTTTTGCGGCGATCTCCCCCGCTTCCCCGTGCAAATAAGCTCCCAAAGCAGCAGCCTCTCGCCCCTTTACCCCTTGCGCAAGAAGAGATGCTATCATTCCCGTCAGGACATCCCCTGTTCCCGCAGTGGCCATTCCGGGGTCTCCCTTTGCAACGATAAGTGGCAATAACTTAGGATGAAAAATCCATGTCGGCGCTCCCTTTAAGATGACTGTCACTTCCGCTTGATCAGTAAAAGCTTGACACGCCTGATGATCGACAACGCTGCCCCCAAGAAGATGCATCATCTCTTTGTGATGCGGAGTCAATATGGATCCTTTGGGGAAAACCTTAATATGATAGAGCGCATCGGCATCTATCACCATAGGAACATTCAACTTGGCAACGAGGCCTTGCAGAAAGGTATGCATCTCTTCACCCTTTCCCACACCAGGACCGATTAAACACGCTCTTGCACGTTTTCCTTCTTCCAAGATCGCGCTATCATCGCCCCATCTGTAAGGCGTCCGAATGAGCTCATATGCTGAAGGAGCCAGTTCTTTTTCCATTCCTTCGGGGTGAAATAATCTTACGATTCCCGCGCCTGTACGAAGTGCTGCTAAGCATGAGAGCATTGCCGCCCCCGGCATCCCGGGTGAGCCCGCAACTGCAATGACATATCCCGCCTCATACTTATGACGGTCTCGTTTCAGCGGTGGCAAAAGTCCTGGAAGCGCTTTCTCATTGAGCAGAAACCCTTCTCCTTGCGCCTCTTCAGTATATTTCTCCTCCATTCCAAAGTCGATAGCGTGGAGTTTCCCGACATGGTTGTACCCCTCCCCTACAAAAAAACCACGCTTTGCCATCCCCAAATAAAGCGTCTCATCTGCATGGATTGCAAGTTTAGCCTCCCCTGTGTTTCCGTTGACACCTGAAGGAATATCAATTGCTAAAACGGGGAGCTTTGACTCATTGACTTTTTTGATAACCTCTTTGATCTTCCCTTGAACTTCTCCCTGAAAGCCCGTCCCTAAAAGACCGTCAAGAATGACCCCATTAAGCTCCAACTTATCTTGCTGCTTCCCCTCGAACCCCTTCCCATGTTTCTGACAAAGAGGACTTGCCTCCCCCATTTCCACAACATGAAATGCTTCAACGTGGAAACCTCGATTGAGAAGAAATGTTCCTGCAACATAGGCATCGCCTCCATTGTTTCCCTTTCCGATGAGCAATGTAACCTTTTTATCTAGTCCCCGTTCTTTGACAAATTCTTCAACACGATCAGCAATTCCCTCCCCCGCTTTCAGCATATAGGCCTCATCGGAAGCTCCAACCTCCATGCTAATCTTCTCGATGCGCGCCATTTCATCAGAGCGCACCACTTTCATGCCTTCAAGTCTATTATCCATGCGCCCAACCTATCATAACTAGCTCAAGTTTCAAAGAAATTATTGAAGTAGCTTAAGTGCGGTTTGAGCACACATTTCTATCTCATAACTACCAGACTCTTCCCCCACCTTTAAAGCTTCTTCGTAATAATTCTTAGCTTGTTGATCCTCTCCAAGAGAGGAGTAAGTATTCCCGATACGGCAGTAAGCCATTCCTAATGATTCTTTGTCACCCATGCCTTCTATAACGCGTAAGTACTTCAGGTAGTTTTCTAGAGCTTTTGAATTCTCTCCAAGAGATTGGCAAACATCCCCAATACAACGATAGGCTTTTGTCATATCTTCTTGGTTGTTTAGGCTTACTGCAATTTCTAAATACTTCTGGTAATAACTTTGGGCTTGTTGATAATCATCAACAGAGTCATAAGCCTCTCCAATACTGTAATAAGCCCTTTTTATGATTTCTTGATCAGGCTGAGTCGTTACAACAGATAGACACTGCAGATAATATCTTATGACCTGTTGGTGATTATTTAGGGATTGGTAAGTACTCGCAATGTTATAATAGAGACCCCCCTCAGCCTCCTTATCTTGATACCTTATTGTAAAATTTAAACACTGATAGTAATATTCCAGAGCATCTTCGTAACGGCGAAGAGATTGGCAAGTATTCCCAATTTTGCAATTCATACTTGCTCGGGCCTTTTCTCCATCAGCACTCGAAAGAGCATTTCTGAATAATTCTGACATTTCTTCATAGGAAATCAATCGGAGGATTTCCCCTTCTCTAAATAAATGGGGGGTTTGTCGAATCATTTGCTCAAATGTTTCTATTTCCCCTTGAAAAGCTCGACCTTTTATATTCAGCTCTTCTAAAATCGCCTGTTTCGCACTTTCTATTTTTTCTACAGTCAGATCGCTGATGTGATACAGTCTTATCTTTTTCTGGGGACTCGTATGGGAGAATTCTAATTTTTCAAATCCCCCGCGTGTTAAAATATGAGTGCTGCTGATTGCGCCTATTGCCATAGTTCCCTCCTTTGGACTTAGATGTCTATTTCAAAATATGTGAAGTAACACTATCTAGGAAGCTTTGATATTTTGATAAGTATTTTTATGCAAACAGATAATTTTGCTCTAATCTGAGAGGATAGTCTTATAAAAAAAGGTGCCCATAAAAGCGGGCACCCAACCACATAGGGGAATGTAGGTTTAAAATTTTCGGCCGAGAGCAAAATAGCCTAAAGCTATTCTATCTGGGCGCTGAGAAAAATCTTCTGGATCTTGATCATGCGTATGAAATTCACCCCGAATTTATTCCTAACTCTTGCTGGGAATAGCCCCCTATTCCTAGCAAGGGTAGGAATAAGTTCTTACTTAAATAGTGCAGCATTGAAAATGGGATGAATGAAGAAAGATATAGCCCAATTCTTGCGCACCCTAAGCAACTTATACTGAACCCTCTATAAAGCGTAACGCTTCGTAACCAAATCATGCCCGATTCGGCCTCTAAAAAAACTGCGTATATCCGTTTATTAGATTATCAAGAGGATCAGTCTCGTCACCCAAAGGGGCTGGAAACCGGGATTTATTCTGAAGTTTAGTAGATTAGTTATAACTCAGGGAAAATCCATTCCTTCGTATCTCAATCTTAATATAATCTTTATTATTTGACAAACAAATTATTTAATCAACTAGTTTTCAGCAACTTAAATCAAAGGTGCTCTTGCTTGACAGCCCGAGTAAGGAGAGCCTCAACCGCTTCTCTAGGGTTAACCCCTTCATATATAATGGAGTAAACTGCTTGAGTAATCGGCATAGCTATCCCCTTCTTAGCACTGAGCTCTAAAGCAGATAGACAGGTATAGGCCCCTTCAACGACCATCCCGATCTTTTTCCTAGCCTCATCAGGAGAATACCCTTCTGCTAGAAGCTTCCCAAAGATATAATTCCGGCTAAGGGTCGATAGACAAGTGGCACAAAGATCACCTAGGCCTGAGAGACCATTAAGAGTATCGGCCTCGCAACCAATCGTCTCCCCAAGCTTTCGGATCTCGTGAAGACCACGAGTCATCAGGGCTGCCTTTGTATTTTCACCATATCCAAGGCCATCGGAGATTGCACAGGCGATCGCGATGATATTCTTCATCGCACCCCCAAACGAAACCCCTCTCATATCCCCATTAGGGTAAACCCTGAAGCAAGAGGTGGTAAATGCCTTGCAGATTTGCATCATAAGATCTTTGTCATAGCTTGAGGCAACAACAGAGGTGGGGAGCTTGCGCATGACTTCTCCAGCTAAACTGGGGCCGCTGAGGCATCCGATCTTGGATTTATAATCGTCACCTAGAACTTCCATCGCGACTTCGGACATGAGAAGACCCGTGCCCTGCTCAATCCCTTTAGAGGTGAGAACAATCGGAGTTCCCTTCATGCCGATCTCTTTAAGCTGCTCAAGAACGGGGCGTAGTCCTTTTGAAGTCACCGACTCAATAATCATATCAACATCGGTGATTGCTTCCTTAAGGTCTGTGGTGAGAACAAGATTTTCTTCTGCCTGGTGATCGCGAAGTTTTGGATGAGCTTCCCCTCTTTTAAGAACTTCTGCCAAGGACATGTTTCCTGTCCACAGCTTCACTTCATATCCTTTTTCAGCCAAAAGATTTGCAAGGCAAAAGCCCCAGGCTCCTGCCCCTAAATATCCGATTCTCATCATCATTACCTAAATATTTTTTATACCAATTATACATGATAGCAAGTTTTACGTCATGAGCGCTTTTGCCACAGTTTCTAAACTATCTGGTCCTGAACGGTTTTTAAGTGGAGCAAAACAATTTTTACGCTCAGAAATGATGACTTTAAAAGAATTTGCATGGGGGAACAGGTCAAAAATAAATGTTTCAAATTTCCAAACCCATACGTCTCCGGCTTGCTTGTGTGCAAGATGCCAAGGAAGTTCCACGCTAGCTGCACGCGCTACAAAGTCCATGCTGCATGAAAATAACCCTGTATTCCCGAGCGGGAATCCTAAATCTTGCATCCTTTCAGTCAGTTCAGAATACTCTCGGATCATAAGCTTGCCTCTTTCTTCTCCGATGACCCCCAACTTTTCTTTTGGGCTATCCCTTCGAATACATTTGAGGACAAGATCCACTTGCTCCTTTTCATGGATTGCCAGAAGTTCTCCATCAAATGGCTCAGCTTTAGGATTATCTACAGGAATGACTTGGACCACCTCAACGCCTTTAGCTTTCCAAACCTCCCAAACTCCTGAATCAAAGAGCTTCTTCAGAGCCTTTCCATTCCCATCTGGTGACTCCATGTCCCCATATAGGTTTCCTTCTTCGTCACAAACCGGCATCATCTCTTGAGAAAAGACGGAAACATTTGTTAAACCAAAATAGTCATGCTCCTCAAAGTATTTAATTGTTGCTTCATGATTAATCGGAGAGGTCATGACAGCTAGCGAGAGGTCGTTTCCTTTTTCTATCACTCTTTCGAAGATCAGTTGAAAAAGCGTCTTCCTTTCTTGGAGGGGAAGTTCAACGCAGCCTTTCGGTCCATTGACTCCAAGACGCGTCCCTTGTCCTCCTGCCAGCACTAAACATCCCATCTTCTTGAAATTCGAAGAAGATGCAATATCTTGCACAATAGCACTTTCATTAAGAGGAACAAATGTCTCAAGTTTGGCGATCTCTTTGTTCTCTTTAAAAACATCAATAAGAGGATGTGCTTGCATCAACTCACCCGAATAAAGAGCGATAGACAGACTCAACGGAAATATTAGCCACATTATCATTTTTACCATGGAGGGGGATATGTTCAAATTGAGGGTTTGGTGAGTCTACTTTTTGCCTAAGAACTCCTTGCCTAGGGTCTGCCCACAGTGAGACAACCCGAACTGGGTAACTCGCATCGACATAGTAGGCAATGGAGAGAACGCCGGAGTCCGGAGCCACAAGGTAGCGGCATCGGTTTTTAATCAAAGATAGCATTTCAAAGAGGTTTGTTTCCCCACGAAGATCGATGACATTGTCCATCAAAAAAGCAGGCTCTCTCTCCATTCCAAACAGGAGAATTTTTCCTTTGCTTTTTTCCTGAACCTTCTTAAAAAGATTCCGCCATGAAGGGAGGTCCCAGTTTTTTTCGTAACCATAATACACACCCGTCTCCGTCTGAATATGACATCCAATGTAGGTCTCGTTTGGGTCAAGCTCATACTTGTTAACAAGGGCGTCCCATTTTTCTTGCCACTTCAGTTTTGGAACAAGATTTCCAATTTGCCACTTTAGCCACTTTGTAGGATCAGGTTTTTCGAGAACAACATCAAACATATTAGAACTCAAAGAATGCTCCTTTAAAGTCTCGTCGATATCAAATGGTTTCCCTCTTTCCCAAGACTCTCCAACAAGTACCTGAACTCCCTCAAGCATGGTGAATGCCTCAGCTAAGTCTCTGCGCGTCATAAAGGTAATCGATGCGTTGGGAACATAGCTGCGGATACGATAAACCAAGGCATAAAGACCTAAAGGAATATCCCCTAACCCTCGATTCCAAATAACTAGAAAACGTCCTTTTTCTTCTCCCACCATTTTCTTTAGAAGTTTATCAAATGGGTTCGGACGCATTGCATCAATCAGTTTTTTCATATGCGTTGCTCAAGTTTAGAAAGAACTGCTGCTGTTACTTCATCCACTCCAATATTTTTCATGCAGGGAAAGTTAATCGGACAGACCCGTTTAAAACAGGGGGAGCAGGGAACTTTCTTCTGGATAATATTTTGACTTTGTCTGTAAGGCCCCGTCGCCACTGGGCTTGTTGAACCAAATAGCGCGACAAGGGGAACATCTAAACTATCAGCAATGTGCATCGGCCCGCTGTCATTTGTTAAAAAGACACTACAAATTTTTATAAGTGCTAGCAACTCTCGCAGACTGGTTTGACCTGACATGTTTATTGCGCGATTCGAAAGTCCCACACAAATTTTTCCGATCAATTCCTTATGGGAGCGGTCACCAAAAAAGAGAACAGCATTTTTTGGATCTGCCTCAATAATATTTTTAGTCACCTCCGCAAATCGCTCAGGAAGCCAACATTTTGCTGTTCCGTAAGCAGCACCAGGATTCACCCCAACAATAGTGCTTTCAGGGCCAATGCCAAGCCGCTTGACAAGTTCCCAAGCATCTTTGATTTCCTGATCCGTTACTGCTAGCCTAGGCTTTGTCTCGGAAACAGGAATCCCCAGAGGCTTTAGAATCTCCTTGTAAGTAATCACTAAGTGTTGCTCCTTTCTCTTCTCAGAAAAAGAAACGGGATGTGTCATTAAAAAGCCTCGACCATCTGCGCGGTATCCCAAGGTATGTTTAACATTCCCCTGCCAAAACCTCCAAGCAGATGAAAATGAGTTGGTCAATAAAATTCCAAGATCATACGTTCCATTCTTCAGTTTCGCAACGATGTTGCGCTCTCCAATCCGACGAATAAAACTCTTTCCACGACTTACACAGAAAAGCTCGTCGACAGCAGGATCATTTTCAAGCAAAGGCGCAACGTTGTCCTGACACATCACCGTGATTTCAGCACGAGGGTAACGCTCCCGCAAATCGGCCAACACGGGCGTTGCCATCACCAAATCACCCAACCAATTAGGCATTCGAACGATGATAGACTTTGGATCTAGATTTTCTAGGCTTTTCATTCCTTTTAAGGTTACCAGAAAATCCTTTTCGTTCCATAATGAAAATATATGAGCCGAAAAAAACATATTATTTTAGGGATCGATCCAGGAACCCGTATCACTGGGTATGGAGTTATCGAAACAGATCTCCGTTCATTTACCCCCCTTGATTTCGGATGTATCCGTCCCTCACCTAAACTCTCCCTCCACGAAAGATACGGCATCATCCATGAAGGGATTGAGCACATCCTCAACTCCTATCCTATCGAAGCCGTCTCCATTGAAACGCAGTTTGTCGGACGCAATGTTCAAAGTGCTCTAAAACTCGGAATGGCAAAAGGAGTTGCCCTCCTCGCCGCCACCAAGCGCAAAATCCCCATCTTCGAATACGCTCCAAAAAAGGCTAAACTTGCTATCGTGGGGTCCGGCTCAGCAACCAAGGAGCAGGTCCAAAAAATGATCCAAACCCTCCTAAACCTTGCGGAAATCCCCACCCCTGAAGATGCTGCCGATGCCCTTGCCCTTGCAATTACTCATGCCAACCACATTAAACCCCTAGGCGTCTATGTTTGAATATATCAAAGGAACTCTTGTCTCAATCACTCCCCATAGCGCTGTTGTAGATGTCAATGGTGTGGGCTATTTACTTTACACTCCCCTCAGCGCATTTTCCGCTGCCCCTCCAATTGGAAAAGACACCCTCTTTTATATCTCCTCAGTGATCCGTGAAGATTCTTATAAAAACTTTGGGTTTCTCAAACGTGAAGAGCGGGACCTTTTTGAAAAAATTGGCTCTGTTTCTGGTATCGGTCCAAAAACAGCGCTCGCCCTCATTGGTCATCTCAATAGCGCAGCTCTTGAATCGGCCATCACCACCGCGAACACAACCATTCTTTCTAAAATTCCAGGGATCGGGAAAAAAACCGCTGAACGCCTGATCGTAGAGCTTCGCGATAAAGTCCTCAAAGGGCTCAAGAAATCTCCCCTTCCACATACTGCGAAGCATGAAATCACTGAAGAGGATCAAATGATAAACGATGCGCTCTCTGCGCTCATGAACCTTGGTTACAACTCGCTTCAAGCACAGCAAGCGCTCAAAAAAGCTCTTGCAAACGAGACTCCTTCGGATCTCAGTACACTTATCCGGACCGCCCTCTCCGGAATTTAAAAATTGAGTTAAAAACTCCATTTTCACATTTTTTCATAAGTGTGGTATCATCGATTTCTACTTATCAAGGACCAATTTGAAAATGGAATTTAACCATCGCACTTATGAGAAGGGGCAAACCATTGCCGCTGTCGCAACTCCGCCAGGAGTAGGAGGCATTGCTGTCATTCGCATTGCGGGCGATCATGCCTTAGCCGTTGCAGATCAAATTTTCTCCGGCCCAATTCATAAGTATGAAAGTCACACCGTCCATTTTGGAAAGATTATTGGGGTAGATGGAGAGATCATTGATGAGGGGCTTGCCGTTGTAATGAAAAATCCCCGCTCCTACACAGGGGAAGATACGGTGGAAATTCATTGCCATGGAGGAACACTGATTACGCACAAGGTTCTAGATGCCGCGCTAAAAGCGGGGGCGCGCGCAGCCCTTCCTGGTGAATTCACATTTAAAGCTTTTCAAAATGGAAAGATCGACCTCACAAAAGCAGAAGCAGTGCAACAGGTCATTGCTTCCAAAAGTGAGCTTGCATGGCAAGCAGCGGAAAATCATTTAGAAGGGAAGCTTTATAAGAAGATTGTGACATATCAAAAAGAGCTTACAGAAATCGCTGCAATCCTTGAGGCATGGGTTGATTTTCCTGAAGAAGGGCTAGAATTTGCTTCGAAGGAAGAGCTTTGTTCTCAGTTAGAGAGTCTGATCGAAAGTATGACGGCTTTACATGGATCATTTCACGATGGACAGTCCCTAAAATCTGGCTTTTCTCTATGCCTGATTGGGGCGCCCAACGTGGGAAAATCATCCCTGATGAACGCCCTATGCGGAAAGGAGCGGGCGATTGTCACCAATATCCCCGGCACAACACGTGATATTCTGGAAGAAGAAGTCCAACTTGCCGGCCTCCACTTCAGGCTTATTGACACAGCAGGGATTCGAATCACCGATGAAGTGATCGAAAAAGAGGGTGTGCGTCGCTCTGAAAAAGCTGCTCAGGAAGCCGATTTAATTCTTCTCGTCTATGATTACAATCATCCTACCCACATTGAGATGACCCTTCCTGAAAAGAGAACAGTCGTAATTTGGAACAAGATTGATTTGACTGAAGGGAACAAACTAAGCCTTCCTTATTCCCACCAAGTCGAAGTTTCTGCCAAAGAAGGGACAGGGATAGAACTCCTCAAACAAGAGATTCATAAAGTGATTTGGCAAGGGACTCCTCCTTCTAAAGAAGAAGTCATTATTTCAAGCAAGCGTCACCATCAAGCACTTGGGGAGTCCATCAAAGCATTAGAAGTTGTCCTCAGTGGATTGCAAACAGAACTCTCACCCGAATTCCTCATCTCCGATATCCGCTTGGCATTAAAAGAGCTTGGAACGATCATTGGAATGAATATTACCGAAGAGGTACTTAGTGCCATCTTTTCTAAATTTTGTGTAGGCAAATGACAAAAGAAAAACGAGCGACTATTGTCCTCCGCATTCTTAACAAACTCTTTCCAAATCCCCCGATTCCCCTTAAACACACAGATCATTACACTCTCTTGATCGCCGTTCTTCTTTCTGCGCAATGCACCGACAAGAAGGTGAACGAGATTACCCCGAAACTGTTTGCACAAGCAAGCGATCCATATGAAATGGTGGAGCTCACCGTCAAACAAATTGAATCCATTATTCGCCCTTGCGGACTTGCGCCTACAAAAGCCCGAGCAATTCACAAACTCTCTGAAATCTTAATCGATGAGTACAAAGGGAAGCTCCCTCGGACATTAGAAGCGCTTGAAACGCTTCCTGGTGTTGGCCATAAAACCGCATCAGTCGTCACCATTCAAGCCCTAAAAAAAACTGCCTTTCCTGTTGACACCCACATCCATCGATGCGCAAAGCGTTGGGGGCTCAGCTGCGGTAAAAATGTGAAACAAACCGAAAAAGATCTTAAAGCAGTTTTTCCGAAAACAACATGGAAAAAACTCCATCTCCAAATCATTTATTATGCTAGGCAGTATTGCCCAGCAAAAGGGCATAGCGTTGAAAACTGCCCTATTTGCAATACCCTAAAGGCTCTCCCATCTTAGCATAGGTTTCGGTGTACTCTGCTGAAGCATCGATCAGGTCTTGTTCAAATTGGATTTTTCCCGGTTGGAACAAGAGGATCAGACAAGATCCTCCGAATTCAAAGTATCCCTTTTCTGATCCTTTTCCACATAGATCGCTTGGCTGATAGGTTTGTTTTATGGATCCTACGCAAGTGGCTCCTACCTCAATGTACGCAATCTGCCCAAAAGAGCCTCCATCAAGCAATGTTAATACCCTCTTATTTTCATTGAGGATCGAGATATGCTTTCGAAGAGCAATAGGATTCACTGAAAAGAGAGGGCCGTTTATCAACTTTGATTTACCCGGGATACATGCACAAGGAAAGTGAAACCTATGATAGTCAGTTGGACAGAGACGCGCAATCATCATACTTCCCCGTTTGTAAAGCTCGAACACAAACTCATCATCAACAAGCCCGCGTAGATCAAACTTCTTATCCTTTACGTAGAATCCCTCAACCTGAGAAACGTCTTGGAAAACAAGATAGCGTCCGTCTGCTGGAAGGACTGCAACCTTCTCCCCTTTTTCAATGGGGCGCGCTTCGGGCTTAAGTTTCCGGATAAAAAAATCATTGAAAGAGTCATAACTTTCGACAGAATCAGCGAATTCACTAACATCTACCTTAAAATCACGAATAAAAGGGAGGATTTTTAGCCGACTTTTTTTGGACTTTTGCTTTCTTCCATAAAAGTTGGAGAAGAAAGGAATGGAACTAATAATGGGAAGGAGCAGCATCGAACAAAGCTCCGCTAGGAGACTACTACCATATAGAACTTCAAGAAAAAATTTACCGTAAACCTTTTCCTTTTTCAGCTCTCCCGTTTTTCGATCCTTATAAGTAATCTCTGCCATAAACCTATCTCGCTATTAAAAATTCCAGAATTTTGAAGTATTTTTTTTCAGAATCTGAGGTTTCTTTATGCACTATACTTAATGAAATAGGGCAGTTAGAAATCTCAGGTTCTGGAAAAAAAGGCTCGCCAGGATGGTGTTTAGAATAACGAGATAAGTTCATAGACCTAACGATAGCACGTAAAATCAGTTTTAGGCTATACTGATCAGTTAAACAAAAATTAGGTAACGATGTTTGGTTTGATCAAAAAAATCTTTGGTACGGCACAGAGCCGCCAGGTAAACCGGTTTCAGAAAATTGTCAAAAAGATTAACGTGCTTGAGGAAGAGTACCAGTCTCTGTCCGATAAGCAAGCAAAGGAAAAGGTTTCAGAGTTTCGCCAAAGGCTAAACGGAAGCGAGACGGTTGATGACCTTCTTCCTGAAGCTTATGCGCTTGTCAAAAATGTGTGCCGCCGCTTGGTTGGAACTGATATTCACGTTTCAGGGTATGATCAAAAGTGGGACATGATCCCCTACGATGTGCAGCTTATCGGTGGCATTGCCATGCACAACGGATGTATCTCTGAGATGCAAACGGGGGAAGGAAAGACGCTCACTGCATCCATGCCTTTATTTCTCAATGCTCTGGCGGGAGAGCCCGTCCACTTGGTCACCGTCAACGATTATTTAGCAAGCCGTGACTGTGAATGGATTGGAGAAATTTTCCGTTGGCTTGGGCTAACGGTTAAATCTCTAACAAACAGCGTTCCTCCCCATGAGCGAAAAGAGGTTTACCAAGCAGACATTGTATATGGAACGGCTTCTGAATTTGGATTCGATTACCTGCGTGATAACTCAATGGCCCACTCGATTGATGAGCAATGCCAACGAGGCTATCATTTTGCCATTATTGACGAAGTCGACTCCATCTTGATTGACGAAGCACGAACCCCTCTCATTATCTCCGGGCCTTCTACTCAATCTAGGCAGATGTACGACGAACTAAAAACCGAAGTATCTCGTATTGTCCTTCTGCAAAGAGACCATTGCAATAAACTTGCATCTGATGCCCGCAAGACGCTCGAAAAATTGGGACGTCTCGAGGAATTAGAAGAGCAAGAAAAGCTCTCAAAACAAGAAGGCAAGGAAGAGGAAGAGGCTTTCCGCAAGCTATGGCTTGTAGGCAAAGGGACCCCTCAAAATAAGATTCTTAAAAGGCTCAAAGAAAATCCTGAGCTCCGAGCTGTAATGGAGAAATGGGAAACCTATTTCCATGCTGAGGCTAATAAAGAAGAACGCCACGAGATGCTTGCTGAACTATACATCATCGTTGACGAAAGAGCCAACGAGCATGAATTGACCGATAAGGGAATTGCCTCATGGACAGGAGACAACGAAGAAGCTAAAAATGACTTTGTGATGCTTGACCTAGGTCATGAGTATGCAAATATAGATGGAAATCCCGCTCTTTCCGACCAAGAAAGGATGCAGAAAAAGGTTTCTCTTCGGGAAGAAGATAGCAGACGAAAAGAGCGTTCCCATAATTTGCGTCAACTCTTCCGTGCTCACCTTTTGATGGAAAGAGATGTCGACTACATCGTTCAAGAACAAAAAATCGTCATCATCGACGAGAATACTGGACGCCCGCAACCTGGACGTCGATTTTCAGATGGTTTGCACCAGTCTATTGAAGCAAAAGAATCAGTCCCGATCCAACAGGAGACTCAAACCTACGCTACGATAACCTTGCAAAACTATTTCAGGATGTACGACAAGCTTGCTGGGATGACCGGTACAGCAATGACCGAAGCTAACGAGCTGAAAGAAATTTATAAGATCGATGTCCTGGATATTCCCACGCATAAAAAATGTGTTAGGAAAGATTTTGACGATGAGATCTACATGTCAGAACGGGAAAAATACAACGCGATTATCAAAGACATTATCGAAGTCAATAAAAATGGCCGCCCCATCTTAATCGGAACAGAGTCGGTTGAAGTTTCTGAAAAACTTGCCAGAATCCTAAAACAAAACAAACTGAATTATACCATCCTCAACGCGAAGAACCATTCTAGGGAAGCAGAAATTATCGCTCAAGCAGGGCAGACTGGAGCGATTACCGTTGCCACAAATATGGCAGGTCGGGGAACCGATATTAAACTGGGTGATGGAGTCGCTAAGGCAGGTGGGCTTCATGTTATCGGGACAACGCGCCATCAATCTAGACGTATTGATCGACAGCTTCGCGGACGTTGCGCCCGTCAAGGAGATCCAGGAACTTCAAAATTTTATGTCTCGTTTGAAGACCAACTTCTGCGACTCTTTACCTCACCAAAACTCACTTCTTTCTTGCAGCGGTTCCGTCCTCCTGAAGGAGAGCCTATCACCGCAAAAGTTCTTAATCGCTCGATTGAAACAGCACAAAAGCGCGTGGAGCAACGTAACTATTCGATCCGTAAACATACTCTGCAATATGATGATGTAATGAATAAACAGCGGAAAGAAGTCTATGCATTCCGCAACGATATCCTAAGACAAGAATCCTCTATTGCCCTTGCTGAAGAAGTCCTTCAAGAAGTCTGCTCTCAGATGGCAGGGCAATTCTTCACCTCTCGAACCGAAGAAGGGGGTTGGGATCCTCATGGATACGCCGAGTGGCTGATGACCCACTTTCCTGTTACCATTGATGAGAGAGCACTTGATGATGACTATCTCACAATCGAAGATATTGAAAAGAAAGCCTCTGAACAGGTTGTTGATACCTTCAAAGCTAAACTCGATCATGAAGCACATACAATCGCTTCAATTCAAGAAGACGCAGGGAAAGAGGTAAATGCCCACCCCGTTCTTTATGAAGTCGTCCGAAGTATTCTTCTTCGAAACATCGATAAACTGTGGCAAGACCATCTACTATCGATTGATCACCTCCGCACTGAGGTGAACATGCGGGTTGTCGGACAGAAAGATCCTCTTCTCGAATTCAAACATGAAGCATTTGCTCTATTTGATTCCTTTAGCAGCGACCTTAAACTCCAGATTGGCCATGCCCTCTTTAAGTTTGAGATGATGCCGCCGCAAGAGCAAAATCCTCTTCAGAACTTAAGAAAGAAACGTCGCGATCCCTATAAAAAGGATCCTGACTCTGGCCTCTTTCTTCCAAACGGCCCGCTCAATTAAGCCAGAGCTCTATGCTTTTATCTGCTCTTGGAGGACATGAAAGGCTTGGATTCCACTTTGCATCTGTCCTAGGTAGTTTGTGATTTGACCCTTATCTGCTGAAGAGACGGGATCTACCCATCCCTCAGTCTGTTGATTAAAGTTTTCTGCCTCAAGAATGTAGTTTGCTGACGTTGCCCCGTTTCCGCTTAAGTGCCAGACATAGATGGTTGGATCTTTTGCATTCGCTTCTCGATACCAATCTAAAACCCCTAGGGCAAGATTAGGACTATAACGAGCAATGTAAGGCAAAACTGTGGGAATAATAGTTGCAACCCCCCATCTAGTTTTAGGATCTTCCCAACTTGCATTAGTAAAAATTTTTGACTGTGTGATTTGACTCCAATCTGGCTTTGTCCTCGGATCCTTGTTGCTGTCAAAGTACACATCAGAAAACAATGTTTTTATAAGTTTTTCTGATGTCGGAGCATCAAGACTTTGAGCAAACATATTGATCCCCTGCATACACGCGGCTCCTAAAGGAGCTAATGTGGCCCCCAACGGACCTGGCCCCCAATAAGTATCACTCGTAATTTTTCTTACAAATGCAATATTGGAAAAAGTAATGGCCTCTCCATATTGTTTCATTTCCTTGGCTGCCAAGCCGTCTTGATACATCGATTGTGTGTTTTCCGGACACCTAAAGGTTTGCGCGGCGCGCACTCCTTCAATTGCATGGTTAAGGTGATAAGCACTATCAAGGGCATAAGTCTGCGCAATAGTCTGATCTTTGGTCCCTAGTTCCTGAAGATGATTCCAGACTGCTGAGGCTTGACAAAAGTTAATAGCTTCCGCTGTTGACTCTAGATCTTGTCCATCCAAAGTCGGGAGGTTCCATCCATGGCTTTTAAACATGTGGGTATCATTGTCTATTTGTCGCCCCGCAGGAAACATCTTTGCAGCCACAGCATTTTCAGGATTAGGTTCAGCCTCGTTGACCAGCACATCGACAATCCTTGCGCGGTATTGAGCTTGGTTCGGGATCTTTTGGGGGTTAGGTGTATCCCAAACGTAGGGCGTCGCATCGTCGGGTGTCTGGAAATAGTCAGGATCAAGCTGGCGAATCATGGCTGCTGCGTGAATCAAATACCCGTTGCTAAACTGAATATCTTCACCAATATCGTTATAAAAATCCCCTGAGGGGAGGTCGTTACTATAGACTGAAACCAACAGGTTATGTTTAGGATCCCATGAATAGGATCCGAGCACAGTTCCTAAAGTTGTTTCAGCAGACATTGTAAACATTTTTACCACTTGACCTAACTGTGCTTTCTGCTGAGCAGAAAGTTTGAGTTTTCCACTCGTTTCAAGGTTTAGAAGTTTTTTTGCGATCAGCGCTGTATTTGCATTTGTTCCAATCTCCTGCGCAATTGAATAGGTCTGATCAGAGACGGTTGGATTAGGCTGCAGATTTAGATCTGTTAAAGCACTTACCATCCCTGTTAATTGCGTTTGAGTTGCTTGATCCATCCAATCCGTGAGGACAGTTGGAGCCTTTGTTGCTGAGTTATAAAGACCATAGTTGTTGGAATCTGAATAACTTAGCACTGCAGAGTAGGTTCCATCAGAATTTTTCTGAGGAGCCACGGGAACAATTCTCTGCACCCCGGCAAGCGTTTGATAGTATGGCAACTTGCCAGATGTATAGTCTGTTTCCTGGGGGGCATCCACTAAATTCTGAAAGTTATTCGGCAATTGTCCCATATATACATTCCCATCGGCTCCAGGAAAAGAAGTCTGATAAAATTGATATCCTGTTTGACTTGTTGCCTGCCCACCTCTCATTCCCGCTATCATCACATCTCCACAAATCGGAACAAAAGAAACCCCTTTATCTAAAGGAAGGCCAAAGTTTTCTTGCAAAGGCTCCGAAATCCCAGCAACTGTTGCAGCAGACATTTTTGCCACCGTCGTCACAAGATTTCCTGTCCCAACTGTTCCTATAAGTTCATTAACTTTCCCATTAGAGTCTGTGACACGCATTGTTGCTGAAAACCAATTCATCTTGTCTGCCTCTGGGAGAGGATCCCCCTGTTCTGTTGCGATCTTGGCAGCGTCAGAATAATGGATAAACTGAGCATCATCATTGCTCTTTGTTGAGAAGGTTGTATTATCCGGAACAATTTTTTTGATTGCTGAACTCGCTAAGGAAAATGACTGAGGTTGATCTGTGTAAACAGTAAAATATTCCGTTCCTACACCCGTATTAACTTCCAATCTGAACAACTGACCTTCTGGAGTTTTTCCCGTTGAAATCGGCGAACCCACTTGCTCCCATGCCCCACTTGCATAATGAAACGTTGAAATTCCTGTAATCGATGCACCTACTGTATCGATCGAAATTTTAGGAGCTGTCCCATGTGTAAACACAGGCATATAGGGAGAGTTTTTTACAACAGGAGTCGTCACAGAGCTTCCATCACTACTGCACTGTTGATAGACAACGGAGTGTTGCCCTGTTGGAGTCATCGTCCCTTGTGGAGTTAAAGGACCGTTTGTATAAAACGGAGAAGACTGCCCATATAGCTCAACAAGCACTTCATGGCCGGCAGTGAATGAGAGCGTGTTTCCTTGCCAATTCCCATCAGGTCCAATCGCGTAAGTTTCCGGATTACTGAAAAGTATTCCCATTCCAGTATTTCCAACATAATATGTTCCCTGACTTGCAGTCGGCTGAGGCATTCCAATCATTTCAGACACCACTGGAGCCACATGATTCCCTACAGATAATGTCCCCTCTTTTAGTAAAAAGTTGGCATTAAATGGCTCTGGAGTTGTAGGCGTTTGTCGTTCAATGTCTCCTCCGAAAGTAGGAAAAAGGTCGGTGTTTCTTTGATAAAGCGTTTGAACAACATCCATTGGAAGGGTTGCTGGATTAGCCGTTGGAGCGCTCCCTTCTACAGTCACCTGAACCAATTGATAATATGCCTCAGCATTCCCAAGAATTTGCCACCATGAAGAGAAAGGAACAGCCTCGCTACTTTTGATAGAGGGTTCAAGTTTAAGAGGTTGATCAGGAAAAATTGCAATCTCTTTTGAGTAATTGATGTTGATATAGGGATCAATAAAGTCCATTCCGATATTGGGCGCTTGCTTAGGTTCAAAAGGAGAAGGTTTTTCAGCAGGGAATGTGCAAGTGGTAATTTGACTAAGCACAGGCGCTGCCCCCATTTCCAATCTTAAGTAAAGTTCGTTGATCAGTAGCTGTGTATTGGCCTCATCAAGCGCCACAATTTTTGCTTTAAATAGGTCCTTATCATAAGGGAATTTCTGGATCGGATCGATTTGACTTGCCACCCCTTTTAAGTAGCCCACCAAAGATGCTGCCATACTCTCGGCAAAACTCTTTTTATCAATCCCAACCAACATCATAATGCTATTGGTTATAGAGGGAAGCAAAACATGAGGGTCAAAAGAATATTCCCCTTCTTTATCTTTGACAATTTGGCCCTGATCAATAAAGGGCTGAAACCCCTTAAGATAATTTTTCTCATCTTGAGAAACTGTATTCTCAATACTGCCCATCATAATTTTGAGGTTTGTGATTAGATTCGCTTTGTTAACCCCAATATTATCCACAATAGCGTCTGCAAGCTGTTGCGGACTGCTAGGGAAAAGCGAGTATCCACTCAATCCCTCAATAAGAAGGTTCATAGTTTGAGAAACGTCTTTGTAATCAACTTTTGCGTAAGCATTCTGAGCTGCAGTTTTTAAATCTTGTCCTGCCTGCAGATTGGCATAAAAATCTTGTATCAATAAGTTATCATTGGAATTCTTAAGAGAAATTGTCCCGTCCGAAAAGCTTTTTGTAACAGCGGTCACGGTCGTCGTGCCGAATGCGCTCTGCGCAAGGTTACTAGCAAAATCTGACACGCCACTTAAAGTAGAAAAGTCGCTTTTCTCTTGTTTGCTCAACCCTTGAAAATCGTTGTAGTAGGTAGAATCCTTTGTGATATTACCAAGCGCCGCATAAACCCACGCTTCAATAGAGGTTAAAGCAAGTTTCGCTCCTTCGAGAATTTGAACTTCGCTGTAAACTGCATCTGCAAATGCTTTAACTCTGGAGTCAGCTACCTCCCAGGATTTCAACTCAGCCTCTAAATCTTGAATCGTTTTAGGTATATGAGGAGTAAAGTGATTAGGGGAATATCCGCTTAGTCCTTGAACAAGGGCATTCATTCCACTTGTAACCGTTGAAGCTTTGACAATTGAATAGGCATTCTGAGCTGCAGTTTTCAAATCTTTCCCTGCCTGTAAACTCGTGTAAAATGCCGTTATAAGAGCTTTATCTTGAGGCATCCTTAGCCCTAAGTCTCCTGAATTAATATCTCCGACAATTTCAGTGACTTCCGGAGCTCTAAAGGAATGCTTTGTTAGTTTGTTCATAAAATCGGAGTATCCAGTCAGCGTATCAAAGTCTTTTTTCTGACCAATCGAAAGCTCTTGGTATTGCGCAGGCAGCTTTTGATTCACTATGATTGCATTCACAATTGAGTAAACCCATCCTTCGATGAAACCAAGAGACAGCTTGCTCTTATTGAGCAATTGAACTCCCCCTAGTATCTCACTAGCAAATGCTTCTACCGAAGGGTCACTTACTTTCCACATTTTTAACTGAGTCTCTATATCTTGAGCTGAAACAGGCGTATGTGGAGTAAAATTATAGGGTGAGTACCCACTTAGTCCCTCTAGTAGCGTGACCATTGCCTTAGAAATGCCTGAAGGGTTGATTTCAGAATAGGCGCTTTTTGCCGCAGTGGTAGGTGTTTCGCCTTTTTCCAATCCTACATAGAAAGCCTCTATGAGAGCCTTATCTTCGGTGTTTCTCAGGCCTAAGTCTCCTGCATTAATATCTCTGGCAATTTCAGTAATTTCTGAAAGAGTAAAGGAATGATTTGCTAGTTTGTTCATAAAGTCGGAGCATCCAGTCAGCGTGTCAAAGTCATTTTTCTGACCACTCGAAAGTTCTTGGTATTGCACAGGCATCTTTTGATTCGTTATGATTGCATTCACAATGGTATAGATCCACACTTCGATGAAAGTAAGGGACAACTTACTCTTATCAAGCAATTGAACTCCTCCTAGTATCTCATTTGCAAAAATTTTCACCGAGGGGTCACTCTCTCCCCAAGTTTTTAACTGAGTTTCTATATCCTGTGCGGAAACGGGGGTGTGATAAGACGCTGTAAGTGCTGCATTATTGACTGCTGTTATCTGAGAAAGTTCAGCACTGGATTTGCATTGACTAATGACAGAACTAAGCATCCCAATTGCCTGATCAATCTGCTTTTTTGGGTCATTATCCTCTTCCTTCTCAAAGGCGTTCCAATCAATAACTCCTTCCTCAACACCATCAATATTCTCTGACATATCGTTATCTCCCAAGCAATTCGTAAATACTCGGACAGGATTTTAGCCAAATTAAAATTTAATACAATGTTTTTTTAGAGAGTGTTCACAGAGCTAATGCACTAGACATGGGGCGTATTCATGGGTTTTAACATGCGCCCACCTAAATAGAGAAGAGGTGCACTGATAAGACAGTAAAGGAACCAGAAGCGGCTACTCCACTGGAGGGTAACGATCCCATCTTTAGAACAAAAAAGAAGAAGAATTCCAAGCATACAAAGATGTGCACCGATCATTAAAAATAGCAAAGGGAGAATATTCCCCCGACGAGTTACCTCTTCCTCTTCTTCTTCTACAATCTCCATATGTTGAACTGGAGCGGGAGGAGGCGCATGGTCTTCGATGTCCATCTGCTCATAGGATTGGAAAAGAGGGTTTTCTTTTTGTGGCGCTGATTCCTTGAAGGGTGTTTCTTCCCTCTCATCAGGAACGCCAAGCCCTTGCCTATTACGAACGGAATAAGGCGGCTTATATAAAGAAGCTAAACTCTCTTGGAGTGTTTGATCCACAAACTTTTTATCTTGAGATGGTGCAGATGTCATTGAGGGTTCAACAGAAGATGTCAATAAGTCGGTTCCACAAAAAGGACAGTAGGTTGCTTGATGACTCACATCTGCTTCACAATTCCAACAAACTTTTGTCCTATCTACCTGTTTCATCCTCGGGCCCAAATTTATCCTGTTAATGTCATCTTAACGTATTTCTCTTCATAGGGAAAGTAAAATTATCTCTATCTCCATTTACATTTTGGCGGAATAGGGGTACAATGGGCCTATCAATTTTAGGAGAACGGAATGACCGGAAAACAAAAGTTTGACTTAGCTGTAATCGGTGCTGGACCGGGTGGTTATGTCGCTGCGATTAAAGCTGCTCAGATGGGGAAAAAAGTTGCCCTTATCGAGAAAGATTATCTAGGGGGAACCTGTTTGAATGTTGGATGTATTCCCTCAAAATCTCTTCTTTCAAATGCAAGCATTTTCAATAAGATTAAGCACGCTGAGGATTTTGGGATCAAGGCAGAGAACGTCACGTTTGACTATGGAAAAATGAAAGAGCGAAAGGACCTGGTTGTCAGCAAAATTCGAGGAAGTCTCGGTGGACTGTTGAAATCGAATGGCATTACAATTTTCCAGGGGATGGCCCAATTTCAGTCGCCAAAAGAATTAAAAGTTAAAGGGGAGGATAATGCTATCATCCATGCAGAGAAAATTGTGATTGCAACAGGCTCTGAGCCCATTGACATTCCTACCTTTCCTTGCGACCACGATACAATTCTGAACTCAACTTCTGCACTCGAGCTCACCAAACTCCCGAAATCAATGGCAATTATTGGGGGGGGGTATATTGGCTGTGAATTTGCTTCCCTTTTTGCAGAGTTTGGAGTGAAGGTCACGATTGTTGAAGCCCTCCCGGCAATTGTTGCCGCGCAGGGAAAAACAATTTCTGATGCACTCACCGCTGCATTCACTAAACGGGGAATTGAACTCAAAACAAATACTGCTGTAGAGAAAGTTGAAAAGAAAGGAAGCGGCCTTGTTGTTCACTTCAAGGGAGGAGACTCTATCGAAGTAGAAAAGGCTATTGTTTCTGTGGGCAGGCGCCTAAATTCAGAGGGACTCGGCCTCGAGAAAGCAGGTCTTAAGCCCGGGCCTAAGGGAGCTATCGAAGTCAATGACAAGATGGAAACCCATGTTCCAGGAATCTATGCAATTGGAGATATTACTGCGATTGCGATGCTTGCTCACGTTGCCTCTCATCAAGGGATTGTTGCCGCAGCAAATGCTTGCGGACAAGAAGCGCACCTTCACTACAACGCCATCCCTGCAGTTATTTTTACCCATCCTGAAATTGCAATGGTCGGACTGACTGCTGAAGAAGCTAAAGAGAAGGGGCTCAATATTCGCGTTGGAACCTTTCCTTTTCAGGCTTTAGGAAAATCAATAGCTACCAATGAAACTGATGGATTTGCGCAAGTGATTTCTGATCAAAATACAGGGGAAATTTATGGCGCGCAGGTCGTTGGACACGAAGCATCGTCAATGATTGCTGAGATGGCTCTTGCGATAAACAATGAACTCACCATAGATTGTATTACAGATACAATTCATGCGCATCCTACAATTCCTGAGGCATGGCTTGAGGCGTCGCTCCTTGCAAATGAGACCCCCATCCATTTCCCTCCGAAGATAAAACCTAGAGGATAGTTTGACTAAGGAGCTGTTCGACAACCGCCCAAAAAAACCTAAACGTAATCGCCTTCCAGAGAATCCTGATGGAGCAAAAGGACGATTTCCTTCTTGGCTGCATCGGAAACTCCCGCGCGGAAAAGAGCTTTTTCAAACGAATGAAATCTTAAAAAAGAGTGGGCTAAGTACTGTTTGCGAAGAAGCAAAATGTCCTAACCGCTTAGAATGCTATTCCAATAAAACAGCAACTTTTTTAGCTCTTGGAAGCGCTTGTACGCGAGCTTGTGGGTTTTGTGACATCGACTTTGCAAAAAACCCCAAAGCACCAGAGGCCGATGAACCCATGCGAATTGCACAGTCGGTACAAGCATTGGGGCTTCGCCATATTGTTATTACAATGGTGGCACGTGACGATCTTCCTGATCAAGGGGCAAACCACATTGCTAAAATTATTCAGACGATTCGTCAAGAAAATGCTGGAGCAACAGTCGAAGTGTTGACTTCAGACTTTTCAGGTGATGAAAAACTGCTTGATATTATTATAGATGCAAAACCTGAAATCTTTAACCACAATATTGAAACAGTCAAACGAATGACGCCACGCGTGCGCCATAAAGCCACATATGGAAGAACACTTGAAGTCCTCCGTTACGTAAAAAGCCAAAATAAAATTCCCTTCGTAAAATCTGGAATCATGGTGGGGCTTGGAGAAACGCTGGGTGAAGTAAAAGAAACGCTTGATGACCTCCATAGTGTGGGATGCGAAATCATCACAATCGGCCAATACCTTCAGCCAAATAAGAATAAACTCCTTGTGAAATCATTTGTCACTCCTGAGGAGTTCAAAGAGTTTGAAGAGTATGGTCTCAGTATTGGAGTGAAATATATGTACTGTGGACCTTTTGTCCGCTCAAGTTACAACGCCTCTCTATTAAAAGACAAAGCCTTCAAAGGAGAACCTTCTCATGCATGATGTGATTGACACTGTCGATATGGAAATCTTAATGCACCGCGATGCCCACTTCGGAGGAAGCTTTGAGATCATGCTGGAATATTACAGTCAGGATGGTGTGGGAGTAATGCCTGATTTTGATATTGAACAAATTGAACACCTCCAGAAAATTGAGATTGAGCATAAGCAAAACTTAGCAGAGACTTACCTTCCCGATGCAGCAAAAGATAGTGTTGAGGAATCGAAAAGGATTTACCACCAGCTACGCGAAGTTTATGATCAAAAAGGTGAAAAGCTGATCAGCGACCTTATTCTTTCTGAAGAGCACCATCCAGAAAAGGAAATTCAAGCTCTTGTAAATCAAGGAAAGGACTCAGTTCCCGCCCTAATTCACCTCATCTCCTCACGCGTGTTTTATGATCCACTCTACCCTGGGTACGGTCGCAGCCCCATTTTTGCTGCAAAGTGCTTAGGGAAAATTCAGGATGAGAGAGCGATTCCCCCTCTTTTTGAAGCCCTTGGGCAGGAAAACTTTTTTACTGATGAGGAAATCATTTTAGCGTTAGCATCCTTTGGTAATCGTTCAAAGTCTTTTCTCATTAAGCGTCTCAAACAAGAGCCTCTTTCTAAGGACAATGAATATGCGGCCATTGCTCTTTCTGGATTCCCAGAAGACGATGAGATTGCCGCCGCTGCACTTGAAGTCCTTGAAAGAGGAGCGACTCTTAAACGCCCTCTGTTTGCAAGTTATTTAATCTTTGCGTGTTCAGACCTGACTAAAAGCTCCCTACAAGAGCGATTCATCCGTGTCTCTAAGATGAAAGCCCTCTCAAAGTCGATTCAAGATGAAATGATGGTCGTCATAAAAAACTGGAAGAAAACAGTCTAACTCGTTTCTTCAATTCAACCGTTGATTTCCCTCCCCCCTTTAGATATAGGAAGTATATAAGGTGGGAAAGGACAAGTGGCTCTAAAGAAGGGATTCAATATTACAGATCGTGTTGCGTGCGTCATACTCGCTGGGGGGCAGGGCACACGTTTATTCCCTTTAACACAACATCGATGTAAACCCGCTGTAAATTTTGGTGGACGGTACCGTCTTATCGATGTCCCTATTTCTAACTCTCTCAATTCCAGGATGAATCACATCTATGTCATCTCTCAATACTTTTCCTCAAGTCTCAACCAACATATTAAGGAAACCTACCCACTAGATCAGTTTCAAGGAGGGAGCCTCAACCTTCTTACACCAGAGGAGCGCCCAGATGGGAAAATATGGTATGAAGGGACGGCAGATGCCGTCAGGCAAAATATTGAAACCCTGACACAACTCCCTATCGACTATTTTCTAATCCTCTCAGGAGACCAGCTTTACAATATGGATCTTCAGGCCATGGTTCAGTTTGCCTACGATAAAGATGCCGACCTCACAATTGCCTCACTTCCCGTTGATCAGATCGCAGCTCCTCGCTTAGGTCTTCTTAACATCGACAAAGACTGCAATATCATTGACTTTCATGAAAAACCCAAAGATCCAGTTGTTCTTAAACAATTCGAACTATCGGATGATTTTGTAACGGATCATGATATCCATTGCAGGAACCCTCCCTGCTTTTTAGCGTCAATGGGAATCTATGTCTTTAAGAAGGATGTTTTAATTTCCCTTCTTAAAGAAGATCCTCGTGAAGACTTTGGAAAACATATGATTCCCACACAACTGAAGAGTGGTAAAGCCGCGGCATTCCTTTACCAAGGATATTGGGAAGATATCGGGACGATTTCCTCCTATTATGACGCAAACCTCGCCCTGACAACCAACTCACTCGGACTCAACCTATATAACGAAGTCCTTCCAATCTATGCACATAATCACTACCTTCCAGGTGCAAGATTGACGGAAACCACTGTTATTGATTCTGTCATCTGCGATGGAGCCGTTCTTGAAGCTGAGGAAGTCACCCATAGCATTGTTGGCGTGCGCTCTGTTGTTCGCACAGGAACAATTATCCGTGGTTCAATTCTCCTTGGAAATAAAACCTTCACCAAAATCGATGATGCCACAATCTCCTATGAAATCGGAGAAAACTGTTACATTGAAAAGGCTATCATCGACCAAGATGTAAAAATTGGCGATAATGTGCGTCTCACCAACGAAAAGGGACTAGAGACCTACGATGGTGACGGCATCTATATCCGCGACGGAATCATTATCGTTACCTCAAATACAATTATTCCAAACAATTTTGTTATTTAATAATTATTATTTTAATATATCTGTTTATTATATTTTGTGATAATTTCATGTAAAATTCTTTGAGGAAAGAAATGAGCTTATCAGATATTCAAAAAAAAGTTTACGATTCCTATTCACACATTCCTACCTATAAGACCGTTATGATTGGTCTAGGTATTGGGGCTGTAAGGATTGCTACATCGCGACTTTGTCTCAACTCTCTTCCATGGTTAAGTAAACTTTTGAAACCAACGCCTCAGAAATTGACCCCTACAATCCTTATCCCGATTGCAACAGGTCTTGCTGCCCCTTTTCTTGAAGAACCTCTTTTTCGAGGACAATTATCAAAGAAATCCAAATACCAAATACTCTTAGCAAACGCTGTTGTATTTGGTGCCATGCATGGACTCATCAAAGGTTCGCCTGAATTACGAATCGCAAGAGTTTTCATGTCTACAATTGGCGGCCTCTATTACTGCGCTGCGCAAAGCATCACCGGTGATCTTTGGGCCCCTACCATTGCTCATCTAATGAACAATGCTTTCTCATTAGCTGAAGGTCTTACAAGAAACTAACACAGGCTTCAACCTGATTGAATTCCTCTGATTGCTAAAAAGATTTGATTAAAATATCTTTTACCAATTACCATCCTGTGTCTAAAACATTTAAGAGGACGCGATCATGAGACAGTTTTTTAAGATTACTTTGTTTGCTTTGCTTTTCAAATCCATAAGTCTTTTTCCTAACTACCTAGTCACGAACTTTGGGGGGAATTCCGTTTCTATTGTAGATGCCACAACGCAAACGATTATAGGAACTGTAAATGACACCCTTGGCCCCTTTAGCGGCCCTCTTACAGTGACTGTCACCCCTGATGGAACCACTGCTTTTGTCGCAAACAGAAATAACAACACAATGTCTGTCGTAGACATTGCAACACATACCGTTACCGGAATTGTAGATGACTCCTTTTCTCCCTTTGAGTGCCCAAGCATGGCTATTTGTAGCTTGGACGGAACCACTGCTTTTGTCACAAACGAAGGACACAACACTGTTGCTATCATGGATGTTGCTACCCGAACGATTACCGGAACAGTAAATGATGCTCTTAAACCATTCTCTCATCCTAACGCTCTATCCATCACCCCCGATGGGACCACCATTTTTGTGGGGAATGACAATGACTCCGTTTCTATTGTTGATGTTGCCACTCGGGCCGTCACGGGGCTTATCAAAGGCACGCTTTGCGCTTTTTCTAGGCCCATTATTACTGCAATTACCCCAGATGGAACAACGGCTTTTGTCACAAACCAGGACAATAATACAGTTTCTGTCATTAACATTGAAACTCAAACAATGACTGGAACGATTGATTGCACTCTTGGACCTTTTGACAAACCTCAAGTAGCTGTATTCACTCCAGATGGAACCATTGCTTTTGTCTCAAACATAAATAATAGTACTGTTTCTATTGTAGACGTTAAAACTCAAGCTACGACCGGACTTGTAAATGATGCTCTTGGTCCTTTTTTAGAGCCGGAAGGAATTGCAATGACTCCAGATGGAACCATTGCTTTTGTCGCAAATAGCGGCGGTAGCTCCATTTCTATTATAGATGTTGCCACTCAAACTGTGACAGGAGTGGTGCATGATCCTTGTTCAACTCTTGCAATGCCATTTTGGATAGCAAGTGCTTCTAGTCCAATTACAGACTTTCCTCTGATTGAGGAAGCTAAAGTAACAAGTATTTCCAATCCAGGTACGGATACAAATTTTTCTGTTTTTGGGAAAACTGGCAAAGATAATTTTCTAACCGAAAGCAACGTGTTTGTTAAACTCTCCTGGAACTCCTCAGCGGAATGCAGCTTCCAAATTTACAGAGATTCAAAACTTGTTGGAACAACGCAGGGTCAAGGGACTTTAGAATTTACAGATAATAATCTAAAATCAAAAAAGACTTACACCTACCGCGTGATTGCTTTAAGCAGTGGTGGCAGCCCCATTTCCGAGGGCGTGCTGGTTATCAAATCGCGTTAAAATCAGTTGGCAAAAGTGTCTTCTGGTAAACAGGGGAGCTTGTAGGTATTTTTTTGACAAACATAATCAACAAGAGAATGGGTTTGTCTGTCCCAGGTGTGGAGAAAGTATTGGAGGGAGACATCACTGTTGATCCCAATAATGCGGAGAGTTGAACGATCAAGATTTCCATTTTTGGAAACTGGGGGTTTGAGGGATTCCTTATACCAGATCACCTGACTCCCGAACGTTCCGTTCCCTGGTGAGTAATTGGTGCCAAACCCTGCGCCAGCATTGGGGCCTCCGGCACTGTACGAAGTCTCATATTTGGTCGCGAGTCCGTTGGGCTCGCTTTGGTCCCAGGTTTCGAGACTGCTAAGACTTCCCAGCTGAACAAGATTGGGAGGATTAACGGGGCTTGATGCTGGCGCCTGAGGGCCACTAGCGGCATAAATCGCAAGATTGTCTGTTGCAACGGTAAAGGTCCCTTGGTTAATGAACTGCCCCCCAGCCACCTTAGTGAGGTTTTGCTGATCTACGATAAGTGTTGCAACACCTTGGAAGTCAAGCGTCACAGCTTGAGCAGTCATCGTATTATTTGTAGCAGCAATAAAGTCTCCCCCGTAGGCTACGTTGCCACCAAAAGTCATATCGGCAGCGCCGGTAAGGGAAAGGAGGGCCGCGGCTCCATCTCCACTCAGCGCATTAAATTGAACAGACGCGCCTCCCAATTGAGAGAAGAAGGTTGAGCGCCCAAGGTCAGCTCCGCCGGCTCCATTTTGAAGTGTGACTATTGAAGGATTCGCAGAAGTGTTTTCAATATTGAGTTCCCCTGATATATTATTCACCGCGCTTAGGGTTTGTGCATTAGTATGAAGCGCGCTATCCACCCCATATCCCGTAATCCCCAAATCAGCTGTCACATCAAGAGTCCCGGTATTTTGGGTTGTCACCTCTCCAGCGCTTTGCATGATTGCACCATTTATCCCCAATAGAGTAATCGTTTGCCCAGGAGCTGTAACAGAGGCGTCGAGCTGAATCGCACCACTCGTGGTATTCAGAGTAATTGCCCCACCTGTATTGGTTAGCCCCGTTTGTGAAAGTGTTCCTGCTGTAGCGGTTCCAACTGTCAAAGTTCCTGCTACAGTTTCATCAATGAGGGTATCACCTCCGGAGCTACTCCCTCCAACAGTTAAAATATCCAAAGCATCAATTGTCACATCCCCTCCTCCAATATAGGCACAAACGGGAGAGTCTAGAAGAAAAGGCTGAAGCGTTGTTCCAATGGTGCCGTTTGGTGCCCGAAGTGCAGTTGCCTGCGTTTCTGTTGCTGCGGTTGATAAAATAGACCCCGTCTGCGCAGTGATTTCGAAAGATCCAAATCGAGTCCCTCCTGTATCAAGGGCTAGAAGGGATTCGCTAATCGTCACGTTAGTATTTGCCGTTAAGGTGTTAGTTGCTCCAGCAGAGCGAGTGTTTTCCGTCACCACAGCCCCCACAGTGAGGTCGCCTGTCGTTGAAGTCGCATTGAAATTCCCGTAAGTATTCACATGAGCAAGAGCCACATTATTAGACTGCGTGAGTGATGCAAGGTTGGGGTCTCGGATAGAGATCCATCCTCCAAGATTGTTGCTCTGCATCAGTGTGATATTCGATCCATCCCCCCCATTAAGGGTCGATCCTCCATAAGGACTGTCCATCACACCAAGGGGAGGATTACTTGCTCCTCTAGCCGCATTAATAATCAGATTCTGCCCTGGATTGAGGGTTAGAGGAACCGTTTGAACAAGATTAAAATCTTTCGAGACAAGCCCCGTTAATATGGGATCAACAGTCTGAATATCGATTTGTCCTGAAACAGAATTCCCGCTATTGTTTAAGATAATTGCATCGGCAAACTGAGGATTATTATAATTTTCAACAAATCCACGAAGATTAATGGTGATATCACCCGCTACCGCTGGAGTTGCAAGGCTGATATTGAAGTCTACAGGGACGCCCTTTGCATTGATAACATTACCCGAAAGATCGGTGTCCACACCATTAAAGAATACATCGCCTCCAGCAAAAACATTGAAGCCATTATCTGTAAAAGTGGTCCCCGTCATATTCATATCCCCAGCAACCTCGAGATCAGCAAGGAGCTGCACAGCGCTTAAAGGGGTCGTCATCAAAGTATAGTCCCCTGCAACTTGGGAAGCTCCTAAAGAGGTCGCCACAGAGTTGAGAATCTCTACCGTTCCAATCGCTGTATCTCGATCGGTTGTTAGAAGAAGATCACCAACAATCGAAAGGGTTGTTCCACCTGATTGAGTAATGAGTCCTCCTGCATCAAGGTCAAAATTTCCTGCTCCCGTAACAATATTCCCCAGGTTGAGCCCGTCTACTTCACGAATGACAATATTTCCTGTCGTTGTCGAGGCAATAAGGTTCGTCACGTTTGTTCCAATATTTCCAATTCCTGAGGATGTCCCTGTTCCAATTCCACTCGATGCACTGAGAGTTCCCGTTGTCCCTATCAAATTCTGTGAAGTTGCACTCCCTGTCACATCAGTAATCGCTCCACCAGTAGCGGTACACGAAATATTTCCACTGCCCGCGTTGATCTCTCCCAAAGCAATATTTGTGTTTGCAAGGAGGGTCGCATTCCCTCCTCCTGTTCCATAGGTTGTTCCATTAACCATCGTAATAGCGCCCGTTCCAGCTGTGACTTGGATGAAGCCATTTGTAACAGCAAGATCTCCCACGGCAGTGTGTGTCACACTTCCCCCTGTACCAGTGAGGGTTATTCCACTAACAGCAGTCGTTGCTTCATTGACTAGAATGTCTCCCGCGTTTGTTGTCACAGCAACTGTGCTTCCTGATAGCCCTATCTCGGTTAAAGATCCCACCGTCACACTATCAATCGTAATATTTCCAGGATTGGAAGTTGCAATGACAATACTTCCTGTCGTATCCCCCGCAACAGTCACTGCATCGTTCTCTATAAGTGAGACATTCCCACCAGCCGTAAAGACCAGATCATCTGCGGCTGTTTGGAGGTTAATTCCTCCAGTTGCCGTCATATCGATGCCCGTTGCTGTTGTTGTTGCACTTCCACTCATTGAAGCCCCGCTGTAGCTCACACTTTGACTGGGAGTCCCTCCGGTTGTCAGTGAGCTGACCGCTCCATTGATCGTCATGGTACTGTTGGCATCAAAATCAATCGTTCCTACAGCTCGAACACTTTCGGAATTAGATCCTGTAACAAGAGTTCCCCCTGTGGAGTTCACTGTCAGGTTCCCGTAAACATTGATATGTTCAGCTGCAATATTGCTCATTCCCTGAACTGTCGCATCTTGAGGATCTCTTACTGAGACCCACCCTCCAAAGATATTGTTTTGATTGAGGTTGATATTCGATCCAGTATTCCCATTCAGGGAAGATCCTCCATAAGGACTATCAAGTGTTCCTAGAGGAGGATTAATCGATCCTCGGGCGGCATTAATGATCATGTTCTGCCCTCCATTTAAAGTGAAGGGAGCCGTTTGCACAAGGTCATAATCCTGCGTTGCAACGCCAGTAAAATTGGGATCCACGGTTGTCACGGTAATGGTTCCACTTATCGCATTTCCCGCGTTATTCAAGACTACCGCATCGGCAAGTTGCACATTGCTAAAGGTGTTCACGGAGTTGCGAAGGTTCACAGTAATATCCCCAGCTGGAGCAAATGTTGCTAAGGAAAGATTAAAGGCAGTTGGAACTCCCGTTGCGTTGATGGTATTGCCTGTCAGATCAGGGTCTACTCCGTTAATAAGGATCACTCCACCTTCTGTGACAGTAAATCCGTTATCATTATAAGCTGTTGTCGTCACAACAAAGTTGTTCCCAACCGTAATATTTGCACTTAAATCTACTGTGTTTGTAGGGACATTAAAGGTGTAGTTTCCTGCAACAAGAGAGCCTCCGATATCCGTAGGCTGCGTATTTAAAATAGTTGAGCTTCCAATAGCACCGTCAGCGCTGGTATCAATCCGAAGAAAATCACTGATGTTCAAGGAAGTTGCAGCCACTTGATCAAGCAAACCGTTCAGAGTAACCTCCAAGCCTCCACTACTTGTCGTAATATTTCCTAAAGAAAGTGCACTTGTTTCATTAATCACAAGATCTCCTGCTCCCGTGATATTCCCGTTGAGTCGCGTCAAGTTTGTTTCCAACGGTGTTCCTATCGCCCCAGCTCCAAGCGCAGCAGTAAGGGTTGCTTGGTTCCCCGTAAGATTTGTTGCCGAAGAATTATCAGTAATAGAGCCCGCTGTTGCCGTCGCAGCAATATTTCCTGCACCCGCATTTACCTCGCCTAACAGAATACTTCCGGAAGCGATGAGAGTTGAATTCCCTCCTCCAGTTGTAAAAACCGTCCCATCTGCCATTGTCAAGTTGCCACCACTGGCAGTCACATTAATCGCTCCACCACTAGAAGACACATCTCCCGCAGCAATGTGAGTAACTGCTGCAGCGCCTGTTAAGGCAACTGTATTACTGCCCCCAGCCGTGACTGCCGCATTGACATTGAGATTACCTGCTGTTGTCACCAACGTGATATTTCCATCGCTTGTGCTCACCCCGCTCAAAGCAAGTGTCGTCGTATTCGTTAGAGCAAGATTTCCAACTCCTGTGACATCTGCCTGCAAACTATTCAGGGTAGTGTTAATATTATCTGCAGCACCAATCCCAGTGGCAGCTATCAAATCCCCAAGATCTCCAACAAGGTTAGGAGTCTCTGCTGCAGTGTTATCGGTGATCGCTCCTGTTGTTGCCGTTGCAAAAACATCTCCTGCTCCTGCATCAACAAGTCCGAGTACAATGTTAGTATTAGCGAGAAGAGTTGTATCTGCCCCATTCGTCGTATACGTTGTCCCATCTGCCATCGTAATAGAAGCTGCTGTTGCAGTGACATTAATGTTTCCTCCACTAGATGTAACATCTCCAGCAGCGGTGTGCATCACACCGTTGGCAGCCGTCAAAGTTATAATGTTGGCAGCCCCTGCGGTGACCGTGTTATTTACATTCAAATCCCCTGCTGTTGTCACAAGAGTAATCGTTCCATCGCTTGTACTCACTCCATTTAAGGCGAGTGTCTTTGTGTTTATTAGAGCAAGGTTCCCAGCTTGTGTAACATCCGCCTCAAGAATATTTAATGTCGCATTGATATTGTCCCCTGCTCCGATCCCTTTCTCTGCAATAAAGTCTCCTAAATTCCCAATCACATTGGGAGTTTCTAGTGCAATGTTATCGGTGATCTCTCCTGTGGTTGCCGTAAGAAAAACATCTCCTGCACCTGCATCGACAAGTCCCAGCGCAATATTTGTATTTGCAAGGAGAGTTGCATTGCCGCCACTTGTTGTATACGTCGTCCCATCGGCCATCGTGATCGCGCCATTTGTCGCAGTCACACCCATCGCTCCACCACTGGAAGACACATCTCCTGCGACTGCGTGAATTACCGAGCCATCCGCTGTCAAGGTAATCGCATTTGCGCTTCCTGCGGTCACAGTATTATTCACATTAAGATTTCCTGCAGATGTTACAAGAGTGATCGTTCCATCACTCGTACTCACCCCATTAAGATTAAGCGCTCCCGTATTCGTCACCGCAAGGCTTCCTATCCCGGTTACATCCGCCTGAAGCGTGCTGAGTGTGGTGTTTATGTTGTCCGCCGCTCCAATTCCTGTTGCTGCAATGAAGTTTCCTAAACTTCCAATGACATTTGGAGTTTCTGCTGCGAGGTTATCTGTGATTTCTCCTGTGGTTGCCGTGAGCAAGACATTTCCTGCTCCTGCATCGACGAGCCCCAGCGCAATATTTGTATTTCCGAGGAGAGTCGCATTTCCCCCTCCTGTGTTGTACACTGTTCCATCTGCCATTGTGATCGCGCCCGCTCCTGTCGTGACGTTGATCGGACCACCGGTTACTGTTAAGTCTCCCGTTGCTGTATGTGTCACACTCCCTGCAGTTCCTGTAAGAGTAATAGAGCTACTTCCATCAACGGCTTCATTCACCTGAATATTTCCTGAGTTTGTCACAACAGAAACATTGTCTCCAGACAGCCCCGTGCGCGTCAAAGTCCCTACGGTCACCAAATCAATTATAAAATTCCCGGGGTTTGAGCTGGTGATTGTAATATCTCCTCCTGTAGAATCTCCTGCAATCGTCGCTCCATCAGTGTCATCAAGAATCACATTCCCAACAGCTGTGAATACAAGGTTATTCACAGCTGTTGCTAGGTTGATCGTTCCTGAGGCGGTCATGTCCATTCCAGTCGCAGTCGTTGTTGCCGTTCCACTAAGCGATGTGCCGTTGTAACTCACTACTTGACTAAGACCACCTCCTGTCGTCAATGAACTCACGGCGCCATCGATTGCCAGGGTGCTATTTGCATCAAATTCAATTGTTCCTACAGCTCGAACAGCTTCTGTATTTGCCCCTGTAGAAAGAGTTCCCCCCGTGGAGTTCACCACAAGATTCCCATAAACATTGATATGCTCTGCGGAGATATTGCTACTGCCTTGCACCGTCGCATCTTGAGGATCTCTTACCGAAATCCATCCTCCAAAGGTATTGTTTTGATTGAGGTTGATATTCGATCCAGTACTCCCATTCAAGGAAGATCCTCCATAAGGGCTATTAGGGGTTCCTAGGGGAGGGTTACTCGATCCACGGGCAGCGTTAATAATCATGTTCTGCCCTGGATTCAGCACAAAGGGTGCTGTTTGGACTAAGTTATAATCTTGAATTGTGGAACCAGTGAAATTAGGGTCAACAGTGGAAACTGTGACCGTTCCAGCAATAGAATTGCCCGCATTATTAAGTGTTGCTGCATCTGTAAGCTGTACATTACTAAAACTATTGACCGTATTGCGCAGATTCACAGTAATATCCCCTGCCGCTGCAAATGTTGGTGACGCTGAGGCTAAGTCAAAATTGGGAGGAGTCCCCGTGGCATTAATCGTGTTTCCTGAAAGATCAGGATTCACTCCATTTATAAGGGTCACCCCTCCTTCTGTCACCGTAAATCCGTTGTCGTTATAGGCGGTTATTGAGACAATGAAATTATTTCCAACCGTAATATTGTCTACTAGGTCAACAGTGTTTGCGGGGACATTGAAGGTATAGTTACCTGCAACAAGAGAAGCTCCAATTGTTGTCGGTTGCGTATTAAAAATGGAGACACTTCCAATTGCTGTCGCCCGTGATGTATCGATTTTTAGAGCACCGTTGATATTTAAAGTTGTTGCTCCAATCTGATCAAGAAGCCCATCTACATTGACTTCAAATATCCCATTTGTAGTCATAATATCCCCTAATGAAAGAGCATTTACGTCAAAAATTGCAAGATCTCCCACTCCCGTAATTGTCCCATCGAGTCGAGTCAAGTTAGTTTGCAATGGAGCAGCAGTTGTTCCCGCTCCTAAAGCAGCAACGAGCGTTGCTTGGTTCCCTGTAAGATTTGTTGCTGAAGAATTGTCTGTTATAGATCCTGCTGTTGCCGTTGCAACAATATTTCCTCCTCCTGCATTGACTTCTCCAAGGAGAATATTGTTACTTGCAAGAAATGTTGCAACCCCTCCCCCAGTAGTATAGGTAGCGCCATCCGCCATCGTCAAGTCGCCACCACTTGCTGTCACATTAATGTTTCCCCCAATGGATGTGACATCTCCAGTAGCAGTGTGTGTCACAGCAGCAGCACCCGTCAGTGTAACCGTATTGCTCCCTCCGGCTACAACTGCAGCATTGATATTGAGATCATTTGCCGCAGTAATCAATGTGATATCTCCATTACTGGTACTTATACCATTGAGGGCTAGGGTCGTGGTATTCGTTAGCGCAAGATCTCCAATTCCTGTGATGTCAGCCTGAAGAGAGCTCAGTGTGGAATTAATATTATCTGCCGCTCCAATTCCTGTTGCTGCAACAAGGTCTCCCAAACTTCCAATGACATTCGGAGTTTCTGCCGCAAGGTTATCAATGATCTCTCCTGTGGTTGCCGTAAGAAAAACACTTCCCACTCCTGCATCAATTAATCCAAGTGCAATATCTGTATTTGCTAGAAATGTGGTATTTCCTCCATTGGAGGTATATACTGTTCCATCTGCCATGGTGATCGCACCGCTTATTGCGGTTACATCAACCGTTCCTCCACTCGTTGAGACATCTCCGGGAACAGTATGAACCACACTTCCCGCTGCCGTTAAAACAATTGCATTTGCACTTCCTGCAGTCACTGTATTATTTACATTAAGGTCGCCAGAGGCAGTCGTAAGAGTAATTACCCCATTATTTGTGCTCACCCCATTGAGGGCTAAGGTTGTGGTATTCGTTAAAGCAAGATTCCCTGCTGCAGTTACATCCGCCTGCAAGGTATTTAGGGTAGAGTTAATATTATCTGCAGCGCCAATCCCAGTAGCTGCTATCAAATCTCCAAGATCTCCAATGAGATTAGGGGTTTCTGCTGCAGTGTTATCAGTGATGGCTCCACCTGTTGCTGTAAGGGTAATGTCTCCTGCTGCTGCATTAATTT
>CAYGKJ010000002.1:106423-183414 GCA_964350675.1 uncultured bacterium | reverse complement strand
GGTGTCTATAGAGGAAAAAATGCGGAGGTGCTTCGCAAAGAATTCCCCGATGCACACCTCTTTCTCATCGATCCCTGGGTACCTGATGCATCCTACCAAGCCTCCGGTAGTGCCGTTTCAGAAGATCAAAAAGTTTACGATAAAGCAAGAAAGCGTACCTACGACTTATTTGAAAATGACCCTCACGTCACCATTATTGAAAGAAATTCCCATGAAGCAGCCCCTCTCGTTCCAGACAATATTGACCTTGTATTTATCGATGCCAATCACGCCTACCCTTCAGTCTGTCGGGATATTCTTACTTGGAAACCTAAAATCCGCTCCGGAGGAATCCTCTCCGGACACAACTTTGGCCGCCCCCGCCTCCCTGGTGTTGAAAAGGCTGTAAGAGAACTTCTCCCCACCTTTCACCTAGGTCAAGATGAAATCTGGTACCAAAAAAAATAGCCGCAAAACTGCGGCTAACGCACCGAAAAGGACTCGAACCTCCAACCACCTGATCCGAAGTCAGGTACTCTATCCAATTGAGCTATCGGTGCAATTGCAAAAATTGTATCAAAAGCGCAATATTCTTGCAATGACGGATAAACGTGTTGAGGGTGTGGTGCTGCGTGCCACTCCCTACAGAGAAAATGATCGAATTTTGACACTGCTTACCCCTGATCATGGGGTGATCAGCCTCTATGTGCGGGGACTTTCAAAGAACAAACCCGCTGTGCTTAATCTCACTACTCCCCTCGCCCGCGCTGAATTTGTTTTTAAAAAGGGCCGATCTGACCTCTACCGTTTTTTAGATGGGACCATCATTGATCTTCACCTCCCCTTGCGTCGCTCTTACCGCCATCTAGAGGTTGCAGGAAAAATCCTTCAATCAATTTTAAAAACCCAGATGCCGGGAAAAGACTCCTATGCTCTCTACCTTTTATTGATCAGCTTTTTGAAAAAACTCCCAGAAGCCATAGAACCAGAGACTTTCTGGGCCACCTTTCAGCTCAAGCTTCTCAAGCACGAAGGTCTTCTTGACATCGCTGAGAATTGCCTTTCGTGTGCATCAGCCCCCTCCATGCAAATCCTGTACGGAGAAAGTCGCTGCTCCCAATGTGGAGGAGAGCTGGGGTTTCCCTTCAAAGACGAAGAGTGGAAAACCCTTCACAACTTGTTTGACGCGAGGAGTTTTGACCCCCTGCTTACTCTCAAGCTCTCACCCTCTCTCACCAGTGGAATCGATGCTTGTTTTCGAAGTGCAGTCATGTTATAGAAAAAGTTATGTTGAAAGATAAAGACCTACTTCGGACAGACAGCTATATCCATGGGAAATGGGTGAAGGGAAAAAAAACCTTTCCTGTTCTGAATCCTTTTGATGGGAAAAAGGTTGCTGATGTCTCAGAAGTGGGGGGAAAAGAGGCAAAAGAGGCCATCGAATGCGCCCATAAAGCCTTCGAGTCTTGGAAAAAGACCAGCGCTCGAGAAAGAGGCGAGCTCCTTCGAAAGTGGGACGCACTCATGAATGAAAACTGGGAAGACCTCGCAACACTTCTCACTTTGGAGCAGGGAAAACCCTACGAACAGTCAACCCATGAGCTCATGGGAAACAATGGGTTTTTCAACTGGCATGCCGAGGAAGCAAAAAGGCTCACCGGACTCACGATTTTATCTCCCGATCCAAACCGCCGCTTCATGACACTCAAACAACCCGTTGGCGTGGTTGCTGTTGTCACCCCATGGAACTTTCCTTCGGTTCTTCCGATTCAAAAATGCGCCCCTGCTTTAGCGGCTGGCTGCACCATTGTAATGAAGCCTGCAGAAGATACTCCCCTATCTGCTCTCGCTCTTGCTGAACTTGCCGATCGTGCAGGAATTCCTCCAGGTGTTTTCAATGTCCTCACCTGTAAAGATCCTCATGAAGTGGGATACGAGCTCTCTCACCACCCACTTGTTCGAAAGTTCACATTTACGGGATCGACCGCAGTGGGAAAGACATTGATCAGCGCTGCAGGAAGTACTGTGAAAAATGTCACGATGGAACTTGGGGGAAACTGTCCCGCCGTAATCTTTGATGATGCCGATGTTGACAAAGCCGTCCAAGGAACATTCTGGTTTAAGTTTTATAATGCAGGACAATGCTGCAACAACATCAATCGCTTCTTAGTTCACAAAGATGTCCATGATCAATTCGTTGACAAGTTCAAGAACATGATGGAAGAGCATCTTCGCCTAGGAAATGGCCTTGATAAAAACACTTCTGTTGGTCCTCTGATTAACGAAGAAGGAATTGCCAAATGCGAGTCTCTTGTTGACGATGCCCTCTCAAAAGGAGCCACAGCCATTCTTGGAGGAGCACGCTCCAGAATGGGAAAACTAATCTATGAACCGACCCTTCTCGTTGATATGGATCCCAAGATGGAGATGTATCGCGATGAAATCTTCGGCCCTGTCGCTCCTATCTACCGCTTCTCGAGCGAGCAAGAAGCGATCAAAATGGCCAACGATACCAACTATGGACTTGCGGCCTATCTTTTCAGTGAAAACATCGGCCGCACCTGGAGAGTCGCTGAAAGTTTTGAAGCGGGAGCCGTCGGCGTAAATACAACTGATGTTGTTTCTGAAGTTCTCCCCTTCGGTGGGTGGAAAGAATCAGGACTTGGTCGCGAAAATGGAGTCCATGGAAGCCTTGATGCCTACTGCGAAACCAAATCTCTGATCATTGCTGGTATTCAAAAGTAATTTAATCGTTCACAACGTCTCTAAAACAACACCGATTAGAAAATTACTGAGCTGATACATCGTCTACAGTGTTGCGAAAAAGATCCTTCAGAGCTCTATCAATCACATAGAAAAACTTCCAGGCCCTAATATCCCTGTTAAAGCCTAATCCCACTAAATCTTACGTATTTTTCCTCTTGTAATTCACAAGAAACTTCAGAGCATCTTTTTGACCGCCTGCCTCCGCTGCATCGAGGCAAGCGTTCACAACAGCAAGATGCAGCTCAGGGCTTTCGTCGTACCTAATATCAAATAGGTTTGAACCAAGGGCAAACATATCCTCGCCCTCGTAGGCAATGGTAATCATTTCGTGTACAGCGTATTGCAGGTCTGAGGCACGATCATCATCATAGGCTTCTCCAAAAATTGCTTCGTATCTCTGCTCAATAACAGCTCTTCCACCAGCCATTTGGACTGCATAAGAATCTACACTCAAGTGAGTTTCTGATAAAACACCTTTTACACTCTCTAAAACGTTTGGATCTTTCCACCAATCCGTCACATGAGTGGCTCCTGGCATTTCAAGGTACACCCCATTTTCTTCAGTTTGGAGTTGTTCCCGAATAGCATCTCTGTGGGAAGTTGGGACCAACTGGTCTCCTCCAAATCCTCTAGCATCAGGAACCCCAATTGTATAGATATGCTTCCCTCGATTTTGCTGAAGGTTTTCTACTACATCGTAGGATGGAAGAACGAAGGAGGAGACATATCCTATAGTCGGAGCTAAAAATGGCACCGAACTCGAAATAGCGTGGGCTGCGCGTCCTAAATAAGATTCATTGGTGCGCGATCTATCCCTGATATCTTCACTTTTAACGAGGGCCATGCTCTGTGCTGCCCCATAAAAAGTGCGCGGAGCTTGATCCACCCAAATATGGGACGTAGGAAAAATACGTCCTGCTTCTGAAGTAGGAAGACCTCCAGCACATTGTCCCTTAAATAAGATCTGAGACTCCTCAAAATCTTTTTCTGAAATCAAAAAATCACCAGCACTTCGGACCGCTTCAGTCATTCCGCGCTCACTGTTCTTTCCTTGACTAATCCCTTTTCCAGCATTGTCATAAGCCAGGATATTCACTCCATTAAAAAGAAAAGTCAAAATCTCATGAGAATAGGAACTGAAGCTGTTTGTTTGGTTCATTGATAGAATAACAGCTCCACCTTGCTCTCCAACATGATTCAGATTAACAGGGGTTTCTTCCACTCTAAAGAAAGGACACAACTTTACCCCTTTCATTTCCGCCTGAAGAAGTAGATTTTCTGCAGCCCCGTTGTCTAAAAAATAAACTTTTCCATTATACTCAGCCATTTTCCAAGAAGATTGTTCGATTTTTAATCCTCTAACATCCTCATCTCCTTCTGAAAAAAGCTGCTTAACCTCTGCAATATTTCCATCAAATACAATCGCTCTTGACTTGAGTGAATTGGTCTCAAAAAAACTTGAAACAGATAGTTTATGAGCACGATTTTCAATGGTGATATCTTCTACACTTCCTCGCCTAACCTCAGCCATGTCAAACCTTGTTGTTAGAACAAGGTTTTGCTTACGTGAATTCCAGTGGTACCATGAAGCCGCCTCAAACGGCTGAAGATTGTCTTCCCAAAGCACCTCAATATTCATTTTTCTGCAGAAATCTAGAAACTCTTTGGGGCTTCTAAACAAATCCTCTAAATCAGCGGAGTAGGGAATGCGAACTGCAGGATAGTCTCTATTTACACGGTTGTTTTGAAGAGTAATGTTTTCAGCTACTTTGAAAAATGGATGGTCTAAATGAATATCTAGGACTTCAAATCTTCCTCCCATCTCACGAATCTTGTCATGAAAATTGGATACGCTAAAGTACATCCCAAAAAGGCGGTCTCCAGAACGCGTGTTTAGTCTAACACCTTCACCACCAATTTCTCTATAAAGTCTAAACTTCCCATCTAAAAGCCTTTCCCCATTCCACGGAATTGTAGCTCCTCTCATAATTGAGCGGCTATTTACGAAACTAGCAACCGCAGTTCCTACAGCAAAAACTCCTTCTCCTTCTGACTCGCCAGAAACATGTTGAACGGCCCCCCTAGTTTCTAATGCTGTGTTTAATTCAGATTCTATTCTTGTTTGTTCTTGTGCGGATTGGTAAGCCATATAGCTTCCAACCAAAGCAGTGCCAATACCCACCACTAAACCAATAGATTTACTCATGCTCTTTTTTCCTAAACATATAAATTAAATTATTTATATTAATTATAATATAATTTTTATTTAAATTAAATAATATTAACAACTTATTTGTTTAATAAAAACACAACAGTCTCGTTGCCAACTAATTAGGAGGTGAATAGTTTTCGAGCAGACCTTATCTACTTACTATAAATAGGTTAGAATCTAAAATACTTAGAGAATTGTTCTAATATGGAATTAACGATAATCAACGACAGCTATAGGATTAGCCTTTTGATCAAATCCCGCAAAACTTATATCGGGAGTCTGAGATGGGGATGGTCCTTTAAAGTCGACAACGCGAAAAAGATCATCAGAAATGGAAATATTTCCCCCGTGGAGCTTATTGAAGCTTTTAATATGGCGACAGACGTCTTCGTGTTTCGTGCTATCTGAAGCCCTTCCACCAATGATAAAAACTTCAAATTTCCGCTCTGTTTTAGCTCCCATTTCGTTAAGAGCACTCACAAGGGGCTCAATTGCCTGATGAATTCTAGCGACTCCAAGGTGGGTTGAGGAACGCATAAGAACGACAAATCCCAACTCAAAACCACTTGCATAAGGCCTTTCTTCACCTCGACCTAAGACCATATGTCGTTGATAGTCAACTCTCATATCAGAGTCTTTTTGTATGTTGGGGAGAGGTGTAAATTGATAGCGACGATTTGGATAAGTCTTAGCTACATGATCAGGTAGGCTATTTTCAGCTTTAGACCCCAAACTCAGGCTGAACGTACTGCTTGAGGTGTCATCCTCACTTTGACTGTTGCTTTCCGGATAGATATAGTTGTAAGCTGTTGAAAATAAAGATCTTAACATATCCATAATACTACTATCAAGCTAGGTTTGAATGGTGTCCATTATACCATGCTTTTGCTCATTAATCAACCCTGGGCTTTTTAACATCCAATAATAAATGCCCTGTATTCAGGTAGGGATTTACTTGTTATAAACAGAAAATATATATAAAATCCCCGCAAAATAGAGGTGTTTATGAGTGAAATTCAAGGAATTGGAGGCCTAGAGAGCCCTTATTTTCATGAAAGTAAAGAAGAAAATTTAGAAAAGGCATTAGAAAGCCTTTCAGATTACCTGCTGTTTGCCCCCACTGGCTGGAGTGCCGACTATGGTGCTTATCTCGTTTTGAAAGCTATTTTTTCCAATGAATACCATCGGGATGCAGATAACGCCTTTAGCCATATTGAACACAAAATGAAAGACTTAGTGTCAAAACCGCTCTATTTCCAGTGGGATCACATTGAATTTACTCAGTTAATCGATAGCATGCAGAGCGAGAAACCCACTGTTTCTTCTGACCAGTTAAAAGCGGGAATGATTGCCTGTCTCAAAGCTCTGCTCCCTGAAGTCGACAATGCTTGTAGTGGGATCATGAATAATCAATTTTCTCTCAACGTGATCTTTGGACAACTCACATCTATGGGTTTTATTCTGCAGGATACCGAATTGTCTCCAGATCTTCGATTGAAAGGAGAGGCAATAGCAAATACTTCCCAACCACGATTCGGATCAGAAGTCGGACCTCATCTCAAGACAGAGATCGATGAGCTATTGGATCTTTTAGAAAAAAGTTAAGGGGATGTGCGAAAGGGGGGACTTGAACCCCCAAGAGGTATTACCCTCACTACCACCTCAAGGTAGCGTGTCTGCCAATTCCACCACTTCCGCAAAAGTTGGAAATAGGGTATGATAGTCATTTAACAGAATCGAATCAAGGGTTTCTTGCATTGAAATATTTTTTTATTTTCTTGATTCGTCTCTATCAATGGACCATTGGTCCCTTCACTCAAGGTAACTGTCGCTTCTACCCTTCTTGCTCGGAATATGGGATAGAGGCTTTTAAGAAACATGGGTTTTTTAAAGGGTTTTACCTTACGGTCCGACGCCTTCTCCGATGCCACCCTTGGCATCCAGGCGGCTGCGATCCCCTTCCCTAATTATTATACCATTTCCAGTAAGAAAACTCATAAATTAAACTCGACCTTCTCAGCTAAAATTGTGCTTTCAATCTTGCTAACCAACAAGTGGTTGGCATCGATCTCCAAGCTCAATTTTTTCATGAGAATTTCTGAGCCAATTTATGAGTTTTCTTATTGGAAGTGGTATTGCATTTCTGTTATCGACTGAAATATGATCTTTCGAAATGTGAAACTTGGGGTGATGGTCCCCTGCCTGCTGGCAATTGTTATCGACGTTTTTGGTTATGGTCTTGTCTATCCGATCATGACCGCTATCTTTACAAACCCTTCGAATCCCCTCGTGTCCTCTCTTCACTCTGAAACTCTAAGAAACTTTTTCATGGGTCTTTCCTACATGCTTTACCCTTTAGGCATGCTTTTTGGAGCTTCCTTTATGGGAGATCTTTCAGATCATTTTGGAAGAAAAAAAGTAATCGCTCTTTGCATGGGGGGGATTTGTTTAAGCTTTATTCTAATGGGATTTGGTGTGATTGCTTCTAGCCTTTCGATCCTACTCATAGGCCGCGCCCTATCGGGACTCATGGCAGGAAGTCAACCTATTGCACAAGCAGCAATCTCCGATTTATCAACTCCAGAGACCAAAGCACTTAACATGAGTATGATTACATTTGTTATTTGCATTGGTCTAGTCTTAGGGCCTCTATTGGGAGGCGTATTCTCTGACCCAAGTCTCTTTGCTGGATTTGGATTTGATACTCCCTTCTTTATTGCAGCTGCCCTTTCTGGAATTGCGGTGCTGTGGATTCTAATCTCTTTCAAGGAAACATTCATCCCCACAAAGAAAAAACCTTTAAGCCTATTCCGCCCAATAGAAGTTTTTATTGATGCTTTTAAACATCGAGAAGTACGCGCCCTTGTGATCATTTTTGTCTTAATGCAAGTGGGGTTTGGCCTCTATTTTCAAACCATCTTGATTCAAATCAAACAGCTTTTCAACTATACGAGTCTCTATCTAGGGCTCTTTACAGGATTCATAGGGCTCTATTTTGCTTTCGGAACCTTGGTGATCATCCCTCTTGCTCTGAAAAAATGGAACATTTCCCACATCGCAATCGCAGCTTTGATACTCACAGGAGGCTTTCAACTTTGGGGTGGGGCCAATCAATATGAAGCCCTTTCATGGATCCTAGCCTTTCCCATAGCCCTTTTTGACATCATTGCCTACGCAATGCTCATGACCACATTTTCTAATGCCGCCACAAAGGAAGAACAAGGTTGGGTCATGGGAATTTTTGGAGCAACCGTTGCCATCTCCTTTGCTCTTGTTGGGCTATCGACAAACCTATTGCAGATCATCGGAACCCAGGGGCTAATTATTGGAGGAGGTGTACTGCTTATTCTGAGTGGAGTGGGGATGGCGTGGTATCAGCGGGCAAAGTGAGTTCAATACCTGGCTTGAGACTCTCTGAATCCAGCCCATTCATCTCTTGAATGACTTCTACTTTCACGTCAAACATCCGAGAGATCTTCCAAAGACTATCCCCTGACTGCACCGTATATTGACGCGGAGGATTTTCAAGAGGCTTGCCAGCAAGTGCTTTCACGTGGTCTGCCCGGATTCCGTCTCCCACCTCTTTTAAAAAGGATTCGATCGCAGGGGTCTTTTCAGTCAGAAGAGATAACAGCTTTTCCATTTGACCATCATCTAAACTCTTTAGAGCATAGTCTCTTTCTTCAAGAACCATCAAATAAGCCGCGAGTTTTGATCCTTTTTCCATCCGAGGAACTAGAAAAGACACAAGATCCTTGCTTGAAAAAGTCTCTACCGATTCCCAATCCCCTGCAGTCACAAGGTTAAGAAGCGTCTCGTCCGAAATTGCATAAGGGAGACGACCTATCGCTCGTTTGATCTCAAAAAATTCATTCGTTAAAACAAAAGACTCTTTCAAACTCTCTGGAATTCCTTCTCTATTTTGAATCTGCTTAAAGAGTCCCCTTGGTGTGAGTGGCCAAACTTCTCTCCGCGCAAACAAACGGACTCCTTCAAGCCTTTCAACGCTCATTCCAGGAAATAATACCATTGACTCTTCACCGAAACTAACCTTCCTCTGCTCCACTGGGAATCCTGCGAAAGCCCTCTCAGCATCAAAGTCATGATAACGGGTCAAAGCAGCTAAAGCGAGGTCACACCGCCGCTGCCCCTCTTCAACATGCGTTTCATTATAAAGCTCGCGTACTAAAGTGTCATAAGTCATCGAGGCAAACTCTTGCAGAACCTCTTCGTTTTTCAGCCGAACCTCTTTTAGTCGCTCACTTAATTGCGCAGCAGGCATCACGATCCCCTTTCGCTCCTTAATCACTAAGGTAACAAAAGTAGCGATAAGCGCTAAGTTAAGTGTTCCACTGATAATAAGCGCATGGATTAGTATCCTCGATCGCTTCAAAAGAACCTGTTCTAAATGGCTATAACGCATGCGGCGATAGTACCCCACCCCTAGAATCAAAAGCAAAACAAAAGCGAGGTGTCTATGGAGTCATTAAATCAGTATTTCTCGAATCTCCTGACAATTCTGATAGAGCCTCCTACTGTCCTGAATATAAAAGGAGCTGCCAGAGGTCGCAGGAATCAATAGTAAAACCTTTAACCTTCTTAAGCAACCTCCCACTACGCTCAAAAAGTGAGATCCCCCTCGACTTAATGTAGCTCAAAAGCTACGATAAGGGTCAGATGAAAACAGTCGAAATCGAGTTATATGTTACTGACACCGGAAAGCGTCCTTTTGACAAATGGGCCAAATCCCTAACTTCTCAAGCAAGAGCGATTATTCGCAGACGCCTTGCAAGGCTTGAATTAGGAAATTTTGGTGATTCTCCTGTCTGGCGAGAAAAAAGGAACGCAATCTCTAGACATTTCAAAAGCAAAAAAGTATTGGCAAGACTACTTAGAAAACAACGAGGAATAAAATGGGTAAACGCTCACAAAGATACAAAGAAGATTATCTATATCAAGAGCTCCAAGATCCAAAAGAGGCTGCTGCATATCTCAATGAGTGCTTAAAAGACGAGGATCCCCGTGTATTTTTAATTGCTGTTCGTGATGTCATCAAAGCTCACGGGGGCATGACCAAGCTTGCAGAAGAGATCGAACGCAATCGGGAAAGTCTCTACAAATCCTTCTCAACAAACGGAAACCCCGGGATCAATACCCTTGTTGATACTCTGGATGTATTTGGGCTGGAATTACAAGTAAAAGCTATCCCAGCTCCTACCCCAAAGAAACCAAAGAAAAAGACCAGATCAGCTTCTCAAAGAAGTGCTGCCTAGAAGTTTGACATAAGAAAAAACTTTAATCCTCGGGCCGACACCCGAGGATTTTTTTTGCTCTGGTCTATGTTTTTCTGAGCTTATAAACATTTTTCCCCTGAAGCACTTGTCGCGTCCTTTTTGACTCTGCATAATGGCTCCACTTTTCGATAAATTTTGCTTTGACATCTCTTTTGATGTAGTTGTTTGCAGACGTGCGACTGACGCCAAAAAAATCTGCAATTTCCTGAAAACTCATCTGCACTTCGTTTTGCTTTTCAAAGAGTCTTTCAGTCCAAAATTTTTGATGTTTCATATAGAGGTCTCCTTCTGTTTTATTTAAAAAGAAGGCACTACCCATGCAGAGACTCCGAGCATCAAAGCAAAGCCTCGATACGAAGAGCTATAGATTTTTAGAACCGCTTTCCCTATAATGGAAGGCGAGACTAAGGGGTATGCTACGAATAGTGCCTTAGTTTCATGCCCTGGGAGGTCTGTAGCTTCCCGGGGCACTTTTTTGCAAAAATGCACTTCTCATTTTAAAGAAAATCTTCTATTTAAGCCAGCAAAGATCGCACTTGAAGGGTAATACCTGTCACAAAATCATTGGATATATGAAATTGTGTCTTCCCCTGAATCCATCCATTTAAATTATTAGCGGTTCCAAGGCATCTTAGACAGAATGATCTCGCTATAGCATATCCCACGCACTGCCGAGGTGAACATTCCCATTCCAATGAAAAAGGGGAGGAGTAACCACCACAGAGAGTAGATAAGTGATAGCAAGAGACCGAGAAGAATGAGTGAACTTGCCAAAAAATAAACTTGCCGCTGAACGGCAACGTGCCCCCCTTTGGTTTCTTCGACAGGAAGCCCCATCGTTTTCCAATCGGAACTTTCTCCCATAATGTGGACGAGCTGATCAGAATCCATCCCCGCCTTTTCGAGAGCTTCACAAGCCTTTTTGCAACGCACCCCTGCGGTACAATAGACGTAGATTTTCTTGTACTTGGATAGCTCATCTTTATGGGAAACTATTTCATCTAATGGGTAGTTTTTACTTCCCTTAATCCGTATCTTTTCGCATTCGTCAGGACGACGCACGTCAACGATGATAGCATCCTTTCCGAGGCCACTGTCAATCGCAGTTTTAAATGCCTGCAATCCGATTTCTTTCATACTTCCACTCCAAGGTTGTAAAACCTCTCCTTAAGGAACAGGTTCAAACCCCTAAATAGTTTTTAGAGATTATTTTGGAAAGAAGATTTTTCTACCTGGGGGAAGGGATTGATCCAATAGAAGGAATTAGTGTACTCTGGAGGATTGACGTTTCGGAAAAATAAAACTTTGGATTTATTATGCGTGTCCCCCTCTCCTGGTTAAAAGAGTTTGTTGAGTTAGATTTGAGTAAGGAAGCTCTTTCCGATGTCTTGACGTTGGCAGGACTTGAAGTCGACAAAGTCGAAGCAACTCCCTTTTCCTTTAAGGGTGTGGTCGTTGCTGAAGTCAAGGAAACGGCTCCACACCCTAACGCTGACAAGCTAACCGTTGCTCAGGTTTTCGATGGAAGCGAAACGATGCAGGTGGTGTGCGGAGATCCAAAGTGTTCAGCTGGAATGAAAGTGGCTCTTGCAACGGTGGGAGCAACCCTCGAAGATGAGGGAGGAAAAACTTTTAAGATTAAACGCTCAAAACTGCGAGATGTCGAGTCGTTTGGAATGCTATGCTCAGGAAGGGAACTGGGGCTGTCCAAAGATAATAGCGGAATCCTTAGCCTCGAGAAGGCTGCTCCTTTAGGGGTTGAAATTTCTGAGCTATTCGGCGATATGATTTTTGAAATCTCTCTGACCCCTAACTTAGGGCATTGCATGAGCATGCTCGGAATGGGGAGGGATGTTGCAGCGCTCCTTAATCAGAAAGTAAAGTGGCAGAGCGTAGTGGTAAATGAAGGAAGCGAGAAAACAGGCGTCTCTGTATCCATTAAAGACTTAGAAAACTGCAGGCGTTACTGCGCTCGAGAAATCCGAGGAATTCGTGTTGGTCCTTCTCCAGATTGGATGAAAAGTCGACTAGAAAATGCTGGCGTTCGAAGCATTAATAACATCGTAGACGTCACAAACTACGTGATGTTAGAACTCGGGCAACCTCTCCACGCCTTTGATGGGAAAAAGGTGCGGGGACAAAAAATCTCTGTTCAATCGACAACTCAGCCTATTTCCTTTGAAACACTAGATGGGGAAAAGCGAAAGATTCCCGAAAATATTTTGATGATTCATGATGATAAGGGGCCCATTGCCGTTGCTGGAGTCATGGGAGGAGCTAACTCAGAAATTGAGGATGGAACAACTAATATTATCTTGGAATCAGCCTTTTTCGATCCTTCTGCCGTCAGAAGAGGAAGCAAAGCACTGAATCTTCGAAGTGAATCCTCGGCACGTTTTGAAAGAGGTGTCGACTTTGAAATGATCCCCGTTGCACTCGACCGTGCAGCAGAGCTCATCGCAGAGCTTGGCGGTGGCGTAGTGCAACAGGGAATAGTCGATGTTATCGGAAAAGAGAAGAAGCGAAAAACAATTAAAATCCGGCTTGATAGGACCAATCAGATTTTGGGAACAAAGCTCAGTTTGAGCGAAGTAGAATCTTTTCTAAAGCGGCTCGAAATGGAGGTCAAAGGCGAGAGTAACACCCTTCATGTGACCGTCCCTTCTTACCGCAATGATATCCACGGAGAAATCGACTTAATTGAAGAAGTCGCCCGCATTTTTGGTTATAACAATATCAAGAAGCGAGAAGCACGCGTTGCATGCTCCCCTCTCCCTCATGCTGCGATTTATCTTATGGAAAAAAAGGTACGAGAAAAGCTCATTGAAGCGGGGCTCCAGGAATTTTTGACCTGTGACCTTATTAGTCCGAAGCTCGCTGAACTTTGCCTGGAAAAACAATTAGGCGAGAAAGAAGAGATCAAGGTTTTGAAACCAAGCTCTGTCGATCAATCAATCTTAAGAATGTCTCTTCTCCCCGGGATGCTTCAAGCAGTGAAGCACAACTTCGACCGAAAAACCCGAGATATTCATGCTTTCGAGATTGGAAAGATCCACTTTAAAGATGGAGATCACTATCGAGAGCGTTTAATAGCTGGAATTCTTCTTACCGGAAAAAGGCGCCCTCAGCATTGGGAACAAAAAGCGGAAGAGACCGATTTTTTCGACCTAAAAGGCATTCTTGAAAATATCATCGAAGAAGGGTCTTATGAAAAAACTCACTTTAAAAGTTTTCACCCTGGAAAACAAGCAAGCATTCATTCAAGCGGCTCTCAGTTAGGTGTTATAGGAGAAGTTCATCCTGAGCGGTTAAAGCGCCTCGATATAGAAGAGAGAGTTTTCTTTGCTCAGATCGATCTTCATGAGTGGATGGCAACGTTAAAAAAAGACCGAAAAATGGCTTTATTACCCCAATTTCCGGGGAGTGATCGTGATTGGACTGTGACTCTTGATCGAGATCTTCCACTAGGAACTGTTTTCGAATTAATCCAAAGCTTCCGCTCAAAGCTCCTAAAAGAATCCATACTCCTCGATGTCTATGAAAGTGAAAAACTGGGAAAAGATAAAAAGAACGTCACTTTTCGCTTCATTTATCGTGACGATCGAAAAACGATTGAGCAGTCCCAGGTTGACCAAGAACATGAGCGGCTGATCACGCATATCCAAAGGAACTAGACATGAAATCTATCTTTGCTTTTCTTATTGCAGTCACTTTAATAAACCATGGTTTTTCCGATGAGGGAATGTGGCCTCTAAATCAAATCCCTCAAAAGCAAATCTATGAAAGCTATGGTGAGAACTTAGACGAAGAGTGGGCGACCCACGCACAACAGTCCTGCCTGCGTGTGAGCTTTGGGGGCTCAGCATCCTTTGTTTCTCCAAATGGCCTTGTGATGACGAATCATCACGTAGGGTCAAAGGCAATCTATGATCTTTCAACTGAAGGTACCGATCTGATGAAAGAAGGATTTTATGCCGGGAGCCTTGGGTCAGAGCTCAAATGCCCAAACGCCTATATGGATCAACTCATCTCGATTCGAGATGTGACTGAGGAAGTTAACGCTCAAATTGACTCTGAAATGTCACTCAAAAAGAGGGAAGAGGCTCGAAAGGGCGCAATCGCAAAGATAAAAGAAAAGGCTCATAAAGAGACAGATCTTCAACCTGAAGTTGTCACCCTATATCAAGGTGCAAGGTATCACCTATACCTCTATAAACGCTTCACAGATATCCGTCTCGTAATGGCGCCCGAAGAGAGTATTGCATTTTTTGGGGGAGATATCGAAAACTTTGAGTTCCCAAGCCATGACCTTGATGTTGCATTTTTCCGTATCTACGAAAATGGACAGCCCCTGCAAAACAAAGATTACTTCAGATGGAGCGTATCTGGCCCAAAGCTTGGAGAACCCCTGTTTGTGTTGGGACACCCTGGAAGAACTGAGCGGCTTTTTACAAAAGACCATCTCTACTTTTACCGAGATTATGCCTTCCCGTTTTTGCTGGAGTTTATTCAGGGAAGAATTCAATGTCTCGACAGTTTTGCAAAAAAAAGCGAAGAAAATGCGCGAGTAGCCGCTCAGGATAAGTCGCGCTATAGCAACGTACTTAAAGCATACTCTGCTCTAGCTAAAGGATTAAATGGGGAAATAATTATTCCAAATAAGTCCGAAAATGAAGCAACGATCCTTTCAAAATTATCCGAAGAAGACCAAAGACCCTGGAAAAACTTATCCAATTCTTTGGAGGACGCGAAAAGTTATTTTGCAGAGCATTTTTACCTTGAGGGAAGAGCCTCGAACTTTTCAAAAATGTTTGCCTTTGCAAAAGACCTTATTCGCCTCGCAGAAGAACGATCAAAACCTAATGAGTTACGACTTAAAGAATATATCGATAGCGAGCTCCCAACCTTAGAACTTTCTCTTTTGTCAGCTGAGCCTATTTATATTGAGTTCGAACGAGAGCTACTCACTCATGGGCTTAGTCGATTCGTAGAAATTCTTGGCGAGAACCATCCTGCGACTCAAGCAGCTCTTGCAGGAAAGTCTATTGAAGACAAAGTCGATGAATTGATAAATGGAACGCGACTCTTTGACCTTGGGTATCGCGCAGAATTGTTTCAAAATCCTGAAGCTGTGGCGCATTCCAGCGATTCACTGATTTGTTTAGCACGTTCTCTTGACCCCTTTGCTCGAGAACTAAGAGAAAAAATGACTTATGGTCTCGATGCCGCTAAAAATGAGAATTATGCCAAGATCGCGGGAGTACTTTTCGAGCATTTTGGAGAGTCCATGTACCCAGATGCAACGTTCACTCTCCGCCTATCTGTGGGGAAAATGATGGGCTATCACGAAGAAACAGGGTACATTTCTCCACACACAACACTCGGCGGGGCCTACCACAAAGCGATCAAAAATCATCATCAAGCTCCCTATGCGTTGCCAACAAGCTGGCAAACGAGGCAAGGATTTGTGAATGAAGACACCCCATTTAATTTTGCCTCAACGCACGATATTATTGGAGGAAACTCCGGCAGTCCTGTTATCAACGCGCAACGTGAAATTGTTGGGCTTATCTTTGACGGGAATATGCAATCTCTGACTTGGGATTTTGAATTTGATCAAAAACAAGGCAGAGCTGTCAGTGTTCATTCCGAGGCAATCCTCCATGCTTTAGAACATATTTATAATGCCGAGGCTCTCGCAAATGAGATCCGTAGCTGTCAAAATCAATAAGCATTCCCTATTTTTCCAACAGGCTCCATAAAGAATGCGTGATTTTATTTCGGGAAATGGTATGATCAGAAAAAGCAATATTAAAGAGGTCAACTATGAAAAGACTTTCCCCCCTACTTATCGCGCTATCTGGACTGTTTATTTTTGGCTGTCAGAACTCTAGCAAAGATCAAGATGAAAACGTAGTTTCCAAGCGATACATTCATAAATATGGTTATGATGTTTCAAAAGAAGAATGGGAGGGTGCAACCTATCCCGGTCAAGTTGTTACGACGCTGAGAAACGGCGTAACTGTTACATCATCCTATGAAGACGGCATTCTTAACGGACCAACTACCTATACCTTCCCTCACTCAAATACTATTGAGTCCCTTAACGTTTATGAAAGAGGAAATCTGGTGAAGAAAACCTCTTACGACATCCGAAGCATTCCTCAGAAGGAACAGGTGTTCTTCTCACCTTCCCACACAAAAGTGACAAGATGGTTCCAAAAAGGAACTCCTCTAAGTGTTGAAGAGTATCATAATCAAGAGCTTCTTGAAGGTGAATACTTTAACGAAAGAAATGAAACAGAGCACCGCGTTGTCAAGGGCTCTGGAGTGCGCATTACGCGTGATCAACACGAGAATATTGTTGCAAAAGAGACCATTGAAGCAGGTTTTCCTGTCCTTCGTGAAACTTTTCATACCCATGGAATTCCCCATACTGTGATCCCTCTTTCTGGTGGGCTCATTCACGGAGAAAAGAAAGTTTTTGCTCCAACTGGAGAACCTATTTCCGTTGAACCTTACATGAAAAACGTGCTTGATGGCATCGCTACATATTACCAGAACGGCTGCCGCTACCTCGAACTCCAATATAAGGATGGCAGGAAGCATGGAATGGAGCGTCACTTCGTTGATGGAGAGACCATTGTAGAAGAAACTGAATGGATGGATGGGCAAAAACATGGTCCTTCAATCGTCTTCTTTGATGGGATGTCTCGCACACGTTACTTTTATAATAACCAAGCGGTTAGTAAAGAGCGGTATCGCGAATTGAGCGAAATTGAAGAGAACATTGCGATCATGAACGACCGTGCTCTTAAAAGAGACTAGTTTAATAGGCTCAGGGGTCCAGCGTCGCTGGGCCCTTGGACCTCCAATTCATGCCCAATTTATACTCCAAGACTCAAAGATATGCCGTATTCGGATTGCTCTTTCTGAAGAGTTTAGTTGCTCCATTGATGGAGAAGGTCTCGAAGAAGAAATCTGTGACTGGATGGAGACTTACGCAAAACGGCAAAAAGGACCTCCCCTTCCACTTATCCTCTCTTCCCTTACCCCCTTCAACCGAAAAGGATTAAAGGCTATTGATTCCATTGAAATGGGAAACGTTGCAAGCTATGGGGAAATAGCTTCCCGCGTAGGATGTGCAAAAGGTGCCAGGGCTATCGGCAATGTGTGCAACAAAAACCCCTATCCACTTGTTATTCCCTGCCACAGGGTAATCCAAGGCAATGGCTCTATTGGGGGGTTTGCTTATAACCTAAGAATAAAAAAAATTCTTCTCGCTCACGAGTCTTGAGAAAAAATCCGTTCTTCTTCGAAATCAAACTCTTCTAAGACAAAGGGATCTGAAACTTTTTCCTTTTTTTCACAACCACTTGCTCCCATGAGGATCCAAGAAGCGCTCATCAAACGAAAGAGTAGAGAAATTCCACGTTCCATATCCTTTTAGTAACACATTGGCACGGTTCTTTCAATATAAGAAATACCCACCTCAAGAATTAAAGGGGCGAATTGGCTTGAAGATTTTTGCGGAGAACAGTTCTTGGAGATCGTAACCAACCACTTGTTGGTTAGTAAGATCGAAAGAACTGTTCTCCGCAAAAAGACCAAGAAGAATTTGATGCTTTATTTTTTGAGGTGGGTATAAAGTGGAGGGAAAAAGAATAAAGAATATGGATCAGGATCAGCTACTAAAGAAAATTGCAAAGCTAGAATCGATGTGTGACCAGCTTCAGGCAGAAATGCGTTATCTGGACCACCTCCTTGTGGAGGTAGGGTTTGAAGAGGGACTTAAAACCTTAAAGGCAGCTGCTATTGAGCTAATTGACAAGAAGCAACATCCGTCGGAGTAAGAGCCTGTTTCTCCTCAAAGGGAAGTTTGCGGAATGGCTTAGGGTTTTCTGTTAACTCGAAAAGGCGGCGCCTCGGAGCGTCAACGCACTCTTCTGAGCAACACCCTTTCATGTTTTCAGCGCACTTGAGACAACTCAAAAAGAGATCGTTACAATCCATATTTGCACAGTTGTAATAGGTATCAATCTTCGTCTTGCAATGAAGGCATTCACTAATGACCTCATTCTTCTCCTTATCAGAGATAGGAACCACTAAACGATCGTCGAAAACAAAGAGATTTCCCTTCCACTGCTTATTTCCCTGCTCAAGGCCATATTTAATGACTCCACCATCCAGCTGATAAACATTTTCAAATCCTTCATCCTTCATGAGGCAAGAGTAAAGTTCGCAGCGGATCCCACCAGTGCAATACATCATCACTTTGGTCTTCTTTAGATCGCGTGTCTTCGCTAAATCCTCAGCAAGCTTGGGGAATTCTCTAAACGTTTTAAGTTCAGGTCGTTCAGCCCCTTCAAAGTGGCCCACATCCCATTCATAGTCATTGCGGACATCAAGAATGACAGTGTCTTCGTCTCGCTCTTCAATCATTTTAGCCCATCTTTCACTTGAAACGTGCTCGCCCCCTTGTGCCAAATCAAAATCGCGGTCCATAGCAGCAAGCTGCTCGCGATACTTGACTGTCACTTTCGGGAAGGCATGCTCAGGATACTGATGCACCTTGATCTCGGTGCCAGGATAATCATTTAGAAACCACTCATAAAACTTTGTAGAGTCTGCGCGCGCGATACTCATCTGAGAATTAACCCCATCTTCATTAATGTAGATCCGCCCCATAGCGTCTAGGGATTCCAAAAATAGCTTCCACCGTTTTACTTCGCGGTGGGGCTCTTCAATCTGACTAAGCGTATAGAACGCAAGTACAAGGTATTTCTCTTCCATAACGGGGCCATTGTGCTCTATTTTGGAAATTTTTGCAAGAAGGGGGATCCCACTAATCCCTTGGGGGGAATGTTGTCTAACACATCATTTTTGATGGGCGGAGGCTCGGGGTTTTTTAGTTTTCCGTAGATATAAGCCGCTGTTTTAAAAATCACATAGAAGGCGACAAAGACGATAATCACCAATCCCATCCGATGTATTAAACCTCCCCACATTCTTGAGAGACGGTGGAGACGAGCGTTTGCTGCAGGCTTGAGCTCCGTATCCTCTACAGCATTGAGATAGGTTTCGTATGTGGCAGTAAAACCATCGAAATGGACAATGTTTCTAGAAAAGTTTTCATCTCTACAGATTGGGCAGGATTTCCCCTGTTCGATCCATTTATAAATGCATTTCTCATGGAAAAAGTGAAAACAAATCTTCGAGCAAATGACATCGCGCCGATCTTCGATCACTTTATACTTGGAATTTTCAATCGCTACTACCGCAATGGGGTCCAGGCAATAGGAGCACTCTTTAGCTCTGGGTGGTGGGAAAACAAGACTCATAAAACTCTATGTAAAATTGAAAAAAAACTTACTAGAATGTAAGTTTTTTTTCAAGAGAAATAGATTAAGTGAAAGTAAGCTTAGTGTCCTTGCTGGATGGTTTTTAAACCACCTAGAATTGTCAAGAGTCGGGAGTTCTCTGATTTACCTCTTAAAAATTTTTTGTTCCTCTCCACCGTGTCTCTAAGAATTCGCTGCTCATTTTCAGTAAAAGGGTCCGTTGCTTCTTTTCTCATCTGAGCTCTAATTTTATCGTGGGTGGTTCCAGCAGCGGCTCTTTTGCTTTCTGGAGGAACACTTCCTTCAGAAGCTCCCTCAATAGCTAAATTTAGCATGGTGCATATTACTTTTGCAGTTACGCATGCAAACTGCACGGGAAAAGCCTCTTCTAGTGGCCTAAGCTCGATATCCTCTTCAGCATTAAGATAGGCCTCATACGCAGCAGTAAAATCCGTGAAACGAACAACATTCGTCGAAAAATCTGGATTTCTGCAGTCAGGGCAAGATCTTCCTGCCTCAACCCAAGCGCGGATGCAGTGTTCATGAAAAAGATGAAAACAAATTTTCGAACAGATAATACCAGATCCATCCTCAATAACAGTATACCTTGGGCCATCAGATCTGACCTGTGCAATGGGCTCGATGCAATAAGAACAAGTTTTAATTCTATCTTGATAAACAGCTTCCATAGAAAATCTCTCGTTGGTTTTTCCGGGAAATTGTACAGGAATTTGGGGATGTTTTCAATCAGTTAGGGGGCGATTATCTAACCTGCGTTAAGCCAGAAGAGCTTCTCTCTGATTGACAGTATCTTGAAGCTGAGCTTCTATAAGTGCAATCTCTTTTTCAATTGCTGAGCGCTTCACATGCTGTATAGAAAGATTGGAATATTCCTCTTCAAACACTTCTAAACTTTCTTTTAAAAGTTCGAGGCGGCCTTGAAAGTGATAAATTTTTCGGGTGAAAAATTCAAAATTTGTTTGTATCCGGTGCTCAGGATTGAGAACGCGCAGTCGAGTTTCAATGATTTCCAAATTTTTTCGGATAGGCGCACAATTATGAGTGTTTATCTTGCTCACTTCTGCCGCCAAACGCATGACTTGAGCAGTGTAAGATTGATAGAGTTCCTCTGGGAGAAATTCCTTATTCAAAACATCTTTTGCGATGAGTTCAGACTCAAAAGCGAGTGCTTTCCACTTTGTTTTGTGACTCATAATTCTACCCCTAGTTTACTCGTACCCTACACTTATTATACTCCATTTGAAATATTATTTCACTAGTTTTTAACTATCTTATTTTAAGTTATTTATAAAAGCACTCTATTCTAGTGCTTGTAAAAATTAATGCGCTTCGGTTAGGATGGTCAGTCTTGATTATAAGGAGATATGAATGTCACGTTATACTGGCCCTAAGAACCGAATCGCAAGGCGTTTTGGAGTTAACATCTTTGGACGCTTACGCAACCCCCTTCTACACAAACCAAATCCTCCTGGAATGCACGGCGCAAAACGGAGAAAAAAATCTGACTATGGAATGCAGCTTGAAGAAAAACAAAAGCTGAAGGCCATTTATGGAATGCTTACTGATAAGCAAGTCCTCCGTTATTTCCATGAAGCGGTTAAGAAAGAGGGCAACGCTGCTCATCTTCTTCTTCAACGATTAGAATGCCGTCTTGATAACATCGTTTACAAGTTGAAATTTGGTTCTACAATTTTCCAAGCACACCAGCTTGTGGCTCACGGCCATATCCAAGTTAACGGAAAAAAAGTGGATATCCGCTCATTTGAAGTAAAGCCTGGAATGACAATTTCAGTAAGAGAAAAATCTCGAAACATGAAAGGGCTTAAAGAAAGCCTCGAGAACTCGTCTCGCACGGTCCCTGATTATCTTTCTCTGGATGAAAAAAACTTTTCAGGACAACTCCTTTCGACTCCTGAAGCGGATCAAATTGTCCTGCCTCTTCCGATTAACATTTCCCTTGTGTGCGAATTCTTGGCACACACCCACTAAGTTAGTGGAAAGCGAAAAGTTACTTATTGGTGCACACACCTCCACAGCAGGGGGTGTGCATAATGCTCTCCTGAAAGGGATAGATATTGGTGCCACCACAATTCAACTTTTCACAAGTAACCAAAAACAATGGAACGGTCGAAAATTTTCTAGAGAGGACCTGGCGCTCTGGACTGAGACGCTTAAAGACTCAGGAATCACCGACATCATGAGCCACGACAGCTACCTTATCAACCTTGGATCGAACAAAAATGAACTCCTCACAAAAAGTCGGAAGGCTTTTCAAGAAGAAATTGAGAGATGCTGTGAACTCAGCCTCACTTACATGAACTTTCACCCAGGTGCTGCAACAGGAGACACCGATGAGAATTGCCTCAATCGGATCGTTGAAAGCCTCCTGACCTTTGAACCCCTCCTTGAAAACCATTCCCTTCGTCTTCTTATTGAAGCCACAGCCGGACAGGGAACAACGATGGGACACCGGTTTGAACATCTCGACTATATTATCAGCCGCGTCAAAGGAAAAATCCCTATTGGTGTTTGTATTGATACCTGCCATATTTTTGCTGGAGGATATGATATCCGTGATAAAGCGGGATGGGAAAGTGTTATTGATGAATTTGACCGTGTTGTTGGATGGGAGCATCTTTATGCCTTTCACGTAAACGATTCCCAGCATGGCCTTGGATCAAGAAAAGATCGCCATGCAAATCTTGGCAAAGGTGAGATTGGAATACAATGTTTTGAGGTCATGATGACCCATCCAAAACTCCAGTCGATCCCAAAATATTTAGAAACCCCTAACGGTGAGTTGATGTGGAAAGATGAAATCGCAATGCTACGCTCCTTCGCTTTCGCCTAGAAAGAAAATTAAATCTATTCTAAATGCTGATGAATCGATCATTGGGCAAACAGTTGTTGTTTGTGGATGGATTCGTACTCTCCGTGATCAAAAAACCTTTGCATTTATTGAACTGACGGATGGCTCTTCCTTTTCAAATTTTCAGGTGATTGCTCAAATAGACATGATTGAAAACCTTTCGACTGGAGCCGCTGTCGCTATTTCTGGAGAGATTGTAAAAAGTCCTGGAAATAAGCAAAAGTATGAGATGCAGGCAAAAGAATTAAAACTGATTGGAACCTGCCCAAACGACTACCCTCTTCAGAAAAAACGTCATTCTTTTGACTTCCTCCGCACCATTGCCCACTTGCGACCTAGAACAAACACGCAAGGCGCTGTAGCACGTGTCCGAAGCCGTTTGGCATACGCGACCCACCGCTTTTTTCAAGAAAAGGGGTATGTTTACCTTCAGTCTCCTATTATCACTGGTAGTGATTGCGAAGGAGCAGGAGAAATGTTCCAGGTTACAACACTCAACATTGATAACCCTCCTAAAACAAAGGAAGGAAAGGTCGACTATTCAAAAGACTTTTTCTCCCAGCCGACCTTTCTTACTGTATCTGGACAACTCAACGGAGAGGCCTATGCAACAGCCCTTTCTGATATCTACACATTTGGACCAACATTCCGCGCTGAAAACTCTCATACCTCTCGTCATTTGGCTGAGTTTTGGATGATTGAGCCAGAGCTTGCTTTTGCAGATCTTCCAATGATTACAGACCTTGCTGAAGAATATCTCAAAGCACTTGTGGGTGATATCCTGGAAAATTGCGAAGAAGATTTGCAGTTCTTTAATCAGTTCATCGAAAAGGGCCTAATTGATCGCCTAACGCATGTCAAAAATGCTCCTTTTGCACGTCTGACTTACACCAAGGCAGTCGAGATTCTTGAGAAATCAGGCCGCTCTTTCGAGTACCCTGTAAAATGGGGAAGCGATCTTCAGTCAGAACATGAGCGGTATATTGCTGAAGAGCATTGCAAAGCACCTGTTATCTTGACCGACTACCCTAAAGAGATTAAAGCTTTTTATATGAGAGAAAATGATGACGGAAAAACCGTAGCCGCTCTTGATGTGCTTGTTCCTAAAGTGGGTGAAATTATCGGGGGTTCTCAGAGGGAAGAACGCTATGATCTTTTAAAATCAAAGTTCGAAAATCATGGCCTCGACATCGAAACCTATAAGTGGTACCTTGATCTCCGCAGATACGGATCGGTTCCACACGGCGGCTTTGGCCTAGGCTTCGAACGCCTTGTCCAATTCACTACTGGGGTCGATAACATCCGGGACGCGATTGCCTTTCCACGTATTCCTGGCAGCTGCGACTTTTAGGAATAGCGGGATAAGTTCATCTAGATAATGCCGTCAAATACTCTCCACTGTTTTTGATCTTTCTATGGAAAATTCTATGTTGCACTACTTCAAGAGCCCGCCTGGGGCTCTTTCCATCATGCCCCTTGAATTTCCTTCATAGAAAGCCCTATCCCAACAAAGATTATTTGACGACGCTATCTAACTCTTTTGAAAGAATCCCTTTTTCTTGTTCTCTTTTTCAATCTTACCAAGAACAGCGCCGCCAATTCCAAGAATTAATGCTGCTGAGGTAATGACGATACCTAGATAGGGAATCAGAGAGAGAATGAAATAGACAATCAAGGCAAAAGCAAAGTAGAGCTTTTTATGCCTTTTGAATTCAAAGCGGCGAAAGAGGTGGGTTGAAAGCCACAGGATACAGAGAATCTTCGCCGTGTAAAAACCTACGACAGTCAGAGAGAGAAGCGTCAGAGCAAAGGGAACGCCAAGTATGGTGATGATCATTCCAAGCATGATAATGGGAAGCAGAAAGATCAATACAATCCCTGCAACAGCAGATTGCGCAGGTTTAGTATTGAGCATCTCAATGGTACGCTCAATCCTTTGAGGGAAATAGCGAAGCATGATGAGTCCTATAATAAAGCTATAGAAGAAGTTCATAACAAGACCAGCAAATTTTGACCCAATCTTCAGCCAGTTAAACACTTTGTGATGCATGAGGTCATAGAAGAATGAAGGATGATGGGTCACTCCCCCTTTCACAGCAGCATTGGGGTCAATAAGCGCATTTTTATTGCTCCAGTACTCAAGAGAACCATCAATTACAACTTTAGAAGTTAAACGGAGTTGCCCCACATTCGCTAGAACTTTTCCCCCAATATGATCGGAAATACGAACACTAGAAGAATACAGGCGAAGATTTCTGGCAATATAGGATTCCACGTCTGCATTTCCCGAAACCAGAACTGCGTTCCTCCCAATTGTGGCAGATGGGCCTAGCTCAATTGTGGCAGCCACTCCTGTGAGACTTCTTCCTATGTGCCCGGTGATGAGTGCTTGCCCTGCAAGCATCCGGACATTATTCGCAACATTTCCAGAAACTTCAACACTACCTGCTAGAGCTAAAACATCGCCATTAACAGTCCCATCAATAAAAACTTGCCCCCCTAAAACATAGAGATCTCCATTGATTGTGCCAGAAATTTCCACCGTTCTCCCATTTGCAAAGTAATCATTATTGATCACAGCGGTGCTGGGAAGGACAACGATATCAATCTCGTTATCCTCTTTTTCAGCAGCAAAAAGGACACCAAATAATAAGAGAATAACTAGAGTGCAGTGGCGTAACGCCATTTTGCTTGCCTTCTCTCTTTAAAGAGTTTCATTTGCCGTTCAACAGCTTTTTCAATCACATTCTCACATAGAAGGATTTCTTTTTCATCTTTCTTTTTGCGGGCAATCTCACCAATTTGATCGATGTTATAGAGTTTCAACTTGGGGTGTTCAGCAAGACTTGGATTGACATTTCGGGGAACACTTAAATCAAAAAGGAGAATATCCCTAATATTCTTACCCGCTTTATCAATCACAAAACGGTCGTGATTGGTCCCACAAAGTACAATATCATAACAATCCCACTCTAAAAGCCTGTCCCAGTGAGTGACTGTCAGGGCAGGAAACTCCCCTTGTCTCATCCTTGTACACAGAGTCAACTGATGACACCCTTTCTGCTTAAAAAAAACCATGAGCTGCCGGTTAATGGAAGAATTTCCAACGAATAGAACGCGGCAATTTTTAATGATTTTCTGATTCCCTTCTATAATTGATTGAATCGCAAGTGGGAGAGGGACTCCTTTTTTGGTGAGAAGAAATGAGGTTCTCATCTCCTTTCCAATTTTAAGCCCTTTTTGGAATAGGTAGTGGAGCTCATGAGAAAGGGTTCCCCTTTTCCTTGCAGCTTCGTAGGCTAGTTTTGCCTGCCGTTGGATATCACTTTCACCAAGGATTGCACTATCGATTCCTGAAATAACTTTTCCTAAGTGCTGAAAACAATCTTGGCCAAAGTAAGAGTAAAGCGCGTGTTCAAAACTTCCTAAAATCTGACTCCGCAGCTTTGCAAGTATCTCAATCTGTTTCCCTGCTAAACTTGGAGCACAAAAAAAGATTTCTGTTCTATTACACGTAGAAAGGAGAATCGAATCCGAAGCATTTTGAAATTCTTTTTGAAATGCCCTTGCAAGCCTTTCCCGAAGGCCTAACGAAGACGATTTATGATTGATTCCAACAACACCAACTTGCATATACTTTGCGACCTGATCAAAAAAACCGTATATAGCTTATCTAATGCTTACTCGTCTACAAGCAATTGCTCCTGAACAAGAGAATTGTCAAATCCCTTGCCGATTAAAAACCGATAAAGGCGCTGTTTCACTTTGATCTCTGAAAGATCTGCAGAGCGTGTTTTCTTCTTGATCCACTGAGCAATTTGTTCCCTTTGCTCATCATCGGTAAAGGAGCCTCGCGCCATTTCTTTTAATTCTGGCGCTTTCTGCCAGAGCTTCATGGTAATCATCTGAGGTCCTAGCCCTCTTCGCTTCCCTCTCTCAATAAAGAGCCTCCCCTCTCTCTTATCGTCCAAATAGCCCAGTTTTTCGCACTCTGAGAGAACCTCAGCTATAGCCCGAGGATCGATTCTATAAGAGTTGAGCTTCTTTGTGAGCTCTGCTTTCATGAACCCCCTAAGAGCAAGCCACTTATAAACAAGTATGCGGGCGAGTTTTATATCAACTCTTAAACATAAGTCACTTAGATGTTTTTTTTCAGAGGTGCGAAGAATTTCTTTTAAGTGATTCTTATAGAGACGTCTATGAACCTTTTTCCACTTTTCTCCATCGATCAATATGTCAGTAAATCGCTTATTATCAATAATTTCTATCTTCATGCACTCTTTACAAAAGTTGTGGAATTAAATGCTATGCTTTATAATAAGCCTAAGGATAAATAGAAAACAACGTGGGAGAAGACAAAATTATGTCAGACGCAATTGAAGCCGTTAGTGGAGTCTCAGAGACTCAAAGCTCAGCTCAAGCAAACCTCATGCAACAGCTTGAGATGCAGGATATTCAGAACACTAACCTGACAAGTCAAGTTAATCAGACCTACAACAGTAGTCTACAATCTCTAGCTCAATCGACAGGTGATCCAGCTATCGCTGGCCAAAATGATGGCTAAATCAAGATTTTAAAAGATCAGCCCTCACAATGTGAGGGCTTTTTTTTGTCCTAAAATCATTCCCCACTTAAAGGGCCTGTCGGAAAAGTCGCTTTCTTCAGAGTTTGCGATGATTTTCGAGAAAAGATGAAAGGATGGGCTTTTCCGACAGGCCCTAAAACTGCAGCACTATAAGCCTTTCCAAGAGAGATTGTTGAATAGATTGAAAAACATACGATGCTGATTTTTCTGGATTTCATGAAATATCCAGGCTAAAGTTTAGATTAGGCAAGGAGAAGGAAAATGAGTGGTGTTTCAGGTGTCGGATCTTCAGGGAGTATTCCCCCACAAGAACCAGTTCAGCAAGTAACCGATCCCAATGAGGATACGGCGATTAGCTTTTTTCATAATCAGTATGCATCTCAAGTTGCAGCTATTGGAAAAGAAGAAAACCTTTAAGGGAGAAAGGCGTGGTGAGTGGCGTTCAAGGACCTAATGATGGGAGCGATCCTACCCAATCAAGTGATGCACCAGAGCAATACCAAACGGGGATGAGCGCAATGTATACTGGATCCAAAGCTCCAGGATTTCAAAAATGGATGTCTCAGTGGTTTGGAGCCAATGTCACCCCAGAAATGGTCACTGCTTTCGAACAAAATATGATGCAAATGATTCAAACCAGTATGAAGGAATCACAAGCTCAACACCAAAAGGTTCAAGAAGAAATCAAAAAGCGCATCAACGAAGACGGTTAAGAGCCCCCTCCTATAAATTATCTCCTGTGTTATAATTCCACCCATGATCAAAAGTTTTATTATAGATGAGCCTATAAGGCTCGATAAGCTTTTAGCTAAGCGATTTACTGACTACTCCCGTAGCTATTTTCAATATTTAATTGAAATCGGCTCAATTACCCGGAATGGGAAAGGGGTGAAGAAACGGGAAATCCCAGCTGTAGGAGATGAGATTCAAATATTTTTTAGTGCCTCTCCAGAACTGGAGCTCATCCCAGAGAATATTCCATTGGAGATCCTCTACGAAGATGAATCGATTATCTGCATCAATAAGCCAGCAGGGATGGTTGTCCATCCTGCTCCCGGTCATCCTACGGGGACTTTTGTCAACGCCCTCCTTCATCACTGCAAATCACTTCCTTCTCAAGACCTCCGCCCAGGTATTGTCCACCGCCTTGATAAGGACACATCTGGAGTCCTTCTTGCTGCAAAAACTTTGGAAGCTCACCGAAAGCTCATCGAAGCTTTTTCAAATAGAAAAATCGATAAGGAATACCTCACGATTACAGTGGGGAAACCCTCAAAAGAGTCAATTGACGCGCCCATTGGACGCCATAGTGTAAAACGAAAGGAAATGACCATTGTTGAAACGGGACGCCATGCTTTGACCCATTTCGAAGTGATTGATAGCCATGAGGGCTTTTCTTTTGTTCGCGCAAAACCAGTCACTGGCCGTACTCACCAAATTCGGGTCCATCTTAAAGCTCAAAATACTCCCGTTCTGGGTGATCCTATTTATGGACCTGAAAAGCTCAGCCGCAAAATGGGTGCGCTTCGTACTCTTCTACATGCTCACCGACTTTCTTTTCCTCATCCCTCGACAGGAGAAAGGGTTGAAATCACAGCTCCTCCCCCTGAAGATTTTCAGAAGTGGTCAAATTACATTCAAAAATTCTAGATTAATATCATCAATTTTTACTATCATGGGGTTTGCCCTTGATCGCGGTCAGGGGTGGAAGCTATTTAATACAGGCATGCAACCAAGGACCGAACCATGAAAGAATTTGTAGAATACATCGTAAAAAATCTCGTAGACAATCCTGACCAAGTAAAGATTAATGAAATCGGTGGAACCCACACTCTCATAATTGAACTCAGCGTCGAGAAGGCTGATATAGGGAAAATTATTGGGAAAAAAGGGAAAACCATCAACGCAATCCGCACTCTCCTAATGTCCGTTGCAAGCCGCAATGGAATCCGCGTCAACCTTGAAATTCTTGAAGAAGACGGCTCCAAAGTCGAAGACTAAACACACACCTTATGATTGTAAACGTTTAGGCTATCCATGTGATAGCCTTTTTTGTGGGAAGGAATCTTGCTCGAAAAAAAAATTACTGATATATCCAAGGTCTGAGCCATACCAATCACAAGAGACAAAGTGCAAAATTATCAAGATATCAAAAGTCAATTTTTGCAAGATGAATATATCAATGAACACTTTTTCAAAAATAAAAAAAACGGTGTTTTTCTAGATATTGGAGCAGGACTGCCTATTGAGGACAACAATACCTATTTTTTAGAAAGTGAGCTTGGATGGACAGGACTTTGCATTGACCCTCACCCCAGAATGTTTGAAAAGCTCAAAGCAACAAGAAAATGTCTTTGCCTCGACGTCGCTGTCGTGCCATTTCATAAAGGAACAATGGAATTCATGCAATTGGACAAGATTGAAGGATTAAGCGGTTTAGTTGACTATTACAGTGAGCAGGATAAGGAGAGAATCAAAACGCTGCAAGAAAAAGTCGGGGATGTCCCCGAAATTATCTCCGTTAAAACGCTTCCCATCAACCATATTCTTGAAGCTCATAGTTTATTCCACATCGATTTTTTGTCCTTAGACATAGAGGGAGGAGAATTAGACGTTCTTAAAGCCATCGATTTTGACCGGTTTTTTATCGATGTGGTCTCAGTAGAAAACAATTGGGAAGATCCCTGGTTCCAAGAGGCAAAAAACAGTACGATTCGAAAATATATGGAGTCTGCTAACTACCAATACATCACGCGGCTAGGGGTCGATGAGATTTATAGAAAGAAAAAGAAGCCCTATTGATCGAGCCTAGGAAGATAGGGGGCAATCATTGCTTTGCGCGAATTCAGGCCACCCGCGCTGTAACGGAGGATAGCAATCGGAAGATCACTTGGCGTTTCAGGAAGATGGTGCTTGATCGGTAAAAAACTCTCCTTAAAAATCTGAGAAAGTTCCCTCGCATTATTTCCTAAGAGCTCGAGCTCGAATTCAAGCCGTTGAGCAGCGGGAGATCCTTTAAATCCGCTCAAAAAAAGCTTCAATTTCTCAATGGCAAGCTCTGTATGAGGAACCCAAAACCACATCTCATCATTGTGATTGTACGAGATCTTCCCTCCCTTAAAGAGTTCTTGAGCACTTGCAACTGTCGAGGTTGCATGAAGGTGAAGCATGATCTCTCTATTATTTGCATAAATATTGAGAGCTTTTTCATACCACAGCTTGCGAAGCTCTGGAGCTGCTTTTTCAAAGTTAGAATAATTGCATGCAAAAATCTTTGTTTGCCCAACACGGTTGCAATAGTTGAGGATTTTTGTATCGATAAAGATGTTTGAAAACTCCCCTCTAAGAGCTCTTTCAAGATTTTCATCAACCCCTTGTTCTTTGTGCTCATAGACCTTGCTATAAAGAGAATAAAAGTCTTCATTTTGGAGGAGACGCTCTGCTGCTTTGGTGGTGTAATCCTCATCCTCGCGAATGTCATCAAAATCAACAATTTCCATCTCCTTCTTTGCGATAAGAGATTTCATCCGGTTAAGGAGCGAGGCCATACAATTCACATCAACCCGCGATACTTTAGTCAATAGGTCAGTATCGTCAAGGATCGCATAAATAAAGTGGAGGTACTCTACAAGTTCCCGCTTTGGATCGACATAATGTTCACAATCAGTACACAGAACTTTTTTCTTCTGAAGGAGGCGTTGGTATATTCGGATGTCTCGAACACAATCAAGCTTCTTCTCTACTTCTTGGAGTTGTGCATTGACATCCTTTTCTGACAATCCGCCAAGACCATACTGGTCGTTAATCGAAAATGCTAGCTCGGCAACAATTGAATTCGAAGATTGTGCATCACTAATCATCGCTTTTGGGGGCGTATCCGTAAAAAGCGAGCTTTTATGGTGGTCGATTACACTAATGACTTGGAGATAGGAAGGGATTTTCATCTCTTCTCGATTACAAAAATCTCGAAGCGTTACCGTTCCTAGCGCTTCATCTAGGAGTTCATGGCTATGGATCACCCCAATAGGAATGGGACGTCCCTCTAAATCGGTTTGATTAACAGTAAGGTAGGAGTAATTCCCCATTTTAGAGCGGATTTCTTCGATATCTGTTCGGTGAGATAAATATTGCGGTTTAAAGCCAAAGACATCTGTCTTAATTTGGAAGGCAATGGCTAAACTATCGACATGATTCCGAATACTTAAAAATGCATCGGAGAGGAGTTTCACTAAAATCTCAAGTTGATTAAAAATCAGAGGGCGATTCTCAGTTAAAACCCCTGAAGCATCGAATAGCTCTGATTTTAGAAGAGAACGGAGCCATGAAATAATCTGAGTAAAATTGACAATATCAATCTTTTCCATCGACAAAGAAAATTCTTCAAATGATGCCTCATTTCCTTTAGCAATTCCGAGCACCTTAACAAGATAGTCGTTCACAAACTGAAGGAGGTTCGGAGGAAGCTCTTTTGCAGAGGCACATTCACTTATTTTCATCTCTAAAAGCCCACGGATCTCTTTCGAGATGTGATCAATTGTCAGTTTTTTTTGCGCAAAGCAGGAGATAAGTTGAATGTGAAGGTTTGATTCAAACCACATGAGGCAATTGTTAAAAGCCATTACGACTTGCCGGATTCCTTCCAGATCAATCGTCCGCCAATCACCAAGATAGTACCCGTCTTTATCGATCAAAACGACGGCACTTCTATGCCTTTCATGGTCAAAACTCAAGGCTCGATCAGTGGTATGTTTCTGAATCATTCCCTTTTGAGACAAGAGATCCAAACTGGTCAAAGTAAGGGAAAGACGCGTTTTTGCTAAACAATTAAAGACCTGGGGACCAAAAAGCCCCTCAAACAGAAGCCCAATTTCAACTTGCGCAGAAGGGGGGCCACCTGGAACATTCCAAATATGGAGCCCATTGCTTACACGCGCTGCAAATGCATCGACCCAGCCCCAAAACGAAGCCACGGTCGTATCTAGATCTGGAGAGTTATGGGCTGTGACAAAATGTGTTCCTGAATAAGACTTGCCCATCCCAATAGGAAAATAGGCCTGATAAGCATCTCGTGGAATCCACTTTCCAACAATTTTGCCCCGAATTTTGTAATTTTCTTCTTTGCTAAGCCCCGAAAAATGGTTGAGCCAAAGCTCAAAAAGGGAAAACGAGTGCTGCTCAAGAACTTTTTCCTGATCGACACGTCCAATATATTCAACCACCCCTTCCAATAAAAAAGAGGGCTCAGGAGCCTTTAGAATTAGATCAACAAGGGCTCGATTCACAAAATCAGACTTACCGTGCTCATTTTTTTCTTGAAATTCTTTCGTTTGAAAGGTCTCAAAAATACCGTCGAGCCCCTCGAATGTTTTCGATTCGAAAGGATATTCCCCTAGAAGTGGAGGGTGAGCACGCTTTTTTCCCATGTACACTTACGTTTATATAAACGGACTGAGCAGGACTCGAACCTGCGACCGTCCGCTTAGAAGGCGGATGCTCTATCCAGCTGAGCTATCAGTCCTCAAATTTCATCTGTGGTTTTTTCTGAGAAATGTTCACAGATATTGCGGATTTTAGTCATAAGAAAAATGATTTTCAAGTATATTTGTCTCTTAAGTGATAATAACCAAAAAATAAGGCGGAAACAATGCTTAAGATTGGTGCAATTGAGATTGGAAAAGATTCTCCTCTTGTTGTGATTTCAGGTCCCTGTGTGATTGAAAGTGAAGCCCATGCTTTGAAAACTGCATCCGAGCTAAAAAAAATGTTTGCAGATTCTGGAGTCCAGTTAATCTACAAATCGAGTTACGACAAGGCGAACCGTTCATCTATTGATTCTTATCGAGGTCCTGGAATGAAAGAGGGGCTTCGCATCCTAAAAAAAGTGAATGAAGAATTCGATCTTCCTGTGTTTACCGACATCCATCACCCAGAAGAGGCTGCTCCTGCTGCTGAGGTGTGTGATGTTCTCCAAATCCCCGCTTTCCTATGTCGACAAACAGACCTTCTCATTGCAGCGGGAGCAACGGGAGCTGTTATCAATATCAAGAAGGGTCAATTCATGTCCCCTTGGGACATGGAACATGTTGTGAAAAAAATTCTTTCAACTGGAAATGACAGAATTATCCTTACAGACCGAGGAACCTCTTTTGGTTACAACAACCTTGTCTCGGATATGCGAACGATTCCCGTTCTTAAAAACTATGGGTTTCCAGTTTGTTTCGATGCCTCTCATTCGGTTCAACTTCCAGGTGGAATGGGGAGCCAATCCGGGGGTCAACGTGAATTTATTCCTACCCTCGCAAAGTCTGCCCTTGCGGCAGGGGCCGATCTTCTCTATATTGAATCTCATGACAACCCCTCAGAGGCGAAAAGCGACAAGCATTCAGTCCTGCCTTTTAATGAACTGCAGAAGCTTTTAAGGGAGGCTCTCCCTCTTTACAAACTGATTCAACAAGGATCTTAATTGATCAAACAAGCGACGATTATTGCTTTTTTCATTCTAACCCTCTTCACCGGTGGGATTTTATTTCAAGCCTTCTATTCCTCTGAAGAAGGAGGAAGTATCGAAGAAATGCTGACCCAAGAAATTTCCATGCCAAAACATGAGGAAAAATTTCCCAATAAACAAATGCGAAAAGGTGTAGCGAAAGACCTTTGGATCTCAGACAAAGATCATGTGCGCCTCCATCACCATATTGAAAGCCCTCGCTCAATCCTTACTGCAATTCCTCATGGAAACCGGGTAGAGCTTATCGAACAAATGATTGGGATGAAGTGCTTTTTTCAAGAAAAACTGGAAAAAGGAGAGGGAAAGCCAATGCAACAGATTCGCTATCTTCAATCAGGAGAAGGCACCTATCGCTATACCGATCACTTCTTTGATGCACACAGTGTTTTCCTCGCCCTATATAGGGTGCCTGGGGAGGCTTTAGTCACACACCTCGATACTGACGATGCCTATTTAAAAGGGATTGCTGAGGAAGTCTCTTTATCTTTTTCGAATGGCACCCCCAATTTCCATGCTGAAAAATTCAAAGCTCAAATTCGACCCCAAGGAAAAGCCCCATGAAAGCAGCCATCCTCCTCCTCGCCTCATTAACCCCCTTGCTTGCTGAAATTCCTGCTGTTGAAATGTCCTCTGATCTCTCTTCAGACCGTGCTACCTATGATGGCGAAATACTCAGGCTCGAAGGACACGTCTTTCTTGATCACGACCTAGGCCAAATGGAAGCAGAAAATGCACTCCTTAAAAAGGGAGAGCCTTCCCTAGAATTTTCATCGATCCATTTAACGGATCAAGTTTCTATATTTTTTGAAGACCATGGGAAATTATTTTCTGATCAAGCTTTTCTTGACTTTCAGACTCTTAAAGGAACCATCCTAAGCGGAGAATATCCGGTTGTCTACCATGGAAATGATCTTGAACTCTTTAGCACTGCAATCGATCTAACTTTCTCGAGAAGCGGAAGTACTTTCAGCTTGGATTCTCTTCTGGCCAAGGAAGATGTACACATGGATTACCTAGAAGACTTTCATCTTGATTGCGATAAAGCTCATTACAAAAATAACATCCTTGTTGCGACTGCCAACCAGAGAAAAAACCCTTGTCATCTCACACATTTAGAAGACACTGTTGAGGCTCAAAAGATTTCCTTTGACTTAGAAACAAATCTACTGACATTTTACTCTCCTAAAGGAACGCTCTCCTCTCTCTTCTTCCCTAGTGACAACGAAAGGAGGTGCGAGTTTGCATCTAATCTGCTGATCTGGGACCACACAAATGAACTCCTCACATTGCGTGGGGCAATTGTGATCCACGATCCTTCAATGGGAACCCTTATCGGCGACCATCTTTTTTCCCTGCAGCAACACACGCATCTGGGGAAAAAAGTGATTCAATCGATTGAGACAGAAGGGAAAACTGTTTTAGTTGCGGATAATGGCCAGAGCCTTACCTCATATGGAACTTTGAAAATCGATCGAGACAACTTAATGATGAGTTGTACAAGCACTGAGGATAAACAGCTTCTCTATGAAAACCGCGAAGTGCGCCTTCACTCCGATACAGCCTCTATAGAATATGCTCTCCACCAAATGGAACTAAAACCTCGTATTGTCTACCTTCATGGAAATGTAAAAATCTTTTCACGTGATATTCAGCGCCCCTTAAGAAAAGGTCTCGCTGATCACATTATTTATGATCCTATCATCCAGGAAACGCGTCTTCTAGCCGACGAGGGAAACCACGTCCTTTTTTGGGACGATGAAAAAAACCTTACTCTAAGTGCTCCGGAAATTCTTATTTCTATTGACCCTGTTTCAAAAGAGGAGTCGATAAAAGGAATAGGAACCGTTTGCTTTACATTTAGCGAAGAAGAGGGAAAACGTTTTGAAAAACTTCTAAAGGAAGCCCCATGATTCTCAAAGTCAAAGACCTTTCAAAATCATACTCTGGAAAAAAAGTGGTAAACGGCCTTTCCTTCAACGTACGTGCAGGACAAGTCGTCGGTCTTCTAGGCCCCAATGGTGCTGGGAAAACAACTGCCTTTTATATGGCCATCGGATTAATTCAGCCTGATAGTGGGTCAGTCTTTTTTAAAGATTCAGATGTCACCTCTAGCCCTGTTCATACGCGGGCACAAATGGGAATGGGCTATCTGGCACAAGAACCTTCAATTTTTAGGCAACTGACCGTCGAACAAAACATCCTTTGCATCCTAGAAACCCTTCCCATCACGCGCCAGGAAAGGAAAAGACGCCTTGAAGAACTTCTTGAAGAACTTCACCTCACACCCCACGCAAAAAAGCGTGCAACAACCCTTTCTGGAGGAGAACGGAGACGCCTTGAAATTACGCGCTCTCTAGTTACCAACCCTAGACTCCTTCTTCTTGATGAACCCTTTGCAAATATCGATCCGCTCACCATCTACGATGTCAAACAAATGATCCGTCACCTTACCTCAAAAAACATCAGTGTTCTCATCACAGATCATAATGCCCGTGAAGTCTCTTCCATTGTTGATCACTCCTACCTTATTCAAGAAGGGAGAGTGACTCATTCAGGAACCATTGAGAATCTATTGGCCAGCAAGGACGCGCGCTCCACCTATTTTGGTGAAGAATTCGAACTGTAGAAAGTCGAGTTACTGAGATTGGCATAAGGATTCAAAAAAAGCGTGGAGATTCGAAATAATTTCTTTTGGAGTGAGTGTCTGAAGGCAATCACTCCTCCCCGAGCCGCCGCAACCTGGTTGGTAGCAGGGACGGCAAGTGAGGTCGCGGGTAATCACACAAGAATGAGAATTACGATAAGGACCCCAATTTTGATCGCAAGTCGGACCAAAAACAACAGCCACAGCTTTTTTCAGTGCGCTCGCAATATGGAGGGGGACAGAATCAACTGTAAATAAGAAGTTACTTTTGTCAATTACCGCCCCGAGCTCCTTAAGAGAGATTTTTCCAGAAAGATCAACGGCTCTTGGAAGAGCCTCTTGAATCTTCCTGTTCATTTCCATTTCGAGAGGGTCAGGACTAGCTGTTAGAACAATAGTCTCCCCTCTTTCTTGAAGGTACTCGCAGACAGCAATCATCGTTTCAATGGGGAGGGTTTTAAACATCCACCGAGAAACAGGGTGGACTGCCACATAGGACTCTGGAACAAGAGATGCCACCTTCTCATAGGCTGCTTCAGGAATATCAAAAGTGAGATCTCTTTCGCTGGGAGTCGGAAAGATTCCTAAACACCGTAGAGCATCGAGCTGCTTTTCTACAGTATGACGAGGGCGAGGTGTGTGCTTAATCAGATGGGTGTAGCAAGAGGTTTTCCCCTTCATTCCATCCCCTTGAGGGTCGAATCCAATGGCAAAAGGAGCCTTGGAAAACTTTGCAGCAATCGCCCCTCGATCCCCCTCTGTAAGATTAATGACAAGATCGTACCCTTTCTTTCGAATAGCTCGGAGAAGTTTCATCTCTTCTAAGTATCGCTTCCAAACGGGGAGCTTCTTCCATCCTTTGTCATAGAGAAGAAAGCTCGAAATCGCCGGATGTCCTTCTAGCATGGGAAGGGTTTCCGAGTAGATATAAGCATCGATTTCTAGGTGAGGAAATCTTTCTTTTAATACAGAAAAAACGGGACTACTGAGGAGCACATCCCCATGATGGCGAAGTTTTGCCACCAATACTTTCTGGATCTTTGAAAAATCTATGTCATATTGTCCTAGCACGAATCCACTTCCAAGCTTTAGTCTCAAATGAGTCCTTAAGCTCTGGATTATACGTCATTCCCCAATATTCCTTAAAGAGATGAGTGAAGCGATGGCTAACATTCTCCTCACGAAAATCCTGGGTGTTTTTTCTCGCATCCTTGCTATCAAAAAGATTGGTGCTTACCCATATTGTTGCTTCCAAGCCAACATCGACAATCAAAGCAACAGCAAGGTTGTAAATAAGCCGAACCCCAAAAGTTGTCCAATGAACAATATCCCACTCAGCTGTTCCATAAACAGGGTCTCGCCCAGCGCCGAGTCTATGTCGAATCTCATCTAGTGAAAGGGTCCCGGCTTTCTTATACCTAAAGTAGTCTCGAAGCCCATCTGGTGCAAAATACTCATACGACGAATGGAACCTCTCTTTTTCAATAAACTCTTTTGTCCCTAATTCAGCCCATACCTCATCGAGGCTATGATTATAAACAACTTCTTTGATAGAAAAATGCTTCTTTGGCGTTAGGTACCTTCTCTGCACAGAATGAAACTTCGAAATAGAGTCTCCCGTGTTTGAGAAAAAATTACGAACAGCATCATGAAATTCTGTTAAGATCCTTCCTTCTACGCACCCTTTATGCAGATACTCCCCACAACTTTCAATCATGACTGTGGGATCGGCATCATCTTTTGGTGCAAGATCGGACATACAAACTGAACATTCAAAATCCTTAGGAACAATCTTAAGCATAACCTTCTCCTCTATTTGCTTGAAGGGAAGAAGGTTAGAGGGTTTGGGGTTAGGTGTCAAGTTGTTATTTTAATCACTTTATGTTAACATGTCCTCCACCAAGGAGAAAACACATGACAAAAGAACGTACACTATCAATTATTAAACCGGATGCCGTGAGCAAAAATCACGTTGGGGATATTCTTGCCCGTTTTGAAAAAGCAGGGCTAAAGATTATTGCTGCAAAAATGAAACACCTGAGTCGCACAGATGCCGAAGGTTTTTACGCTGTTCACAAAGAGCGCCCTTTCTTTAAAGACCTCGTTGACTTTATGATCTCAGGCCCCGTCGTGATCTCGGTTCTTGAAGGAGAAGGAGCGATTGCAAAAAACCGTGACCTAATGGGAGCGACGAATCCTAAAGAAGCCGCTCCAGGAACCATCCGAGCAGATTTTGCTGAATCTATTGATGCAAATGCTGTACATGGATCTGACGGAATTGACACTGCAAAAACAGAAATTGCTTTCTTCTTCAACAAAGACGAAATCTACTCTCGATAGCCATCACTGGGGGAAGTTTCTAAGCGGAAACTTCCCCTAGACCTTTTTCAACACCATCTAGGTTTCGATCAACCATCAACTGGAGAATTTCCCCAATGTGATTCTGCTGGTTGCTCTCCTTCTGAATTTTCTTCTGTTCCTGGAGTATTTCCCCAATGGGTTTGCGAAGCATCCCCCGAGTTGAGTTTCTTATCTGTTTCAGAATTCCCACACCCCACAAGAATGAGCCCGAGTGCGCCAATAATTAGACAATTTTTTTTCATGTTTCACCTCCTTTTCCAGAGATAGCACCAAAAATTAATATAGATCAAGATTGTTAAAAAAAAAACTAAATGCTAGAGTCTCTCAGAAAAAGATGAATTGAGGGAGACAATTCAAATGAGTCATTCTCTTGCAGTGGGACAAAAGCCCTATGATGCGGCGTATCAGTCCTTTTCTTCCGAAGGCCCAGACACCCTTGTTGAAATGGGTGACGCGGGTCAATCTGATTCTTTGGAATATTCCCCAACTAAACCTTCCTCCCCTGAAAGATCTCCTCAATATCGCTCCTCAATAAATTGGGTGGCCGTTGGAAAAACTGCTGTCCCAATCTGTCTGGGACTTGCCACAATAGGACTCCTTGCTGTTTCAATTATTAACCGCAGCGGAGTCGTGTTTAATGCTTGGGTTACGTACGCACTAGGAATTACCTTCCAGACAACCCTTCAAGTCGTTCCCTTTCGAAAAAACGGAGGACAAATAACTCTGTATGGACAAACACTTAATTATGAAAAAGACAAAATCGTTAAATATTCATCTATCTTCTTTATTGCCTTTACGCAACTCTACTTAAACCTTAAACAGCCCAAGTGGTTTGTTCGAACGACCTATGGAACGATGAATTTCATCCTCGGAATGCTCGTTGCAACTAAAGTCGATAACATCATAAATTGGCGCCTTGAGGATTCCCACATTCCTGAGCCTCTAGAAAGGCAACCTCTCATCACTAACGAAAATACCATAGCGGCACCAGCGCTTGACTATTCCCGAACAATCACAGTCATCTCTGTTGATAAAAGAGCTGTGAATGCTGAAGCATTAGAAGACTTCAAAAGGCGGGGTCTTGAGGGGGTCAAATTTTTAGTCGCTGCAGTTATCGTTGGATCTCTCCTAGCTGCCAGACATTTTAACCCCAGCAAAAAGTTTCATAAAGCCAGTGCTTTTCCCATGATTCTTTCCTATATTTTTCTTGGCCATGCAATAGGGGGGCTTTTTCATGAAATCGTTCATGCAATCCATAAGCGTCTTCGAAAAAAGCATCAAGAAGGGATGCAGTACATCGGATATGGAAACCCTGAAATTCATACTCCCCGATCTCTTCAAATCCTGATTGCCATCGAAAAAATTGAAAGAGTTTGTGGCATCCTTCTCCCTGGATTTATCATCGCCTTCAATACAGTTCCTGGCGCGCTTGCTGCTGGAGCCTTAATGGGAATCATGAGGCAAATTGACCTCATTGAGTTTACACAAACACACATCACCCAACACCACAGACTTGAACGTAAAGAGCCCCGAGTGTTCACTACTGCCAGAAAGATTTGGGAATATGCAAAGCTCGGCTTTGCGTGGACCTTTGCCATTGTGGCTACGGGTGCTTGGGTTGGGTATAACATCTACACACTTGGAACAGCCCCCTATAATCTCTATCCTTTAATCACCTTTCCCATTGTGTTATTTCCTGCATATTTCATTGCAAGAAAAATAGACAGTCAGCAAATCGATGAGAATAGCCCTCCATGGCTGAATTTTCTTTTCTTTGTCACTCACTACTCAATCTCTGCGTGTATTGTTTATATTGCTGCTAGCCTAACACTGAACCTTAATGACGTTGCTTTAAAAAGCTACCCAACATACGCAACACTTGTTGCCTGTATGGGAATCGCATCGATTGCCTTGGCCTTTGCCTTTCAGGCAGCTCTACGAGCAACGAATCGAAAGGTCACTTTTCCGGCAGAGATCGATCCCTTGATCATTCTATTCACTTACTTTTTTGCCCAACAACTGCTAGGGCTTGCATAACAATAGGTTAGCTAATATGGCAAGTCGATTAGAACTTCCTCTTGATCGCCGCCTCTGCAACCTTCTTCCAACAGCTCTTGCCCTAGGCGAAAAAGACATCAAAGTCTTGAAGGAAGCAACTAACACCAAGACATCCTTTGCTATTAATATTATCGGTTCGATGTTAGCCCGGGCTTTCGGGAGAAATTATTTAGAAATCTTCAAGAAACGCCACCCTGCTCCCATTCTCGAAGGGGCTTACTTAGAAGGGATGGAAATCATCCAAGCTATGAATGATTCTATTAAAAAAGGTTGCTCTCTTGAATATAATAAGAGCCTGCAAAGGCGCATTGCTAAAATGAACTGTAATAAAGTCCATTGTAGTGCCATGCAGTTTTGGAACTCATGGAAACGCCTAGGAATGGACGCTCAGCCTCGTCCGCTTGACAAGACAGTTGATGACTCTCTCTACGAGTATGCCGTCAATGCCCAAAAACAGATTGATCGCATGGTGGAGGCCCTCTACTCCTATTTTGCAAACCCCTCTGAGCGGATTGAAGAACTCCCTTATGTCCTCCTCCCCCTAATCAACAGCGTGGCAATCAAACATCCTGAACGAAATCTATCTTGGTACGACATCGTCAAACTTTACGGAATCTACGTGAAAGACGCAAAAAAGCGTTCCGATGCATTGATCGAAAATTTTCCCTTTCACCAAGTGATGAAAACATTTAATTGGAGCTGCCCCTCTTTGAGTAACAAACAACTTCCCACGCAAAGCTTCCGCGAGTTCACCGCTAGAATGACAATCCGATCCATGGGACGCTTCTTTGGATCTGAGATCCCAGAGCCGCTAGAAAAACTACTGCTGCCCACCTTTATGGAAAATGAAGACACCAGAATTGAGCTGATGAACTTCATCTCCCGTATTTGGAAAAAAATGAAGAAAAATCCATCTTATTCTATAGCTGAAGAAGAGTATCTCTTGCTCGCGAAAAAAAAGCACAGCAAACTCTTCATCTCCTCACTGATGTCATTAAGAATTCAAATGCTCCTTATCGAACCTGATCAGAGAGAACCTACCTCTTCATTTATTTTGTGGGCATTTGAAAGTAACAGAACCTGCATCCAACGTTTAGACTTCTTTCAATACCCAAAACCTCAACCTAAAAAAGGACAAGCGGATGAATTTTATTTCCTACCTGAAGAAATTGTCCCTTTGATCATGGAGCTGCAAGCTCTATATGCTCATAACGGGGAACCCTTCCACGAAAATGCTTTGAACCTCGCTATGGGGTTTCTTCCTATTCCAAGAGAGTTCCATCAACCTATTGTCCAACTTCTTACGGAATGGAATAACCACCCATTGGCTTTAATCACAACAAAACAGGTCCTTGATTATCTTATTTTAGATCATAAAAGACCTATCGATGAAATGAACACTTTTTTACTTAGGTTGATACAGCAAATTCCAAAAAATGTTCAAGGAAAAAGCAAAGAGTTTTTTGACTGTTTACCCAAAAGAGCTACGGGAAAAGCTGATGTCTTTTTTAAACAGGTAGAGATAGAGACCTTTAATAGCTCTCTAAAAATTAAAGAGAATGAGGTTATTGACGCTTCCCTTTACTTCTCGGTATTAGGCTGCCTTATAGAGGGGAAGGTTTCAGTCTACCACTTTGATATCATAGAGCTTTATGAAGACCCATCTTCTCCATTCAGCAGCAATCAAAAACTCGACATCTTAGTTCGCGTAGCAGTTGAAAAATCCAGAAGTGACGCTGTTTTAGTAAAGAACCTTCAAACGTTATGTCTCAATAGTCCCCTTCTCGAGCACCTTTTACACTCCTTGCTTCTCGTCTCTGATATTAAAGAGGAAGGCCTACGCCTCACTTTAGAACTCTTTCAAAATCGCCTCTTAAAGGGAGAACCACTACCCACTGAATCAGTCAGAGAGTTCCGTATACATTCCCTTTCCCCCCTTCCCAAAGCACTAGATGAAGACCACATTACCAAATGTCTTAGTGTCTTTGATCGCCATCATTATCCGTTTACTACATATCAAAAGCTCTATATTTTTCATGAAATCTTGTCCCTTCAGTCCAACCCAGATCGCCTTACCGATCTGCTTAAATTCATTACTCGATTCGAAGGGTATATAGGAATAACATTAGATGCCCAAACAGTCTGCAACCTTCTAACCTATCATCCGGATATTCATCCTGGGGTGAACATCCTTACGTTCGATCTCCTATCAACTCAGAAATCTCTCTTTGCAGACTCTAAAAAAACCCACTCGTACGCCTCAGGACTCCCAGAAAGCATAACAGAGCCGATTAAGAGCCTGATGGCTGCGATGAATGACAAAAAGCGAAACGAAGAGTTAAAAGAAAGCACCTTTCTCCCCCAAAATGTTTTAACAACCTTCGAAGGCTACCTTCTTTTTGCAACCCTAGAACCAATTGAAGAACTCAGATTGATTGTCTCTTGTTTTCACTACCCCTATGCTCAAATCACGCTCCCTCAAATGATTAATTATCTCAAATCGGATCACCGCAGACCTGCAAATGAAAGTCGCTCTCTTCTTGCAGAATTTACCAACCAGGTTCCCAAAAGTATTCAGGGGAAATCGGAAGTGTTTTTTGATTGCCTTTGTTGCAGCAGCTTAACGAATCAAGAATTCCTAGCCCAGCAAAAGCGTTTCAACCTTTTCTTGAACTCTGAAACTGAAAAAGCTATTTCTTCCCCCCTCTATTTTGAAGCTTTTCTAGCCTTCCTCTCAGGAAGGATCATTCCTCATCATTTTGAGATATTCGATGCTTATCAGGATGAATATCCCCAGCTTTCAGCCAATCAAAAACTCACTTACCTGTTAAGCGCTATAGACACTCCTCCCCTGCCCCTTCCGATAAGTTTTGAAGATTCCGAGGTCATGGATAGCATTGAGGAAAGTCTTTTTTTCCGCGCTCTGTCTCTTACCTCTTTAGAAAGAGCTAGAGATATTGAGTGGATCATGAAGCGTTTTGAACGAGAGTTTCCCCCACTGAGCTTGAAAGAACATAAATTTCTCCTGAGTCAAGATTTACCTCGAATACCAGAAAGCCCCACAGATGAGCACATTGACTACATCAAACGTGAAATCACTGAAACATTAGGTCATTCATTTAATCCCAAAGAGCTCCTTTATCTCTTTTACGCCCTTGCATCCTTTCAGGGAAAAGAACTCGAAATCTATAGTCGCGTTCAGCTAGTCAAATTACTTGAAAAGTTTCAAGGACATCATATTAGCACTTCAAACGTTGTTCTTCTTTTGAGTCATGAAGAGGCCTTGGACTACCCTTCCGTAGAAACACGTTTACTCGATCTCGACCTAGTGCGCGAGGAGTTAATGAAAAAAGGTGCCATTGACTCCCCTAAACCTCCTGCTAAAAGCCTAGAACAGATTCAGGATTTGGCATGCGAGCTATTGAATCCCCTCAAACTCTTCTCACGCCCCGACCTAGCCGCTTTTATATTCTCTACCCTATACTCAGCCTCCGTCTACAATTCAATCGAACACGTGACACGCACGCTTCCCACTGAAATTGATCGCCATTCGGTCGGCAACGCTTCCCTTGTTTTTCCTAAGCACTCCCCTAACGAAGCACTTCTTCCTCTTTCAATAGGGGAAAAGCTTGAAAAATACTTCTACCTTTCATGGTCAGTCTCAGGTGGAAAGCTTATTGCTCGTTTTTCCCTAGTTGCCGCAGATACCTTTGCCTCCTATTCCGGCTCTGCTCTCCTCCCACTTCCCCTTGATTACTACCAGAGACTCGATGAGTTTTTTAGCCTCCTTGCAAAAACTCTCTACTACGTGGGGTGTGATGGTGTAGATCAAACAGATGTTTCCATAGAAACCTCTAAAGATTTCCAAAATCATCCAAAAATCCAGCCCTTCCTAGAAAATCTTTCGCATAAAAACAAAGCCACCATCATAGAAGCTCTTCACCTTTTCATCATTGCAATGCGTGGTGGCCATCGAAAAATTTTTCTCTCTCTAGCAACACACACAAAGCATAAGGATTTTCAGGCCTCTCCTCAAAATCTTCGTCCTGAGACTCTCTCATCCTTTGTGCGCTCTGGAAATATCTTTCCGATGAAAAGTTGCCATTCAATTGTTCCCCCAGAGGTCCTTGATAAAACGCGCCGCCTTATTCCCTATTACAGCTCATCTGAAGAAATTGAGCAACTTAACATCCCTTCACTATTTTCTAACCTTCTATTGCACAAACATGAAAATCCACTTAGATTAGAACTCTTTTTAACTATCACAGAAAACTATTTTCACCTTGCAAAATTTCCCTGCACCTTAACGGTGCGCTCCACAAGGATTGACTATGATAATCAAGCTCTTCTAGAACTTGAAAAAGAGCGGAGCAGTTATCAATCTGTAGGAATCGAAATTGTCTTAGAAACAACATTCATGAAGGAAACAATCAAAGCCCGAGTTATCTACCCAATAAACCAACTTCAAACAAAAGAAGACCTCAAAAGGTCCTTGAGTTGGCAGATGATGAGACTCAAGCAGTCTCTATATCTAAAAATTCTAGAGTTCCAAGAGTTTGTTGCATCTGTTAAAGCCCAAAAACCTGCTTTCTTAATTCTAGAACTCCCTGACCATACTCATGCAATCAAGTTCACTGCCTCTCCCTTATCAGATGAAAAATATTCACTCTTCATAGCGTTTAGAAATGAACACTTCCACACTGCTGAGTATGACAAAAAAGTATTAGAAGATCTTAGTAGTTTAAAAAAGATTTTGATCGATAGAGTGTCCTTGATTCAACAGGAAGCTGAAGACCTGCGCCTTGCAAGAGATAGCAACATACTTGAATGCGCAGGATCTGAAGATATTCTCTCGATCAATAAGAGTCATTGGGTAATCGATCCAAAAAGCCTGCCAGCATGTTGCCGTGAAAACGCTGTAAGCCTCTTCTCTTCAGAAAACGATCTTGAGGCTTTTCCATTAAATCAGGCTCTGTCAAAAATAGAAGACTCTATGGGAGGTCACCCTCTTAATATGGCTTACCAATTAGAACTCACCATCACCGAAAATCTTTGGAATGAAATAAAGCTCCCGATGCTCTGGGAACTTTCAAAGCAGGCTAACAATATCTCCTATCGATTGAAAGTCGATTGGATGAGAGGTATAGAGGTGTCATTTACCAGAGGAGGCTATTTCTTTTTGGATGCAGAACACACCAAAAACATATTAAGCTCCCACATAGCTCTTTTAAAAACTAAGGTCTATAACCTCCTCCACTCTCTCCAACCCTTCCTCAAGAAACTTATGAATAAAGAAGATAGCCACTGGAAATTCCCCTTCCCCTCAGACCCCTATATTCTTGTCACCGGAATCGCCGAAGAAGAAAATTACCGATTGATTTTTATAGAATCCTTCGAAAAAAAGGTCACTAGAAAAGAAGTGATCGCATATTACTCTGAAATCCAAAGTGAAAGCGACCTATTGAACCTACTTAAACAACACCTCCTCTTATCTTCACCAGAATCCCTTCCTAAAACCTCCCCCCCTCTATTATCTAATCCGCCAAAAAATCCTCCTGAAGTCCAGTTTGATCCGATTGCCGATCTGGAACCATCTTCCAAAACATCAGGCCTTCCCTTTCAGGAAAGCACCTCTAAACCATCCAGGCTAGATCAGATTACAGGATGGATTGGAGGGCTACTGTTTGAGAAAAAGGAAGAAGACTCCCTTCGTACCAGTGAATCGAGTATTGGATCCGAAGGCTCTAGTGGCAATACGGATGATTATTGAACTTTACGCATTGCTTAGCGAGAAAGAAGGAAGGTCACAGGCCCATCATTTACGAGGTACACCTCCATATGAGAGCCAAAAGATCCCATCTCCACTGCGTCAGAGCCCATCTTATCCCGCAGCTGCGCCACAAAAGACTCGTAACGCAAACGAGCCTGAGAAGGAGGCATCGTTTCAGTAAAAGAAGGACGACGTCCTTTATCGCAATCTCCATATAAAGTGAACTGAGAGACAACCAAGATTCTTCCCTGTGCATCTATGATAGAACGATTCATCTTTCCTTGGTCGTCTTCAAAGATCCTCATATTTACAACCTTATCGACAAGCCAGGGAATCTTCTCCTTATGATCGTCCTTGTGAATACCTAAAAAGAGGAGGAGCCCTCCACCAATTTCGCCCACAACTTTTTCTTCAACTGTGACTCGGGCTTCTTTCACCCGTTGGATCAATATGCGCATACAACTATTATATATAGCTGAATTGATTTAAAATAGTGAAAATTCATCCAGGTCTTTTCAACGACAATTTTGCGCTCGATCTCGCCGGCTTGCACGAAGCCAGCTTCGCTCTCCGCGCTTTATTTTCGATGAAAATCTTCTGTCCAATTGTCACTATTTTAAATCAATTCAGCTATAAGATCTGGGAAATTAAGAGATTCTTTTTTCAAGATTATTGAGTTCTTCGAGAATGCCTTCTGTAAGATGACCTCCAAAAAGCTTGTAATATTCACGGAGTCCCTTTACCTCTTCCTTCCAGAGAGAGGGATCGATTTCGAAGAGCTCCTTTGAAGCATTGAAATCTTTAGGCAGTAGGCCAACAGGACTATCAACTGCTTCCCCAGTTCCTTCACACCGCTCAAAGATCCATTTTAATACATGGATATTCTCTCCAAACCCAGGCCATAGAAACTCTCTATTTTTCCCTTTTCGGAACCAATTTACGTGGTAGATTTTCGGGGCTTTAAATCCAAGAAGCTCTCCCATTTCAAGCCAGTGCCCAAAATAATCTCCCATATTGTAGCCGCAAAAAGGAAGCATCGCAAAAGGATCGTGACGAAGCTCCCCAATCTTTCCAGCTGCCGCTGCCGTCATTTCTGAAGAAAGAGAGGTTCCTAAAAACGTGCCGTGTTGCCAAGAGAGACTTTCAATAACAAGAGGAACAACGCTTTCCCTTCGCCCCCCAAAAATAATCCCAGAAATCGGGACACCGTTCACATCTTCGAAAGCAGGATCAATCACAGGACACTGCTTGGCGGGAGCAGTAAATCGAGAGTTCGGGTGGGCCGCCTTTTCTTTTGAGTCCGGAGTCCAATCTCTTCCCTTCCAATCGGTCAAATGAGCGGGAGGTGTTTCACTCATTCCTTCCCACCATACGTCGCCATCATCGGTAAGAGCAACATTGGTAAATATTGAATTACTCTTCATCGACTCCATCGCATTCGGATTAGAATCATAAGAAGTTCCCGGAGCGACACCAAAGAACCCATTCTCAGGATTAATGGCATAAAGGCGTCCATCAGGGCCAATTTTCATCCAGGCGATGTCATCCCCCACACACTCAACCTTCCATCCTGGAAGAGGAGATTGCAGCATCGCCAAATTTGTTTTTCCGCAAGCACTTGGGAAAGCCGCAACAAAAAACCGCTTTCTTCCTTTGGGATTTGTGACTCCGACAATGAGCATATGCTCTGCCATCCACTTCTCATCGCGCCCTTTTGCAGAAGCAATTCGAAGTGCTAAACACTTTTTGCCCAGTAGAGCATTACCCCCATACCCACTTCCATAGGACCAGATCTCTCGCTCTTCGGGGAAGTGTACAATGTATTTGCTGTCAGCTCTACAGGGCCAAAAAGAGTCCTTCTCTCCCTTTTCAAGTGGAACTCCCACTGAGTGAAGACACGGAACAAAATCGCCATCGGCCCCTAAAACCTCAAGCGCTTTTTTTCCCATTCGGGTCATAATAAATGTATTTGCAACGACATAGGGACTATCAGTGATCTGTACCCCTATGACAGAAAGAGACGAACCAAAGGGCCCCATGCTAAAAGGGATGACATACATCTTCCTTCCCTTCATGCACCCTTTGAAAAGACCGATTAAAGTCTGTTTCATCTTCTTTGGCTCTTCCCAGTTGTTTGTCGGACCCGCATCCTCTTTCCTAAGAGAGCAAATGAATGTGCGATCCTCTACACGTGCAACATCCTCAGGATCAGAGCGACACCAGTATGATTTGGGACGTTTAGAAAGGGGAACAAAAACCCCCGCATCCACAAGCACCTGACACACCGCATCATGCTCGTCCTGAGAGCCATCACACAGATGAACGCTGTCAGGCTGACAGAGCTTCTCCATGTCTTTGATCCAAGCGGCTAGCCGCGCATGCTTCATCTCCATATTTCCCCCATACCATATAGGAAATACTAGTCGAAAGAAAAAAAAGAGGGGAGCTCAGGGCCGAGGCCCTGAGCTCCCCTCTTCTCTCTAAAAAGTTTTTAATCTATGGAATTCACTCTTTGGTCAATTCTTCGTAAACAAGCTTGGCATACTCTCGGATCCTATGCCACTTGGGGTCAGCAACAATTTCTGCATCACTCTCCGGACGGTCTTCACTTGAGTCATAAATATCCACCATATCATAGAGTTTCTTAAGCATCTGATATTGTTTGTCAGTCATCTCAATACGCCCTTCATCCCTTCCCTCAAACACAGCATGCACCTCTTCTAAAAAATACATGATAGTATTTTCATAGCATGCATAGTCTCTTGGGTTTTTGCGAGCTACCCATTGACAGGTTTGGTATGTTTTATCCGACATTTCCTTGATCGTATCAATAATCGCAAGAAAAGCAGGGGCTTTTTCTTTCCTTTTCATCGCTACCATCCTTTGAACTCAAACTCCCCTAGGGGAATGTGCGATTCTTTTAGGTTTTTATTGACGAGCTTACCCGATTTAGAGACTGCATCAGCACCTTTTCTCTGGATAACATAGGGCTTTCTTTGCGCAGGGTTAGGACTTTTGGGATTGCCAGGCATCACTCGCACTAGAACACACTGCTCACTTGTTGTTCCTGGCTTAATATAGACCATACCACCACTTTTCTCGGAGATTTTAACAACGGCATCTCTTGGAAGCCCTTTGGGATTCACTCTTTGGTCAATTCTTCGTAAACAAGCTTGGCATACTCTCGGATCCTATGCCACTTGGGGTCAGCAACAATTTCTGCATCACTCTCCGGACGATCTTCACTTGAGTCATAAATATCCACCATATCATAGAGTTTCTTAAGCATTTGATACTGCATATTAGTAAGCTGGATATCGCTATCATTTCTGCTTTCCAAAACAGCATCAGTATCTTCAATAAAATACATGACAGCATTTTCATAACATGCATAGTCTTTTGAGTTTTTGCGAGCTACCCATTGACAAGTTTGGTACTTTTTATCTGATATTTCCTTGATCGTGCCAATAATTGAAAGAAAAGCAGGGGCTTTTTCTTTTCTTTTCATCGCTACCATCCTTTGAACTCAAACTCCCCAAGGGGGATGTGAGCTTCTTCTAGGTTTCTGTTAATAAGCTTGCCCGATTTAGAGACCGCATCAGCGCCTTTTCTCTGGATAACATAGGGCTTTCTTTGCGCAGGGTTAGGACTTTTTGGATTGCCAGGCATCACACGCACCTGAACGCATTGCTTATTTGTTGTTCCTGGCTTAATATAAAGCATACCACCACTTTTCTCGGAGATTTTGATGATGGCATCTCTAGGAACCCCTTTGGGTCTGCGGAATGTTTTGAAGCCTGCTTGATGAAGAATTTTGCGGACTTGATGCTCAGATAGGGATTGAGCGCGGAAGGCTTTGTAAAGCTCTTTATCGAGGCATTTGGTGTTTTTAAATTCTTGGATAAGGGCAGCCGTTTTACCCCGCCAGGCTTCCTGATGGGCAGAAATGATTTGGCGCGCTTCAAGCGACTTGGATAGTCTGCTGAGGGTGAGAGAGGCATTTGCTTCTCGGAGCTCTCTGAAGATCTGGACGCCTTTCTTTGTTCCTTTGAGGAGAAGGAGCTCTATTCCAACTTTTCCAGCCATGATTCCCATGAGCTCTCCTTGCCTTGAGTAGGATAGCTGGTCGCCACCTTTGACAAGTTCTTGCGCTTCAGGGAACATTTGATAAAGGACCCCTCCAGGACCCTCTTCCTTGATGTACTGAATGGCGTGCTCAAAGGCTTGGCATACCGCTCTTGAGACTTCCGTGGGCTTTGTGGCAAGTGTCCAAAGACCTTGGGGCAGGTTTGTAAGGGTTGTTCCTGTGAAGATTAGGGTGTCCACCATGGATTCAAAGCCGCCTTTGCCGAGACCTAGAGTAAATCCAGTCACAAGATCCAGATCATCTTTCCAATCTGGAGGAATAGGCGATGCAGAGAATCCAGAACGAGCAAAATCTTCGATCGCTTGATCAAGTTGCCCTGTTTCAAAATAGGCAATCGCTCTTTCGAGGTAGTCACGCTCGTGATGAGGGTGATTTTTCATGTAATTCGAAAGCGTGAGAATAGCTTCATCGTAAAGACCTATTTCGCATTCGGCAAATCCTTTAGTTCTTTCGAGTTTTGAGGAGAGCTCTTCTGAGATATATTCTGGGGGGCAGACTTCAAAGAGTGTTTTTATATCCTCGATGCAATCGATAGCATCTCCCCATTCATAATGGATGCGAGAGCGTTCAAAGTAGGACGCTGGTGCCTGGTGATTTGCAATGCATTGATCAAAAATTGCGGTATATTCGTTCACAACAGCTGATAAACGCTTTTTTATGAGCGGCATGTGGGTCTCAAAGATGGTATCATACCTCTGAGACTTATTTTCAACGCGGAGTTTTTCATCTTTTAGCTGACCAAGGTCACCATTAACAAGCTCAATCCACCGCTTAGAACTACTAATTTTTTTTTGATATTCTCCAGTTTTGATTGTTTCTTTTACGGGAAGGTTTTGAAGAAGTGTGTTCCAATTTGCTATCTTTCCTTCTTCTTCTATACGCTGTTTTGTCAATGCTTCATGAACTGTATCCATATATGAAAGGAGTTTATCAACAAAGCGGTGCCTTTCTTCCATGAAGCTTTGATAAAAATCATTTAGAACAAGGTCGGAAAATAAAAACACACTCTTTGAGTCATCGAATGCAATATCCCAACGGTCAACGAAATCATCTTCAGGAGGTTGATTATGCAAATAATTGTAATAGACATATTCCACCTCAAAGGTGGTTCCTTCCCTGTCGATATCTCCTCTTGTGGTGTGCGAGAAACACCAGGAATATGCTGGCGACTCCTCACTTGCCTGGCAGTAGCTACATGACGACAAACGATCCAAGTAGGACCTATGTGTAATTGGGAAAGCCCTTTTACACCCAGGGATGGGTTGGCTATTCATTGGCATTTCTACTTGAATCCAACGAGGATAGGCGTTTTTGTACCAAAGGTCTTCCTTGTCATTTGGAGGCAGGTGATAAGGAAAGGTAACGTCTTTACAGGCAAAACCCATTTTATCGATTTCATAAAGGGCTAGGACAGCTAACCACTCTACTTTTCTGATAGATTCAGACCCCCACTCGCCGCATTGGTGGGGACAATGAAACGTTGTAGGTTGCTTAGGTTGAGTTTCAAAAAACCAATCAGTCCAAGAGGCATTGAGGAAGAGAGGAAAAAATAAGAACAAAAGCCTGGCAATCAAACGTTCACCTAAAGTTTACGCACTTGCTAAGAAGCATAAACTCGGTGTGCTTTTGTAACAATTAAAAACCACATCGAAAAAATGAGCCTGTCCAGCTCACCAAGAGCTGGCTAACTGCTCTAGTAGAAGGGGATTATCCCCATAAGCATTCGCTTCCCTATTCCCCCTATAACACATAAGGATCAGCATACAGATTGATCCAACAATGGGGATTAAACTCAAGAGGAGAAACCAAGCACTACTCCCAGTATCATGCAGCCTTCTAACTGTGACTGATGCGCCAGGGACTAGAATAAGCATAACTACTACCCCACCAAATGTATCTATTGAAAAGCCTAGCTTTTCCATAAATACAACAACAAAACTAATGAGAAAAAACATAAACTGAAAAAGCCAATATTCCCTTCTACTAGCTCTAGAGCGGAAGTTGGAATAATTTTTTGTAAAACAGTCTAATACCACTTCCAGTAAGAAGCTTAACATTCCGGTTTTCTTGGGCAGGGAGTGTATTCTATTGAAATTTTTAGATCGAGCACCGTACCTTGCTTCTGCAATAGGCACAAGACTAGGAATTATCAACAAGACTTAGCGGCTAAACTCTGGCTTTTTTGAAGGTTTCAAGATACTCGAGTGCTTTCCCTGTTCCCATGCAAACTGCTAGAAGAGGGTTCGAAGCAACGATTACTGGAAGTCCTGTCTCTTTAATCAAGGCCTTATCAAGGCCCTTAATCAGAGCTCCGCCGCCAGCAAGGACCATCCCCCTCTCAACGAGATCGGCAGCCAGTTCAGGAGGACAACGCTCCAAGGTTTCCTTGGTGCAAGCGATGATTTGTTGAATGGGCTCTGCGAGACATTCCCGGATTTCAACAGAGTTGATCCGCTTGGTAATAGGGAGACCCGCCACTTGGTCACGCCCCCGCACTTCCATTTCAAGCTCATGATCCCCAAGAGGATAGGCAGAACCGATCGTCATTTTGATCTCTTCAGCCGTTCTTGGTCCAATCATTAGATTGTAGGTGCGACGCATATAGTTGATGATGCACTCATCAAATTCATCCCCGGCGATACGAATCGATCGGGATTCGACGATTCCACCAAGAGAGATAATTGCAATTTCTGTCGTACCACCACCTACGTCAATGATCATATTCGCTGAAGGTTCGTGGACAGGGAGATCGACTCCAATGGCTGCTGCCATCGGTTCTTCAATAAGGATCACCTCTTGAGCCCCTGCTCTAAGGGCTGAATCTTCAACGGCTCGCTTCTCCACCCCTGTAATTCCAGAGGGAACAGCAATCAAAATCTTTGGACGGAATAGGCTACGCGATGGGGTCACTCGGGAGATCAGGGCCTTAAGCATCCCTTCTGCAATTTCAAAGTCAGCGATAACGCCATCCTTCATAGGGCGGACAGCATGAATTTTTCGAGGGGTTTTACCAAGCATTGCTTTCGCTTTATGGCCAACAGCAATAACGTCACCGGACACAGAGTCAACAGCAACCACCGAAGGTTCAGCAAGTACAATTCCTTTTCCACGAACATAAACAAGGGTGTTTGCAGTTCCAAGGTCAATTCCGATATCACTCGCAAAAATACCAGTAAAGTGACCGAGTTTATTAATAAATCCTTGTTTGAAGTTCTTAAGGAGGCTTCCCTTTCCCTTTTTTGCGGCCTTAACTTTCATTTTTAAATCCTTTTCGATCCAATTGTTCTATGAGACTTAGTCATCATAATGAACAACTGGATATAATTCATCAAGTTTGTAGAAGTTCGAGAACATCTTCCCAGGTAAGCTTAGTAATCGCCTCATCATCACAGCTCACGATCTTTTTCACGATTCCTTTCTTTCGATTTTGCATTTCTACAATCTTTTCCTCAATCGTTCCCATTGTCACAAGTTTATAGACAGAGACTGATTCTTTCTGTCCAATACGGTGGACTCGGTCAGTCGCTTGATTTTCAACGGCTGGATTCCACCACATATCATAGTGAATGACTGTATCAGCACCTACAAGATTGAGTCCCGTTCCTCCGGCTTTGAGGGAGACGAGGAAAACGGGAATATTAGGATCATTATTAAATTCATTGACAATATCGAGACGGTTTTTGCTTGATCCATCAAGATAATTAAATCGAATGCCTCTCTGCTCAAAGTCGGTTCTCATGATCTGCAACATACGGGTGTACTGCGAAAAAATCACCGTCTTATGCTGCCCTTCGATCAGCGTCTGCAGAAGTTCGAGAAGCATCTCATACTTTGCTGAATCCCCAGCCTCCGCCTTTTCTTTAGCAAAGATGGCTGGATGACAGCAAATCTGTTTCAGTCGAGTAAGTGTTGCAAGAACATGGATCTGTACTTTATCAAATCCATCTCTCTCAACCAATTTCATCAGTTCATCACGAGCAGACTCTGCATAGGACTTATAAAGTTCTTTTTGAACATTGGTGAGTTGACAGTGATATACATTCTCACTAACAGGTGGTAGATCATCCAGAACATCAACTTTCATGCGACGTAAAATAAATGGAGCAACCTTTTTCCTAAGGTATTGCAAATTCTTGGTCTGCTCCTCCCCAGAAAGGCGCACATATTTCTCAACGAATCTCTCATACGATCCTAAAAACCCTGGCATCAAATAATCGAACAAGCTCCAAAGTTCATCCAGAGAGTTTTCAATCGGAGTACCAGAAAGGATGACGCGGTGCTGAGCTTTAACCAGTTTTACCGACTTTGCATTCCGGGTTCCTCGGTTTTTAATATGCTGTGCTTCATCAAGAATCATATAAGAAAAGGTCACCTTGTCGTAGGCCTCAATATCTTTTTGGAGAAGGCTATAGGAGGTAATCACTACATCGTAATTTTTAACATTTTTGATCAACTTCTTCCGTTGATTCGGCATTCCATCAACAATGAGTGTCTTTAGTTCATTATTGAACTTATGGCATTCTTCCTTCCAGTTATAGAGAAGAGAGGTGGGGCATACTACAAGCGCTGGAGTATTTGCCTTACCCTTGTGTTGCGTCAATGCGCAAATCGCCTGCAATGTTTTACCAAGACCCATGTCATCTGCCAAGATTCCATTTAAAAACATTGTACGGAGGCGCTCGAGCCACTGAACCCCCTCTTCTTGATAGTGACGGAGCGTTGCATCAACCTGCTTTGGAATAGGGCTGAATTTCAAGACTTTCTCCCCAAGCATCTGCTTGCGAATTTCTTTAAGCTGCGGTGTCATCGTAAAGGTAACGGGAAGATCTTTAAAATTGGACTCATCAATATTTGCCAAACTCCAAAGAGGACGCTCTAATTTTTTGTTATCCAGCTTTTCAATTCCAAGTTCATCAAAAAGCTGGACAACAGCCCCCACCTCTTCGAGGTCAAGAACAAGGATTTTAGGAATTTTGTTCCCACTTTCTTTGGCTTTAGCCGTTTTTTTCTGTCCCATGTCAAGCTCGAGATATGCACGCCGAGAAACAATACAATCCCATAGTCGGTCTACCGTCACCCCTTTAAGGGCACCTTTCACATCAATATTCATCTCATAAACATCCATCCGATCGGTATGAGAGAGTGTAAGCTTGAATTTGGACTGATCATAGATAAACTGATCTAGAAGGTTTTGAGGATAGTTGAACTTGACCCGATGTTGATTTCTAGGAATCACATCGGTCATAAACTCGATAATTTTCTTCTCAGTCTTTGCTGCCCAAACTTGCTGATCAAGATCGAAGATAAAGTCTTGAAAGAGGTCTTCAATAATCTTCTGCTCTTCGACTAAATTACGAGCAACAATCCCCTCTTCGGTAACAAAAGAGTCAATGTCATCAAACCCTAACTTCTTTGAAGAAGCAGGAACAGTATGCGTGTCATAGCGGAAAGAAAGTGCCGCATCAAGCTCACCATTCAAGAAAGTCAAATCACAAATTGCCTCAATCGAACCAACAAATGGAAGTGTCGTAAAGTGTTCAACAACACCCGCCATATCGACTTCTGCAAAACGAGACATTTCAGGAAGTGCATTTTCCACAAATGTTCCAAAAAGAGGTTCTGGAATCGTCATATCTCGCATCGGCATAAGACTACGCAAATGTTGCCGTGTAATTCGCTCAGAAAATCGATAATAGACATGATTGTAAATGATTCCAGGCTTTGCACACTCAAAAAACCGAGCATCTTCAAGGACAATTTTTTGTTGGTCGACGAGAAGCATCGGATTGAGCAAAATTTTTGATGTGGGGGGATGGATATATTCTAGGGTAACATTGACATTGGCATGAGATTTTGAGAAGTGAATGGGTGATTCTAAATTTTCTTCAAAAAGGCAAGGAAGCGTTGGAAGCTCATCATCTTGATAAGTCCATCCCTTTTGCTTCAACATTTTAGAGGCGATTTCCTCCGCCTTAGCCATGATCATTCCAAAGATTTTCATATCTAAGCTTGCCATTTTCTGAGCACGTTCATTGGTAACCTTCTCAGGAAGCTTTGCATGATCCATTACAAGACGCGCAATTTCCTGCTCACTTTCTTGGAAGGATTCTAAGGAAAAGAGGTGACTCTTTCCTCCCACATAAAGAGGTTCCTGGTATCTTACAGCTTCTAAAAACTGACGAACATTTGGGACATGTAGAGGCTTTGATCTTGATGGGAGACGAAGAGCAAGTTGAACATCAACATTACTCCCTCCCTTTTTTGGAAAGTGGAAGATAACCGCAAGCTCCGCCTTTTCGATTTCTCTCTGTTGAGCAGGGAGAAAGAAAGGAGATTTTGCAAGAAGGGCAGAAGCTCCAATATATTCCTTAAGGAGCTCCTTTTGATACTCCTCATCTTTCCTTTCAGCTTCTTTAGTTTCAGCTTCTTTAACCGCTTCAAGGAGTTTCTCCTTCTCCTCATCACAGAAGCTGTCATCCTCAGTCACCTCTTCAATATCTGTTTCTTTTGAGAATTTCACCAAAATCTCATCAAGACACGACTCGAGATGAAAAAGAACAGCAGCTAAGTGTTGACAATCATAGTGATAGGGGCAATTGCAATCTGAATCGATAGTCTCGCTATCCATCCGATCTATCTCGATTTCACTTTCATAGGTGTTATTATATTGTCCAAGAACTCTGGCACTAATACGGATAGTAGTAGCATCAAGATGAAGAATTTTAGCCGATAGAACTTTTTTAGTTTCAAAAAGGTCCTTTCCTTCTTTTAAAATTGCAGAAGAAAAATCCTGCTTAAGCTTCCTTAAATTTAACATCCGTTTACACTACCTCAATAGCTCTATTATTTTTCTAAAAAAACTATCCACGTTTTACCTTATTTTCGGTAACCCCTGCAACGGTTTTTTTTGCTTGAACATAAACCATCAGTATCTTTCGACCAAAAAAATTTCAACTCTTTTTTTTGTCAGCAACATCCCCCGTTCTTTATCTTTGAAAAAAAACTCTAAGTTTGTTATGGTGATTTCTTTTTCACACGCGGGTGTAGCTCAGTGGTAGAGCATCACGTTGCCAACGTGAGGGTCGTGAGTTCGAATCTCATCACCCGCTTTTTTTTACAAGACTCATGAGAACGATCAATGACAGAACAAAAATCTAAAGAATTCAAATCAGAAGCCGTAACATTTACAGTTGAGCGAAAACCCGAATGTATGGTCGAATACAATGTTAAATCCTCCCCGGATGTTGTAAAGAAAGCAAGGCGAGAGGCTATTAAGTCTGTATCCAAAGAAGTTTCTCTTCCTGGATTTCGAAAGGGCCGCGCTCCAGACCACCTAATCGTAAAAAAGTTTGCTGAACCTTTGGATGAACGATGGCAAAAAGCTATTGCGGACGAAACTTTCCGTGAATGCCAGAAGCTTGCCCATACTCCTCTCCTTAGTAATGACGCTCAAATCAGCTTTAAGATTATTAAGCACTCTCTGGAAGATGGGGCTGAAATGACCTACACATTTGAAACAGAACCCGAAGTTCCTGAAATTGATTTGTCAAATATTGAGATAGAAGAGATTAAACGTGATTTAGTAGATGCGGGAAAGTTAGATGCCACCTTAGGAGACATTCGAATGTTTTTCGCTGAGTGGGAAAAAGTTCCGGATCGAACTGTTCAGGAAGGAGACTTCGCTGTTATTAATGTCGATATCATCGAAGAAGACCCTCCTCAAAAGGCGCTTCAAAATGCACGCTTCGAAGTCAGTAAAACAAAGATGGCGAAATGGATGTACGATCTCACTTTAGGAATGAAAGCCGGAGACTCTAGGGAAGGGGTCAGTGAAGCTGATTCTGATGCTTCTGAAGAGGATAAAAAGGCTACGCCTCCAAAAAAAGTGCGCATGACTCTAATAGCTGTGGAACAGGCAAAACTCCCCCCTATTGATGACGCCTTAGCACAGAAGATGGGAGCAAAAAATGTTGATGAAATGAAAGGAAACCTTGAAAAGCTTCTGAACAAACAAGCTGACGAACACATCCAACGTGGACACCGTGAACAAATAAGTGAGTTTCTTCTTGAACACTATCCCTTTGAGCTTCCAAAAACCCTCCTTCAGAAAGAAACCCAATTCCGAATCAAGCAACTGGTCAATGATCCTACTTTCCAGAAAAAACTGATGGAGATGAGTGAGAATGAAAGAAAGACAGCAATCAATGACATCCAAGTGCAAGGAGAGCGCGCTGTACGTCTTTTCTATATCTCTAGGAAGATCATCCAAGATCAGAAGATTTCCGTCTCTCCAAGCGAAGTTCACCAGGAAGTGAAAACTCCAATGGAAGCAATGTTTAGCGATCAGTCTGATGTTTACACCGCGAAAGAAGAATCTCAGGAACAAAAAGCCATTGCAATGTCTCGTTTGATCCTTAGCAAAGCCGAAGACTTCTTAATCAGCAAGGCTAAAATTGTTGCTCCAAAGCCAAAGAAAAAGGTGACTACTCCCAAAAAGACAGCCGACAAAAAAGAAACTCCAAAGAAAGAGGCCTCTCCTAAAAAAGAACCTGCAAAAAAAGCGGCGCCTAAAAAGACAGCTACAGGAAAAAAGGCCCCTGCTAAGAAAATGACTGAAGCAAAAAAAACAGTCCCAAAGAAGAAATCAACGAAGAGTTCTTGACCGAAGTTCATTAGATGTCTATAAAAGGATAAAACGTTAATTAAAAAGGAACCGACATGTCTTTGATACCCTATGTCATTGAAGATACTGGGCGTGGCGAACGCTCAATGGATATCTACTCCCGTCTTCTTAAAGACAGGATTATCTTCATTGGAACCGAGATCAACGATCAGGTAGCCAATGCTGTGGTCGCACAGTTGATTTTCCTCCGCGCTGATGATCCCAAAAAAGATATCAGTATCTATATCAATTCGCCTGGTGGTGTGATCTCATCAGGGCTTGCTATTTATGACACCATCCGTTTCCTAGGGATCGATGTAAACACCTACTGCTTAGGACAAGCTGCTTCGATGGGAGCTCTTCTTTTGGCAGCAGGGACAAAAGGAAAACGGTTTGCCCTTCCTAATAGCCGAATCATGATCCACCAACCCCTTGGAGGGATCACTGGGTCATCTGCTGATATCCATATCCAGGCCCAAGAAATTCTACGGATGAAGCGGGTACTTGCTCAAATTATCGCTGAACATACTGGGCAACCCCTCGAAAAAGTCATTGAAGATTCCGACCGCGATTTCTTTATGAGCGCCGAGGATGCAGTCAAATACGGACTGATCGATAAAGTGGTTACCCCGACTAAAGGAAAAAAAGACAAATGAGCAAACCGACAAATGGATCCCAAGAAATGGCAGCCTGCTCCTTTTGTGGGCGAACAGAGGATGCGGTTGAGAAACTCGTCTCGGGTCCTAATGCTTTCATCTGCGACAAATGTGTCCGTCTTTGCATGGACATTGTCGAAAAAAAAGCCGTTAAACATGAAATCAAGCTTTTAAAACCCAAGGAGATCCGGGAGCGCCTAGACTCCTATATTATTGGGCAAGAAAAAGCGAAGAAAACCATTGCTGTTGCCGTTTATAACCATTACAAACGGATTCGCTCCCTCTCCGATGAGAAAAATGAAATGGAGTATAGCAAATCAAATGTTCTCCTTTTGGGACCAACCGGCTCAGGAAAAACTCTCATTGCCCGCACTCTTGCAGAGGTTCTTGACGTCCCCTTTGCTATTGCTGACGCAACAACCCTTACCGAGGCTGGATACGTCGGGGAAGATGTTGAAAATATCATCCTCCGCCTTGTTCAAAATGCTGATTACGATATTGCGCGAGCTGAGCAAGGAATCATCTACGTCGATGAAATCGATAAGATCCGGAAAACCTCAGGTAATGTCTCTATTACTCGCGATGTTTCAGGGGAAGGCGTGCAACAGTCTCTTCTCAAAATCGTTGAAGGAACAGTCGCCAATGTTCCTCCTAAAGGAGGACGAAAGCATCCGAACCAGGAATATATCAAGATCAATACCCAAAACATCCTCTTCATTGTTGGAGGAGCCTTTGTTAACCTCGATAAGATCGTAGCAAAGCGTTTAGGAAAAGGGGTCATTGGATTTGATACCGAACAACAAGACCGTGCGTTCGATGCGACAGAAACCAATTATCTCCTTTCAAAAGTTGAGACAGAAGACTTGGTTGAATTTGGCTTGATCCCTGAGTTTGTAGGGCGCTTTAATAGTTTAGCGAATTGTAATGAACTCACCTTAGAAGATCTTGTGGAGATCCTCGTGAAACCAAAAAATGCGATTATTGGACAGTATCAGCGCCTCTTTACTGAAGATGGTGTGGACCTATCCTTTACAGAGGATGCGTTGAAGGCTATCGCTGCCAAGGCAAAGAAATCAGACACCGGCGCGCGTGCGCTTCGAATGATCGTTGAGACTCTCTTAATGGATCTGATGTATGAAGTTCCTTCCGATCCCACCGTTAAACAGGTGACCATTGAAGAAGGATGTGTATTGGGCGACAAACCACCTGCCATCAAACATTCAAAAGAAGAAGCCGGTTAAGCCGCTGCTGCTGCCCCAACTCTCTCTGCTTTATAGGCACTTCCTGCTCTGTAAGTTTTAACTCTGTCGCCCGTTACCTCTGCTCGATGATAGGCTAGAGCTCCTTTAAGAACATCTTTGACAACATCTGAAGCTCCAGAATAACCTGCTAAATCTCCATCTGTAGGTGCTCCAGTAGGGGGCCGAAGAATTGCACTTAGTATGAGTCCCTCACCTTTAGGGTCTTTAAAAACCTCTCTACCAACAGTCTCATGGTGAAGTTGACCTTGTGAATCTCTCTCAAGCTTGCCCTTTGAATCTGTCCTATAAAAGGTACTTCGATTTAAGGCCTGGGTCGCTTCTAGAACCTCTAAGCGGCGCGTGGCATGTGTATCACTTGGAGTGTTGGGTACGGCCAGATAATGAACAAGCGTTCCAACTTCAATTGCCTGCTGCTTATCCTGTTTCGTTGGTATGTATTTTTTGCGACGGAAAAGGCTAACATTCTCTCTTGAAACCATATCAACGTAATCACGTGCAATCGTTTTTGAAAGCTCAAGACGTCGTCTATCTGTGACTTCTTTAGCCGCTGCAACATCATGTTCAGCTCCTGGCCCTAAGGTAGCCAAATGTTCAGGGCCTGAAAGAGGAGCCAAAAGCTGTTCTCCTGAACGAGCAAAAGAATCACCTACAAATGTTCCGCTATCACCGTTCCAACGTCTTTCCTGAAATTGATGAGTTCTAGTCAGCTCTAACAAGGTAAAATGCATGACTGTATCGTGTGAAGATCCAACCTCTTGCATCACTTGAGTTATCTCTTTGATCTCACCCTCAATCCTTTTAATCGAGGCTATTTGATCTTCAGTTTCTTCCTGCGCTTGAAGTGCTTGTAGCTCCGCTAGTTTCTCGGTACGTTTTGTAGATAATCCACCTAAAATTGAGCGTTTAAGGTGCGCGGCTTGTTCAATTTTATTGAGAGCCTCAGCTCCTTTTTGATTGACTTGATATTCACCAAAGAGTCTTCCACCTCTTTTCTTTAAGAATCCAAACTGAGCCATCGTATCGCCATACTTACCGTGCTTAGAGCTACGCTTTACTCTATCGTCCTGAACAGAAAAAGGACGATAAAGATCTAGGCCATTCGGATTTCCCGCATAATCATGTAAAAAACAATCTTTTGTTTTTCCAACTTCGCGCTCGGTTAGGGTTTTAATTTCTCTATTGATAGAAAGAAGCTTAGTGAAAACGTTGTTTACCATCTCATCATCGACATCATCAATGCCCTGGTCTTCTAGAAGACGCTCGATATCAGCTTTATCTGTAAGATCATACTTTACTGGAGGTTCTCCCGGTCTATTATAGACCTCAACAAAGTGCCAGGTTACGCTATAGCTAATTGCCTTATTTGGCATTTCACCACGCCCACCTACTCCAATGATATGTTTAATCTTGGCGAATTGAACATCCACTTTGTGTTGACGATCATCATCAGGAACTTCTTCTTTATCAACTGTTTTTTGTAGATCAACGGAACGGCTAAATCCTTGGCCCTGCATGGCAGCAGTAGAAAAAACCATTTGCGCTTTGCCTGAACTGAGGTACCTTTCGATATGTTCCTCATCAAATTCTGCGTCCGGCTGAGGAACTCGAACAAAAAGCGCCCCATTTTCTGGAATTTCCTCTTCCTCAGATATATAATTAACTTCAGCCTCTAAAACTGTTGTCACTTGAGGATCGTGAGCTGTGAGGATAACTCCAGGTGCAATTTCTGCTGTAACCCGAGACTCTACTCCAATATGCCCTCTTCCTACATCTTCCATATCGTGAGAAGACGTCAGAGGGCGTGAAAGCACCTGGCTCCCGACTCCGGAAATCTCTCTATCTACCTCTAAATCAGCGGATTCAGATGACCACATTCGTTTTGCAGCTGCACCCACAATAGTGGTACCTACGCCTATAGCAAGCGGAAGAGCATAATCAGAAGCTAATGAAGCTAATGTTGATAACATGTTAAGAACACCCTTGTATTTTACTTAATTATACCATGTTTCCAATTTAATTTAAATATATTATAAAAACTAAATTTTTAATTAAATACTTAAAAATCAATCACTTAAAAACAACTCTTATCTAACTAATTTTTAAAAATTTAAGACAACCTATCGATAACAAAAGAGATCCAATAACCCTTTTTAACAGATAATTTCTCATCACTTTGAATATTAAACAGTTATGGATTTATTGAAAGCGAAAAAAAGTCGCTGTGTCCAAAGAAGGGAGGAGACACAGCGACGGGGTGTAAAAAAGAGTAGGCTTTATCTACTGTTGTTAGACTGAGCGATCTGCACAAGTGATGCATAGACCTGATTCAGACTACTAACTGTTGAATTAAACTCTTGCATAAACTGATCGGACATAGTCTTAGCTGAAGACTGGCCATATTCATCCATTTTTTCTTCTGCAGCATGGTTTTTCTCAGCATTCTGGTAAACACCTTGGAAAATGCTTCCTGTTCCTGCCGAAATAAAGCCGACACCTTTAAGCGATTCAGAAAGCTTTGATGATTCATATCTTGTGCGTGTCTTTTGATTTTTTTCTTTATTATTCGCTCTTTCAGTCTCAGTTTGGAGTTCATCGTTTTCTTCAATCTGCTCTTCCGAAGCATGATTTCTAAAGGTCGTCATCTCAATCCCTTCTGGCTCTGCGTCAGTCGTACGATCTTGCAGGGTTGTGTTGTGATTTGTCTCAGTAAGTTCTGGATTTTCATTTATGGGCTCTTCCACTGAGTTCATTGTCATACCAGAACCAACGTCTGCTACTCCCTGCCCAATTTGTCCAATTCCACTGGCAAGTGCACCGTTAAACGCTTCTTGACCCTGTTTTTTAAGTTCTTCAGCAGCATCTTCTGCAAAATCTAACTGTGCATCTAACTCATTATTTATCTGTTGACTGTACATTTGTAAGCTTTTACTATAGACCTCAGTTAGGTAGAGAAGCGAAGAGGCACACGCTGCTGCTGTCGAGGGGACAAACACATAGGTGCTTGTAGAACTCGACGTCATAGCTGGCTGAGGGTTTGTTACTGTTTGTTGCATTGTACTCATTTTTTTTCTCCTTATGCTAATGCTTCTGCAGTTGCGATTCCTGGAGCTGCAATGGCTCCAAAGCTATCAATCATCTGGCTATATTGTGAATTAATGTTCTTTAACTGATCTGAAAGGTTAGAGAACATTTGATCACCAAAGTGAATGTTTGCCCAGGTTTGCTGCAACTTTCCTTGCAGTATCATCACAGCTTTCTGCTGAAAGCCTACATCAATAGTCTTAGCTCCATTCATGGTGTTAAAAACCCCTCCCAACATCATTGAAGCCTTTTGCACACTACTTGCGGTCGACTTGATCCCTTCAGGAAGAGCGTCAGCAACCCTTTGACTCACTGTTTTAGCAGTTTGCTCAGCCGCTTCCTCTGAAGCCTCTGTTGCAGCAGTAGATGCAGATGAACTTAATGTTCCTACACCTCCACCTATCGCAAGAAGTGCCCCTGATACTTCGAGACTGATTGTGAGAGCCTCCAGTGTTTTTCCTGAAGCCCCCGAGTCTTTGGCAATTTTTGGTGCCATGGAAGCAATTGTGGTTCCCATAAGCATTGCGGCAAGAGCAGGGCCTCCGGCAACACCTCCAGCAATTAAAACAGCCAGGTTGACCGTAACATCTGCAGTGATATTTGCCACATTATCTGGAACATGGAGAGCTTCTAATCCTTTGGCAAGTTCATCGGAAGCCGCATCAAAAAGACTCTCCTTGTTTCCATCACTACCGGTCACCTCAATTTGAGAAAGAACCAACAGCGCCGCCATTACGACTGCAGTTGATGACCCTCCTGTTGCAACAATTGCCGCTGCTGCTGCTGCATAGGCACACACCTGCAGCACTAAACTCAGAGAAGGATTTTGCTCGATCTCAGACCAGCTACCTTTGATGCCATTTGTGTCTCCAACAAATGCATCTGCTAAAAGCTTCGTAACACTATAAAGGAGTTTGCCAGCATCCTTTAGATCTACAACAGCATCATTATTTTTAATATCATGAATATCGCTGCTAATACCTTTCATATTTCCAGTAGCAAGGTCTTTTTCCAAATTGGCAATGTCTTTCATCAGACTTCCAAGCCCTTTGAAAAAACCCCAGATTGAGTGACTATGTTTTTCTTTTTCAAGTTTATCAAGTTTTTTCTGAAGCTCTTTGTATTGGTCATTTGCAGTCTTTTGAAAAGCATTATTGATCAGGATTTGGTTATTAGACTGCTCCATGTTAGATTCTACTGCAACACCATCCAATGAACAAATCGATCCCTGAAGATCAAAAACTGCTTGCATTCCTCCGGTGTTTGAAGAGGTTGTTGAAGCCTCGACATTTTCTTCTCCGCCAGTACTTTCCAACTCTTCATTGCTACTTGTAAGCGTCGATGTTGTTGAAACAAATTCATCCACAGTTTGATCGCTTTTTTCTTTCATTTTATCAAAAATAGCATCGCTTTTTTCTGATCGTTTTTTCGCAAGCTTTTCTAGATAGGCTTCAAGTTGATTCATCGATACCATACTAACAGTCGTTTGATCTTCCTGCTGATCGTTTTCCCCTATAACCTCTTCGAAATAGCTAGCAATCGATCTATTTTCATCTCTATTGTTTTCAAAAACATGATTCAAAACTGCGAGAGAAGCGTAACCTAAAGGCTCTCTCTGGGTGGAGTCACTTATTGGACTCCTATTCCTAAACTCACCTTCTATACGAGGCTCTTCTTGTCTAATTGTTGTGTTTGACATAATTTTTTCCTTTATTTTTATTGTTTATTATCCAGCAAGCGGAGATGCTAATAGGTTTGACATATAGGTAAGGTCCCCATTCATTGTCGATCCAAGTTGCGAAAGTTGTGTTTGAGCATTTGCAAGATTATTGACTGCCGTATTTCCAGAATCTACCATTGAGTTAAACTCTGTCTCTAAGTTCTGAAAATAGGTCGAATCATTTGAATATTCGTTCTGGTCTGCCTGCTGATGCGATGTCTTTGTATTTGCAACTTTTGAAGCATCCGCTGCAAGAACACTATTCGCCTGACTATAAATATCATTCAACATGTCGGCGAGCATATTTGAAAACTCCGCCATTGTTTGTTCAGAATAAATCAAGGTTGTGCTTAGAGTAGAAATAGCCATATAGGCTTCGTAGTATGCACTACCATTAATTGAACCCGTTGCCTGATTCGTATTACTTGATTGATCATTTGTTGTGCTCATCATTTCCTCCTTAAGAAACCACTTGATTGTTAACCATTGATTGAAGTTCTGTTGCCCAGCTTTTCATCAAAGTCTCATCTAACCCCTGCATCTGCTGATCTTCCGATTCGTAGTACTGCATCTCTGACTGAGCTGAAGATGATACCCCACTAAAATCTGTTGAAAGCGCACTAAATCCATTCGTTATGTCCTGCATAATGTCTGCTCCAGATGAACTTGAACTACCCGATCCACCAGTATTAGCAGCTCCATCAGCCTCACCCCACATATCAACAGTATCGTCATAATTTAATGTTCCATCTGAGTTAACAGCAAAAATAGAATCGACTTGATTTGTGACATCATCTGAAATACTTGCAAATTCGGGAAGGTCTGCAATTGCCTCCATATCCTCAGCATATCCGTAAGCATCTGAAATTAAATCTGAAGTCGCCATTCCGGTTGTACTCATATATGTATCAGCCATATATTCTCCGTATTCCTCTGCTTCTTCTTCAGTATAATCACCACTTTCTATTGCCGCATTATAACTAGAATCATACATCTCGCTCCATTCTTCATCATACTGATCGAAATCAGATTGCATACTATTCTCATCAGCTTCCATCGTTGATAGAGCATTTAGAGTGACAACCTCTTCCATCATCATTGATTCTTGCCACATTCCAACAAGGATTAGGGTGCTTGTCATAATTGTGATCATCCCCTGAGAGGAGTCTTCTGTATCCAATTTTTCCAAACTTGCTTGGTACGCATCACACAATTCCTTCTGCTGAGCGCTCACCTCTTTGTACTGTGCTTCGTATGTTGCCGCATTACTTGCTGTCATAAAATTCCTCCTTAAACCGTTTGGTCGCCATCTTGACTAGATTGATTATCACATGCGTCAGAACTTACTCCTGTCACCATTTGCTCAAAGGACTCTCCTAGCTTAAAAGCCATCTGTTGCTGCTGCGTCGGCTCATCTGAAGATGAGCTCGAATTCGTGCTGTCTGTTGTTTCATCTGTATCAGTTGAGCCTGTCTCATCACTTGTTGTGGTCGAGGTGTCGGTGGTCGTTGAGCTATTCGGTTCAGTCGATGTTGAATCAGCACTTGTGTCGCTAGTTGCACACAACGTATCTGACATTTGACCTATAAGGCTCGACATCATGGTTTGAACCATGATTGCCATTTGGCCTTCTTGCTGATCAGATGCTCTCTTTCCGTTCTCTTCATTAGAAAGATACGAAAAGGCGGTATCTGAGTTGATTCCTTCAATTGCTGACATAAAAACTCTCCTTTTGCCCTAGTTCCCCATTAAACTAGTGGAAAATGGGCACAAAAGGTCCCCACTTTGCATTAATTTAAAGAGCCTTGATAGTGATGTTTGGGAAAAATCTAGAGATAAAAAATCCCATCCTTATCTACCATCAAATATAAGCGTCTAATCATGCTGGTCGCATCTCACAGGATTGGCAGGTATTTAGAGCCTGGCCATTCTACCTTAGGTAGAACCTAGAGACACTCGCATCACTAAACCGCTAATATTCATAACTATGGTATTAAGTATGGGTATTATGTTGAACACTAACTGTTTACTACTTCGCGAGTAGTATGTATCTGTATTTAGTCTTGAATCCCCTTTGGTTTTTGTTCCGCCCTCACCTCGCCTAGGTTATTTATGACAATTGGCGACTGAATCTGGGCACAAAAAAAGCATATTAAAGTAAAATTGCATCTCTTAAAACCGGATTTAATTGCGCCTTAGAAACGTCCTATCGACCCTCTTCTACCCCGCGGGGTAGATCTTATGACAGAATCGATATGAGCCTCGGTTGGCACTTTTAAATCTTAAGAGATGTAATTCAACCCTAATATGCTTATTATATAAATTTATTATGTGGAGCTGCCCTACAGCTTGATTATAACACATCAGTATTTAATGTTAATAAAATATTTATAATTATTACATAAATATCTTATTGTCAATTAATTAAGAATTTATATATATGCTAAGATTCTTTATTACAAAGATTTAGGTTCTTATATGATTGGCAAACTGCTCAGCTATAATCGAGGCTACAGTGATGTCTCCTGCATTGGCTTGATCCCAACCCCGCTCTTCCTAAGCTCCAACTACAATAAACGACCCGTTCCCTACTGAGACGTTTCCGAGATCCTGCGCTGCTTGATACATATGATTAAAAAAAGTCAAATTTGATTCTTAATTAGCTAATAATCAGAAAGATAAAAAAATGCCGCCACACCACTTGTTTTTGACTTGGGAGAAAACAAGAGAACGTGTGGCGGCCGGGGAAAACCGTATTATTTAGTTAGCGCTCCTCGCTAAATCAGTGAGTTCTTGAAAAACTTGCTGAATCATCTGAGCATCAGACTGGCTCTGGTTATCAAAGTTATTCATAAGGCGCGAGGCTAGTTGCCCTAGAGTCGCAAGGATCGTCGCAGAGGCTTTAAGTTGTCCTGCGAGTCCAGAGAACACTCCTTGAGTGGCGTGTCCTGCTCCCTGCAATCCGAGCGAAATCCCTTCAGTCATTTTTGTCACTCCCTGACGCTCTCCTTCAAGGTTCGACTTTTGAGTGTTTAGTGTCTGAATCTTTTGACCCACTTGCGCTGATAGGCCTTCTGCGGCACTTGGATCCATCTGATTAATCAGTTGTAGATCAGAAATTTCCGCATTACTTCCTAGTGCAAACGTCTCATCAGGTGTATTTCTGAAATCGTTTTCTTTGATCATATTTTCCGTGCGCTCTGCCACTTCAGAAGATGGCTTTGGAATACTGGTTTCCTTATCTGTTAATTTAGCATTCTCAGCAGCCCGGTTGTCCAGAGCCTTTTTATAGGCAGTCGCATTCTCAATTTGCTCTCCAAGCTCTTTTTCTCCAGGAAGACTTGATAACCCATAAGCAGCGCCTCCCATTTGAACGCTTCCGGCAGCAATTTGAGTTACTCCAAGTGCGATTTGACCAATAGCATTTGCCCAACCTTCTTGGCGCTGTTTGTCAGCCTCATCATTCGAGGCCTCCAATTGCTTATTCGCTTCAAAAGCGCCCATCAATGAATTCATATTCGAAAGATGTACATACGTGTATGCCACTTTTGACATTGCTTCTGTCACAAGAGCAGGAACCGCTCCCATGTATTGAGCTCCAGCTGATAGTCCACTTGCATGTGCATTTGTCATAATTTTCTCCTTATCCTTTTTTATTAAACCATTGCTTGTGCAGCAGCAGTTTGTGCAGCAAACAGTAGATCCGTTTCCTGAAGCATTTGCTCCATCATTTGGATCGACTGCTTTCCAGTCGTGAAATTGTCTTGCGCCATTTGATTATTCATTTTTGAAAAGCTATTGTCTTGCGTGATATCAGCACCCGTATTCGCTAGCTGTTCAGTGGTAATTCCTGATGCAACATCTACTCCACCTAAAGCAATATCAGCCCCGCCTTGAATTCCTTTAGACACACCACTCACAATTTGAGCCGTGTCTCCACCAAGTGAAGAAAGCGAGTAGTAAGCTCCTCCAACAGATCCGCCAACTACAACAGTAAGCTCTAGAAGGAGTGTGATAAGCTCAACAAGTTTCTTGTTATTAGGATCCACAATTTCAGCAAAGTTCTGAGCAAAATTTCCAGAGACTTGTCCAAGAGCAGAAGATCCTGACATAGCTGAGTATCCCGCGAGTCTTTTTCCAGCACTCTTTGGTTTTGCCCCTTCTTTGCTCCCTTCCTTTTCTTTAGAAGTCGTTTCATTCGTAGTTGTGGATTCATCCGTGCTATCTGCAGAGAAGTCGGTCATTTCTGTTCCCTCTTCAAGTGCACTATCCGCAGCTTTCACTCCTACCTCAGCAGCATCTTTTCCCACTGTCTCAGAAATTTTAGCCATTCCCTTTTCAGCAAGCATTCCAGTCCCACCAACCGCAAGACCTGCTGCGATTCCAATAACAAGTGTGATTGCATCAGAAATGACGTTCGCCCATTTCGATGACATTCCATCATTTTCAAGACTACTTGCAATGCTATCTGTAAGATCGCTGAAAGCCCCTGTAAGTTTTGCAACGAGTAGCACAGTTCCAACAGCTGCTCCTGCAAGATCTCCGCAGGCCGCTTGGCTAACGATAAAGACAGCCATACAAATGTCGATGACATCACCAACGAGTTTGTCCCAAAAGCTTTCATTTTCTTGCTTGGTGACTTCATCATCAACATTGCCGGTACTGGTCATTTGATTTTCGAAATTATTAACTGAAGTATTCTGCTCAATCTCTGCTTGAGATCCCTGTTTAAGAACAGAGGCCTCTAACACATCTGAGAGAACCATGGTCATTTCAGCGAGAGTTCCATTTGAACTATTGCTTTGACTAACTTGTATATTTGACATAATTATTACCCTTTTTTTTATCCTAAGTTTGATGCCATCAGATTGGCACTATAGCTCTTTTGAGCTAGAAATCCGTTTTGCGCAAAGGACGACAGTCCATTTTCGCTTTGCTTATCTTGTGAAATCATTTGCTGAAATGCGCTCGAAATAGACTTCTCTGAAGTTGTAATCATCTGAGAATACTCTTGCTCGATACTGGCGGCTGCCGATGTCTCTTCGTTAGCTCCCGTAGTCCCCCACCCAGGAGCCTTAATGACCCTCATATCTTGTGCTATCGACCACAGAGTGCATGTTACGCCTCCACCCAAACTTTTTGAGTATGCATGAATTGATATTGCATAAGTAAGTTGAAATTCAGTTTTACCAGTACTATAGATGCTACATAGTATGCCAAACTCATGGGTACCCGCATCCTGCATTGCATCCGATATCTTTATCAAGCTCAAAGAATTCACCATTTCCTCATTCATTAAGCTTGCCTGCATATTCATCACTGCATCCATCTGATAGTGCATGCTTGCATCGGGATTAAATGTCCCTTCTGCCATACTGGACCTCCTTTATTTACGTTAATTATCCTAACTTTGATTGAAGTAATTGTTCGTTATACGTCTGCTCTTGCATCCCATTTTTCTCAGCCTGAATGACCCGAGATCCCATCTGAGAGAGGCTAATAACCGTCGAGTAGGAACTCCCTAGCATCGACTGCACCGTTCCTTGATAGTTTTCAAGAATCGTATCCCAAGTCTTACCAAGCCCTAGCGTAATCTGCTTATCTTCTCCCGGCTGAGTTCCTGTCATGCTAGGAGGAGGAAGCCCTGGGTCATCAAAATGATAGACCTCTTTACTCACTGTGTAGCCTCCGCCAGAAGTCTGGGAAATCCCCTGAGCAACGGTGATTGAAAACTGATAATTCGAATTACTATGCCATTGGTAGATCTCCTTATCCCCAGATATCTGCTCCTGGTACGCATCGATAAGGATATCCGCCATTCCAATCACAAAATCTCCTGTTGTCTGCTCTGCAAGGACCATCGATTGTTGCATCGATGAGTAGGCCATTGCAGAATCCATTATCCCCTGTTTTGGGTCCATTTCACCTGTCATCTAGCCCCTCCTTAACTTGGGATTTCGTTATTTATCGATTGACTCTCCAATCCAACAATTGAAGAAGTCGTTGTATGAACAGAACCAAGAATTTCTTGTGCACCTGAAGAAGCTGACTGGTTTTTTTCTTTAAACATATTGGTCACTCCACCTGTTGCTGAATCGATCGTAGAGAACGCCGTTTTGACCGCATTAAGATCAGAACTATACCCCGAGCTTGATGCTGACCAAATACTTTGGAACCAAGAATTTACATTATCAAGCTGTGCACTCGTTACAGAGCTTGAAGGGAACCCCCATCCTGAAGGCATAATGATTTTTAGCTGAGTCTGTACAGTAGAAGCAAGTGAAGAAAAAGGGTTGTCTTTGCCAGAAACCGTTCCTAACTTGTTATAGAGTGTGTCGATGTTATTAATAATCGATGTTTGTGTAGACGGTGAGAATTTGCTAGGATCCGTAAAATCTGCAGAAAAATAGGCCTGAAGAGACTGAACCGGATTAGAGATATCTGTCGCACCCGTCATTGCCTCCGCAGACCACCCTTGGTACCCTAACGTAGCATGATAAGCGGAATACAGAACCGCCAGGATATACGCCATTGGATGCGCCTCAGAGAGTGATTGGTCATTTAGCACATTTTGATACTGTGTCTGCTCGTCTGCGTGCCACTGTTGATACCCGTCATAACTTGCTGGATAGGAACTTTCCATAATTTTTACCCCATTGATTTAAAAACAGATTTACGCCTAATTAAAAGAGGCAAAAAGGGAGTTTCCTTTTTTGTCCCAAGTAGAAATAAATCTGTTTTTAAATGGATATCGTTTGAAACGACACCACCTAACACTTAAAAATTGCATGCGTGAGCGCATACATCAAAAATTTTTAAGGTAAGGGTGCGTATAGACGAGTATTATGAAACGGCCGCACGATTAGCCTTAGCGCCTGCAAAAATAGCCCTCACAGGTCACAAAAAAATGGATTGAAAAGCTCTGTCTGAAATGACGAATAGATATAAGAGATCTAATAGCGTTCCTAAACAGAACCTATCAATCCCCTATAACGCTAATTATAGCAATCAAGGATTTTCTTTACAAGCTCTTAACGTAGAAATAAACACAAACCGCTAATTTACAGCTATATATGATGGAATTAATGGGGATTTTATGTGGAAAGTCATGAATAGAAAAGGCCGCCGCACCACTTGTTTGATTTGGGGAAGGAAACAAGAGAGGGTGCGGCGGCCAAAGAAAAATAATTTTATCGAACAGCTTACTTATTTACTGTTTGTGCCATTTGGGCTAGCTGATCGGCTGGTTTGTTCATTTCGTTTTTGAATTGGTCTGCTTGTGATCCAAATTGTTGTGCTTGGGTGACCATCATTCCATTAAGGGCGCGGTCAATGGTTGCTTCTTGCACCTGTTCAGCAGAGTACACTTTAGTTGCTGCTTGAGAAGCTTGTCCTACTCCATTCAGAACTCCTTCCAATCCAGTGGTTCGCTTCATCTTGCCCTCTAGAATTTTTTGATCTTTCTCATTTTGGGCTTTATTTGTATTAAGCTGAGTAAGTTCCTTATCTAGCTTGTCACCTTTATCCTGATATGCATCGGCATAATCTTTGTCTATCGTACCCTCTTGAAGTTTAGCATTGTCTGATCCTTCTGTTTGATGAGCTTCTATTTCTTCATTCTTTGCCTTAATATTTGCATCTATTTCATTAGCATCAGACAGGTTAGATAAGTAGTCCGTTGCTGAGCTCATTGCCACAGCTCCTCCAGCTATTTGCATCACTCCTAAAGCACACTGCCCGATTGCATCTGACCAGCCCTGCTTCATTTGTGCAGCACCTTCAGCTTTAGCCTCTTTAAGCGAGTTATTCGAAGTAACCACGCTTAGCATACTGTTAAGGTTTGAAAGCACTCGATCTGCTTGTGAAAGCTTTGATAATGCTTGAACAACATCCGCAGATACTGCAGAGCTATATTGAGTAGTACCCATTGTTGAATAAGTTGGTATTCCCATAATCTTTTATCTCCTTATTAAACCATTGCTTCTGCAGCGGCAGCATCACCACTAAAGAAATCTGTTTCACTTAGTATGTTTTCATATGTTTCAAGGATTTCACTTGTTCTTTTTGTTGTATCTTTAAGCATTTCAGTATTTCGGCTACTTAAAGCATGAAGCATTGTAAGCTCAGAATTAGTCTCCGCGATGTTCTTAGTTGTAATTCCAGTCTGAATACTGACTACGCCTTCACCAGCCATAAATGCTCCCTGAGCTCCTTTAAGACCAGCTTGAACAGCTTTCATTGTAGTATCTTCTGTTGAAGTAGAGATTGCAAGCCCAGCTCCTGCCATCGATCCTCCAATAGAAGCAACCATGAAGACAATCTCAATAAGAGCTGTGATAAGTTTTTGATTTGCTCCACTTGGATCAGCAAGCGCAACAATGCTTTGAGTCAAATCCATTGAAACTGCACCCGTAGTAGCAAAACCCGCCATTAGGGCAGATCCAATCATTTTTTTTGCCTTACTAGGGGCCTTCTCAGCGGCTTTTTCCGCTTCATCCGAAGAAACACCTTCTTCAAAGATATTGGTACCTCCAACATCTAAGAGTCCTTCTTCTTCAGAACCAGCAACAGAGCTTCCTTCTTCAGCAGAAACTTCGGTCATTTCGATTCCTTCTTCCATAGCGCTCACACCACTTTCGATCCCTTCAGCGGCTTCGCCAACAGAATCGATAGATCCAAGTCCAGCACCAGCAATAGCAAACGCAACGATAACAGTGGCAGCTGCCGCAATATTTGCAATGTTTTCAGGGACTCCTAGGTCTTGAAGACCTTTTGAAATTCCATTTGCCATCGCTTGTTGTCCACCCGTCATAGTAGCAGCCATCAGACCTCCCATTAAGAGAGCACCAGCAACATCTCCCGTTGCTAAACTTCCAAGGATTGCGGCTCCCATAGCTACATCGACTGCAATGTTTAGAAAGTGACCCCAAAACCCATGATGTTTTTGGTTTTCGGCTTCCTTGTCTAAATTTTGAGTACTACTCACATCGTTTTGAAGAAGGGTTAATGCATTGTCTTGTTCTGAGGTTGCTTGAATCCCTTGAGCTGAGATTGCTTGTCCTAGAACCTCTGCTAGAACTCCTTGCATTTGGAATAGAGCATCCACTCCACTCGATGGTTGTGGAGGTTGACTTGTTGCTCCACTATTTGAATTTGTGACTGTTGACATAAGAATTTTCTCCTTTTATATTTATTATGCTAAGCTCGATGCCAATAGGTTGGCAATAAAGCCTTGACCATCGCTAGAGTCTTGAGCAAACTGTGCTATGGTGCTAGAATTACTTGTATCTTGAGAAAGCATTGAGCTTGCCATTTGGTTAAATGAATCGTACCCATTGTTTCCCATCGCGTAAAATTGAGAAGCAAGCTGCGCTGCAGATTGGGTTTCACTGTCCCAATTTGTTTGATGCTTACCACCATTTGACCAACCGGGGGCCGCTACCTGTTCTTCGTTATAAGTAACACGGTAATAAGTATTCCCTGACTGATCATGAGTCGATACAATCATATTTCCATATGTTAGATCGTACTGACCGTTTGTACAATTACCATTGTAAATATCCATAAGCGCACTAAGCTCATTCCAACCATTTTTCTGCTCTGCATCTGTTGATGTCAGCAGAGATTGCGCAGTACTATTTTGCTCATCAATAATTGCAGACTGCATGTTAGCTGTTGCTACCTGCATTTCATAACCACTTGTCGTTGGGTCAAACGTTTTATCCGTCATATTAAATCCTCTATCTAAGTTTATTGTTATGCAATAAGGTCGTGACAAAAGCTGCTGCTTGATTGGCATCACTTGAGAATTGAACAAAAGCTTTTGAATTATCTGAAATCATGTTCACAACATTATATCCCATTGTAACTCCTTGCTCCATTGCGCCTTCCCAGGCCTCCATTCCCGTATCAAAAGCTGATTGCGTTCCTTCTGTTTCATCCTCATATTCATTTGCTTGTGTTCCTGTCACATTTGAAGGGGGGTATCCTGGATCGTTGAATTCCATCGTATTCTTCTCAACTGAATACGTGACATTTCCCTGACCATCTACATTTGTATGAATCGAAGCTCCATATTGAATCGTTAGCATATTATCCGCTGAATGAGGCTGAGGGATATAGTTATCTCCCTGTTCCTGAAGACTGTAGATTTGCTCCAAAGCCATAGCTTCCGATATAATAATGCTTGAAGACATTGCCTCTGCATTTATGAGCGCCGTCTGCATCTTAGAACAATTTTCTGTCATGATCATGGCACCAAGGCCAGGCTCTATTTGATCTACCACTTTCTACCTTCCTTAGCTTGGAATTTCATTATTCACAGACTGACTTGTCACACCACTAACCGCTTTGGTTGTGTTTTGAAATAGCCCTTCAATTTGCTCTAGCTCCTTACTAATATACTGACTCTCAGATTGAAGCTGTTGGCTGATTCCAGTTAGAGAACTATTTTCAGTGTTAAATGCTGTTTGCGTTGCAGTAAGGGCAGATGTGTTTCCTGTCGCGGCCATTTGCCACTCAGAATCGAAGTAAGTATTGACTGTGTTGCACTGATCAGCATTTACGTTATCGTTAGAAAAATCCCAGCCTGGAGGCATAATTGCTTTCAATTGGGATTGCGTTTCCTTATCGGTATCGTAAAAGGGATTGTTGGGATCATTATCGCTTGCTGCTTGTGTATATAGTTCATTTGTTTGATCAAGGATTTGCTCTTCTTGCTGTATTCCCTCAGGAGTACTACTATAAGCATCAGGGTTTGAAAAAAGCCCCTGCAAATTTGCAATGGTTGTCGTGTCATCTGCCGCATGGCCGATTGCTTCTCCGACCCATCCGGTATCGCCGTATTCAGTACTCATGATACACCCAAGAAGCGACAGGATCCACTCAATGGGATCGTTCTGAGACATCTCTGTATCGTTTAATATGCTCTCGTACTGAGCACTTTGGTCGGAATACCAGTCTTGGTAACCGTCATAATTCGCGCTATAGCTCTCGCTCATAATTTTCTCCATTTACCTACTTAAAAACAGACTTATTCCTACCTTAGAAAAAATG
>CAYGKJ010000002.1:0-106323 GCA_964350675.1 uncultured bacterium | reverse complement strand
AATTTTCTCCATTTACCTACTTAAAAACAGACTTATTCCTACCTTAGAAAAAATGTGAGGCAAAAAGGGCCAATACCAAATAAAAAGCAAACATCACATGGTATTTAACAACTTTTCTTTTAGGAAAGAAATAGCTCTAAGTGAAAGGTGAAAATCGCTTAGAGACTCTTCTTGCCTCAGAGTTAGGAACAAATCTGTTCTTAAGTGAAAATCGACTACAGACCGTCTTTCTGCTTAAAGACAGATTGATTCCTACCTTAGAAAAAATGCGAGGCAAAAAGGACCCTATTCATAAAAGGGTGAAAGGGGCCACCTCCGGGGTAAAGAGGTATATAGACCCTTTGCTTTGGGGAAGATACGACCAAACAGGAGGGCATTTTGTTTGGAGGTCCTTCTCGCCTCAAAGTTAGGAATAAATCTGTCTTTAAGTGAAAAATCGATTTTGAACCGACACCACTTCCCAACCACTCCTAGCGGAGAGCTGGCTTAAAAAAGCAAAACACACACGTGCGCAACTGCGCTGTATGCGATTCATCTTTTTTAAGGTTGTGGTGCGTTATGAAGAATATTATTAAACTTGCACTTTTTGCCTTACGAGCGAATCATAGAGGCAAAAAGCCTCATATTCTCGGTAGGAAAGAAAAACTAAAAACCGTCTAAATCTCCCGTTGAAGCAGAAAGGTTATATAAGCTTCAAATTCGAGGAGAGATCTGAAGATCCCTAGTAGGTCTTGAATCGAGTTCCTTATTGGATATCTATGTTAGCCCAATTCACCTACGTTCCTAATTTTAGCAATCCAGGAATTTCTTTACAACCCCTTAACGTAAATATTTTTCTTATTATATTAATAACCAAAGAGTTATAGATATAATATTTTAAGATCTTCTGTGCTTAGCTTAGAATTAAAAATCCTAAGCCTTTGATTTCAGGTTGATTACACCGACGGGTTTAGAGGGAGATTACCCCCTTCTAAAGGATGAGAAATAATTCACTGAAAATCAGTAAGTTATTCTTGAATCATTTTGATATTGGGTCTGAGCTGTATTGCCTACAAGGCTCTTATTGCTCTTTCCATTGGGCGCTTTAATTTTCACTCATAGTAAGGGAAATCTCCTGGATACACCATCTAGGACTGGATCCAATTTTTCGGGGGCTTTTTCTTCTTTTTGGGCTTTTGCTCCCCTGTCGCTCCAGATTCTTCCGCTACAGATCCTTCTTGCACAGGAGTTTTCCCCTCTTTTTTGGCTTTGACTGCTTTTTTGATCTCCCCAACTCCCTGTTCGAGCTTTTTCTTAGCTCCTTCAATGGCATTCCATTGATCATCAGAGAAGTTTTTGGGATTGTTAGAAAACTCAGCCAGTTGCTCAGGAGTCATCCCCGTTTTTTCACAAACGCGCTGAGTTTCCTCTTCGATCTTTTTCTTGAGCATCATAACTCTTTTGACCGCTTCCTTCTTCTCTTCTTTTGATCCATTAAGCATCACATACTTAAATCTCTCAAAGTATTCAACTGAGTCTTCAAATACCTCTTGAAGGCGGCCCTCTTTTTCCTCCGCAGGGAGGTCAAAGAACGCCATAATTCGTTCAAATTCGTCTTCCATTCGTAGTCCTCTTTTTTGCGGCCTTAACCTCATTATAAGGGATAACATCCAGGTCTGTCCAGCCATCTCTAGTTTTCCAGTTGCAAAAAATACAAGAAAGCTATAAACCAAGGAGTTAACAACGGACTCTAAGTATGGACCTCGAAAGGCTTATTGAAATGCTCGCAGCGGAACTCAAACTCCCTGCGCTCCCACAAAAAGACAAAAACGGATGTTACCAACTGAAAATCAATCCCTCTATTACTGTTTCCGCTAAAGAACTCGATCCTGGAGTCTTCATCCACTCCCAAATTCTTCCGGTCCCTAAGGAAGGAAACAAAGAAGCTCTCTTTATTCATTTAATGAAAGCAAATCTCCTTGGTCAAGGAACGGGAGGAGCTGCAATTGGAATGGATTCCTCCGAAAAGTTCTTCACCCTTTCACAAACCCTAGCCTTCGAAGTAAACTATAAAGCGTTTCACGAAACGCTCGAAGACTTTCTCAATTACATTGACTACTGGAAAGAAGAAGTTCCTAAACTACAAACTTCGTTTCTATAAACCATCACTTGCTTAGATAATAATTAACACTAGTCACAAAAGTCGAATCTATGTATGTTACAAAAGATAAGGAAAAATGCGTTTTGCGCGTATGCGTGAATAAATTAAGATTGGAATGAGGTAATGGCAGGTTTTCTAGTTGCCGAAGAGGGACCACTCGTAGGTTTAGTTATCCGTTTTGAAGAGGGAGTGGAATGGATTCTTGGTCGCGATCCCGATGTCTCCTATCAAGTTCTCGAAGATCCAATGGTTTCACGCAAGCATGTGATTTGCAGACTTTCCGATGATGGATACGTCCTTGAAAACTTAAGTGCTATTAATCCTGCAACAGTCAATGGAAAACCCGTTGAAGAACCGACCCTCCTCCAAGAGGGGGATACTGTGCAAGTCGGAAATGTCTTCTTCCACTTTACCCTGAAAGATCCGATTGAAAAAGAGAAAGAGATCGACGAATCAAAGGAAACAACAGGATCTCCAACGATTTACGAAGAGTCTGATGACTTAGGAGCCTTAGCTTTTAGCGGGGCAGCCGAGTCGCGATGGATGATCAAAGTCATTTCGGGACCTAACGCTGGGGCTGAATTTGGACTCCATGAAGGAACGACCCTTATTATTGGTAAGGACCCTACTACCTGTGACATCCTATTCCAAGATCTAAGCGTCTCCCGTCAACATGCAAAAATCATTTCAAGTGCAGATGGAAAAGTTACAATTGAGGATTTAGGGAGCCTAAATAAGGTTCTTATTAATGGACAAGAGATCTCAGGAACAACAGAACTCAAAACACAGGATTTAGTGGCTCTCGGAACCACTTCCTTTCTAGCAATCGACCAGCACCAAACGCGCGAAACAATCGTCTCCCCAACAGCAGGGATGGATTATAGTCCTCCTTCATCAGAAGAGGGGAAAGCGGTAGCAGAAGCGGTAGCAGAGCAAGAAGCGACTGCAAAAAACTGGAAGAAAATGATCATTCCAAAGAGACATCTAATTCTTGCGGGAGCCTTCGCTATTCTATTAATCTTAGGACTCGGCGGGGTCTTTAGCCTATTTAAGACAGAGACCGTTGCTCACTCAGTAACAGACGAATCTCAGGATATTGCCAAAACGTTGAAGCAGTTTCCTGAAGTAGAGTTTTCCTATAACACAGCAACAGGAAAACTCTTCTTACTCGGTCATGTAATGACCGAAATCGATCAGCAAGAAATGGTTTATCTTTTAAAATCCCTAAGTTTTGTCCATTCAATCGAAGACAATGTGATCATTGATGAACTTGTTTGGGAAAACACCAATGCCTTGATGATGAAAAATACCGCATGGCGGGGTGTGAACCTAACTTCTATTATTCCAGGACACTTTGTTTTGAGGGGATATGTACAAACCCTTGAAGATTCAACAAAGCTCTCGGAGTACATTAATATTAATTTCCCCTATCTTGACAAGCTCGATAACCAAGTCGTTGTCGAAAATACCTTAGAAGCACAAATCCAAGGAGTCTTGCTAGAGAATCAATTTGGAAATGTCACCTTCCAATTTTCAAATGGCGAGTTAATTTTAGCGGGCCGAGTTCCATCGAATCAAGAGTCGACCTATAATACAATGATTGCAGGGATAAAAAAGATTCCAGGCATTCGAATGGTAAAAAACTTCGTCGTATTTTCCAAGCCAACAAGTGATATTGTTGATATTTCATCGAAATATAATGTAACAGGAAGTTCGAAGTATGGAAACATAAGTCAGTATGTTGTTATCAATGGAAAAATCTTATCGGTAGGCTCCGATTTAGATGGTATGACAATTACACAAATGCAAAATAATTCTATTTTTCTCGAAAAAGATGGCATAAAATACAAGATTAACTACAATCAGCCTTAAGACTAAAAATGTAACTATAGAGGTTTAGTGCAAAAATGTTTGGACTTGAAAAAGGAAAAGAACCAAAGCGCTTTGAGTTTGATTTAGAAAAAGAACTCAAAAGCAGCGATAAAGAAAAAAAGAAAGTGCTCGACCAAGTCGACGCACAGACTAACGCATTAAAGACAACTCTTCGAGAAGGAACAGCTTCCGAAAACTTTGATAAGTGTGGCGTGCTTTTGCAGGCTTATGGAGCACTGAAGCGTGTTGTTGAAAGAACAACTCGCAAGTAAATAGAATAAGAGAGGTATGGTATTATGGGAACTCCCCACCCCGTTTCGTTAACGTTTTATACGTTAATTAAGAAATATTCGGCATTGCAAGCAGAAGTTGTGTCACAAGTTAGAAACGTCGCAAGTCGACTTTCAGCCGCAACACCAGGTAAATTCCTACTTTTGCAATTTTCGATGTCTCAAGTAACTCAGGTCGGTGACTCGATCTCGAACTTGATCTCTCAGGTCAATTCGATGATCAATAACTCAGTGAGAAACCAGAAATCAAGTTAAACCTTTGCCTAAAACCCCTGTTTTGGCATAAGGAGAATCAACTTAAGTGTTATTAGAAAAGGACTAAGGTCATGGAAGATCTATCGAAATATGATGAAGATTTCTTTCTCTTTTTAGAGGCGGGATTCATCGCTATCAATCAAGCAGACGAAGATGCTGCAGTAAAAATGTTCAAGGCTTGCGAACTCCTCAGGCCCGAAAACTACCTATATAAAGTGGGCTTGGGGTATCTTCACCTCCATAAGCTCGAACTTAAAGCAGCAATTAAGTACTTTGAAGAAGTGCTTACTAAAGAACCTGACAATGATATGGCGAAAACATTCTTAGGAATCGCGATGACTCTCACTCCTGACCAAGTGTCAAAAGGAGAGAAAGTCTTAGAAGAAGCTGCAAAAAGCTCTCATGATTCTCAGGTTAAAAAAGTGGCAAACACCTCTTTAGAGTTCGTAGAGAATTTTGTGAAAAAACCAGGCGGCGGAAAAGGTCCAGCCCCTAAATAAGAAGTTATGGCAGATAATAGTCCGGAAAAAATTACAAATCCATCTAGTATTGACCCTAGTAAATCAATACAACCAGGTGATGAGGAGCAGTCGAAGCCTGCTAGTGACTTCCAATCCTTTATGCAAGATGGACAAGGAACCCAGGCTGCTGGTGGAAAACCGGAGGGGCCCTCGCCCTTTGACCTTGCAGCAGGCGGGCAACAAGTAGCGATGACTGGCCCAACCAATGAGTCAGTTCTAGGGCAAATGAACAGCACCTCAACCATCCTTGGTGACCTGCAAAGTCAGATGAGCAATAAAAATCTTAATCTCAGGCAGTCTCAGAAATATCTTCTTCGTAATAAACTAACAAGTGCAAACCAAAACATCCGCACTGCTGCCAGTAAAGCGGGTGTTGATACAGGTCCTCCAATTACTCAGTTTTCTCGCCAAAGTCCGATCAATAAGTTTCTCGGAATGCTTTCTGATTCACAGTCGCAGCTTTCTAGTGCCCAGTCACAAATCCAGAACCTGAATGCCAACGGTCAATCAATGAACCCGGGGGATATCCTCCTTATCCAGGTAAAACTTGCCAAGGCGCAGCAAGAACTTGAGTATTCTTCTGTTCTTCTTAGCACCGCAACAAGCGACATTAAGACCCTCTTCAATATCCAGCTATAAACTCACGCAGCCATCAGGAGTTTTGCAAGTAGCTCTTTGGTTTATTTATTGTTTGAGATACAATAGGGGTAGGGTATGGAATCGATAAAAAGGTCGTTATTATGTCAAAAGGTCCCGACTTTGATAAACTCATCGGACATTTAGAAGATATAGAACTTACAACAGTCCACGGACGGATCACTGAAGTTGTGGGAATGCTTATCCGCGCGATTGTTCCCAATGTAAAGATGGGTGAGGTTTGTTTAGTCAAACGAGAGGGAGAACCTCTTATCACTGAAGTTGTCGGTTTCACAAAAGATGAAGTTTTTCTCTCCCCCCTTGGGGAAATGACAGGTATCGGCCCCTCTTCAGAGGTCATCCCAACACGTCTCCCATTGCATATTAAGGTCGGTCCAAAACTTTTAGGTCGCGTTCTGGACGGAATGGGCCGCCCCTTAGACGAGGCCACAAAGGGGCCTTTAGAATTAGAAGAAACATACTCAGTCATCAACCCTCCTCCCGATCCTCTTGAACGAGAAATGATTAATAAGCCCATCTCAGTTGGCATACGAGCCATAGATGGAATCTTAACAGCAGGCCGCGGACAACGGATTGGAATTTTTGCTGCCGCAGGTGGCGGTAAATCAACCACGCTCGGAATGATGGCCCGTTATGCAAAGGCCGATGTTAACGTCATCTCCCTTATTGGTGAGCGGGGTCGGGAAGTTAGAGAATTCATTGAACATGATCTTGGTGAAGAAGGGCTTGCCCGCTCGGTCATCATTGTTTCCACATCGGACCAAGCAGCACAACTCCGCCTGAATGCCGCATATGTAGGGACATCGATCGCAGAATATTTCCGCGACCAAGGAAAAACCGTCATCTTAATGATGGACTCAGTCACCCGTTTTGCACGAGCTCTTCGAGAAGTCGGTCTTGCAGCCGGAGAGCCTCCTGCGCGAGCAGGTTATACCCCATCAGTTTTTGCAACCTTGCCAAAGCTTTTAGAACGTTCCGGAAACTCTGCTAAAGGCTCAATTACAGCTTTCTACACCATTCTGGTTGCTGGGGATGACATGAATGAACCGGTTGCGGATGAAGTCCGCTCAATTTTGGATGGTCACATTATATTGTCGAGTGAATTAGCGCGCCAGTATCACTATCCCGCGATCGACGTTTTAGCATCTGTTAGCCGGATTCTTCCTAATGTCACAAGCGAAGAACACCGGAAGCTCATTGGGCAAGTTCGAGAGGTCTTAGCAAACTACAGAAAAAACGAACTCTTGATACGCATTGGAGAATATAAGCCAGGATCTGATAAACAAGCAGACTTTGCGATCAAATACGTTGACAAAGTAAACCGCTTCTTAAAACAGAAAGTCGACGAAAAATGCTCGTTTGAAGAAACAATGGAACAACTCCAGGCGCTTTTTAGGTAACGATGAAAGAAACATACCCACTAGAACAACTCGCAACAATTAAGAAGCGACGCTTAGAAGAAGCAGAACGTGTTCTAAAGGAAAAAAAAGAGCAGCTCGAAAAAGAAAAAGAAAAGCAGAAAGAGCTTGAAGAAGAGAGAAACACAACCTTTAAACACCGTGCAGCCAAGCTAAAACAACTTCGAGACAAGCTCGATGCCGGAACCACGAGTGATAAAATCGAAATGATGCGAGATTACATCAAAGTTGTCGATGATGAACTCAAGCAAAAAGAGAAGAAAGTTCAAGACCAAATTAAAGTAGTTGAGGAAGCGGTTGAAGCGGTTGAAGCCGCCCGCAAAGACATGGTCAAAAAACAACATGACGTTGAAAAGTTGAAAATGCACCGCAAAGAGTGGGAAAAAGAAATGCGTGTCATCGAGGTTTATGAAGAGGGTGTCGAGAATGATGACCTTGGAACCGCCATGCACTCAACCAAAAAACACAAACGACGGTAAGCTATGGATCCTGATAAAATCCAAGGGGATATCCAACGCCCCTTCCAACAAGAGCCTGAAGCATCAGACAAAATCGACCCTGAAAAGTTCAAGAAGGTCATGAAGGTTGAAGATACCGATGAAGCGCAAAAACGGAATAAGAGGAACCTAAAGAGGGAAGAGGAAGAAGGTGAAGACGAGAATGTTGAAGAAAAAGTTGCTCCCCCTCCTGCCTCGACCTCTTTCTCAGAATTTATGAGCGACAAAGATCAACTAAATAACGTTCTTGATTCAGAGTCTGGGGGAGTCCGCTATCAAGCAGCACCAGACGAAGATGATGCCTTTATTGCGCCCGAAACAGGATCGATTAATACCGAAGGGGTAGATCTCGATGAAAGCGAAGCGCCGCCAGCTGTTCAACCGCAAGGGCAACAGCAACAACCGCAAACTGGATCAGAACAACAGCAAGCTCCTCCTCCACCGCAGCAGCAGCCCTCTGTAGGAAGCGGATATGTACAAGAACCCCCAGCACCAACTGAAGAATCCTTTTCTCCCCCAACTTATGAAGGAGATTTTGAGAGTCACCCTTCCCTGCAACAGCAGCCCGTAAATCAAGAACAACAACAATCTCAGAATACTACAAGCGAAGACAGCCAAAACACCCAACAAGCTCAGCAGCCACAAGAAAAAGAAAAAGGAGATGAAAAACCTTCTGAGAAAAACAAGGAAGAAGACGCTTCCCTTTTAGCCTCCCAGCCAAAGATGAGCGATCTCATTCCTAAGAAAAAGAAAAAAACTAAGAAACCTACAGCCGAAGTCAAAACACTTCCTAAAAACATGCAAACTCCACAGGAGGGACAAAAACCCTCTGATGTAACAGGAAAAGCACCTAATAAACTAGACGGAACCCCACTTCCCGAATCAAACGTTGGAAAAGATCAAGCAACCTCTGCTCCCTTTGAAGGCATTGAAGGAACAGAAGAAGGTGGCGAGGAAGGACTCACAGCCCTTGGGAACCCCAAGGGAGACCAGATCTCCGAGGCAGGAGCCCCTTCCCAAAAAACCGACACTAAAACTGTGACCCCTTTTCGGCGTTTAACTCCTCAAGAAGTCCGCAACCAGCGCCTAGGAAAAGAAGGAGCATCTACAGCCGCTGCCTTAGAAGGAATGGTTGTTTCGTCATCTGGCGAAGGACAAAAAGGTGAAATGGGCAAAAAGAAAAAGGATGACGACGACTCACCCTTTATCGAAGCAACATCTGAAACTGCAAGCATTATCCTTCCAACTTTTGAAACCCCCATCGCAACTGTTGCTGAAACACAAGCTACTCCATCCTATACAAGACTCACCCCTCAAGTGCATGAGCTCTTCGAAAAAATGGGAGGCGTTATGGTGGTACAGTTAGATAAGGGCGTCACAACCACAACCATGAACATTAATATGCCGAACTCCGTCTTTAACGGAGCGCAAGTGATCCTCGATCAATATAGCTCCGCTCCTCACTCTTATAACCTCCAACTCATCGGAAGCCCCGAAGCCGTGAAGCTTTTCACTAGTAACATGACTCAGCTTGAAAACTCTTTCAAGCAAGCAAACTTCAACTTCGAAGTCAACATCCTGAATCCTTCCATCACCCAAACAAAGAAACCTCCTCATCTTATCCGTCGAGGCAGTTCAGCAGGCGGCAAAGGCGGTGGTGGTGGCGATAAAGGCAAGTCTGGAAACTAGGGGCTGTAATCAATTGAGCCAGGTAATAGCTGCAGCTAGATAAATCCCGCTCAGAAAATTCTGCGCAAGCTTGTCGTATCTGGTAGCAATTGCTCTATATTGTTTCAGCTTTGCAAAAAAATTCTCTATGAGGTACCGGGCTTTGTATGCCCATTTATCATAAGACCGAAACTTTTTTCGATTCTTTTTTTGCGGGATAACAGCTATTTTTCCAGCCGCAGATAAGCGCATCAGTACTCGGTTTTCAGCATCGTAAGCCTTATCCACCAAAAGCATATCCGATTGCATCTGAGAGAGTAATACATCTGCCCCCTCTAGATCGTGTGCCTGACCACCGGTTAATACAAACCTAGTAGGATTTCCAAGAGCATCTGCCAAAGCATGAATTTTTGTAGACAATCCCCCTCTACTTCGACCTATTGCTTGCTCTCCCTGATTTTTTTTTAGCTCCTGCACTATGTTGATGAGCCCTGACAATCGTACTGTCAATCATTTCATACTCGTTGTCTGAGTCATTTGCTAAATGCCTAAAAACTTTTTCCCAAACGTTCGTCTTAGACCATCGATTATAGCGATTACAAACATTTTGCCAGTCACCAAAGCGCTCTGGCAGATCTCTCCATGGTATTCCTGCTCGGTTGCTGTATTCTTTCCCACTGATCATCTCTCAACGCGTAACGGCGCATTTTGAATCCTCCATGTATTTCAAGTGGTTAATGATACACGAATCTTTTATCAGGTCAATTCTTTAATTGATTACACGCCCTAGTTTTCTAGAAAAAAGATAAACGTATTGAACTACGATCGCTTGTTTTTTTGAATGCGCGGGCTCTGCCTCCTCTTTACATTTTTGTCCCAATCAATTAAATTTTTCTATTCCAAGGGAGGCTAGACATTAATATGAAACTTGGCAAACTTCTTTTCCTTCTCTGTTTACCGGCACTTATTTAGAACGCCCCCCTCATCAGTTCTGCTCCAAGTCAAAAACATCCGACCTTTTCCCCTTGGGACCTTCTCAAGTTTGAGAATCTCTCTTATGACAATATCACTTCCTTCATTGAAACAGTGGAATATGGAGACCCCAGTCAATTTTTTGATAAAACCCAGACTTACGAAGTCTTAAACTTTGTAACGTTCCTTGCTCGAAATGGAATTTCCAGATGGGATACCGGAGCTCAAGAGGAACTTGAAAGAGATGTTGAATGGCTGTTTTCAGATAAAGATGAGGACAATACTCACCCTTGGTGGTCATTTTCTGCTTGGACAACCAAAGGGGTTTCGATTGTTCCTGCCGTTTTTCTATCCAATGAAAAAGTGCAGATCATTCAGTGTGAAAATTGGCTTTCTAAAAAATGGGACAAAACCAAAAAATTTGTAAAAAAACATAAAAAACCGATCATCATTGCCACTGCTGTCATTGTTGTAGCAACAGTTGTGATCGTTGCAACAGGTGGGGCTGGCGCTGTTCCACTTGCAGGAGCCGCTGCGGCAGCTGGAGCCGCCGGCTCAAACTCTTCTGACAAAGAGAACCGTCCCCATATTAACAAACCTGGGGATGTCAGAGTTCAGGATGATAAGCCTCCTGAAGAAATCCATAAAAAAGATCCTCCTTTAACTACTCGCCCCAATACAAACCAACCCCTTCCAACCTGTCCACAAATGGAAACAATGGAGAATCGGGATGCCGGGGCACTCTCTGAAACGATTCAGTATCATTCTGAAGTCATTAAGGAAACTCTTTCAGAAGAATTGCCCAGTGAAGCTTTTAATATTCCATCCGGAGAAGAACCAACATTCTGGGAAAATGCCACGAACAAAACTAAAGAAGTTACTTCCTGGCTTGCCCATGATGCATTAAAAGATACCGCCGAGTTTATCGGAGTTTCAAATGAAACAGCCCATGAATATCATGAGAAAATTGACGAAATTTTTGGAACCGATCACGCTTCCCAATACACCCCTGAGGCCTTAGAAAAAGAACCCAAAATTGTGAAGGGAGTTCTTCCTCCCCCCGGAGGAAGTCTAACCACTAATGCCAAACGCGTTGCTACTATTGCTGGGTCTACAGGAGTTGCGACAGGTGCCGCTACTGTCGGGAGCATGTTAACTCAACCAGCATCTCCCAATGTGCTTTCAAATGGAGTGTCGGTCGACCAACTTGCAGAAGCCGGAAAAATGAATGATAGAGAAGGACTGACGAGAGCTGGAAGAGGATTGCAAAAGCATGGAGGAAGATCAGACAGCATTTTTCCTAAGCCATCAGGCAATATCACCCAGATAAATGCTCAGGGGCAGGAAATGTTGGAGAATATATTGAATACTCCCAATAATGAGGTTATTGAGTTCCCAAATGGTAACACCAAGATCTATGCCCCTAATGGGAGAGGGGCTCATTTCGATAGGAATGGGAATTTTATTGGATTTATTGAGAAGCAATATGAGTGATGATTTTACAATTGAACTTTCAAGCAATTTAGATTACGACGGAATGGTCGTATATATCAGCGTATCTGAACAAGAGATCGCAATACTCAACTATGATAAAGGCATTGAAAATATTGAAATTAGATTACTTCCAATCTATACAAATACAAAGACTCTTTCTATTCCTTTAGATAAATTTCTAACAGCCTTAGAAAAAGCTAAGACAATATTAAAGAAATGTGCTGAAGAAGACAAAATGAGGTCAGAATAAGCATGCTAGATGAACCTATCCTGTATTAAATAAAAAATTTTAGTATACTTAATGCTTTGAAAATGAGAACAGCTAGCTACTCATCCGATGAGCAGTCCCAATACAAACCAGTCCGCTCCAACCTGTCCACAAAGGGAAAGAATGGAGAATCGGGATGCCGAGGTGCTCTCTGAGGCGATTCAGTATCATTCTGAAGTGATTAAGGAAACTCTTTCAGAAGAATTGCCCGATGAAGCTTTTAATATTCCATCCGGAGAAGAACCAACCTTTTGGGAAAATGCCACGAATAAAACTAAAGAAGTTACTTCCTGGCTTGCCCATGATGCATTAAAAGATACCGCCGAGTTTATCGGAGTTTCAAATGAAACAGCCCATGAATATCATGAGAAAATTGACGAGATTTTTGGAACCGATCATGCCTCCCAATACACCCCTGAGGCCTTAGAAAAAGAATCCAAAATTATTAAGGGAGTTCTTCCTCCCCCTGGTGGCAACCTCACAAGAACAACAGGGAAAGTTGCGGCTATTGCTCGCTCGTCCGGAGTCGTTGCAGGAGCAGCTGCTGGCAGCGCTCTCACAAAAGCCTCGCCCACGGCGCCTCCAAACCAACCTTCTATAAATGATAGATACATCGACCCCAGTCTCCCCAAAGACCCAGAGACTTTATTAAAAAACTCCAATTGGATAGAAACCACCCACCCAAAAGCTGCTAAAAAGGGACACAGAGTATTCAAAAACTCTCAAACAGAAGAAGAACTAAGATATGACGAGGGCTCTCCAGAAAAAGATGGGTTCCGCGGTAAATCTCATTGGCATCGAATTAACCCTAGCTCGACAAGTAAACATGACATATACTTAGATGCTAAGGGTAATCCAGTTGGGAAAAATACTCCTGAATCACATTTATATCCCAGTGAGTGAAAATGGCAAAAAAAATAAGCATTATAGACTACGTAGACTATTTCCATGATGGTACTATAGTCGATATTGTACAAAAAGAGGACAACCTCTCGTTTCTTATGGAGAGTGGCTACATTGACCCTGATGAAATTAATGACCCCTCTCTACTCTCCAATGCTAATACTTTGAAAGGAAAATTGAATCTAAAAAAAATCAGAAAAATTAAAGTAAACAACAAAGAATGCAAAAATTCTTTTGTAATGACTTATGATGAAGGAGATGTTTTGGAACTTGATATCTTTGATAATACTGCTGTATTCCTTATTGAATGGACCAACTATCCACCTAAGCTCCGCTCTAAAGATTTAATAGAACTAATCATAACAGCTGACGAAATCTACTGGGAAAACCTTCCTCATATAAGTATCTAATTAATACACCCACCGACACATACAGCTTATTTTCATGATGGAAGTCTATTAGAAATTAGAGACAATGGGGTCAGTATTAAGTTTCTTTTAAAAAGTTCAGAGATTGATCTATCTTCCTTTGTACGTGAATTTCAATTGTCTAAAGAAAATACAATGCGGGGGATCATTCATTTCGAGGGTATTAAAAAATTCTGGTAGATGGTCAACCGGCTCTGTTGAAAAAATCATTTTTCAACAGAGCCGGGAAATACTCCTGAATCACATTTGGAAATTCGGGCTCTGGATATACTTGCCATCAATTCTAAAATCCATTACGATCCCTCCTGGATTGTAATGAGGTTAAAGAATGGATATCAAAACACATCCCCAAGTTAGTGCGCGAGCTGTTGCTGAATCAAAAAAAGACGAGCGCAGGCTTCCAACACGTTCATTTAAAGAAGTCATGTCTCAAAAAGAGCCTCCCCGCTTTCCCCAGAGGTCCAAGAGTGTCTTCGACTTAGCTGCTAAGGAAAAGAAAAAGCCAGAAGAAAAGAAATCCTCTCCAAATGGATCCTCCCAACATGGTGAAAAGGTTCAAGAGCTAGCGCCACAAGTGGTTGCGGAAGGAATGGAAGTTTCTGAGGTTATAGAAATCTCATTAGAGGTTGCCTCTTTAGTTGAGGAGATGGCTGATTATATAAAAATCGAGAGTGAGAACGGGGTGTCTAAAACCACTGTGAAAGTGGGAATGACTGGAACGGCCTTGGAAGGTTCAACAATTGAACTCGACCACTATGATACAGCACCCCATAGCTTTAATTTGCAACTGTCGGGAACACCAGAAGCCCAGGAACTTTTCCAAGCTCATATCGGAACACTTCAACTGTCGCTGAATGCGCACGAAGCCCTAAAAGGTTTTCAAGTCCACATTCTACAACCCATTCTGAGTGAAAAGTCAGAGCTCTTCAACCGTGGAAGAACAAAGGAAGAGAAAAAGAAAGCCGCCAAACTCAAAGAGGTTGGAACAGGTCTGTCCTCTATCTCAAAAAAATGACTTCCTAAATTGATAGAAATCCCGTATCTTGGGTTTTTATAATAACTTGATTTAAGTGTGAGTGAAATGCAGCCACAAAATTGGATGAAACATGTAGAGTCAGTGGCAATCGGAGCCCAGGATATTCCTATGTGGGGCTCGGTTCCTTCTTTTCCTTGGAATGAGTTTACAAATCAACTTCAGACGGCTTTGGGAATCCAGAAGCTAAAGATTACTGGGGGATCTGCAGAATGGAAGAAAGGAAGTGAAATCCTTTCAGGGATGGGACGCTCTCCCCTCCAGCTTGCAGTAGAAATGTCTCCCCTTAAAGGAAGTTTCTCAATTGTTTTCCCCTCGGAAGATTTTTCAAAACTGTCCTCTTGGGCTATCCATCCTGAGGCGGGGAGTGACGGTTTTTCTGACCCCTATCTGCAAAAAGGTTTCTTCCGCTACTTAAGTATCGAAGGAATTTCCATCCTCGATAAACTCCAAGTCTTTCAGGGACTCACCCCAAAAATGATTGATATGCCCCTTGCAAAAGAAGATGCCTATTGCATCGATGTGGCCATTGAGCATGAGGGGGAAACAATTTGGGGGCGACTGATTTGCCCGACTCTTTTTCAGGAATCGTTTAAACATCACTTTGCGCAAGATTGGAACTTTTCAATTCCTTCTCATCTCTACCAAGAACTGATGGTTGATGTTTCTCTTTCTGCTGGAGAATCTAAGCTTTCCCAGGAAGACTGGATAAAACTTCAAGAAGGAGACTTTGTTCTCCTTGATCACTGCTCCTATTACCCTAAACTCAAAAAAGGGACCTTTCAACTCGCTGTTGACAACACACCCCTTTTTCAGGCAAAGGTCAAAGAGGATGCGATTAAACTTCTCGATTATGCACACTATTTTGAGGAAAACCCCATGGACAACGAAAATTTCGAAAAGCCTTATGATGACTCCATGGAGGAGGAAGCGGTATCCGTTGAGGAAGCCCCTGAGTCGCCTATGCTTTCCCCAAAAAAAGTTCCTGTGAGTCTCACAGTTGAAGTTGCGCGCCTCAAGATGAACCTCGATAAACTCCTAAAGTTGAAGCCAGGAAATGTTTTAGAACTTGGTGTTCAACCTGAGAGAGGGGTCAACCTTGTTGCCAATGGAAAATGTGTTGGGAAGGGAGAGCTTCTCCAAATTGGAGATGTCATTGGAGTTAAAATCACAAAGCTTGGCGAGTAAGTTGCAGTGGCAGCAAAAGATTTCTATAAGCAATCGACCCTTCCTAATCTAACGGGTAATGATGCGCAGCCTCCAGACCATCCTAAACGGATAGGACCCTACAAGGTAGAGGCTCTACTCAGTACCGGGGGGATGAGTTATCTTTATCTTGGGGTTGACCCCAAAGACCATACTCCTTTAGTGATCAAAGTGCTCTCTCCAAAGTATTTGACCCACCAAGAGATGGTCGATCAGTTTTTAAAAGAAGCTGAAATTATTGGCTTGACCGACCACCCCAATATCATCAAGTTGCGCGGACAAGGAGAGTGGGAAAATGGCCTGTATATTGCCATGGAATTTGTACAGGGAATTTCTCTCAAGCAATTCATTATGCAACAAAACTTCTCGACGCGGACCTGCCTAGAGATCGTGCTTCAAGTCGCATACGCCCTTCTTCATCTCCATACCCATGGAGTGATCCACCGCGATTTGAAACCAGAAAACATCCTCATTACTGAAGGTGGAAGTGTTAAGGTGATTGACTTTGGCATTGCCCAGATGATCCATGATGAAGAGCTCTCCCTTCCATCGCAGCGTGGACAGTTCTTGGGAACCCCCAGTTACATGAGCCCTGAGCAAAAAAGAGATCCCCTGAGTGTCACTTATGCCACCGATATCTACTCTCTCGGGGTGATTACTTTTGAGCTCCTTGTCGGCAAACTGAGTTTTGGATCCGTGCAGTACTCTCTACTTCCCGAAGAGTTGCAGCACATTGTGAAAAAAGCCCTTGCTCCCGCCCTAGAAGATCGTTATCCCGATGTCGTCGACCTGATTACCGATATTACAAGTTATCTGAAGGAAGAAAACCGCAATCCTAGAGGAAGTGTTGGTGGAGGAATTAAAGAAGTTTGGGGACATTTAGAAGAAAGCCATCTAAAAATGCTTCCCTCAGAACTTCCCAAATGGACTCCATTCGATATCGGCCTTGCAAAGCCCGATCGAGAAAGTGACCTCTCCTCATACTATGATTTTCTCCGTTTTGCAGATCAATCCTACTTTATTGCGATGGCAGAATATATGGAGCCAAGTATTGAAGGGCTTTCCTATACTGGTCTTCTAAAAGGAATGGTTCAGTCCCTTACCCGCGAATACCTTACCTCAGCAGATAGCCATTTTGAACCGATACTCTTTGTGACCGCCCTCAATGAAATGATTGCAAGCCAAGGAAGCAACGTCCACTTTTTGTTTCAGCTTCTCTATCTCACTCCATCAACCAATCAATTTTCTTTCATCTCCTGTGGCTGTGGTTCTCTTCTCCACCTTCAATTAGGAAGCAAAGAGCCGCGCTTTTTGACAAATCAAAATCCCTCACTGGGCGTTGACCCCAACCATGGGTTCTACGAAACCACCGAGAGTTGGACAGAGGGAGATCATCTAATTGCACACTCCTTCGATACAGAGATAAGCTCAGCCAAGCACGGAGAAGATTTTGAAGATGCCCTCCGCCATATTATTAACAAAAATCTTCAACTCTCTGCACAGGCTCAGGCCGAAACAATTCTCAATGACATCGCTCGCACTTTCCCAAACATTGTTGAGGCTTCTCCCAAAACTGTCCTCACTATTCAGCGTATTACATAGTATTCAAAAATTTCGTGCATTTTATTAAGAAATGGTTTAGAATCTCGTCCACATTTTAAGATTTGGGAGAAATCATTATGTCAGAACTAACCTTTGCCACTGTTAAACCTGTAATTTCAGCCTCTGCTTTTCAACAACTCATAAGTAGATTCAGCAATAAAGACCTTCAAGAGCTGTCTAGCCCAGAGGGAGGGACTCTTGCGAAAGAACATAACGTTCAAATGGGATGGCACACAGATGAAACTGGCGAAGTTGATGGGATTTTTCTTCGGAGGTTTATTGGAGATTCAATGGGAGTGTGCACATGGTTAAAGAATGACACTCTTCAGAAGCCTTATGAATGGACGATTGTATCTCGGTATGTATCCCCTTCAAAAGCATTAATGATTCCCAGAATTTTTGCAGATCACGCCCATACTGGTAGAATTGAAATGGCCATTCCTTTAACAGTGCCTCGTTTCAGCGATAGTGAGGTTCCAAGGCGCCTCAAATTACTCCCTAAGCCTGGTGAAACTACCGATATTCCCCCTCGAGGTCGTGATACAGACGCGAAACATACCCCTTCATCCCCGGACCAATCGAGAACCCCATCGCCAACAAGAAAAAATTATAATTTTACAAAAATTTGTGTATCCATCCTCCTCACATCGATGGTTCTTTATACTGTAAAAAAATTCTTTGTCCAGCCTAAGCCCCCTCAGGTTGTTCCCCCTATTCAATCAAATGGACATGGAGCTTTTACAAAATCCATCGCCACTTAAGCATTAGATTTCTCGTGTTTTATAATAGGGAATCCTTTAAACTCTCGTGCACATTCATAAGATTTGGGAGAAGTTATTATGTCTTTACCGTTTACGCTCGAAAATATTCAACCTAGAGTCTCTGATGTTGTATATCAACAACTTGAAGCTAGAGTTTCCAATGCTGACCTTCAAGAGCTCTCTAGCCCAGAGGGAAGAAACTATATGGATCGTGGCACACTTTGCAATGTTCAGATAGGATGGCACCGCGATGAAACGGATACGATTGATGGGATTTTTCTCCGTATTTTTGATCAGAAAACAATCCAAGCTTGGAAATGCTTAAAAGATCAGGACTATGACCTTCCTTACGAATTGACTGTCACTGCAATGCACACAACCCCTTTGACGATCATGCTCCTTCACCAAACGCGAGCAAAACAGCTCTTTGCTCCTCTTGCATTGCCGAAATCAGAGGATTCTGCAACGTTTGATATTCCAGTTGAAACGTTGAAAACACCCGAGGAAATCAGGGCTTTTTTTGGAAAAAATCGAGAGATGCTGCCTGATTCTATTCGTGAAGTCATCAGTCCCTGTGTAAAACCTCCAGAAGATCCTCCACAACGAGGAAGAAAACCTAATGTTATGCGCATTGGCATTGTGCTGTTATTGATCATTGGAGTTGCTTATGTTGTAAAGAGATCCTTTACGCAATCAAAGCCAACAACACCAAAGACGCCTCCTAGTATCCCCACTACCCCCCCTCAGACGCTCCCTCCTACTATAGAGCCAAAAAAATTTCGCCACTGGGGACCTGTAGGAAGGTCTTCTAGATAGAGCTCTAGCTATATATCGTAAAATGCTTTGGCATTTTCATAGAATAGCTTGCGTTGGGTTTCCGGCGCGTAGCGAGAAAATGCCATCCGAAAGATTTCTATAAGCTTTCCGTAGGGAAGGAATAGGGAGTCTGGAGGGATATTGCTTCCAAAAAAGCACCGATCTTCTCCGAACGCTTCGATACCTGCATGGAGGAATCTCTCGATATTCCCTTGATCATGGGATTTAAATATAAGTCCAATCCCACTGAGCTTCAGGTGAACATTCGGATGATCCGCGAGAAGCTTGATATCCTTCTTCCAGGTTTCAAAACCATTGTCTGTGATATCGCGGGGCCACCCCAGGTGATCTAAGACAAAGGTCACGTCGGGAGTCGCCTTAACAAGTCTCGCTGCGTCTGGAATTTGATGGCCAAATAGAGAAATATCAAAGGTAAGGATCTGCTTCGATAGAGATTTGAGACCCTTTTGAAAATGGGGATCACTCATAAGATCTGGACCCGTAGAGCCTGCTTCATGAAAAAGGATCTGGCGCACCCCACGGACGTTAGGAAACTGGCAATGGTCTTTTAACACGTTTTCAATATCAGGATCTCTAAGGTCTGCTTGAAAGACAATAACATTTGGAAACCCATGGCTATCGGCAATCTTTTGAAGCCATTCCGTTTCATAAAGTGACTTCTTATAGGAAGGATTTGCCTCTAGATGAACGCATTGTGTAACATGATAGGGCTTTACCAAACTCTCATAATCGGTAATCAAAAAGTTCTTGCGCAATTTGTCGACCTTTCCGATAACCTCTTCAAAGTGCCCCTCTTTCTCTGTGAGCCAGGGGTATTCACCGTGATCTAGATCCCATAGGTGCATATGCCCATCGATGATTTCGTCTGTATACATTGTTGATGCCTTTGTGAATAATCCTGTCCTAAAATTCACATTACTGGTTTAATGGATTTTTTTACACGTGCGTACTAGTTTTTGATGGGCCAGGATTCTGCAATGAGAAGAAATTCAGTTTTTATAGTAAAAAGTTGATGCAGAGTAATTCCCATCTCTGATATGAAAATAAGATCTTTCGGATAATGATAAAATACGTGATGAAAAGCAGAGCTATAACAGTCTTCCTCTTCTACATACTTTTATGTTTTTCTTTATCCACTGTTTATGCTGCAAAAGATCCAAGCCCACATCCTCAAGCAGATCTCTCCCCAGAAAAGAGCCTGATCTCTGAAGCTTCCTCAGGACCAGGATATACAATTAATTTCGATAACGTTCCTGTTCTAGAAGTTGTCAAGTTTATCAGCAAAATCGGAAGGGTTAACTTTGTCTATGAAGAAACAGACTTAAACTTCAGTGTTACGATCGTTTCCGAAGAGCCCACTCCTCTCGTTCATGTAATGGCTGCATTTATCCAAGTCCTTAGGATTAATGGTCTAGACCTGATTGAACAAGGAAACAACCTGGTAATTTCCAAAGGATCTGGTATTAGACAGATTGCAACAGTCGTCTCTAAAGAAGTCCCCCTTACTGGGGATTATATCCCTCCGATCATGACTCGTGTGTTTTATGTAAAGAATGCAAATCCCGATACATTAGCAGGTATCATCCGACCTCTTCTTTCTTCCTCTGCAATCATCGAGGTATCGGAAGCGACCCGCAACATTATCGTGACTGACATCACTCAGAATATAGAAGAGGTTCATAAACTCTTTTACACACTAGACGTTCCCAAGTCTGCTTTGAGCATTGACTCTTTTTCTTGCCGTAACAACACTCCTGAAGAGCTGATCGCTCTTGCAAACCAAATTTTGATCCCTATTTCTGAAGGGAACCCCTTAATATTTGTCCCTCAAAACCAAACACGCACGATCTTTATCGTTTCAACACCCTTCCTTATCGAACAATCGATCATGATCTTAGAGGACCTCGATAATCCCCCTTCTCTGTCTAGGGGAATCCAGGGGCCACTCACGGCAAGCAACATTTTAATTTATCACATTAAGTACAAGCCAGCTGATGTCTTGATGCAAGGTGTCAAAGGCATTGAAGGAAACCTTCAACAGCTCGGCCCTTCTTCTCAAAATTTAGTCGGTGCCTTGAACTCCATGAAGTTTGTGAAACAGAGTCACTCTCTATTTTTTGTTGGAGATACTCAGTCCCTTTCAGAAGTCCAAACCATCTTGGATGGCCTGGATGTTCCCTATAGCGAACAAGAACTTGAATATATTCGAGGGGGCTTCTACATCTACAAGATTCAACATAATGATGAACAAGAAATTGCCAGTTCTCTAGATAAGCTTGTTAAAAACTTGAAAAGTTCAGATCATCCAGATACTGATCTCATCAATACCATCCTCTCGATGAAGTATATCAAGGAAAATGACTCTTTAATGTTCACTGGAGACCAACGATCCATTAATCGCATAAAAGAGCTTTTGCCAACCTTTGATGTCCCTCAACATCAGATCTCAAAGCTCCCCATGAGCAACCATTTCTTCATCTACAGGCCCACAAATGAGAGTGCGGAAGACTTATTAACTCAGTTAAAAAACACCTCTAAGAATCTTAAAAATTCTAATTTCACCGATACAGCATTCCTGAAAGCACTAAGCTCTGCAACCCTTTCTGATGAAGGTAAATCCGTCACATTTACTGGAGACCAACAATCCCTTGATCGGATTAAGGCTTTGGTTGCAGGGATGGATCAGCCTAAGGGGCCTGCCGCTGTTGAAGTGAAAAATTTTGTCTATCAGATCCAATTTGTACACCCCGAGTACATTGAAGAGGGGCTTCAAAGTATCGCAAAAACCCTCCCCTCTGATAATCCCCTAGCTCTGACAATCGATAATATGAAATATGTCAAGCAATCAAACTCGATTGTTTTTAGAGGGCCGGAAAACACGATTAATGAGATCAAAACAATCCTACCAACTCTAGATAGTCAACAAATTGCTCAAAACCAAGCAGCTGGAAAGCCTACGTACTTTGTATATAAATTGCAGAATGCCTCGGGCAGTCAAGTCATTCGAGAACTCAAGCAAACAGCTCAATCTATCAAGGCCTCTACTACCGAAGATAAAGAGCTTGTCCAATCAATCAATAGCATTGATTGGATTCAGTCAACAAATTCACTGGTCATTACAGGCCCCCCCCCTGTGATTGATCGCATTAGAGGAATGATTGCAAAATATGATACTGAGCGCGCACAGGCGACTGCATTCTACGTCTATAAACCTGCTGGTATCACTGCCGAAGAGTTTCAAAAGCATGTTCTTGTTACTGCAAAAGAAATGAGTGCTTCTGGGCTCGATGATAATGGCCTTATTGAAGCCATGGGCTCCGCAAAGGTTGTGTCAAACGGTTCGGCTGTAATGTTTACCGGTACTCCTCGAAGCATTGATAAACTCAAGGAAATGATTGGAAATTTTGACACCTATAAGGCAGATCAGCCAAAGAGTTCAGAGTTCTTTATGTACAAACCTAAGGTGGTTTCAGCGGAGCATCTTAAAAATGCAATCTTAAGAGGCATCAAGCAACTCGAAAAATCAGGCCTCCAAGACCCAGAATTTATTAGCGCTGCAGAATCTGCAAGAGTCGGCCCAAGTGGACATGAGATTTTCTTTACCGGAACGCCTGAGGCCATTGCAAAGGTAAAAGTAATGGCTGAAGAATATGATAATCAGCAGGAAAACACCAAAGCTTCTGAGTATTATATTTTCAAGCCGCAGCATCAAACTCCAGAAGAGATTATCAAACAGTCACGACATGCTGCCGATCAAATGAAAGATAACGGTCTTATTGACCAAAACCTGATTACAGCTCTTAACTCCGCAACAGTTGTTTCCCAGGGAACTGGTGTTCTATATACTGGAACCAAGGGAGCCATAACGCAACTTGAGAGCCTTGTTCCCACTTTTGATAATCAAAAAGCAACTTCGCCCGATGCAAATCAATTCTTTGTGTATACTCCTGTTCATATTACTGCCGATCAGCTAAGGCAACACGCACGCCGCGTTGCAGATGACATGGAAGGAGCCGGGTTCACCGACAAGAACTTAGTCAGCACCTTGCAAAACACCCGTCTTGTCTCCAATGGCAAAGGTGTTTTGTTTACGGGAACTTCTGAGTCAATCGCCAAAGTTCAACAATTACTCCCCTCTTTGGATAGTCCAACTGATGATCAACCCAAGCAAGTTGGGAAGACTACATTCATGATCTACAAGATCAAGTATCTGACAGGTCAAACCTTAATGGGGTACTTAAGAAATATGTCTTCAGACTTGCAGCGTGCAGGGTCCAATCAAGACGATTTAATGACAACCTTGAACAATATGCGCTATGTTCAAGACACAAACTCAATTATCTTTACCGGAACTCCCCATGCCGTTCAAGAAGCACTAGCACTAGCTCAGAAATTTGATATCCCTTCACTTGCCCAAGAAGCTCCTGTTCGAGCTCCTACTGGCTACCTGATTTACAAGCCTAAGTATGTTCCTGGAGAAGAGTTAATTCGTGTACTCCACGATTTTGAGCAGAATTTAAGAACATCTGGTGTCACTGATAAAGAACTCTTTGATGTGATCAATAACCTCAAGTGGATGGAAAAGACCTCTTCGATTCTAGTCTCAGGCGATGAGAATGAAACAAAGAAAGTTTATGGTCTTTTAGAACGCTTTGATATTCCTGGACCTGGAATTCCTGAGGGTGAAGCTGGAATTGAAACTGTCTCTGATATGAGCTTCTTGATTTATAAGCTTCAATATCATTCAGGAGAAGAAATTCAGACTGCGATTAAACTTATCGGGGTAGACCTTGGAAAATCAAAATCAAATACTGATCTAGCCCAAGCAATCCGAACGCTTCAATGGATCGAGGTTACAAATTCCCTCGTTGCTACCGGGCAAGCAGATTCCCTAGGCAAACTCAAAGAATTGATCAAGAGCATTGACATTCCTCTTAAGCAGGTGTTTGTAGAGATCTTAGTGATTGAGACACAAAATGCCGACACTCTAGAATTTGGTCTTCACTGGGGGTCTCAAGGTGTTTACCGCAATAAGTTCTCTTATGGCACATATGGTAATCCCGTAAATACGTCGAACAATAAAGACCCACTGGTAACCTTTAACGATGCCATACAAGGAATTACTGGCTCAGCCTCAGCAACTCCGAGTGGAACCATGATTCCAGTTGTATCAGGTGGAGATCTTGGAGTGATTGGGGATATTATCCTCCATAAAGGACAGACCTATTTTGCGCTGGGTTCTTTGATCAATGCACTCAAGAATGATGGTGATTCTACGATTGTAATGAACCAGAAGATCATCACTCAGGACAATAAAATGTCTACCATCTTCACAGGGCAAAATATCCCCTATACTGGATCTCTTGTCACTCAATCAGGTCAGAGTCAAATCACAACAGCCAACCTGGAATACCGCGATGTAGGGATCAGCCTAAGTATCACTCCTGTTGTTGGAAATAACGACATTATCACTCTCATGATTGAAGAAGATATTTCCGAACAAATCAATACCGACCAGGGAAGTAGCGTAAGCTCTGATCAGGTTCAAGGGATCACAACAAGTAAAAATAGTACAAAAGTTGTTGTCAGTGTTCCAGATAAAAGCTTCCTTGTCTTGAGTGGATCGATTCAAGATTCTAAGACCCGTACTAAAACAAGCATCCCCTGCCTTGGTGGCCTTCCTCTGATTGGAGCTGCCTTCTCCGATGTCAGTCTGAATAACACGGTTGCAAATATTGTCTTCTTTGTGAAACCACAAATTATTAAATCCTTCGATGTCTACTCTGAAATTACCGAAAGGCAGGAAGATATCTTCCGAAACTACTCAGGTGATCCTGAAGATTTTGATATTGGTGTCGAACTTGTCAGAACCCCAGACGATACTTATTAGTCCTAAACAGCTGGACTTTTCATTCGATGAATGCTAGATTGTTTCCCAATGAAGTATGCAAAATCAATCATCATAGTCCTTTTGTTGTTTGCCATGGCAGGGTGCTATAAAGTTCCCGATAAAATTGAGCCACAGGTAAACTTCTCAGTACAAGATAATTACTTAAAGCAATTACCACCCGCCTTTCCCCCGTTGGATTCAAGTGAAAGAGGAGAGTCATGGGGACAGGAATATCTGATTGCTCAAAAATTTGCAGAGCATTTGGACCTTTACCGCGCAATCACAACGTTTAAACGTGCGGAGTTTCTATTGCCAGCTGGAAAGCCCCAACGTCTTGAGGAGATTCAGTACCAGATCCTCTTGAGCTACTATTTAGGGAAACGATATGAGCAGGTAACGCAGGAATTTACCCACTCGTCTCTATACTCAGCGACAGACACTTTTCCTGCCTATCATGACCTTTTGATTATGATGTATGAGAGTTATCTGGAAGTAGGAGAAGAGCAAAAAGCAGATTATGTCTTTAGGGTGATCGAGCACCATTTTCCTGAAACGGCAAAAAGACTCAAGGTTTCAACGGCCCTGATTGAAGGAGACCTGGACACGCTCCGGACGATTCAGAGGGAAGACCCTTCGAAGGAATACATCACACAGCTTCTAGACACTTACGAAGCAAAAAAAAAATCTGTTAAAAAGGCACAAACACTCAATGCCCTCTTGCCAGGTGCAGGGTTCTTGTATGTGGGGCAAAAACAATCAGCGCTTACCTCTTTTCTCTTAAATGGTCTCTTTATTTGGGCATCGGTTCACTTTTATACCAAAGGAAACTATGCGGCGGGAGCAATCTTCACAAGCTTTGAAACAGGCTGGTACTTTGGAGGAATCTACGGAGCTGGAGAAAGTGCTAAGCTTTATAATGAGCGTCTTTATGAGAAAGAAGCCTATCCCATTCTTAACAAACACGGCTCCTTCCCTGTCTTGATGCTGAAGTTTGGGTTCTAATGAAAACGTTCCTATTGCTCATCTTATCACTTCCTCTGTTTGCTGAAGTGGGATTTGTAGAACCATGGGGCAAAGATAGTGAAATGGTTCCAACCACCAGTCTCATCCCCCCCCTTCCAAAGCAGTCAGGACTTATGACTAAACTAAGCGAAACTATTATCCTCTTTCATCAAAATATCATCTCTCCTGTTGATGGTCCCCGTAGTCACTTCCGCCCTACAAGCTCGCGCTATATGCTTCTGGCAATGAGGAGACATGGTTTTATCAAAGGATACATTATGGGGTGTGACCGCCTCCTTCGAGAAAACAAAGAGGGATGGGTCTATCGCACAATTACAATTGATGGGGAGACTTATAAGTGGGATCCAACTTTCTCATCATCAAAAAGAAGAGGTTCCTCTAAGAAGACCTCTTCATCTTGAGAAGATTTCTTTTTGTCCTGCCGCTTTTTACCCTTAAGGTAAAAAGTCAAGGGAACGCCAGTATATTGGTATGTCTTGCGAAACTGATTGATTAGGTATTTCTTATAGGTATCTCCTAAAAGGTCAATCTGATTGACGAAGAAGACAAAACGGGGGGGAGCTGAGTCAACCTGCGCCATATAATAAATACGTAGACGCTTCCCTCTAAGCATTGGAGGATGCACCTTATGCATTACCCTCTCGATAAACTTATTGAGTTGCCCAGTGGATATTCTTTTTGTAAGATTTTCATAAACCTCTCGAACCAAAGGGAAGAGTTCATCAATTTTTCTACCCGTTAGAGCAGAACCGAATAGAGTGGGGCAATAGTTGGTAAAGGAAGCTTCAATCTCAAGACTCTTTTTGCAATGCTCCATTCGAAATCCCTTCACAAGATCCCACTTATTGAGAAAGATGATGCACCCCTTTCCTTTTGATTCAATAGAGTTGGCAATCTTTTTTTCTTGAGCGGTCATCCCCTCTTGAGAATCCAGCATGAAGATACATATGTCGGCCCGCTCAATCGCGCGTTCGGTCCGAATAGCAGCAAATTTATCAACGACTTCAGGCTCAGATTTTTTTCGACGGATCCCCGCGGTATCGATAAAGGTAAATGTCTCCCCCTCAAACTCTACGGCAACATCAATTGAGTCTCGAGTCGTTCCAGGAATAGGGCTTACAACGCATCGAGACTCATCTAAAAGTGTGTTAATAAGGGTAGACTTTCCAACATTGGGGCGACCAACGATGGCCACCTTAATCCCCTTAGCCTCTTCTTCTCTATCAACAATGGGACATGGTTCAAGAGCCGTCTGCAACATCTCAACAATGTTATTCCCTTGAATCGCAGAGACAGGAACCATCCTCTCAATCCCTAGTGCATAGAACGGCGCCAGGATTGAAGGATCTTCATTATCCATTTTATTCACAGCAAGGGTGATTGGTTTCCCACTTCTCAATAGGATTTGTGCAACATGTTTGTCCAAATTGGTAAGACCGATCCGGGAATCAACTACCATGATTAAACTATCGGCTTCTTCAATTGCAACTTTTGCCTGGAGCTTGACTTCCTCTGCAAAGGGGATCGTGCTGCTTTCATCAATCCCACCAGTATCAATGATTTCAAACGGACGCCCAAATAGATCTGCTTCAGCATAGAGACGGTCGCGAGTCACACCTTCCATTTCATCAACGATAGCGATCCGTTTTTTAACAATCCGATTAAAAAGGGCCGACTTTCCCACGTTGGGGCGCCCTATCAAAGCAATTTTTGTTTTCATAGGCCATCCATCATACCAAATTCTTTCTTAAAGGGCCACTTACAAACCTCCATATAGCCGCTTTTTTTGCCTTTTTCACAAATGCGCTTATATGACACAACTAACCTACCCTAAAATAGATGTGAATTCACACACGAGAAACACATTCGCAAGAATCCCTCAATAGTCAACTGATTAAAAGGTTTTTAATCGGCCAAAAAAAAATATTAATAAAAACTCCTGAAAAGGGTAAGTAGTAGGGAATGGAAAAGAGATACCGCTTCCTACTTATTTTTTTCTTGATTATCGGCGCCTGTGCAATCGGAATTTCTTTCTATGTCCAATATGGAATGGAGATTCCACCTTGCATCTACTGCAAGGCGCAACGATGGGGGTATTTTCTCTTAGTTCCCTTCTCAATTATTGGTCTATTAATCAAGAAAAAGCGGGGAATGCTCCGGTTTATCCAAGGGACACTGATGGTAATCCTTTGGTTTGCCGCTGTTCATACATTCAAGGAGTTCTTTGGAAACACCTGTAGCTGCATAGTAGGAGCAACGAAGTGGGAAATATTTGGGTTAACCGCTTCCCTTTATAGCGCAATCTTCTCTATCGCTCTATTTGTAATATTACAATTTTTTCTTAAGAAAAAATAAATAAAATTATTCCACTATTATTTGGGCGTTTTGCAATAATAACATTCTGTTGTCCCTTCATAATTATGAAGTCCACATTTTGAGCATTTCCACTCTTCTGCTATGGGCACCACACGACGTGACTCTGAAAAAATAATCGCAGGAGAAAAAGATGCCGCGAGTATTAAAACGAATATTGCTAATTGTTTCATATAACCTACCATTTTAATTGTGAATAAATATCAAAATTGATTGCTCTACTTCTTAAGCAATACAACTTCAGGGTTATTTTTTTAAGAATAATCTTTATGCATAGAGTAGTCTTATATATTTCTTGCTACTGCTCCAATTCTAAGAGAGGCTTTTCAGAAGCCTAATAAGGTCCTCGCGATCCAAGTGCTTAATCTGGTCTTGATCATCATATCCAATCACCCCTTCTGTAAGGCTAATCTTCCTCTCAATAAGCGCATGGATGTGCTCCTCGATAGTCAACTTGTTCACCATCTTAAAGACTTGAACCCCACGATTTTGTCCAATTCTATGGACCCGGTCGGTTGCCTGATTTTCTTTTGCTGGATTCCACCATCGATCATAATGAACAACAACAGAGGCTGCAGTCAGGTCAACACCTGTTCCAGCAGCTTTCAATGAAGCAACAAAGACCTCGCACTCGGGATCTTCTTTGAAGGTTTGGAGCTGTTTTCTTCGATCTTGAGTGGACCCTCTAATGGTCGCATACCCAATTTTGTTATCTTTAAGATAGTTCTCAATAAGGGTCATCATATCGAGATACTGGGAAAAAACAACAAGCTTCTGCCCACTCCCTCGGGTTTCTTCAAGAAGCTCAATAAAAAGATCCCATTTTCCGCTTTGGTATTTTTTGTAGTTTTTAAGGTCTTTATTAATCAGGCAGGGATGGTTACATATTTGCTTTAAGCTATTTAGAAGTGCAAAAACATGCATGTATGGAACAGCTTTATCAGGATTCGCGACGTCGTTTAGTAGTGCATCGCGGGACTGATTCACAGTATCCATATAAAGTTTCTGCTGCTCTTCAGATAGATAAGAATATGCAATTTCTTCAATCTTCTCTGGAAGGTCATCAAGAACATCACTTTTTTTTCTTCGAAGGACAAAAGGATCAATCAAACGAGAGAGGAGCATCCTTTTTTCTTGGTCGTGAAGCTTTTCAATGGGGTTGACAAAGAGTTCACGATACTGGGCATGTGTTGGCATATATCCTGGAAGAACAATATCAAAAAGGGCTTTGAGTTCTTGAAGACGGTTTTCAATTGGCGTTCCTGAAAGACCTATTTTTGTCTTAGCATTCAGCATCGACAGCGCTTTATGGGTTTGAGACTGCGCATTTTTGGCAATTTGGATTTCATCAAGAATCGCTACATCAAACTTGATCGTCGACAGTTCTTCTCTCTCACTCCGCAGCGTTCCGTAAGAAGTAAGAAGAATATCAGCCTTATAATTAAAGGACTTCAATGTGCGCTGTGTCCCATAAAAAACTACGACATTCATACCGGGAAGAAACTTTTCCAAAAGATCTTCCCAATGATAAATCACAGAAGTAGGACAGACAACAAAGAACTTTTTCTTTTTCTCTCCTTCAGAATTTTTAGCCGCAGCGAGAAGGGCCATTGCTTGATGGGTCTTTCCTAACCCCATATCATCACATAAAAGCCCTGAAAGCCCATAGGAGTAGAGAAACCATAACCACTTGGAACCTACATCTTGGTAAGGGCGGAGAGTGCTCTTCAACCCCTCTAAGCTAAGAGTCTCTGTCGTCTCAAAAGAATCAAGCTCTTCAAGAAGTGCGCGCGTCTTAGAAGCCTCCTGTGTTTCCTCTTTTGGCTGCTCTATGTGCTCAAAGGTTCGGAGGCGCATCCACTGCAAGGTCGAAAGTGTGAGGGTGTCTTCTTCAATTGTTCCAACTTCTCGAAGCCAATTAAATCGAGGGTCTTTAAAAAAGAGTAGCCCCGCCTCAGTAATAGCATAGGAGCGGTGGCGGTCAATTGCTTCTTTAATCGTGCTAAGACTTTCCTCTCCAAATTCACTGACATACGCTAGCTGCACTTCCCACTCCTTGCCCTCGGTCCTATCGAGAGTATTCACTTTGAGCGTGAGGTTATGAGGTCGTTTGAGTCGGCGGTCGATTTTAATGATGTAAGACTTAAGTTTGGTCAACTCTACCGTGATGAAAAGAGGTTCTCCTGTTTCATCAATATAAGCTCTCTTCCGATATTTCTCCGGAAGACGTGCAGAAAGAGGGATTTCACTAAAACCCTCTCCAGGTACATATGCATAATCCCCATAGTAGTGAATCTCGCGACCTTGATATTCTGAGCGATAAAAATACTCAGGCTCCACCACAATGTGCCCCTTCTCGTCGATCGAAATATTGAGTCCTGCTTTTTCTAAGGGGCAAACAGGGTTAAAGAAATTCTTAATCTGTTCGAGTTCTTCTTGATTTTCATGAATAAAAAGAGGGATTTCTCTCGCTCTTATCGCTTTACTCGGAGAAATATTTCCGAGCCCACGAGCCCGAACTTTCCGATAAAACCCTTTTCCATTCATGTAGAGCCAATCTCCAAAATCGAGGATATCTTCATTCCCTTCAAATGTTCCAGATTCACTTTCAAAAGTAAGCAGTTTTAAATCAAAGGCATATGTCAAACGAAATTCTACATTTGAGAGGTGGATCTGAAATCCTTCATGCTCATTAAGCCATAGGCGATGCTCATTGATAAAGTCCCCGATACTATCAGCAGGAACGACTGTATCAAGGTTTTCAAATAACATCTCTTTGAAGGGATAAAAACCCTTTCCATCAAGATAAACCCATGATGAGAACAGTGCCGCTCTTCCTTGTTGCAAGTCACCTTTCTCAAAAGCGTAACAATCGACATGAAGCTGCTTTTTTTCATCAAAATACAAATCGTAACGAGGAGTCACCGCTTCTCGAGAGAGGCTCGCTCCCTCAAGATATCTTTGCACGGCTTTAAAATTTTGCTGCAGAAAGTCCCCAAGTTTTTTCTGTGGAATGACTTTTTTCTTCAATAAGGGGCTTGTCTTCGCTGGAAAGAATCCACTTGTAGGGAAAAACTCCCAGTCATCTACTTTTACCATTCCCTCCCCCCGTTTTTCCTCTAGAGGTTCTGAGGAAATGTGGAGCTCCTTTGCACCCGCGTCGTAGCGCATTTTTTGCACTCTTACATCTCGAAACTCATGCACAGGAAGGGGAGAATTCACAAAGCGGAGGGACGGGATAATTTCTTTCCAGTTCACTTCAGCAATATAAAATTGAAACTCTAAGTCTTTGAATGTAACAGTTACCATTTTTGGAAGCGTCTTTCCTGATGTGCTAAAATCAATCGAATACACTTCGTTAAATTCATCGGAAAGAATCATCCATTTTGCCAAGTCGGACCAAAAAGAAAGTTCATATTGAAGAGCTTGAGTAGGGGTTCCTCTCTTCCAGAGAGCAAGCTCTTCCGCTGGAAGATTAGAGAATTTTAGGGATGTCTCCTCAGTTTCCACCTCCCGATTAAAAACCATTTCATTAATGATCTTTTCCCCTTTCTTTGTTTTGATTTTCACAGAAAAAAGGGTTTCTCCTCCCTCGGCCGTGGAAATGTACTCTTTCTCCCCTTTTTTCTTTAGAGAGTTTTGCTGTACCCCATGTCTTTTAAAAGCCATAAGGCAAAGCTTGTTCCAAAGAGATTCCTCAAAGCGGATGTGAAGCGGTTCTTCGCCATCAACTTTAAGAAATGCTGCTGCTAAATGAGGACATGATCGGTGCTTTTCAGCCTCATTACAAGTGCAGAAAGCATCTTTAACCTCCCCTTCATCTCCGAGTTGAAGGAAAGGCCAATATTCTTCTCCGTTTTCGGGGTCATGGACTTCGACCTGGTATGTCCCCCCAGAAAAGACAATGCTTTTAACCTCGCCCCCTTTAATCAGAGCTTCCCCTTCCGAGCGGTGCTGAGATTGAAAAGATCCCTTTGTCACAGCGCGTTTAATACCTCTATAGGTTCATGGAAATCAAGATTCAAATCATGAGCCACATGCTCATTCGTCACTTTTCCTAAACAAACATTCATCCCAGGAAGAAAAAGGGGATCAGCAAGAAGAGCTTTTTTATACCCGAGCTCTGCAAGTCGAAGGGCGTAGGGAAGAACACTATTCGTGAGCGCAATGGTTGCAGTACGAGCACAAGCCCCCGGCATATTTGCAACGCAGTAGTGAACCACCTCATCTTGAACATAGATAGGATCGGAGTGAGTCGTAGGACGAGAGGTTTCGCAGCATCCCCCTTGATCGATCGCCACGTCCACAATAACAGCTCCATTCTTCATCTTCTTAACAAGCTTTTTTGTCACAAGTTTGGGAGTGATTTTTCCAGGAATAAGGACTGCCCCAATCACAAGATCGGCAGCTTTAACCTCTTCTTCAACAGTCGCAGGGTTCGAGTAAAGCGTTTTAAGTCTTCCATCAAAAAGATCATCAAGCTCGCGTAGACGATTTAGATTATTATCCAAAATGGTAACATCAGCTCCAAGGCCAACAGCCATTTTTGAGGCTTGAGTTCCCACAATTCCTCCACCAATAATCACCACTTTTCCAGGAGATACCCCAGGAACTCCTCCAAGGAGAACTCCTCGTCCACCGTTTGCCATATGCAGCGCATAAGCACCCGCTTGAATAGCGATTCTTCCCGCCACTTCACTCATTGGAATTAATAATGGAAGCCGCCCCTTATGATCGACAACTGTTTCAAAAGCAATGCCAACAACTTTTTGTTTCAAAAGCGCAGCTGCTTGCTTGGGATCAGGTGCTAAGTGAAGGTAACAAAACAGGATCTGGTTTTCTCGAAGAAGAGGATACTCCGAAGGTTGAGGCTCCTTCACCTTAATTACCATTTCGGCAGCATAGACCTCTTTAGCACCCAGAACAATCGTTGCTCCTGCCTTCTGATAATCTTCATCTTCAAATCCAATTTTCGATCCAGCCCCTGCCTGAATAAGGACTTCATGCCCTCCTTGGATAAAAGCTTTGACCATTGCGGGCGTTGCTCCAACACGATACTCGTGATCTTTGACTTCTTTTGGAATTCCAATTTTCATTGTTGAACCACCCCATTGTAGACATGGCAGACATCACCAGACATAGTGATCTCTACAAGTTTTTTGTTCTCAATTAATATCTCGAATTGAAGTTTCTCTGTGCTACCGAAGACAACTTCAATAGGTCCAGAAATCCCAAAACGGTGCCATGCAGCCATACAAACGGCTGTCGCGCCACTCCCACATGAAAAAGTTTCTTCCTCTACGCCTCGTTCAAAAGTGCGCATATGCAGAGTATTAAGGGGATCGAGCATAGCATAGTTGATATTTACTCCTAAATCAGAAAATCGATCTCGAGCCTCCAGATCGAAGAGAGAAAGATCGTCTGTGAATACAACAAGGTGGGGAACGCCTACTTCGAGAAGGCACTCCGAACCCTTTTCTTCTATGATCTTGGGAATTCCCATTTGGACAGAAATTTTTCCCTGATTAACTTTGCAGGAGTAGATTTTTTTCATTGTTTCAATCCGAAACTTTGTTTTTCTGTCTCCTAAATCCTGAATAAACTGAACTAAACATCTCAGACCATTGCCACACATTTCTGCCTCTGACCCATCTGCATTGAAGATTTGCATCGCATAATCTCCCTGCTTAGAAGGTTGCAAAAAAATGAGCCCATCAGCTCCAATACCATATTGCCTATGACAAATCCTCGAAACCCTACTTGGATCGATCGAAATTTGCATTTCTCGATTATCGATCAAGATAAAGTCATTCCCCGTCCCATGGTACTTGGAAAAAGAAAGTGTCATTATTCAAAACCGAGTTCCTGGAAGGACTCTACAATCCCATCCAAGAGCCCAAAGTCCTTTGCTTCATTAGCACTCATCCAGGCGTCACGATCGATTGTTTTCTCAATCAACTTGGAATCCTTTCCTGTTGCCTTTGCATAAACATCAACAATTTGCTTGCGCGTTTTGATAATTTCTTTTGCTTGGATCTCTAGGTCTGTCGCTTGTCCTTGAATCACTCCTGCAATGAGAGGTTGGTGAATCATAATGCGCGCATTTTTGGTCGCATACCGCTTCCCAGGAGCCGCAGCTAAACTTAGGACAGAGCCCATCGAAGCGGCAAGCCCCGTCACCACAGTTGTGACTGGCGATGTAATCATGTGTATCTGATCCCAAATTGCGAACCCAGAGTCAACAGACCCTCCTGGAGAATTGATCACAAATAGGATGGGCTCTCCAGGAGCTACGTGTTCCAAATACCAAAGTTTGCGGATCACATCCTTTGCACTTTGATCAGAAACAGAAGTAGAAAAAAAGATCCGCCGTTTTTTAAGAAGAATCTCTTCGATCTTTGTATCGAAAGGTTTGGAAGACTCTTTTTCATCTTCATCATCTTCTAATCGAATGGAATTGAGTTGGGTCGTCACTTTTCTATCCTTTGTTATACCATTAATTTTTGCACTTCATCCAAAACGGAAAGCTCGGGATAAAGAGGAAATTCTTCCAGAAGAAGAGTGACTTCCTGCTTCACCTTCTTGAGATAAGGCCCGTTGATATTTACCTTTGCCTTGCTCGGCTGTCCAGTGCGCTCTACTATCTTTGCTTTTGTTGCTTTTAACAGATCTACCATTAAATCAGCAATCAGTCTCATCTCCTCTTCCTTCAACCCCCGCGATGTCAGCGCCGCTGTTCCCAAACGAACTCCAGATGTATACCATGCTCCATTGACATCATTGGGGATTGTATTCCGGTTTGCGGTCATGTTTGCTTCAATCATCGCCGTCTCGGCTTGTCGCCCTGTTAGTCCAAAACTCTCCATAACATCAACAACAATTAAGTGATTATCGGTTCCCCCAGTAAAAAGCTTTGCTCCCCGGGAAATCAATTGCTCTGCCATCGCCTGCGAGTTTAAAACAACTTGCTTAGCATACGTCTGAAATGCGGGCTTGCTTGCCTCTCTAAAAGCGACTGCTTTTGCCGCCATGACATGCGGGAGTGGTCCCCCGAGCACAAGAGGACATCCTTTATCAATCACTTCTCGAAACTCTTCTTTGCAAAGAATCAATCCGCCACGAGGGCCGCGAAGCGTCTTATGGGTTGTCGAAGTAATAATATCTGCGTAAGGAACAGGGTTGAACTCACCGGTGAGGGCCTTTCCTGCAACAAGACCCGCAAAGTGGGCCATGTCAACCATGAAAACAGCGCCGCATTTATCTGCAATTTTTCGCATCTTTGCAAAGTTGACAAGCCTTGGATATGCAGAGTATCCAGCGATTAAAATCGTTGGCTTTTCACGCATTGCCTGCTCTTCAATAGCATCATAATCCATGAGCTCTGTTTTTGGATCGACGCCGTAAGAGGTTGCTCGCATCATCTTTGATGAAACATTATGCTTAAATCCGTGAGTCAAATGCCCCCCAGAATCAAGCGCAAGCCCCATCATTTTCTGCTGAAGCATGAGCATCCGTACCCGTTCATATTCTTCAGGGGAAAGCTCATCAAGACTCTTCTTTCCGAGCTTTTCAATCTCTTTATTTTGAACGCGATGAACAAGGATCGCCCAAAATGCAACTAAGTTAGCATCTGCTCCAGAATGAGGCTGAACATAAGCATGCTCCGCGCCAAAAAGTTTTTTAAGCTCTTCAACAGCCAAAGCCTCAATCTTATCTACATTTTCGCATCCCGCATAGAACCGGTGGTACGGATACCCTTCACTATATTTATCGGTTAAAAGATTTCCCATTGTCAGCTGCGTTGCCAAGGAAGAATAATTCTCCGAAGCAATCAACTTCAAATGCGTTCTTTGGTCTTGAAGTTCTTTAACGATTCCGAAGGCAACTTCAGGGTTTTCTTTCTGGATATGATCAAGAGCTGCCAGATAGGCAATGGCGGCGGAGTCTCTCTCTGCCTCGGAGGTCTTCTCAAAATAACGACTTAAATAGGACATACGGGCATCTCTCCAACTTGTTCAACCTCCCAATATGCCACATTCCTATTAAACCAGCAAATTGATCTTTTTATTACTTCCGCTCAGACCCAGTGCTTTGCCGGAAAGTCTCTACAAACATAATCTTACAGAGAAGCTGGCTAAATAAAATTTGATTTACCATTTTCCCCAAAAGATATGAAAAGCTTGAGGGATCAAGGACAAAACATCATTTTTTATAATTCTCTATTACCCCTTTCCCCCAATGGATATTTGAGTTTTTGCTTGAGAATTTTTTGTAGAAAAGGTACGCTGTTGGTCATAAGCAAATCGCAGAGAGAACTAGATGCACAAAGCAATAAAGCCACTACTTGACATTCAAGAACTTGATATAAAGATGATTCGCCTAATGCGGGTAAAAAAGCAGCGGCAAGGGGAGCTAAAACAGATTGAGTCTCTACGCATCGAGCTGAATGAACAATTGAAACTGAAAGAAGAAGAGATCGGCAATTTTGACAAGCAGGTTAGCAGCCTTGAAGAAAAGATTCAAGGGCTTACAGAAAAGTACAAAAAGCTAGAATCACAACAGTCAAGCGTTAAGAAAGTCGAGGAATTCAATGCCCTCACTCAAGAGATGACAACTGTCGAAAGAGAAAAAGCCTCTCTTGAAACTCAAACATCCAACATTTTAGATAAAAAGGTCGCAGAGGAAGAGATCCTTGAGAAAATCAAAGATAGCCTCTCCTCAACAGAGACCAATAGTCAAGAGCTAGAAAAAGAAATTAAAGGGAGCATCGACCAGATCAATGAAGAGGGACAACGCCTCAAAATTGAACGTGATGCAATCATCGGGAATGCTGACCCTGAAACTCTTAAAATTTATGAACGCCTTCTTCGCAACAAGAAGGACCGCGTGATTGTTCCGATTGAAAACCGGACATGCAGCGGGTGCCATATTGCCCTCACCCTCCAGCACGAAAACCTCGTCCGCAAGGAGAAGGCTATCGTCTTCTGCGAGCACTGCTCGCGGATCCACTTCTGGCAAGAAAACGAAGCAACCGAAGGGGCAGAAGCGCCAACGCGCCGCCGCCGCCGTCGTACTGTAAAGGCGTAAGACCTCTGACCATGATCAGAGATTAAAGAAACTACGGAGCGGGATGCAATCGCTGTTATAGAAGCACAGCTTCTACAAGAGAGGAAAGTCCGGACTTCAGAGAAAAAGGTGCCAGCGAAATGCTGGGGGCCGTAAGGCTACGGAAAGTGCAACAGAAAACAGGCCGCTGATCTGCAAGGATTAGACAGGATGAAAATGCTGGGTTAATGACCTAGCCCCGCGGCAGCGATGCCCCGGAGAGGCAAACCCCACCTGAAGCAAGAAAAGAGTCTAAGCTGTTTTTCGCAATGGGACTCTTTCAATGTCGCTTGAGGGTCTTAGTGATAAGGTCCCTAGATGAATGATTGCAGCCCACGGTTTGTGGGTGACAGAATCCGGCTTACTCCCCTTCCGGGAATTTGAGCGTCAACCTTGGTTGGCGCTTTTTTTATTGCCCTCTAGCAGCAACGGGTGTCAAACGAGCTCTCTCTCAGCGCAAGTGATGATTCTACTTTTTTTTTCAATTTCTCTTGAAGATTCTTTAAATACCGCAGGAAGAGCTACACTTTCTTAGCCCGTGGGTGAGAGCGCTCATAGACCTCTCTCTTAAGCTTGCTGGAGACTCTTGTATAGATTGTAGTGGTCCCTAGAGAAGCATGCCCTAAAAGGACCTGAATCGTCTTAAGATCCATCCCATTTTCAAGCCAATGAGTGGCAATTGTATGGCGAATTGTGTGAGGGGTGATATTCCCCGCTAACCCGCTTTTTTGGAGATGCGTTTTGAAGAGGCGGTCTATCGATCGCGTCGTCAGACGTTTCCCCCACTTATTGAGGAAAATTGCATCTGGATCCTTTTGGAAGTGAGGTTTCCCCTCTTCGTAGCGGCGCGAATCATTCAGATACCTTTCGATCCACTCGGCGACATTTTGAGTAATAGGGACAATCCGCTCCTTTTTCCCTTTTCCTCTAACGCGAAGAGAACGAGAGTGAAAATCAACATCTCCACGATTAATACTCGCAAGTTCACTGATGCGAAGACCCGAGCTATAGAAAAGCTCCATAATTGAACGGTCTCTTAATCCCAAAAGTTGTTCAGTATTGGGCTGATCAAAAAGCTCTTGCACTTCCGCGTAAGAAAGAGCTTTTGGAATAGGCTTATCAAGTTTTGGACTACCGATGTCAGCTGCAGGATTCTCCGTAATCTTTTTCTCTTTAAGGAGGTACTTAAACATGGAGCGAAGAGAAGAAAGGTGGCGTAAAACAGTCCGTTTTGAAACCCCTTTCATCTGTAGGTGGGCAAGGTAGGAGCGAATCAATTTCTTATCAACAGCTTGATCTTTTGCAAAACCCTCAAAAGCTTTCAAATCCAAACGATAATTTCGTAGGGTATGCACCGACGCATTTTTCACCGCTTCCAGGTGATGAAGGAATTCATATACATATTTACTAATTTCCATATCCCAATTATTGATGAATCTTTCTGGAAGATAAAGCATTTTCTCTCTTGAGTCTTCTAAAGTTTTTTGCTATGATGGTGCTATTATGATCGTGTTAGACAAAATTTCAAAAAAGATTGGGACGCGGATCCTATTTGACGATGTTTGCGCAGCATTCAATCCAGGGAACCGCTATGGTTTGACTGGCCCCAACGGTGCTGGGAAATCGACTCTGCTAAAAATTATGATGGGAACTGTGGATGCCACGTCAGGCTCTGTTTCACTTCCTAAAAAGGTCGGGTTTTTAAGACAAAACATTGAAGAGTTCAAGGACAACCGAGCCATTGATGCTGTTATTATTGGAAATGAACGACTCTGGAAAGCTTTAGTTGAACGGGATATGCTCTATGAAAAAGAGATGACCGATGAAATTGGAATGCGTTTAGGCGACATCGAAGAGGTCATTGCTGACGAAGACGGATATAGTGCCGAGTCAGATGCTGAAATGCTCCTTTGCGGAATGGGGATCAACATTGAGTTCCACGAGAAGAAGATGCATGAGCTTCCAAGCGACTTGCAGTTCCGTGTTCTCCTTTGTCAGGCCTTATTTGGTGATCCTGAAGCCCTTCTCTTGGACGAGCCTACAAACCACCTCGACCTTGAGTCAATTGGATGGCTAGAAAACTTCCTTCACAACTACGCTGGCACATTAATTGTTGTCAGTCATGACCGCCACTTTTTAAATGCCGTCACAACGCACATTGCTGATATCGATTACGATACTATCATTAATTACACCGGTAATTACGACGAAATGCTTGTCGCTAAAACTGCGGTTCGCGCGCGCGCAGAGTCAGAAGCAAAATCGAAAGAGAAAAAGATTGCTCAACTTAAAGACTTTGTATCGAGATTCGGAGCGGGAACGCGCGCGTCACAAGTGCAGTCCCGTGTGAGGCAAATTCATCGCCTACAACCTCAAGAGCTAAAAAAATCAAATATCCAACGCCCCTATATTCGGTTCACTCCCCCTGAAAAGCCATCAGGAAAAATTACCCTTAAGGTCGAGAAAATTAGTAAAAGCTTCGGTGACAATCATGTGATCAAAGACTTCAGTATTGAAATCATGCGCGGCGACAAAATTGCTGTCATTGGAACCAATGGAATTGGAAAAACAACTCTCCTAAAAATGCTCGCTGGAGAGCTTGAACCTGACAGTGGTAAAGTCGAGAGAGGGCATCAGCTTGAGCTCGGCTATTTCCCACAAAACCATGAAGACTTCATCGATAAAAGTGAAAAAATTCAAGCTTTCGACTGGCTCAAACGTCATAAGTCAACGGCCTACGACCAAGAGATCCGTGGTGTCATGGGGAAAATGCTTTTTGGAGGGGATGACGCTTTCAAAGAAATCTCTAAACTTTCTGGGGGAGAAACATGCCGGTTAATCTTTGCCGCACTACTACTCAACCCCTATAACACTCTCATTCTCGATGAGCCAAACAACCACCTTGACCTCGAAGCAGTCTCCGCTCTAGGGTGGGGACTTGCCGAATTCCAAGGAACTTGTGTCACCGCATCCCATGACCGCGACCTTATCAATGAAGCTGCGACCAAGATCATTTCTCTCAATGAGGACGGAATCGAAGTCTTTGATGGAACTCTCGATGAGTTCCTCGCTGCACAGGCCTAGAATTCCACCCCGACACCTGCCGTAATTCCTTGAAGGTTGATCGAATCTCTTGACCATCCTCCCACTTTCGAGTCAAATGCTGTTTCGGTAGGATAGTAATAGGTTTGGTTCAGCCGCGTCCAAAGATTCATTTCCCAACTTGCATAGGCTTTAAAAACCCATTGTGAAATTGCTTTTCTCCAACCAAGCCCTAGCTGAATCTCCCATGCTGGAATGATTCGAGTATCGCTTGGATGCACCTCTGCATAGGTTGTCAATGACGTCGAATCGATTTTCTGCTTACTGCGAAACCTTCCAACAATTGCTGACATGGAGGTTTGAACTTTTGCATAAAGGCCCCAGCCCATAAACCAATCCATCGAAATCCCCGCTCGAAGCCCCGCTCCAGAAAACTTCCATGTATTTTGGACAAGCGTTTCTAAACGGGTTCCCAGTGGTGGAACGATCACAATATTTGTTTTATAGTCTGTATTCCATCCTTGCGAAATCCATGCTCCACGCACACCAAAAAGAAAGTTCATCAGAAATGAGTTTGAAGCTTGAAAGGGATGCTTTGCTTGCAGATCAAGAAGTTGATACATCAGGTCTGCCTTTGATGAAATATCGCTAATGAGATTCCCCAGTTGATCAGGAAACACACCTTTTAGAACGCGCCCAGGCCGCGCTTTAACCGCATCTCCACCTTCATTATGAAAATGGGTATAGATTAACCCTACATCCATTGTATCCGGACTAAATTTCCATCCAGCGCTTACACGGATACCTGGATCCCAACGGTAGGTTACCTGCTTGAGATTACCTTCTAGAGCCACGGGGTCTGCAGGATTTACATGGGCTGGTTGGTCAATTGCATAGGCCAAGTTCCCCTCTAAATTCTGCCAATATAAAAACTCTCCATCCATATGAGGACCCGAGTCTTGATAAGAAAGTTCGTAGGAAGGATAATCAAGAGTATGATAGTCCTGCTGTCCATATTCTGGGAATTTATAAGATGAAGATTTCTCACTTTCTTCAGCATGCACAGTGGCCATTGCTGCTACGGATAAAATCCCCATCAATATTTTCAGTCTATTCATCATTTGCTCTCAACTATTTTTAAAATTTTTGATCCGAGTATTGAATTTTCACAAAAGGCGTCTGTTCGGCCCCATAAAAAAAGGTATTCGGTCCTTCGTAGGAAAGGAGATTCCTCTTTTTTAAATCTACTTTTAAAATGATTCTGCGCAAAAATATCCGTCCTAATATGTTTTTGGTCTTCAACGTTAGAACTGCAATGTCCGGGTTATCCGGATCCTTTGCTGCAGACATCAAAAAATGGTATTTTGACAACTTGTTTGGAATCAGAAAATGGACAGACACTTTCTCACTAGACTTTGATAGTAATTCGTCCAAGAAGTGAAGCATATAGAAGTAAAAACCATGTCCAACAACCATATCGTCTTCAATTTTGTAATTTTTCTCAAAATAATAATCTTGAGAGGTTCCTTTTCTGAGTAGAACAACATCTGTTTTTCCCAGCTTCACAGAGCGAGAAACGTAGTCATCTTCCTTTCGATGGAAATAGAAGTTCGGAAGGTAGTCATCGTCTTTAAAATAGCTTTCTGCATAAGCAAAAGAATCTGATGATTCCGGAGGAAAATAGAGCGTGCGAATTTTCACCACTTTCCCATCGTCCTTAAAAATCTCATGCTTTTCTTCAACAATCAATTTTCCTTTTTTGTCATAACACTTTCCATAAAAAACATTCGGAAGATCCCCAAAAAGAGATTGCATCCCTAAGATCACTAAACAAAATAGCCCTGACCATTTTATCATTTAACTACCAGACCTTACTAAATCCAATTTCAATCGTAATCAGATCGGTTGAAACTTCACTCTTTCCACCACCAAGAAAAGGATCAATTGGACCTCTAACAGAGTGCTTGAATCCATACATAAAAGCTGCATTGATCATCTGAGATCCAAGGTCCAATGTGCCTCCAAAAGTTAGGTGATGACGAATAGTTGTCGGAAGGAAAAATGCCCCTATACCAACATCATTGATACTCGTGTCCCACGGAAGCTGTCCATAATTATAGCCAGCACGTACCGTTACTGCATCCGCAAGCTGTTGCGCAACACCAATTTTATACACGGTCGACGAAGTCCAACCAAACCCCGCCCCATTACTAGCTCCATGATTGTTCATCTCCACAAAGTTGAAGGGGGGATTCGAAAAGGTATTGACGTCGCCATTATAAATGCGGCCAATATCAAGCGCTATTGTGGTCTGCACAAAGGGTTTAACGGCAATACCACCATAGAAAGTTGCAGGAAGGTCCCCTCTTCCATGAGGGGTAATTAATCCACGGTACTTATCAAATTTCCCCATGTAGGTTTTGGTTCGATAGGAGAGCCCCGCAGACAACCAAGGGCGAAATTCCCAAAGCCATCCTACGCGGACTGCCCAACCAAAAGCCCAATCCCATCCTTTATTTGTGACGTAGTTAGGATCGTCTGTGCCTCCTAAAAACCCTGCCTGATCTCGAAGGCCTTGCATTCCACTAACTTTCAAGCGAGCGGGAGTTAAGTCAACTCCCACTCCTAGGTAATGCTTTCCAAGGCAATCGTTATCAAAAATCTTTGCAGCAAACGTAGGGGTAAAAGCAAGGTACATGATATCAATATGAAAAGGCTGAGTTCCTGCAGGATAATATGGGTCTGATCGATCCCATGTCATGACTCCACCAGCCTGCGGAGCAATTGTCAGTCCCACTGCAAGGCGATCCTCAAAGAATCGATAGTTAAACCCCGCTTCTCCAGCAACAATGTTCTTATTTCGAGAAAGATCCCAACTCACATTCACATCATTAAAGGGAAATTGAGACCCTCGAACTGTTGCTGTGCGTGTTCCTCTATAATATTCAGCTGCAAGGTCTACTCGAGTGCCTACGGGAACTAAATTTGCAGGGTTCGCAAGAGCTGATAAGGTTTCTTGAGGAAATGCGACAGCGGCGCCCCCAATCCCCTTTGCATCAGGACCAAACCCAATATGATACATTCCATTTAAAGCGAAAGCTTTCGAAGAGTTTGCTAATAAAAGCACGCTTGAAACGATTAAAACAGCTCTTTTTATTTTCATTGATTGCTACCGAATTTTATTGTTTTAGTGAGTTTAAGGCCCAGTTATAGTTCATATATTTAACTTTGTCCCCTTTTGCATCTGCAGTAAGATACCCATTTTTGATGAGCCATCCTTTTACGTCAGAATCAAAATCCTCTTTGTACCACTTGAAAAGTCTTGAGAGGTATAATACGCTTCCTTTTCTTGCCATTCCTTTTGACTTGTTTTCAAGAAACGCTTTGGTTTGATGAGTAAGCTGCACGTCTATATGCTTTCCTTCGTATGCATAATTCGCCAAGTTGGGACAAGAAATTGCACTACAGTTTAGGGCAAAATGCACCCGGGGTTCTTGGAATTGTTTTCGAATGATGTCATGCTCAATCTCATCCAGTGAATAGGTCTTTCCTGCTACCACACCGACTTTCTTCTTCCAAATGCTGCTAAACACTGAATCGAGTTCCTTGATAGAAGAGATCTTCGGGTTTTCGACTATGATTTTAATCATCAGGATGTTGTAGGCATTGATCCACATCGCAAGTTGATCTTCTTTCGGAAGCGTTTCAAGCGCAGGAAGTCTTGCTAAGTCATAAATGGCTTTGCGAAAATTCGAATCGCTTCGAATCCCCTGATAGTTAACAAGTGTTGTTTGAATTCCTTGCTTTTTCCCAAGCACAACGTTCTCTTTAAGAATCCCATTATATGTTTTGAGCCACTCATCAACAAGTTCCGCCCCCATAAGACTTTGGGAAACTAGACAAACAACAATCACTTTCCAAAACTGTTTTAACATCAAATACACCTATACTTTTTTACAGTTCCCAACCCCAAAACCTGGCTGCAACAGGGAAGTTCCAAAGATCGGATTCTTTCCAATAGGCAGGATTTAGGCTGGTATAAAACCGTTTCATTAATTGGTTTGCTGGAGCATATCTCTTATCGCAACCTACATTCGGATCAAAAGCCCACCAACTAATCATCAAGAACTCAAACGGCTTCAGGGAGTTTCTCACATATCCTTTGTTGAGCTCATCATAGTAAAAAGAAAGTGTCTTGTCCTCTCCTTCAATAGGGAGATCTTCCAATGAATTCATTTGGACGAGAGGCATTTGAGCTGTATTATATTGTGCACGTACTTTTGACGTGTTTTCGACATAAACATCCGTCACCCTATGCGTTTGATGTCGAAGAAAAAAGACCGGGTGGGCTCCTTCTTTCATTGGGCAGGGGTAATCGACCATAGCCGGATATTTTTCTCCATAGCGGTAAGTCGGTTCATCCTTCCAATTCCGAGGAAATGCGTCGGGAGAGAGGTGATTCGTGGGGATCATCGAAATATAGCATCCACAGGTGTGCACAGAAGTCACCAAGACAGGCTGTTGTTGGCTATTTAATGTGATGATCACAAGGAGCCCAACATTCTTCCCAGCAGTAATCTGAAAAGGTCTAAGTCCGTAGGGCACTTTCTCAAAATGGACTCGATAAATCAGATTCGTATATTCCCCTTTCTTCGTCACAAAATTGACTTTCTGCACGTAGATAGGGTGAGAAGAAGGATCGACGAAAGCCTCTAATTTCTTTTGAGGGCCTCTTTTAATCTTTGGCTGTCCTACCTTGTTGTAGGGCTTTTCATTTTTCTCAACAACAAAGACAGGGCAAAACTTTTCAAAGAGCTCGAGGTCGTCTTGAGTCTCAGACACCATTTGCTTAGGCGGTTCATAAATATAGGCACTTGCGCTATCCAAATAGAGTGTTTTGGGCTCGTGATAACATCCCGTCAAGAGTAGCATCGTAGAAATAAGAACTATAACCCTAAAATTCCATACCATTCCTCATTGGATATCCTAAATAAACTTTTTATGTCAAAAAAAAATTTCCCCATTTGAAAGGACTATCTGATATACTCCACTCCCTATGTTTACATTTGAGAAATTTAATGCCCTTTCCTACAGGCGCCGTCATAAAAATGCGGGTGAACATTTACGTACTTTGTATGAAAAGTCCCTTCCTTTCGATGATCACTATCGACAAATGGAAGCGTGGCTTAAGCTTCCGCCTATTTCAACAATCGATGAAATAACAGATCGTTTTCACCTCCATATGCGAGAAGCCTCGATCGAACTTCAAGAGCATAACCTTCTGATCAAACGGTTTGATACTTTGTCAGAGGCTCCTTATGGTCCTATCCACATCTACCTTGAAGATCTCCGCTCGGCATTTAACATTGGAAACATCCTGCGCACAACCGAAGCTCTCCGACTTGGAACGATCATTTTTTCAGAAAACACCCCCAATCAACACCACCCCAAAGTCATCAAGACATCTATGGGGACAGCTTCTAACGTTCCATGCAAGCAGGGTGGGATTGACTCCTGCCCAGCCCCGTTGATAGCCCTTGAAACAATGGAAAACGCTCCCTCCTTATTTGATTTCGAGTTTCCTACATCTTTTACTCTCCTTTTAGGGAACGAAGAAAGAGGACTCAAGGAATCCACCCTTCAATCTGCAGATCATATTGTCCAAATTCCTCTCACCGGCTCCAAGAATTCCCTCAATGTTGCTGCAGCTTTTGCAATCGCTGCAGCAAACATCCAGGTTAAGAATCTATTAAGAATGCATTAATTTTTTTGCAATAGTCTTTTCCCTATTGCAAAAAGGCCTCCTCGTCATTATGATATGATTAATGAGGTATAGTAATGAATAAAGAAGACAAAAAATCAGTTGCGATGAACTTTCGAAAAGAACTGGAAATATTTACAACAAATGTCAATGAACTCCACAAAAATGGAGGACTTTCGACAAAACAAGAGTTTTTGGAAAAAATTGCTGAAGATGTTAACCGACTTTACGCAACCTCCATTCAAGCACAAAAGGCTGAGGATGAGGAAATTGAAGAAATTGGATCGATTATCCAAAATATCTTCATCCAACCCATCGCAATCAAGCATCATAAACACGTCACCATCTTGAAAGCGGTCGAAACCTTCGAGCCTGGGAAGGGCGATGACTGTGATCTTTCTTTTATCATGCGTGAATACGTAAACCACCCTGCATCAACAAAGAGTTTTATCATAGAGTTGGAACTTCTTACAGATGATTTGAATGACGCACTACGTCATATCGCTTAGAAGAAATTCAAATCTTTTGAAATCATCTGCAGTATCAACATTAGGAAAAATCTCGCTCGCTTCCTCTGCAAAAGGAAGTAGATCTCGGTATCGAGCAGAAAAATGTGTGAGAATCAGCTTTTGCACTCCAGCCTCTTTTGCAATGAATGCTGCTTGTTTTGCAGTCATATGATTGTGATCTTCTGCCAAGGCTCGGTGCTCTTCTAAATAGGTGCTTTCGCAAAGCAAAAGTTTTGCTCCTTTGGCAAGATCTATTGCATTTTGGCAATGCTTTGTATCAATCACGCACGCAAAAATGTCCCCCCTGCGAACCCAACTGACATCTTCAAGATTAATCGTTTCTCCGTCAATAATGACCTGTTTTTTCTCTTGGAGTTCACGAACAAGCGTTCCTTTAACGCCACAGGCTTTAAGTTTTTCTTTATCAAATTTGATACTGTCAGCTTCTTGGATGCGCCACCCCAGATTATCAACACCATGGTTTAGAAATTTGGCCTCGATCGTAAAGGTTTCATCTTGGTGAACAATTCCTTCTTCAGAAACTGGATGCTCAATCACTTGAATATGATCGTGGTAGAGCGTGCCATAGCGCAAGCGATCGAAGTAGACCTTCCCACTCGCTGGATAGTAGCAATGAATCGGGTGATTAACGCGGTCAAGGTTGAGCCTCATTAGCATGGAGCCAAGCCCCAAACAATGATCCCCATGGAAATGACTCACAAAAATACGTGTAACAATTGGCGGCGCTATATCAGCAAAGATAAATTGCCTTTGAGTTCCTTCGCCAGGATCAAACAAAAGCCCTTCCTGATTCCATCTAAGTAAATAGGCTCCATGGTTGCGCAATCTGGTCGGCTGTTGCGAGGAACACCCTAAAATGGTCAAATCTCGAACGCTCATACCCCCCCCTTAGAAAACACGGGGATTTTTCCAAGTACTATGCCAGTCAGAGCTCCGCTGATATGGGCAGTATTGGCAATATTCATTGAAAACTCAGCAATCTGGAATCGGATAAGAAAAAAAGAGACGAGCTGAAGCCCCATCATTGCAACAATAAATACACCTAAGAAAACGAGCGTCCCCTTTTGCAAAGGATACCCTTCCCAAGGTGCATGACACTGCCGCATCCAAATGAACCCTGCAAGACCGCATACAATTCCCGAATACCCAATAAAGAGCGGACCGCTCATCAAATACTGCAATGTGTTTGAAACAACTCCAATAATTAATGTGAGCGCGATATATTGCCACTTTTTAGTCCGTTCTTCAACCTGCCGCCCGAGCATCCAGAGCCAAAGCATATTGAAAAGGATATGGAGAAAACTCCCATGAAGCAGTACAGGTGTAAAAAGGCGCCAAATTTGTCCATGCTTGATCTGCTCAAACATTGGAGCAGCGAGCTCACTTTTGGACGATGGCCATCCTAATACGACACCATAAATCCCATCCCAAACAGCAGGACTTCCAATTCTATCCTCTGCAAAAAGATCACGACTGAGCTCTTTGCGGTTTTCCGCCGTCGGCATGTCATAGGAAAGGTCTATCATAAGGGGAGTGAGCGTATATTCTTCGGGTTTTTTATCGGTTCTGGCAATGCCTGCCATTTGATACCCATTCCAAATATAGAGAAGAGCGGAGAGAAGAACAACGAATCGGGTCAGTGGCATCTTAGGACGCATTTGATTACGCATACGAATCGCTTTCATTTGAATCGGTTCTTTTTCATCAAAGTCTTTTGCCACACCCTCAGTATCTATGGGGTGCGCCTTGGTTTCAAATCGGGGATCGTTAGGGTTTTTGCGAAACTCTTCAAACCAATGAATTGCTGTATCAATTTGATCTTCGTGAGCTATCCAAAACTCGTAGAGGTTTTCTCCCGAAGAGGTCGGGTTATAACTGCATTCGATCTCCTCTTGAATTAAGAAAGAATGAAATTTATAAGCTTCTTTTTCACCTTGAAGGGTTCCAATTAAACGCATGATTTGATTTTCTTAATAAGGTTAGAGGTTGAAAGCCCAGGGACAAGCTGCACTATGTGAATCCTTCCTCCATGTTTTTTCACCACCTTGGCTTCAATACACTCGTCTCCATACTCCGCTCCATTAACATGAACATCGGGTTTGACCAGTTCAAGAAATGCAATCGGATCGGTTTCGTTAAAGTACGTGACATAGTCGACAAACTGAAGAGCAGCGATCATTTCTAAACGATGTTCTAAAGGAACAATCGGGCGGAGTGGGCTCTTATACTTTTGAATCGAACTGTCGGAGTTCAGCGCCATTAAGAGAACATCGGCTTGCTGAGACGCTTCATGAATCATTTTCAAATGGCCAGCATGAAGAAGGTCAAAAGAACCGTTAAGGGTTGCGATTGTTTTCCCTTCTTCGCGCAACTCCAAAATTTTCTCTGCCAATGCTTCAGGAGAAATGTATTTCTCCTCCTTCCAAGGAGACATCACGTTTTTCTCCCTGGAAACGCCACTTTAAAAACTTCATCATAGGTATTGACAAAGTGAACCTTTATTCCTTTCTTCAAGTAATCGGGAAGCTCATCGTAATCCCGTTTATTCTCTTTCGGAAAAATCAAGGTTTTAAGTTTCGATCTTTTTGCAGCAATAAGCTTTTCCCTAAGTCCTCCAATCGGAAGAACTTTCCCTGTGAGTGTCAGCTCCCCTGTCATCCCAAGATCTTTAGCAACGGAGGTTTTCATGAGAAGGGAAAGCATCGCTGTCACCATTGTTACCCCTGCGGAAGGACCATCTTTCGGAGTGGCTCCTTCAGGAATATGGATATGAACTTCTTGATTCTTAAAAAACGTATATTTTGGAGCATACCGCTTGAGCTCACTATTCGCATAGCTCCAAGCAATCTGCGCAGACTCCTTCATCACATCACCGGCCTGCCCAGTCAGTTTCATCTGAGTTTTTTCAGCACCTACTTTTATGGCCTCCACGTAAAGGGTTGCCCCTCCCATCGCCGTCCAAGCAAGACCAGTACATACTCCAACCGGGGTCTTATCGTAATAGCGATCGGTTGTGAAAATCGGCTGCCCTAAAAACTTTTCAAGGTTCTTTTCTGAAATCGTCACTGACCTGACTTTCCGACGTTTCTTATTCTCTTCAGACCGAACAATTTCCACAGCTACTTTCCGAAGGATTTTCTTAATATTATTCTCGAGTCCTCGAACTCCAGCCTCTCGAGCATAGCCTTCAATGATTCCCTTGATCGCACCAGTTGTAAATTTTACCTGACTTGCTTTAAGCCCTGACTTTTTTCGATTGCGTGGAACGAGGTATTTTTTGGCAATTTGAAGTTTCTCTTCTTGAATATATCCTGATAAACGGAGGATATCCATCCGATCCTTAAGAGGACCTGGGATTGAATCCAGAACGTTTGCTGTCACAATAAATAAGACATTGGATAGATCTGTCCGAACATCAAGATAATGATCAAGAAAGTCTTTATTTTGCTCTGCATCAAGAACCTCTAAGAGTGCAGATGCTGGATCGCCATGATAACTCATCCCCATTTTGTCCACTTCATCAAGCATAATGACAGGATTCATCTTTTGAGAGGATTTTAACGCTTGAATCATTTTTCCAGGCATCGCTCCAATGTAGGTTCGGCGATGTCCCTTAATCTCAGCCTCATCACGCATTCCGCCAACGGAGAAGCGGTAGAACTCACGATTAAGAGCTCTAGCAACACTCTTTCCAATACTCGTTTTACCCACCCCTGGGGGGCCGACAAGACAGATAATGCTTCCTTTTACACCAGAAGTGAGTTTGCCCACCCCAATAAATTCAATAATCCGTTCTTTGATATCCTTCAATCCATAGTGATCGTCTTCAAGGATTTTTTCAGCTTTACCAAGATTATGGTTCTCTTTGCTAAAGACTCCCCATGGAACAATGGTAAGCCAGTCAAGATAATTGCGTGAAACGGCATACTCGGCAGATTGCACTTCGAGAACACTGAGTTTTTCAATTTCTTCATCGATGACTTTTTGAACGTCTTCAGGAACAGCTTTGTCCTTAAGTCTCTCTTGAAACTTATCGATATCACATGTTTTATCATCCTTCTCAAGGCCGAGCTCTTTCTTAATTGTTTTGAGCTGCTCGCGCAAAAAGAACTCCCTCTGTGTTTTAGAGATAGTCGCTTCAATCTTCTGATTGATACTACTCTGCAACTTGCTGAGATCGAGTTCTTTCTTTAAGAGAACGAGTGTTTTATCGATCCGCTCTTGAACATCAAATGTTTGAAGAATATCTTGAAGCTCTTCTCGTCCTGCTGTGGTAAGAGCAACCGCAAAATCAGCAAGTTTTCCTGGCTCGGTAAAGTCAGAATGGCCTAGGAAAATTTGGAGCTCCTCTTTAAAGAGAGGATTGAGTTTTAAGAGCTCTTTGATCGTCGTAATAATACTAATCGAGTAAGCTTTAATGATCTTTGATTGCTGCTGAGTGATTTCGTCATCATGGTAGTGAATCTTAGCACGGAGGTATTTTGATTTAACGACCTGCTTTTTGACCTTGATGCGCTTTTCCATATTAAGAACGACTTGTGCTCCCCCTTGCTCAAGAGGAACAATACGGAGAATCGTTGCCATTACTCCCACTTCACATAGATCTTCAAATCCCATATCATAGATGTTTTCTTCCTCTTCTTTAGTCAGAAAAAGAGCTAGCATCTTGTGAGAAGACTTAGCAACAAGCTTGAGCACCTCGTAAAAGGGGCCTGGCTCAATGACAAGCGGAGCCGCCATCCCAGGAAAAAAGGGGCGCCTTGTCAAGGGAAGGATGAAAAGCTCGTCAGGGAGATCAGCGTCGTCCTGAGGCTTCTTGCTCGTTCCAATAATTTTCTCTAAATCACTATCTAAAAGAGATTCTGTAAGATCAAAATCCTCATCTTCAGGCATCTCGTCCTGTGAATCATCGTGTTCACTAACCAAAAGGTAACCCCTTCAAACTAAATTATTCCTAGATACTGTAACACTCGTCCAAAAAATATGCAAATAAGCTGCTAATTTCTGTATAATGCCCTATCCAAAATAAACACAACCCGTGTTATTATGCCTGCATGAACTTCCTGATTATCGATACCAGTAGCCCTCAAAGCTTTGTCGCCCTATCAAGGGGAGATAACTTAATTATTGAACACCTCCCTCCCCTCAAACAATCACAAGCACTCCTTCCCGCAATCGAAAAACTTCTTGAAGACACCCCCATTGACTTCATCGCCATTGGAACCGGCCCCGGCTCCTTCACTGGCACCCGCGTTGGAGTCATGGCAGCTAAAGCTCTATCCTTTTCAAAAGAGATCCTCCTCCTCCCTTTTTGCAGTCTCAAAATCTTTACTCCCAACATTGACGGCCCATTCACTCTATATGGCGATGCCAAATCTCGAGGGTTCTATGCCTTAGATGGAGAAAAATCTGGGGGTTCAATAAAATTTGATTCTCCAAGACTTGTAGCCGAAGGTTCTATCTGCGCGACCCTTAATATTCTCCTTCTAAAGCAGTACCTTCTAGAAAAGTTTCATAGAGCCCCCCTTTCAAACCATGCTGAAATTATTATTTCTTATCTTCTGGATCTTGAACCTGAAAAAAATCGAAAATCCCTCTAAGCCACGCTTAGGGGTTGAACAATAAGAAGTTTGTGGTATAGAATAGCCGGGATAGCTCGAATTCAAGGATTCGTTAGCTATAAGTAGAAAACTATAAAGAAATTTTTTAAAGCACTAGGATGTGATCTTTTTATGCCGAATGTTAAGGTTCGTACTGGCGAGTCAATCGACAAAGCCCTACGAGCACTCAAGAAAAAGCTCGATAAAGAAGGAATTATGAAAGCCGCAAAAGCAAACCGCTTTTACGACAAACCTTCAGTTAGAAAACGAGCGAAATCTAAGGCAGCTCTAAAGTACAAAATAAAAAAAGGACGTTAGCACTTGAGATTTTCAACTGCTAACTGTATGCTTAAGCGCGTATGACGGATTATTATGAAGTTTTAGGTGTCCCTCGTGGGGCCACTCAAGAAGAAATCAAGAAAGCTTACCGCAAGCTCGCGCTTAAGTATCACCCCGATAAAAACGCCGATAACCCTGACGCCGAGAAGAAATTCAAGGAAGTCTCTGAATCTTATGAAGTCCTGAGCGATGAGAAGAAACGGCAGATGTACGATCAGTACGGTTCCGATGCTCTTAAAGGAGCCAGTGGAATGGGCGGCAACGGCGGCGCAGCCGGTTTCTCTTCAATGGAAGAAGCCCTTCGCACCTTTATGGGTGCCTTCGGCGGCGGTGGTGGTCCTGGTCCTGGCCCCGGCGGTGGAGATGCAATATTTGATTCTTTCTTTGGTCAGGAATTCGGGGGAGGACAAGAGTATGCCCGCCAAGGCGTGAGCAAAAAAGCTCAACTTTCTATCAGTTTTGAAGATGCCGCTAAGGGAATCGAAAAAGAACTCGCTGTCACTACAAATATAGAGTGTAGCAGCTGCAACGGAAACGGTGCACGCTCTTCTCAAGACATCAAGACATGCACGACATGTCATGGATCAGGACAGCTCCACCAATCCCGTGGATTTTTCAGCATGTCAAGTTCTTGTCCTCATTGCCATGGATCGGGAAAGATGATCACTGCTCCCTGCTCCGAATGTCATGGCGCGGGAAAAGTAAAGAAAAAACAACGGGTGAAAGTGCCGATTCCTGCTGGAATCGACGACGGCATGCGCCTGAAGATGACTGGTTACGGAGATGCTGGTGAAGGAGGCGGTCCTCCTGGAGACCTGTATGTCTATATCAAAGTAAAACCTCATGATATTTTTGCACGCGACGGAGATGATGTCACTCTCAGGCTTCCCATTAGTCTAACCGAAGCAGCCCTTGGATGTAAAAAAGATCTTCCACGTCTTCTCTCAAAAAAACCTGTACGACTAACCATCCCTTCAGGAACTCAAACGGGGAAAATCCTCCGCGTTAAAGGAGAAGGAATGAAGAATGTTCACGGACATGGAAAAGGCGACCTACTCATCCACGTCCACGTGGAAACACCTGTCAACTTATCGACTAAGCAAAAAACAATACTCGAGCAATTTCAAGAAACTGAGAAAGGATCGAATTCACCGGAACGTAACTCGTTTCTCGAAAAGCTGAAGGTTTTTTTTTAACCCCCCTTGCAAAACTCCTAAACATCACTAAGAAAACGCATCATAACCACCATTAAAGAACACTTGCCTGCACTTCAGCAATTGCAGCTCAGAGTTAATCTCGGACGGTATTTCAGGATTTAACGAAACATCATGCAAGAAGCATTGAAGCACAAATTCCCCCATGCCTCGAGAGTCAAGACACACCTTGATCTCCTGATCGTTCCTATAGAACCAGGGAAGCCATACCAAAACGGCATAATCAAGAGCTTCAATGGGAAGCTCAGACCTTGCAACACCATAGTTACTAGTAACAGATTGTTATAAAGCAGGCCCCAGGTTGGCTATTTCTTTTATTACCATGAGGTGTCCCATTAATATCGTAGGGATATTCAGGGTGTATGATAGCAGGACCAGGTAAAATAAAGCTGACTTCGGCAGAGTTTGGAAGTTTTTCTTCGTTATCTTCTTCACACTGATGCAATGCATCCGGTTCGGGGGTTTTCCGAACGACTACCCCACATCCCGTTATTAACAAGGATAGTGTGGCTAATAATGTTAGGAAAATCTTTTTCATTATCGTTCTACTCAGTTGAGAAAAAAATGGAATGATCGCAGTAAATGGAAATTTTTTTCAAGCTACTTAGCCTAAATATTTCACAAAACCTAAAGAAAAGGGTTCTTTTAACCGTCATACCCCGAATACAATCTAAGCTTTCTTGATCTTAATCGGGAAGTGGATCAGATCTTTGATGAGCACATAATAGATTAGACCGCACATCACAAACCCTCTCTTCTCGACCAATCATATATTTTCTTAGATTTGCTTCTAAGATTTTTGATTAGATTTTCCTTATTTCTATTGCAATGATTGTAGATCACAAAAGTATAAAAGGAATGGGGGAAAGATACCAAAAAGATTGAAGCAAAAAAAATGGCCGTTATGGGTTACATAACGGCCGGGGACCAGACTTTGCAGTCTGGAAAAAGAAGGGGGAAGTTCGTTTGTAAAGAGCAAGCTAATCACTTTTTCTTTACTTATCTATTCGTGTAACATGCCGCCACCTTTTTGTCTATCATATTTTTTTTTAATCTGATAACCTCACCCCTAAGTAAGAATAACGCAGAAAGATCGTGCCAAATATAGTTGTTAATGAAATTGAGTTTTACTATGAACGTCATGGAAGTGGTGATCCACTTATTTTGATTTGCGGTTTCACAAATCACTTGGAAATGTGGAAGAGGTTTATTCCAAAACTTTCCGCGTCTTTTGAAGTGATTGTTTTTGATAACCGGGGCGCAGGAAGAACCGAAAGTCCGCCTCCCCCTTATACGATCGAGATGCTTGCCGACGATGTGATTGGACTCATGGACGCTTTAGAGATTCAAAGAGCTCATATGGCTGGATTTTCTATGGGATCTCTCATTATTCAGTCGATTGGGCATCGCCATAGTGAAAGAATTCATAAGGGAGTCCTAATTGCTCCTTTTAGTGTTTTACCAAGTACTGCTCTCATGCAAGCACATTCAGTTGCAAAGCTCTTTCAAGCAGGTGTAGATCCCGCTCTAGCACTAGAAACAATGCTTCCATGGATTTATAGTAACGATTACTTGTCCGATCCAAAGAGAGTTATAAGGACAATCGATAATCTGCTCAAAAACCCCTATCCTCAACCTCCTGAGGGTTACATAGGGCAGCTTCAAGCTCTTTCGCAATGTGATATGTCTGATCGACTCGCTGCAATCGAAACTCCTTTATTGATTCTGGCAGGTGAAGAAGATCTCTATACTCCTTTTTATGAAGCAAAACTTTTAAGAGAACAACTGCCGAATGCTGTTCTTAAAGGTGTTCCAGGGGTCGGACATATGCTCTATATAGAAGCGGAAGAGATCACTATGGAGGGGATTCATGCCTTTTGCACCGGTTAATGGGATCAACCTTTACTATGAAACCTACGGCGAAGGAGAACCCATCGTTTTTCTTTCAGGATTTTCAACCCATCATCTGACGTGGCAGTCGTTTATTGAACCTCTGCAAGACAACTTTCAGCTGATTCTTTTAGATAACCGCGGAGCGGGACAAACAACTGCGCCTGCACCTCCATACTCGATAGAGTCAATGGCTGACGATACCGTTGCACTTATGGACCACCTAAAGATCGATGTGGCAAGCATGGTAGGCTCTTCAATGGGAACTGCAATCATTCAGACAATTGCTCATCGCGCACCAAAGCGTATCGACAAAGGAATTTTAATTGCTCCTTTTTCAAAACTTCCACGCGTTTCTCTTTTAAAAACAATGACAACAGGAAAGCTACTGCAAGCAGGAGTCCCCCTTGACTTAGTTATTGAAACCGTGATCCCCTGGCTATTTAGCCGCGACTTTGTAGCAAGCCCTGAAAAAGTCGCCGCTAAAAAAGAGGAAATGACAAAAAATCCCTTCCCACAGTCAATTGAAGGTTTTCTTGGACAAATGCAGGCCCTTGAAACTTTCGACTCTTTGCAATTTATCAAGCAATTAGAAGCGGAGTTCTTTCTCATTGCTGGTGAAGAGGATCTTTCAACTCCCTTCTCTTGTGCACAATTTCTCCATGAGCACCTTGCAAAATCCACCCTTCATCCCTTTCCGAGAATGGGCCACATGGCTCATGCAGAAAAGCGCGTGGAGGTTCTAGCTCTTATTCAGAAGTTTGTTAAAATGTGACTGTTTTTATAGAAGATTTTATCTGCCTGTTTCTGGCCAAAGGCTGTTTCTAATAATTGGTAAAATGCTGGGTAACAACTACTATTTGAATAACGACTTTGGTAAAAGGGCTTCAAGTGCTCAATTGCGGGAATAGATATTCCTCCAAAGAAATCGGCACCAAGAACCAATGCATCTTCTCCACCAAGGGAGAGACCATGTTCAATATGGCGTACAAAATCGTCAGGCTCATTTCCCACAAAATGACGGACAAAGTTGATCCCAATGACGCCCCCCATCCGAATGATTTCTTTCGCAAAGGAGTTCGGAAGATTCCGTGGATGCATTTTCACTTCCCGGAAATTCGAATGGCTAGCGATCGGAAGGATTTTTAATCCTTTTTTATGAAGATAATCAAAAATCTCTTCCGCTAATATATCTGAGCTGTGGCTGAGATCAATTGCGACACCCTTTCCGTCCATGTAATCAAGCAGCTTTCTTCCGTCCTCTTTTAGGCCTACCTGAGTCATGTCACCCCCACCAAAACGATTCTCATCCTTCCAAGTCATGGAAACATAAAGCCACTTTTCTTGATCAAAGCGCTCCGGCAATAGATCAATCAATTCCCCTTCCTCTAAAAGCCCTGAAGCATTTTCAATGGCCGGCGCAAACTGAGGCCCCTGCATTGCCTTAATTTTATGATAACACTCCAGCTGACCTTCGAACTCTTTGCGGGGGTGTTTTCCTGTTTCGGAAAACAGTGCAAGAGCCTGAAAAAAAACTCCCCCTTTTTTTAAAAGAGGGAGTGAACATCTCGAGGCTTCATCTTCGGGACTATGCTTTTCTCTATCATCATTAAGATAGGCTAGCAAGTCGCAATGAAGATCAACAACGGGTATCGACATTTAGAAATCGAATCGCGCTTTGATTGTGACCCCCTGGAGATAAAGATCTCCAGAATGATCTGGCTCGCTAATGTTTTTGATCACTTCGTTATGGAGAATCCAAAGAACATGTTCCCAACCTGCCTGAAGCATGAAGTGAAAACGGTCTTGGCTAAACCAAACGTCGTATCTGAACCCAGCGCCAATATTTGCAACAGGTTCTGCAGTATGTGGTTTTGCACCAGTATCAAGAACACTGGTTGTCACATTGTTAACTGTCACACGTTCTTTTCGATCTAGGTCAAACTGTCCCCAAAGAATGGAAAGAGCAAGATCCGCATAAAAACCGAAATTCTTTGTAAACTGAAAAGCATTGTTTAATCCAGCACGCAGACCAATTCCCCAAAAGTCTTGGTCAAGGTCAAGGCGGTGACTTTCATTCCCAGCCGCTAACGTATACTCAATGTTGTAGTCCTGATCGATCCATGCTGCGTGAAGTCCAGCGAAAAGACGGAGCTTCATGTACTGACTCAAATACGCATTACGCCCTAAATCAAGCGTTATATTGCTATAGTGAACATCCCAGTTTGCATGAGCACGTGTCAAAAAGTCTGTTGATCCATTGACCAACCAATAGGGGATCATGGTAGATAGTCCAGCATCCTGACTTGTAGTGTTACTTGCATCGCTATGGATCCAAGTGTACTCAGCAATAATATCCCACTGATCATGGGGAAGGTTGAAACCAGCAGCGACTTTGAAACCAGGATCCCAACTCCAATCAACATCATGAACACTACCAGAGGCTCCTGCTCCAGCACCTGAAACAGCATAGAACATTCCGTCTTGTCTAACGGTCCAGTAGATAAAATCAGCGGTTAGAAAAAAATTCCAGTCTCCACGGATCGCAGGGCCTGCTCCCGGAGTAATTTTAATATCACAGTCATCAGAGTAGTATAGTATTGGTTGCTCTTCGTGTGGATGTGCAAAAGCGCATCCCATAACACCTAGAAAAAAAGCCAAAATCCATTTGTGTTTCATTGTCAACATCCTTGGTTACAAACACGTCGATCTTAAGCAAAAGTTTTAATTTATGCAAAGGATAATTTTATGCTTTCCGTAGAAAAACGGCTTTCAAGTGCCCAAAGATATTCGGCGCTTGTTTGTTTTTTGGAAACCCAGATAATTAATTCATACTGGGCCACTGTCTCTGATAACTTAGCAAGCCACACTTCAATCGAATGGTTTTTATCAACTTTAAAACAGCTTTCCATTGCCTCCATTGCAAGCTTGCGGACTTTCTCTTTTTCGATATCTCGGCTGGTAGAAAAAGAGAGGCTAACACGATGAAATTCCCCACCAATAACGAGTTTTTTTGCAATCATTTCAGTATTAGGAATTACAATTCTTTGACGCTCTAAAGTTTCAATCACTGTCGTTCTGACATTGATTTCGACAACTATCCCGCTATCCCCTGTCTGGAGTTCTATGAAGTCACCTGGGTGAACTTTTTTCTCCAGCAAAACGATGATCCCAGCAACAAAGTTATTGAATATCGCCTGCAACCCAAATCCAATTCCCACACTAAGTGCTCCCACAATAACCGCAACGCCTGTTAGATCAATCCCTATCGTCGTCAAGGCAATGTAGAATCCAATCAAAAAGACGGCATAGTAAGCAAGACGTCCCAGCCCATACAGAGCGGACCCACTAAGCTTCTTGCTCGTCCGAGTCCCCCTCTCTATCCCCTTAGCAATTAGGAAAGAAAGGATCACAATTCCCACAAAGGTGGTAATATTTATAAGGGTAATGGGCGTTTCGTGAATTGTAAATAGAGTTTCATCCACGGCGCTATTCTGCTGTTATAAGTTTCATATCACGCAAGCATGTTGATTTTCTCTGAAATATTCAATATAAAAAAAATGAGGGGAAAATAGATGAAAAATCACGATAAAAGCGGCACTTGCCAAATCTGTAAGCAGGAATTTTCTTATAACAAGTTATTTCCTATCAATATGATACGGAATTCACTTCTCGAAACTCTCCGTAATGATCACCCGGATATCGATACCAATGGTTTCATCTGCTATCCCGATCTTAGAGAAATCCGCACCGAATATATTGAGAAATTAATCAGGGAAGATAGAGGTGCTCTTACTTCTTTTGAAAAAGAAGTTCTCGACAGTCTATCGTCTCAAGATATTCTTGCTGAGAATGTTAATAAGAAATTTGAGAGAAAACTCACCTTTGGCCAAAGAATGGCTGATCGAGTCGCCCGTTTCGGCGGAAGCTGGAAATTTATCCTCTCATTTTTAGCTCTCCTCATAGTATGGATGATTCTCAATATCTTCTTTGTTAGAAATGAAGGGTTTGATCCTTATCCGTTTATCCTCCTGAATCTGGTTCTTTCATGTCTTGCAGCGATGCAGGCTCCAATCATCATGATGAGCCAAAATCGACAAGCAGCACGAGACCGCCTCCAGGCCAATGAAGAATACTGTACTAACCTGAAGGCAGAGCTTGAGATTCAACATCTTCAATCAAAGCTCGATCTCTTCATGAAGAATCAGTGGGAATCTCTCCTCGAACTTCAAAGAATTCAAATCGAGCTTACAGAAGATATCATCCTGCATAAAAAGCAGTTGCGTAGAAAGAAAGACGAAGAGTAGAATTCTTCCCCATGAAACGGATTGTGATTATAGGAACCTGTGGGTCAGGAAAAACGACTCTTGGTAACCACCTTGCCGAAAACCTCGACTATCCAGTTACGGATCTAGATAATCTCTATTGGCTTCCCAATTGGACTCGCCGCCCTATCGAAGAATTTGCATCTCTTATTGAGGAAGCAACTCTCCCTGAGACATGGATTATCTGTGGAAATCAGTCAAGATTTCGTCACCTTATTTGGCCCAAAGCAGATACAATTATCTGGCTTGATCTTCCTCTCCACACCCTTCTTTGGCGCACTTTTCGCCGCGCCCTGTGCAACATCAGAACAAAAAAATCCTTTTGCAATGGAAACTATGAGAGTTTCACCCGCTTTCTTAGTCGCCACTCTATTATTGTTTGGGTTCTTAAATCCTTCCTAAGACATCGCCGAGACTACTTAGATGAGATGAAAAATACGACTCATGTTAAATGGATTCACGCAAAATCCGTTAAAGGCATGAAATTTCTGGTAGAACGTAGTTAGCAGGACCTGCCGTTTCGGAAATGATACTAGGCCGAGAGGATAGACCATCTTGAGACTCTAGGCCAATATAACACAGTGAGCAGGCAATTCTCCTAAAAAAAGAAAAAACCTGTCTTATTCTAATGGGGTTTATACCACAATTCTCACGAAAAAATTGAGCTTGGAGATCGAGTTTAATTTATGAGTTTTCTTACTGGAAATGGTATTACTTGAATCCTCAACTAGATAGTGTCGTCAAATAATCTTCGTTGGGAGGGGTTCGTCTATGAGGAAACTTCAAGGCGCCGGATGGAAAGAGCCCCAAGCGGGCTCTTGAAGCATGGCAACACAGAAGCTTTCCATAGAAAGATCAAAAACAATGCAGAGTATTTGATGACATTATCTAAGATTTCCCCAAAGAATAAAGTTGATTAATGCACTAAATGCTGTAGAAAGAGAAGAAAGCAAGAGTCTCTTCCCATTATGGCTTTGGGAGAGGCTACAACTGAGACGTAACCTTCTCTAAAAAAGGATGATAACATGCTACATTTTTTTCAATGGATATGCCGATTCAACTTTGGAATCTTTGAGAAAGAGGAGTTTAAAAAGTTTCTCCGCTTTGGGCTGATTTTTGCCTTAATTATAGGTATTTACTGGACACTTCGCCCTTTAAAGGATTCCATCTTTATTCAACTTGTTGGTAAACTACAGCTTCCGTATGCAAAAACCTTGTCTGTAATCGCTCTTCTTCCTTTGGTAATGTTCTACACAAAATTATTGGAACGAACGTCTCGGGAAAAAATGCTTTATATCTTACCTACATTTTATGGGATTGGTGTTGCTGTATTTAGTGGTTTGGTTACAATTGTACAAATTCCCGCAGAAGAAATTGCGGCACGCTCTGACTTTTTTCTTATTTTTTCAAAAATCATTGGTTATGCCTGGTATTTATTTGTTGAAAGTTTTGGCTCTCTTGTCGTCGCCCTTTTCTGGGCCTTTGCTGCTTCTACTACAAAACCCACATCAGCAAAAAGGGGCTTTCCTTTAATTGTCGCCATCGGCCAATTGGGAGGGATTATTTTCCCTTATAATATAGGGGGACTTCCTCATCGACTGGGTTATACAACAGATGCTCTCTCAATGATTATTCTTAGTCTCTCGATTTTTATGATTATCCCTTTTGTCCGTTATCTCCTCAAAGCAACACCTCATGATCTTATGAGTTCTTTCCATGGAAAAAATGAGGCAACTGAAAAGAAAAAGCAAGAGCCAGGGTTCCTTGAAGGGTTAAAGCTTTTAGTAAAACACCGTTACCTCTTAGGGATTTTTGCAGTAAATTTTATTTATGAAGTTGTCATCACGATCTTTGACTTCAATTTTAAATTGTCAGCAAGCGCTCAGTACTCAGGAGTTGCATTGACCAACTATTTAAGCATTTATGGATCAATCGTCAATGTTGTCTCTTTAACCTGCTTGTTATTAGGAATTAGCAATGTAACCCGATTTTTAGGTATTGGCATCGCTTTAGCTGCCATGCCCCTTATCGTTGGAGCCGCTCTTTTTGGATTCCTTACAATCAATACACTCTCTTTTCTTTTTGTCTTGATGGTTGGATCAAAAGCAATTAATTATGCACTCAATGGACCTGCCTTAAAACAACTTTATATCCCTACAACTCCTGATGCAAAATTTAAAGCCCAAGCATGGATCGAAACATTTGGTTCCCGACTTTCTAAGCAAGGGGGCTCATCATTCAATATGTCCCTTGCTCCACTTCAAGCCACCTTTGGTGCAGTGGCAGGACGTTCTCACTACCTTCTCCTAAGTGGAGCCGTTTGTTTCCCCCTTCTTGTCTTCTGGCTTGTTGTAGCGATTTTTCTTGGTAAAACCTTTACAAAAGCTGTCCGGGAAAAAAAGGTGGTCTGTTGATGAAGAACTTTACAGGTTTATATACAATCAAGTCTGTGTCTTAGTCGTTTAGTCGCATGGATTGTGCAAGCAACAATAAACACCCACAACATCCCTAAACAAAGCCAAAATGGCAAATATCCCTCTTGTCCAAGGGCTGCTGCTCGCATCCCCTCCATCACATAAATCATCGGATTGATCAGGCTAATATACCCAACCATATGGCTCAGATCGTACGCCGATTGCCAGGAATAGACATACCCTCCAAACATCCACATCGGAGCAATATAGCGAAGCCATAAACTATTTAAACTTGTCATGCCCTTGATCACACTTGTGAGCCACAGAGCAAAAGTCCCAAAGAAGAGATTTGCCGTGATAAACATCACTGCAGCTCTCCAAAAAGAGATTGCTCCCCAGTGCCACTCTGTAAATACAAGCAACTTTCCCAGTGGAAATAATAACACAGAAAGGATCATCGATGTGATTGCCCACGATGTGGCGATATATAAAAAGACCCTATTCGAAGTAATCGGCATCACGAGCGTATGAAAAATGGTTTTATCTCCACCCATATCGGCAAGTTGCACCCCAACTTTTCCTACAATTTCCACAAACCCAAAGCTAGCAATAGCTCCTACAACAAAAAATGCCGCATAGCCCTCGTGTGCCCCTTCTTGCTGCAGAAAATAACCAAAAGCCATCACGTTGGTAAAAAAGAGGAGAGCTGTATCAATAAATTTTGTTCGAAATTCCCGTTTAAAAGCGATCAAATCGCGCCTGATCAATTGAAAAAATACGATCCAACTACTCATCACCTGCACCTGAATTAAAAATTTCTGCCTCGGGATCATCCACGAACTTGAGGAAAACCTCCTCCAAGCTATTTTTCTGGTGTTGCTTTTTCAAGTTTTCTGGCGTATCAACCGTCCGAACCGTCCCCTCATGGATGAGGCAAATACGGTCAGATAAGTGCTCCGCCTCATCTAGATAGTGAGTCGTAAGGATCACCGTAATTCCTGACTTCTTAAGTTTTGTAATCACCTCCCAGAGCTCCCGACGAATATGAGAGTCGAGACCAACAGTTGGTTCATCAAGAATAACCAGCCGCGGCCGATGCATAAGAGCTCGCGCAATTAAAAACCGCTGCTTGTACCCCCCCGATACCTGATCGATATTAGCCTCGAGATACTCCTCTAATTTAAACTCTTTAGCAAGTTCTTTCTGACGCTCAACAGCTTCCCGTTTGCTTAGCCCATAACAACGGCCAGAAAAAACCAAGTTTTCACCAAGAGAGAGTTGCCGTTCAATATTGGGGTGCTGCGGACAATATCCAACAATTGAGCGGTAGGTAAGAAGATTCTGATAAATCGATGCCTCATTCCACTGCACATCCCCCGCTGTCGCAGGATGAAGGGTCGCCAAAATTGAAACTAATGTCGTCTTCCCTGCTCCATTTACACCAAGCAGCCCCAGCACTTCCCCCTCAAAGATATCGAGAGAAACCTCTTTTAACGCCTGTTTCATTTCGCGGCGCTTTTCAAAGTAGGTCTTTGAAACCTTTTTAATACTTATAAATACTTGATTCATGACTCTAGAATATTGGTTAGAACGTCAATTTTACTCCTACTGAAGAGTGATGTCAAATCCTTTTAATAAAGAAAGTGCCTCGGGAATAGAAAACTTCCCTTTTGCGATCCGGTTTGATCGGGGATCAATGGAATAATTTACAGCATCTCGAAAGTCCGCACGAGATAAATCGCACCCATGAAAGAGAGTCCCTTTAAGATCACATCCTCTAAAATCCCCTTCACTAAGCTCAGTCTCTTTGAAATCGCATTCCTTCAAAAGGCTTTTTCTAAAAGAAGTTTTCTTCATTTTCAGCCCCGAAAAATTACAATTCTGCAGCTTACACGCTTTCATCCCCACCGAAAAAAGCCTCTTTTCACAAAGGTGAAAATTTCCCCCAACAAGTTTGCACTCTTCAAACCTAACTTCATGCAGCTGGCATTTTTCAAAATTGCTCAGACTCAAGTTGCATCTTCTAAAAACGCATGAGAAAAATTGAGCACCTGAAAATTGACAGTCAACCACCTGACAGTCTTCAAAAATGCACTCTTCAAAGCGCTGCCCTGCAAAGCTTGTCTTAGTGTGTTCTTTTTTAGAAAATGTTTGCTGTTCATTGTGAATCATCCCAATGAATCATATCCTATGATTAGAAGCGAATGCCAGAAATTTTTTCGAGCTTGTCTACGGGGTAGCGGAAGGAGTCAAGATCCCCCGTTGCAGGAACATTAGGGATAACGTACGCCCATGTTTCTTTAGACGTTTGAACAACTTTAAAAAAGTGAGTGGGGACTGCTACTTCATTTTCTCCTATCACTTGAAAGGTAACAAAACGCTTACCATTTTCTTCGTGGGATAGAAAAAGAGGGCCACTCACGACCTCTAAGGCCCCTTCCTGCTTCACTAACGTACGGATATGCGCTTCAAGTTTTTTCCACACCCCCCGATTAAACAGCGGATGCTGTGGACAAATGTTTGAGAGGGAGAAGGTTTCTTCTAAAGCCTCTTTTGAAGAGGACTCATCCCCAGCAGGAACAATGTGTCCTCTATCAAACCCCGACTTTGAGTAATCCTTAATACAACTTCGATGCGGCTTATAAATCTCCATATCCTCATGAAACTGCACCCCCTTCCTGTCGACATTCTTCTGAAGACTCTTCTCTGTTAAATGTTCATGAGTCCAAAAAGGGATCTTCCCTCTTGTATCGTAAACAAGAGTATACCCTTTTTTCTCTAGGTAGGGGAACCCTGTTGGCTCAAGCTTTTTGTCCCATTGCTGATAGGAAACAGCTGTTGCAATACCTACCACTATTCCAACAGAGAACCCGAGACTTTTTTTCATTACACTCATCCCTTCAATTTTTTATTATCAGATGAATTATTTGCAAATGAGAACCTACCCCATTATTATAAATGTCAGAATTTTGAGGTGTTGTTTGTAATAGTGGGATAGGTTCGAAGATCGGAAGCAGTTGTACTCCGGGGTTGTACTAACTCTCTAGATTATGTTAGGGTGCAGAGTATGAAAAAATTTATTAAGCGGGGGATCATTGCGATCGCCCCTCTTGCACTCTCGATTGGAATTATCTACTGGCTCTTTTCGTTTTTAGAAGAGCTCGTTGGCCCTCCGATGCGCGCCCTTTTCGGCAAATATTATTATCCCGGAATGGGGATCGTTGCAGCTGTAATTGTTCTCTTTTTTATCGGTGTCCTCCTAAATACCTGGATCATTTCTCATATTACCGCCCTCTTTGAACGCCTTTTTAAGCGCATTCCAATCTTCAACTCTCTGTATAAAATGGTGAAGAATGTCACCCACTTCTTTCAGGCCTCTCCAGGTGGGGAAAAGCAGCAAGTTGTCGAAGTAACTATCGCAGGACATACTCTTGTAGGATTTATTACCCGAGAAAGCTTTTCTGAATTTCCAGAGATGGATCAAAAGCGCGTTGCCGTCTTCCTTCCCATGAGCTACCAAATTGGCGGATACACCGTCCTTGTCCCTCGCTCCGATATCAAACCGATCAACATCTCCATTGAAGATGCCCTCCAATATTCACTCATTGCCTGGGCCCGCAAGCCTGAGGATTAGAGATTAAATGACTTGTGTCCCTCATTTTCAACAAGTACGCATCGAAAACACTAACCGGTGTGGTTTTACTTGTGTCATGTGTCCCCGCGATAAACACACCCGCGCTCAAGGGATCATGCCTATGGAAGACTTTGAGATTGTCCTCAACCGGGTCGGCTCCTTTGAGGGAGAAATGCACCTCCATGGCTTTGGAGAATCTCTTCTCGATAAAACACTGCCCGGAAAAGTTGCCCTTGTCACAAAAAAGATGCCTAAAGCCCTTAAAGTGATCTTTACTACTCTCGGCGTTGCTCCTAAAAAAGACTACTTCTCAGCTCTTGCCCATGCTGGTCTCGACCACATCTTTGTCAGTTGCTACGGATACACCATAGAATCCTACAAACAAATTCACGGCCGGGATGCCTTTACCCTTGTGAAAAAAAACCTCGAAATTCTCTCCGAAATAAAAAAGGGAAATAACAACCTTCCCAAAGTAGAAATCATCCCTTCTAGCGACCAAATGCTCTTGACTCTTGGTTCCCAAAATAATCCCCGCACTGAATTTCAAACTTGGGCTGAGTCACTTGGAATGACCTTTTTCAAAGACCGAAAACTTCACAACTACGGCGATGGCCGCCAATACAACACACCAAAAGAAGAGCGTCTCTGCCCCGTTATTAAAGAAAAACGTAAAGCGATTCTCCAGGTCACCTGGAACCTTGACGTTATTCCCTGCTGCTATGACTATAACGCCACCATTCCCTTCGGGAATCTCCGCACCCAATCTCTCGAAGAAATCTTTTCCTCAATGGCCTACTTTCGCTTTGTCCATGCCCACACCACCAACCAACTTGAAGACTATCCCATCTGTCAAAACTGCGAAAAAGACATTTATTAGGGCGTGTCCCTGAAGTTCCTTCCAGGATCTTCAGGGACACGCCCTAACCCTTCTTTTATTGGTTTCAGCGGCAGGATTTTTTCGTACAGTTTAGCGCATTCAATGATTAATGACCGTGATGGGAACCCCTTCCTCCGCGATTTTTCTGAAAGTTGCGGTCCTCATGCTGGGGATGAGAATGATTGTGTGAGGGAAGTTGTCCTGAGTGATGGGGCCAGCTTTTATGATTTTTATAGGGAAAATTGTGGCTATTTTTGTGTTGGTTATAATAGTTGTTCCATTTGTGGTTCCATGTATTATGCCAATAGTTATTCCAGTGATTGTTCCAATTAACATTTTTTACGTATATATTGGTATGCCCATTCCAATAATATCCATTGTGACCGACCCAATATCCATCCCACCACATAAAGCCCATCATGAAGAGAGGAAAGTAAATACTAGCATTCCCTCCTTGATTTGCGTCTCCAACATCAGCCTGCTGGTTTTGGGGATTATAAGGGAAAACTTGTTGGCTCATATTCCCATTCCCATCGACAACGATCGCATTGACTTGACTAGAAGTGGTTGTGATATTTGTAGCCCCCTCAATGTGAACGACATCTCCATACACATTCATTAAAACGAGCAAGAAGAGGAGAGAGGAAAATTTTTTTAGCATCTCTTTACCTTTGAGTTGGCATCTTTTTTCTATATATGACAAAGTTAAGATAAATTCTAGAGGCCACCATTATTTAACCTCCCAGAGAAGAGGTCTCTCCGAGTTTTATTCGATTCGCTTAGAAATTTTTCCTCGATGGTCTACTTTCGCTTTATCCATGCCCACATCACTAACCAACTTGCAGACTATACCATCTGTCAAAGCTGCGAAAAAACATCTATTAAATTCCTTTTGGTGTAAGAAAAATGAATAAAGACATTCGCGGCACTCAGACTCTCAAGCAATAAATGCCTGATGCAGCGATTTGATAAGCATGTTTACACGAGGATCTTCAGAAGCTCGATAAATTGCAAGAATACGGTAGGGTGAAGGAGCGGGTTGCCATAAAACAGGATACAGGCCATGCTTTTTCCCAAGAAAATCTGGAAGAAATCCAACCTCAGATGTTGTTGCACAAATACTGGCAATTAAGGACCAACTAGGAATCGTTGTTTTTAGCGGAATCGGATAACCATGAGCTTGTTGCCAACTCTGTTTCAAAGCAAGAACTTCCATTTGATCTTCAGGAAGAAGAACATCTTTTTTTGGGGCAGTTGCCTCTCTTGAGTAGAGCTGGAAATACCCCTTACCGATTTCTGCAGCAATCACCCCCTGCCAAGGCGCGTTATCGAGAACCAAGGCGATGTCCGCTTCGTCATGCAAAATGGCGCGATAAGCTTCATCAGGTCGCATATGTTTAAATTCAATATTTCCCATATCTAAAAGAGTCGGGACAGCAACTTGAGCAATCGCATGAGTCGTTACCAAACGTATGGGAACTTGATCTTTGGATAAAACCAAACTTCGAATTTGCTCCATCCATTTTTCCAATTTTGGAAGAAGAGCAAGACCTTCACGGGTTAACCGAAACTGCCTCTTCTCGTGCGTACAAAGAGAAATTCCAAAAGCTCCTTCTACGCGCTGAATTGCAGCACTTGCGCCACTTTGACTTAAATGGTGAGTTTGAGCCGATTTCCCAAGACTTTTCATATGAGCAGCAGTAATAAAAAGTTTCAGATCAGCAATCCGCAAACTCTTAAGCGAGTTTTCAATTTTCTGTAGCACAGTATCCTCTAGGCTAGATGCCTGATCGAGTAAGCTTTTCACGATTCCACCTCTTTATCAAATCGATTTTTTCAATATTAAATATCAAATATATCGACAATACTTTTAAAACTCAATGGATTAGCCTAGAATTTACGCAAAAAGGAAATCAAAATGAATATGAAAACGACACCACTTCGGTTTTTCCAATCAGCATGCCGCTATAACTTTGGAACATTTCAAGAAGAAGAATTCAAAAAATTTTGCCGCATGGGCCTAATCTTTGCTCTCATTATAGGAGTATACTGGACACTTCGTCCCTTGAAAGACTCTATCTTTATTCAATTTGTTGACAAACTTCAGCTCCCTCTTGCCAAAACAGTCTCCGTTCTCACTTTGCTCCCTCTTGTGATGTTTTACACCAAGCTCATTGAAAAAACGTCTCGCGAAAAAATGCTCATCATCCTTCCTACTTTTTATGGACTGTCCATCTTAAGCTTTAGCCTCCTCATGCTTAATGTCCAAGACTCCATTACAACGCTTCCTCTTTTCTTCTCAAAAGGCTTGGGATACTTTTGGTACCTATTTGTCGAAAGCTTTGGATCCTTAGTTGTAGCCCTTTTCTGGGCTTTCGCAGCTGATACAACTGACCCTAGCTCTGCAAAACGAGGATTCCCACTTGTTGTTGCTATTGGACAGATAGGAGGTATTGTCTTTCCTTATTCCATCGGAGGGCTTCCCCACCGCCTTCATTTCAAGACAGATTCTCTTTCGATGGCTCTCTTAGGGATTTCTATCCTGATTCTGATTCCTCTAATCCGAAATTTTCTTCGCGTCACACCAAAGGATCAAATGCGTACATTTGGTGAAGAAAAAAAAACTACCTCTAAGAGTGATCCCGGCTTTCTAGAAGGTCTCAAGCTTCTCCTAAAAAACCGGTATCTATTAGGGATCTTTGCAGCAAATTTTATTTACGAGGTCGTTGTAACAATTTTTGACTTTAACTTTAAAATTGCTGCAGCTTTAGAATATTCAGGAGTCGCACTCACCCACTACCTTAGCCTTTATGGCTCCAGTGTCAACGTTGTTTCTCTTCTTTGCCTAATACTCGGCATTAGTAATGTGACGCGCTTTCTAGGTGTTGGGGTTGCTCTAGCTGCTATGCCTATTATTGTTGGCCTCGCTCTTTTTGGTTTTCTAAGTATCAACACCCTTTCCTTTCTATTTATCCTCATGGTTGGTTCGAAAGCAATTAACTATGCCCTCAACGGCCCCGCCCTTAAACAACTCTATATTCCCACTACACCAGGCGTAAAATTCAAAGCCCAAGCATGGATTGAAACCTTTGGATCCCGTTCCTCAAAACAAATAGGCTCTGTCTTTAATATGTCTCTTGCCCCCCTCCAAAAAACAATGGGACTCATCGCTGGACGCTCCCATTATCTTATGCTTAGCGGAATTATTTGCTTTCCGCTACTCGCACTCTGGCTTCTTATTGCACTTTTCCTTGGCAGGTCCTTCCACAAAGCAGTCAATTCAAACAAGGTCATTTGCTAATAAATGGTAACCCTCCTCTCACAGAGTTTTACTAACAACTTTTCCATCAGAAGCAAATCTATTCTTCTTCCAAAACCTCTTGTCCGTTGACAATTCTTCTGCCTGAACAATCTTTACTCCGTTTTGCTTCATCCATTTTTCAGAAAGTGTTAAGAAATGACTCCCCTTTCCTTGATGGCGGAAACATTCGTCAATATAAAGAACCTGCAACTCTGCCTTCCGACTCGCACAAAGGTGAAAATGTACATAGCCAATGATCTCAGAATTCAAGTAGTATACAAAATGAATATGCCTTGGCTGTTCAAACATTGGAGGGGTGGGGTCTTTGCTTGTTTCATCAAAATACCCCCGTCGAAAACATCGCACTGCTTCCCACTCCCGATCTGTCAAAGGTTGAACCATCCGCCAACCATGATACCCGTCCTTCGCATCAATGCCCGCTACGAAAGCATCTTTTCCTAAACAATATTGAAAGATATCTTGGGGAAATTTCGAAGCCAACTCTAACTTGAGAGCGCCATAGGCTTGAAAAGCCTCCTTATTAGAACACATCCAATCCCGGAATTTCAAATACCTATCAATTTCGGGGTCTTCTTTTTCGTAAACGTGTACGTGATGCGTCCTAACCTCTTTTCCCTTTTGAAAAAACCGTCGAAAAGCCATCCCATTTTCCCCTTTGGCTTCATATCCAAGGCTTTCCATTGCTTTGGTTGCTGCATCGACTTCTACAATATCTTTTACAACCGGAAGGATATCAATAATAGGTTTAGCGCTTAATCCAGGGATGGCCGTCGAACCAATATGATGAATAGCACGACAGTTGCTTCCCAAAGCCTGTTCAATTTTTATGGATTCCGCTCGAAACATTTCTGGCCACCTTGGATCATAAGGGACTACCTTCACATTTCTCGCTATGCGATCTTCTTCGATCTCTCAACTCCAATTTGAGGTGATCAGACGAGAGGAGTATAGGTGATATATCTTTTCTTGCAATATCAACCTCGGCCTATATAAAATGGCCGAGGTTGTCAATGAATGATCTAAGTGACTGAACTAGATAGTGTCGTCAAATAATCTTCGTTGGAAGGGGGCTTTCTATGAGGAAAATTCAAGATGCACGATGGAAAGAGCCCCAAGTGGGCTCTTGAAGCAGGGCAACGCGGAAGTTTTCCATAGAAAGATCGAAAACAATGCAGAGTATTTGACGACACTATCTAGAATTTATATCCTAAACCAGCGCCGAATGAGAACCCACTTAGGTCTCCCTTATGATGGACAGTTCTTTTGCCTCCGTGATGAAAACTCATTCTAATAAATGAATAATCCGCAAAGAAGTCAAAGAACAGTGACTCAGTAAAATACGCTAGAAATCCCGTTTTCGCTTGGAATCCTCCGCCCCATCCATTCTGATTGCGCGTCACATGACTCGACCCATTATTGATATGAGAGTAAGCAAGAAGAGGCCCCAATCCTACATAAGGGACAAAAGGATCATAATTGAACAAATAGCTGACTCCAAAAGCCAACGGAACAAGATGTAGATGACTATGAGTCCCCCGGTTTGTATCCCCTGAAGCGTACATGTATCCGAGGTTAACCCAAGCATACAGATCATTCCACGCTTGAATGTTTGTTTCAAGGCGGTATAACCCAGCACCTCCATAAATATCCCTAAATCTATGATTTGTAGATACATAATAAGAAGCTTTTCCTTCTAAAAGGATCTCCCTGGCTTCAATTTGAAAAGAGCTAAAAGATAAAAAGGCAAATAAAGAAACCCAAATAGCTCTTGAACATAGTTTAGCTAACATTACCGCGTCCTCAATAATTCACTTTCTATTTTCCTTTTAACTATTTAACAAATAATTATCCATCATTTTAGTAAAAACCCATCCCCTATCTATGTAACAAGTGTATCTATAACCTAACAGACTAAAAATCAAGTACACTCAAAGGTCTGGCTCCAAGGATGCAGTTTTTCTTCCATCCTGATTCGAAACTCACCTCTCACCTTTTCCATTTCTTCTTCAGATACATTCCCTGACGGATAAAGACTTAGCATCGTCCAGGTGAGATGAATGGATTTTGGGTCTACAACAACAACCTGTTCATGCGAGTGAAAAACTGTCTGTCCCACTGAAGGATCGTCTTGAACGTAGGTGATAACTTCAGATCCTGGATGAGCTTCCTTTAATACCTCAACTAAAGCACCTTTAACGATTCTAATATTGTTGACCTCTTCCAAGGTTAGTCCATATATTCCCTGCGTGTGCCTCCTCGGAAGAACCAAAAAATTTGAACCCTCCTTGGCCCCTTTACGGATATTATAAAACACTAAAATGTTTTCATACTCATAAACAAGTTGCCGTTGAATAACATCTGAATCACAAAAAAAACATCTTGCAACAGCCGCAGTCTTTGTTTCATTGGGAACATGTAGCGGCATCTTGCAATAAACCTCAAAAGGCTTATCTACTTTAGCCCCATGGTCCTGTAGAATTTCCAGCAAGTGAGCATAAAGAATTTGCTCTGCTTCACTTTGATAACATTCCCTTCTAAAATCAAAAACCTTCTCCTTCAAAGGAAGAGAATCTCTCTTAAAAGCCTTTTGCCAAAAGAGAGTTTCTACTCAAACTTCTTTCTCATCAATGTCATATTTTATAGGAGAAAGATTCGCTGATCTGAATAGAACATGGCGGTTACAGTCCATTTTATCCACGATGTTCTTTATGTCTCCAAAACCTGGAAGGTGTGGTATGACCTCTACAACAAAGCGCTCCTGGTGACCCAGCTGTGGCGTATCAAACTGAGCAACAACAAATCCTGAAATCCCAATCGTTTCATAGATTTCAGCAATCTTTCGAAGAGATGAAAAAAGCTCCTCATTCTCCAGCGCACTTATATCTGCAATTCCACGCACTTCCCGCTTAAAAGAAAGAGCTAGATGGTGGGGCGCCCTTGGCGCCTCAGGGCAATACACCTCAATGCTATAGCTAAAATATTTCGTTTTAGTTATAATTTTTTGAATGACATATTCGCTAGATTTTAGAAAAAAAGTTCTGTCGATTCGAAGCAAAGAAAGATTAAGCTTTGCCCAAGTAGCAAAGCGTTTTGGAGTAAGTGTAAATAGTGTGTTTCTTTGGTCTAAGAGATTGGAGCCGAGGCACACTAAAATCAGACCTGCAATAAAGATTGATAGAGAGATCTTGATGGAGGATATCAAGAAATACCCTGATGCCTTCAACTATGAACGAGCACATCGTCTCAACGTAAGCGCTTCAGGCATTCGTTGTGCCATGAAGAGGTTAAGAATTATCTATAAAAAAAACACTCAACCATCCCAAGGCCTGCGAAACAAAAAGGCAAATCTTTCGAGAAAAAATTGCAAAATATAAACGTTTGGGAAAACCAATTGTATATATTGATGAAAGCGGGTTTGCCCATGATATGCCCCGCACCCATGGTTACTCCAAAATAGGACAGCGCTGTTTTGGCACTCATGACTGGGGAGCAAAAGGAAGAACAAATGCAATAGGGGCACTACTTGGAACAAGCCTGCTTACACTTGCGTTATTCGATTGTAATATTGATACAGATGCCTTTTCCATTTGGGCAGAGCAAGACTTGCTACCGAAACTTCCCTCTGAAAGTATTCTGGTTATGGATAATGCTTCATTCCATAAAAGCAAATCTATGCAAGAGAAGATCCAGGCTGCAGGCCATACCTTGGAATATCTTCCTCCCTATTCCCCTGATCTGAATCCTATTGAGCATAAATGGGCACAGGCAAAGTCTAAGCGAAGAAAACATCAATGTGGAATAGATGAACTTTTCAAGGAGCACTACCTATAACTAATTTAAGTCACTTTAGCTATACCCCCTTCAAAAACCTTTGCCCCTAGAAGATTCCCTCCCCTGTAATGCCTCAAAGGCACAGCTTTATAAGAATCCAATGCATCATCATATTGAATGTGGATAGCAGTCGCTCCTGTTGACTTCTCAACACGAGACCTAACTTCATTCGCGTTCAATGGATTAAATGCCCTTACTAAGTGCTCCTCTGATTGAAACGTCACTGTCGACATACAAACCCCTAAAATTCCCAAACACTCAAATAACACAATCACAGCCCCATATCTTATAAAAGAAGAGAAGAGCATAAGGAAAAAAATCGTTTTTTACAAACCACACTTGCAAAAGTTTAGATTCGATCTTCACACTTCGTCAGTCAAGAAGATCTTAACCAATCTACCTGCAATCTTAAAGTTGACAAAGCCCTAGTCTTCAAAAAAAACTTTCCATTCAGGGCGGAGTGAAGGGCACGACCCATTGGGTTTTTTAAATAACTTGCGCCGTTTCCTGGCAACAAAATCATAAACCTTATTTGAAGCTCGCAGCAGTATCCATTTTATTAACCTAGCAATGGATTTCCAGGGCCAACGTAGAAAATCTAAAACCGTAGTGATCGCTTCAGTCTTAACAAGCAATTGATCAGATTTCTCATCATAAACTACAACGCTATCAGGTAGAGAAAAATCCGGAAAATCTTTCCTTATTTTCTTAAAAGTCTCTCCTTCCAAAGGAGAAAAACGAAAAACGCTTGGTGTTGCCATTCTTAATAAAATAAAGCGAATAAAATAGTGGCATAAACCACAAGAACCGTCGTAAAAAACTCTGATCTTTTCTTTAGTCATCACACCCAAGATATACACATCTCAAAAGGAAAATACAGCACAGAAACGAACTATGTCGCTTTTATAATGGAAGGGTCAATGACTGTGTTTGCTTTCCATGGGATAGAGAGAATACCGTCCTTTCCTTCAGGATCTTTAAATACCAATTGAAATAAAAGTTGAGATAAATCAAATCTAGATGAAAAGGCATTGGGGTGAATTTCAATCACCCGGTCCTTTTGATTTTTTTCTGACATATTCCCTAAAGCACACACGGAATAGTCCCCTTTTTTTGCACTGACATGCCCTCCAATAGACCACTGATTAGCACCCAACTGAGAAGTTCTCAATTCCAATTGATTAAAAACAGCCATCGTTTGCTCATAAATAGAAGAGATCGCGCCAACGATGGTTTGCCCCCTCTCAGTTGTATCTATATAGGTCCCTTTAAAGGCTCCTGTTGTGGGAGCAAGATTTCGCAATGTATCTTTCGTGTGACTCCTTCCAATTCCAATCACAAATAACTGTGCGTTCGCTGCAGTTAGTCGTTGATGGATCTCTCCGATCTTCTCTTGGGCAATGTCTCCTTCTCCATCTGTCAATAAAATAAGTGTATGGGTTCTAGCCTCCCTTCTCATACTTTCAATTTTTTCGACTGCTGCTACTAAGCCACTATAGAGATCCGTTGTCCCATTGGAACGATATCCATTTACAAGTCCCGTAATCTGATGAACAGTTCGATTGGTAATTTCCGTGGGTTCGCAGATAGTCGTTGCACTGCCGGAGAAGCCAACAACGGCTATTCTAATTTTAGCCTTTTCGACTCTTTGAGCCACTTGTTCAGCCCTTTCTAACACATCACTCACTCCCTTTTTCACATCCTGTTCACGATTTTCACCTGTCATGCTTGAACTTGTGTCCACACAAAAAGTAATCGCTATATTTGGGGGAGGAGGATTTTCAATGGGGACTGAAATCGAAAAAACGGCTCGGTTAAGAGAAGACTTTAACGTAGCGGTGGGGAACTTTGGGCCTCCTGATGTCAACACCTCTGTTGCAACCACTACTGCGGCTTCAACAGCTGCAAAGCACAGAGCCGTTTTCAAGGGAAGAGCCTTTTTAAATCCATAATGGGTGATTAGACCACTTAACACAAGACCGACTGCTATGCAAATGCGCCTTCTTCGCTCTGATTCCTGATCTGAAAGTATCATCCCACTTCCCACTACGCCTACTCCACTCAGCCCAGCTGCGCACAAAAGAGATTTTCTTGTCGCTCCAGGAAAATACTGAATGGCGGGTTGTATACTGGCAAACAAAGCCGCAACAGCAAACAAAACTGGAGGCGCGAAAGTGCGCACAGCGTGACTTCGCGCCTGACTTCTAAGAAATCTTTCTCTTGCCTCAGCGACATGAACTTGCAGACTTTCTGAAGTGATCACCTCCGTTGCAACCGTTATTAGAGCTTCAGCTACCACAAAGCGCAGAGCCGTTTGCAAGGGAATCGTCTTTTTTAATCCATAGTAGGTGGCTAAACTGCTTAACACAAGACCCACCGCTATACAAATGCGCCTTCTTTGATTTGATGCTGAATCTGAGAGCAGCATTCCACTCCCTATCACTCCTACTCCACCAAACCCAGCTGCGCACAAAAGGGATTTTCTTGTTGCTCCTGGAAAATACTGAATACAGCGTTGCGTTCCAGCAAACCAGGCCGCAACAGCAAACAAAACAGGAATTCCGAAAGTGCGCACCATGTGATTCTTGGTCCGATTTCTAGAAAAACTCTCTCCTGCCTCGGCGATACGACCCTGAAGACTTTTTGACGTAATCACCTCCGTTGCAACCATGATTAGGGCTTCAGCGGCTGCAAAGCGAAGCATTGCTTCCAAGGGAATCGTCTTTTTTAATCCGTAGTGGATAGCTAGGCTGCTTAACACAAGACCCACTGCTATGCAGACCCGCCTTCTTTGATTTGATGCTGGGTCTGGAAGAAGCATTCCACTTCCCACTACCCCTGCGCTACTCAATCCAGCTACGGACAAAAGAGCTTTTCTCGTTGCTCCTGGAAAATACTGAATGGTGCGCTCTGTACCCGCAAAATAAGCAGCGACTGCAAACAACACAGGAACTCCGAAAGTGCGCGCCATGTGATTCTTGGTCCGATTTCTAGAAAAATTCTTTTTTGACTTGGTGATACGCCCCTGAAGACTTTTTGATGTTATTGCTTCTGTTGCAACTACTATCGCAGTTTCAGCAGCTACAAAACGAAACATTGTTTCCAAGGGAACTGTCTTTTTTAATCCATAGTGAGTGGCCAGACCGCTTAATACAAGACCCACCGCTATGCAAATGCGTCTTCTTTGATTTGATGCCGGGTCTGAAAATAGCATTCCACTTCCCACCACCCCTACACTACTCAATCCAGCTACACACAAAAGGGAGTTTTTTGTTGCCCCAGGAAAATACTGAATACAGCGCTGCGTTCCAGCAAACCAAGCCGCGGCAGGAAGCAAAGCAGGGGTCGCAAAAGTACGCATCGTGTGGCTCTGAAGCGGTGTCATAAAATCATTCCCATATGTCAAAAGAGCCATAAGCTATAATGGATTAATCGAATAATAGAAAGAAAAATCCTTAGCCTTAACTCTGTAATAGATTTTTTTCCTGTTCGAATATAGAATATATTTGATGAGAAAAAAAACTAAATCGTTTATCTCTTTGATATTGTGGTACCTTCCTGTTTTATGTGTCCAGATTGTTTCGGGTAGAATAACAGTTGGATCCATTGGTTCATGGTATAAAAACCTTACTAAAGGATCCTGGACACCACCTGCATGGGTTTTTGGACCCGCATGGACTTTGCTCTATATTCTAATGACTCTGTCCGTATGGATAATATACTGTACAAAATCAACAAAAAATCAGCATCGAATCGCATATTCTTTATTTTTTTATCAGCTTTTAGCTAATGCCCTTTGGTCATTTTTATTCTTTAAACTTCATATGCCAGGTTGGGCTCTTATTGATTTAGGCATATTAATTTTGCTTATTGTCTTAACCTCCATTTGTTTTTTTCGGATCCACCGAATAGCAGCCCTTTTATTATTGCCCTATCTTATGTGGACTATCTATGCATTTTCACTAAATGCGGCAATTTGGTGGTTAAATTAAAAAATACTTTAAAAGATTTATAAATGAAGTGATAAAGGAGGGGGAATTAATATTAGAACACCTAATCTCTGCTCTATTTTGTAACAGAAAAGGAAAGATGTGGATATTTGAAAATATAACCACATGCCTTAATTTTTTCATTTGAAACAATTGCATTATTTCTACCAACAGAATCTAAATTGCCCTCCCAAACTGGTGGAGGAATTTTCAGTTCTGAAGAAATCTGTTCATAAAGCATTTGACGGCTCGGATGATCATCACCTACGAGATTATATATTCCATTGAGCCTATTATTAATGCAAAATTGAATCGCGTGTGTAATATCCTCAAGATGAATATGGTTTGTGACTTCTGTACCAAACCCAATAAGATTTTTATTAGACATCTTTATAGCTCTTTTGTCCAAAGTACGCATCGGACCATAGATGCCTCCTAATCTAAGAATACAAACTTTTATATTAGAACTACTACATGAGAGAAAAATATCTTCGACTTCAGATAGAATCTTACTGTTTTTAGATAAGGGAATTCTATCAGATGTTTCATCAACGAGCGCTCCACCATGGTCGCCGTAAACAGAAGTACTACTTGTATACAATAGAAAGAGGGGAGCAGCTCTATCTCTTAGCGCTTTACTAATTGCTATAGCACTAGCAAGATAGGTTTCTTTATAATTTGAATCATTTTTTGGAGAAATTGTAATTATAACAGCATCACATTCGTCAAAAGCAAATTTCAGATCTGTGGTTTCGATAATTTTGATAAGATAGGCGCTCTTTACATTAGGTTGCTTCTGAATTTCTTGAACCTTAGCTTCCTTAGTTGTTGTAGCAAAAAACCAATCTTCTGCCCTCTCCCATGACTCAAGCAACGCCATTCCAACATAACCAGATCCAATTAGGAGAATATTCATATAGACCTCACACAAACCAGTGGATTGTTAGTCGGCAAAGAAAAACAAAAGAAGCCAAAGAATGCTCGGGGCGGGACTCGAACCCGCACGGCCGTGAAGCCAAGGGATTTTAAGTCCGTGCCGCCTTCGCAACGCCGCGTAACATCTCCTAATTTCTCATGACAATTTATAGCATGGAAGAATTATGTGGAATAGCAAAAATTACGTGAAATCACGTGAAGTGATGCGATGTACTGGCCCAAATTTGGCCCAATACAGATTACAAATGGCCGAAAAACCTGTTTAGCTCTTCATGGGCCTCATGCATATTTAATGTGATCCCACACTCACCAGCAAGAGCCTCATATAATGAAGCCCATTCGGAAGGAGGGGGCTCCAGGCTTTCCGGGAGAGGATGCGTTCCTCTTACTTTAAAGATCTTTTGAGCAATATTTCTTAAGTTCTTCCCATCTACTTTCCGCAATTGAAGAAGAAGCAGCATATCGATCAAATCCTTGGTTCGCGTATTGACCCTCTGCTCGCGTGGAAGAGAGTAAGCATGGAGTTTTTCAGCAAATTGCTGCTCAACAGAAATCATTCTTATTTTAGGAGTCTCGATTCCATAATGAGTTAGCCAATCTGATCCATCGATAAGCTCAATTTCGTCTGTAATCACGTCTGATCCTACATCGAGTTGAAATCTCACAAAGAGCCTCTTATCGAGAAAAGAAGCAACAGAATATCTAGCCCCTCCATAAGGGGCATTATCCAGATCCATTCGCGGTTCGCCGATTTCAAAGGTAAAATAGTCGTTAAGATCCTCCTTTGCGAGCTCTCGGAGTTCTTGGCCGATAATTACTCCAATTGCAGCATCAGAACCATCTGCCCTACGTAAACATGTTAAATCGATATCCTTTGTTGCTCGAGCGGAGGAAAGGCGAAGCTCCATTGCATAACCCCCTTTCAAAACAAAATTATTTGATTCTGAGTGAAAAATCCGTGCTAAAAGCCTCTCAAAAGCTACCTTTCTACGAATTCGCTGTAAGTCCTGCCCATTTTTATCCGCATAGACTTTCAAACGTGCTTCCAAGCTTCTCCGAAAATCTGTAGGTGTTTTAAAGGCTGTGATCATTGAAAAGCCTCTCGAGTTTCTTATGAATATTAGGATGACTCTTCTGGAGCGCATTTAGCTCTTTCTCTAGGACCATTCCCCGCTCAGTGGCTTGACGGACTGCCTGTAGAATGAAATTATCAGCAACTGTTCCAGATTCAATAATATCTATCAGTGTTTTTAGAGGAGTTGTCACCTTGTATCCTTGCCTTGCCTCCGTCTCTGACTGTTCCAAAACCCCACGATGAAGACAAAGAACTGTAGGTATTTCAGAGCGTCTTCGAAAACTTGGCGGCACAGTCATATGCATCTTTGCGGGCATCACATCAGAAAGCTCATGAATATCAAGGGCTGTCTCATGGGACCAAACCCCTTGAGGATTGCCTTGCTTATCTCGACTCCATAAAGTCCAAAGAGCAAGCTCTGACCTATCTTGAGTCGGGTATCTTCCAAGACGGTAAATACCTCTAAATTCCTTGACCCACTCCCCAGATTCCAAAAATCTATTAAAATGGGCACGGTGATACCCGCACTCTTCTGCCTGTTGAGAGGTAAAATACCCCTGCTGCCGATCGGCTACTAGGAAAAGTTGTTCCCTTATATTTTGATCCATACACTAATGTTACCTTTTTGGTAACTTTAGTGCAATATCGTCTCCTAGATCAGGTTTTTTAGCATGCTTCAAGAAGAAGTAATATTTTTTTCATCATGAAACACCTAGAGCTATTGAAGTTGAGGAATGGAAACAGGCTTTAAAAAGACCCGCGGAAATCCTCATCCCCCTTTGGGGATTGGGATTGTCACATAACTACCAAGTTCTTTAGATTGGCGTTATGACCCCTTTTGAGATTCTTGAGGAACGTGAAAGAGCCAAAGAAAGGGTATTCGTAGGAGGGGCAAAAATAGCGTTGATAGAACTGGTAACAACAAATCTCGCTCCTTGATTTTTCTGACAAACAGGAATCCACTCCTCCACCCAATGCAGCACTCCAAAGTAATTAGTATCGAATACCACATTCTCCTGTGCATTAGAAAAGTTGGACAGAGGTTGGACAAAATTGACGTAAGTTCAAAATAGGTTTCTCTACCACAAATCTAAGCCACTGTTTTTAAGTTTGCTCGGGGCGGGACTCGAACCCGCACGGTATTGCTACCAAGGGATTTTAAGTCCCTTGTGTCTACCAATTCCACCACCCGAGCATAGATGCCACGACGATTAGATCATGGCATTGTACTCATTAGAATGTTTAGAATCAAGACTCGTCGTTTTCGGGGACGTGGGCTTCCTCGTTGATATCAACGATTTTTTCCTCAGGCTGCTCTGCTTCGGGCCGTTTTGCAAGCTCCTCTTCAGCAGCTTTTTCACCTTCTACAATGTCTTCAGGAACGAGCGCCCCCTGTTCAACAAGATAGTTTTTATAACGATCAATTTGATCGGAGATAAGGCTTGTAGGAGGAGGAAGAAGGGTGCGGCGAGGAACTGGGGCCTCCCCTTTTTCAGAATATGAAGCAACTGCTGCGCCTATTGAAGGCACACTTTTTTCTTCTTTTTCAGCTTTTGACGAACGTCTTTTGCGAGTCCGTTTTTTCTCGCGCTTAGGCTCGTCCTTTGGAGGTTCTTCTTTCTTGTTCTCAGTTTTAGGAACAACTTTTTTACCACCTCCTATCTTTATCGATTTTTCGATTTGAGGTTTCTTAAGAACGGTACGTGTTTCTCTCGCTTCAACAACTTCATATTCGGTCATTGGAAGAAGAAATGACTTAGGCTTTTCTAAAGAGCGAAAAAAGTAGCAGTTCCCAAAGGCAACCACTTCAACGGCTCCAACGGAGTATTCTTCATCTGAGTTTCCGCTACTTGCGCGGATGACAAGTTTAAAACCCTCTTTAGGGGTAATGACTGTTTCTACTAGGGGTTCTCGTGTAAAATCCACTAATCTGTTCCATGTTAAAGGTTATTCTTTTGTGTCTATGTAGCGGATCAAGTCAAGCAAACGGCAGGAATATCCAATTTCATTATCATACCAGGAAATCAGTTTGAAAAAGTTATCGTTTAGGGCAATCCCGGCATTAGCATCGAAGATAGACGAGTGAGTGTCTCCTATAAAATCAGAGGAGACGACATCTTCTTCGGTGTAACAAAGTATTCCATTTAAATTTGAATTTGCTTCCGACTTCATCTTGGCACATAGTGTATCATAACTGGTCGATTTCGTCAGCTTAACTGTTAAATCAACAACGGAGACGTCGGCAACAGGAACGCGAAATGCCATTCCTGTGAGCTTTCCCTTAACCTCAGGAAGACACAAAGCAACAGCTTTAGCAGCTCCTGTAGAAGCAGGGATAATGTTTAGGGAGGCACTACGCCCTCCTCGCAAATCTTTCTTTGAAGGTGCATCATGTACTGGCTGCGTTGCCGTCATTGCATGAATGGTTGTCATAAGTCCTTCTTCGATACCAAAATGATCTAAAAGAACTTTTGTAATAGGTGCCAAACAGTTCGTTGTACAAGAGGCATTAGAAACTATCGTATCTGTCTCAGGATTGTACTTTTCATGGTTGACTCCCATAACAAAGGTAGGAACATCTCCTTTTGCAGGAGCGGAAATAATTACACGCTGAGCTCCCGCCTGCAGGTGCATTTCAGCCTTTTCTCTCTCTGTAAAAAGCCCTGTTGACTCAATAACATAGTCAATATTAAGGTCTTTCCACGGAAGTTTTGTCGGATCTTTTTCAGCAAGCACATGAACAGTATGGGAGTCATTAATAATAAATGCCTCGTCATTTGCTTCAACTGAATGAGAAAAACGTCCATGAACTGAATCATATTTTAAAAGATAGGCGAGGTTAGGGGCAGGCACAAGATCGTTAATCGCAACAATCTCAATGTCATCATATTTTTCAAAAGCGAGCCTTAAAACGGACCGGCCAATTCTACCGAACCCATTGATCCCTACACGAATACCCATTCGAACACCTCAATTAAATTTTTTTCGATAATACCGTATTGGAAGGAAAAGAGCAATCTTTACTAAGACACTCTGCCGATCACTTGGCACCACAATGGAGACAGAAAAGCTCCTGACTAACCCTCCCACTCAAGAAAGGCCTGTTGAAATACGTTGATTTCAATTTCTGTTACCCAAGATTTTCAGCGAATATATTTAGACTAAGGTGTGTCATTCCATGAAGAAACAAAGTATTCCGTAACCAACCTTTTCTCTTCTACAGTATGAAAAATCTCTGAAGAAATTGTAAATTTAATATTCAGACTCAGGATAATATATGGGAACTTTAGAACAGAGTTTACGACAAGCAATGATCCCTCCCGACTTAACAATGCCCTTTAACTCAGTAAGCTTAGCTACAGGATCTGGCAAGGGTCCACATTACAGCATTCGTGTAAACAACATCAAATGAATGATCTTCAAATGGAAGATTCGTAATATTTGACATGATAAAGTCAGCAGCTTTGGAAGCAGAGCGCTTTTGAAGTACCCCTACGATGGAAGAGGAGTACCCAAGAGGGTACTCACTATTATTGGACATACTCAATTAAGCAAAGAGCGCAGCCATCACCTTGACGATTCTCCTTACGGATGATCCGGGTGTAGCCACCTTCTCGAGAAACAAAGCGCGCTGAAAGCTCATCGAAAAGCTTTCCCATAACTTTACGGTCTGTGTTGTACGAAGAGGTATTACCCTTCTTTACATCACGTCTCTCTTTAGAAGAAAGCGGGTTAAAGCTGATCATCATCTTTGCAAGCGCTGCTCTGCGAGAAGCAAGGGTATTCTTCTTTGCTAAAGTGATCAGGCGGTCCGCGTGTCGACGGAGTTCCTTCGCTTTAGGAACAGTCGTCTCAATTCGCTCATGTTCTACTAAAGCTTTCAGCATGTTCGCAATCATGCAACGGCGATGAGAAGCATTACGATTGAGTTTTACTGTGCGTTTCTGGTGTCTCATGTTGATTCCTGTCCTGATTTTTCTTGCAAATACTCGTCAATGATGTGTCTCACGTTATCACGGGTAATTCCGTAACGTGCCAGATCCATACCAAGGTGAAGTCCCATATCTTCGAGTTTAGCTTTAATCTCGTTAAGAGACTTTTTACCGAAGTTTCTAAATTTAAGCATCTCTGGCTCTGGCATAATCACAAGCTCAGCAATCGTGTCGATATTAGCTTGAGCAAGGCAATTAGTAGAGCGGACAGAAAGCTCGATTTCATTAATACGAAGGGCTAGCTTCGCAAGAAGCTCATCACGATCTGTATCAGATTCCAACTCATCATCGTCATATGAAAGCTCTTGGAATTTTAAGGTGTCAAATACTCCAAGGTGAAGAACCCCAATCTGCGTAGCAAACGTAAGTGCTTCTTGTGGAGTTACTCTTCCATCAGTTGTCACATCAAGAATAAGTCTGTCGTAATCAGTATCTTGTCCAACCCTGGTATTTTCAACAAAGTAATTCACAAGACGTACTGGAGAAAATGCCGAATCGATAACAATCTCATCAACCACCTTATCCAGAATATCATGTCTTTCAGAAGGAACGTATCCTCTTCCAATTGCAACTTTTAGATCGACACGCTTTTTCATCGGCTGAGTCACAGTGAACAGGTGATGGTCAGGATTGACAATCTCAAAGTCAGACTCTCCCATTACATCTTTAAAGGTCACTGCAATCTGTCCTCCATTGCTATCAAGCATATCTTGCGTAATATCAATCGTCTTGGAGATCAGTTTTGCCCCACGTGTATCCCGGTTTTCTTCAAGGGGAAGCTTTCTAAGAAGAGTCCCTTTAAAGTTGAGGATGATATGAGTCATATCTTCAATGATTCCCTCAACGGCTGTGTATTCATGTGGCACCCCTTCGATTTTTACAGATATAAGGGCTGGCGCCTCAAGAGCCGTGAGCATGATCCTTCTTAAAGCATTTCCAACTGTATGACCAAAGCCTCTCTCAAACGCCTCAGCGATAATGCGAGCATAGGTATCGGTCTTGCTGGCTTCTTCAATTTTGATGTTCGTTGGCAGCTCAAACTTGCCATACTTTACTGTCATACTCTTAATTCTCCTTATACGCGACGTCTTTTTCTAGGACGGCATCCATTGTGAGGGATTGGGGTTTTGTCTTTAATCATAGTAATGATAAGTCCAGCACTCTGAAGTCCACGGACAGCGGACTCTCGTCCAGATCCAGGCCCCTTAAGGCATACTTCAACTTCTTTCATTCCATGATTCATGGCGATCTTGCCTGCATCTTGTGCTGCAACTGAAGCAGCAAATGCAGAGGATTTTCTCGATCCGGTAAAGTTTGTTTTTCCAGCACTTGCCCAAGAAATAACATTTCCAGAGGGGTCGGTAATTGAAACAATCGTGTTATTGAATGTCGCTTTCACATGAGCAATTCCACTTGGAACTGTTCTTGTAATCCTCTTCTTGGTTCTTGTGCTGCCTTTTTTAACAGCTTTTTCTTGTTTAGCCAATTTGGTTACTCCTATTTCGCTAAAGCCCGTTTATACGGCTTTTTTCTTTCCAGCTACGGTTTTCTTTTTTCCCTTTCGGGTACGGGCATTACATCTAGTTCTTTGGCCACGGGTTGGCAATCCTGAGCGATGTCTCATTCCTCGATAAGAATTGATACTGATTAATCGCTTGATATTATTTTGAACTTGCCTTCTCAAGTCTCCCTCAACAACATATTCAGATGTCAAAATTGCATTGAGCTTTGAAACATCCTCATCACTGAGGTTGTGAGCACGCATACTCAGATCAAGACCGAGTTTTTGTATCACTTCAGCAGCTTTAGCAGGTCCAATTCCGTAGATATATGTGAGGCTGATCACTAAGCGCTTGTTACCAGGAATGTCGATTCCAATCACACGGGGCATAGGTTAAAATCCTTCTTTAATTCTTTAATTATGGACAAGATGTTAGCAGAACTCGATAAAGAATTCAATGCTTTACATCCGGCCCGTAGCTCGTCCCTTTTTCATAAAGCCATCATAGCGCTTCATTAGGAGATGTGATTCAATCTGCTTAGTCGTATCTAGGATTACCCCTACTAGGATAAGTAGAGAGGTTCCTCCAAAGAAGTGACTAATCGAGGCATCTACACCTAAAATTTTACCTACTAAGGTTGGTAAAATTGCAATAAGCGCTAAGAATACGGCGCCAGCAAGAGTGATTCGATTCATTGTCGATTCTAAATATTCTTGCGTAGGTCGCCCTTGCCGGATCCCTGGGATAAAGGCTCCATTTTTCTTCATATCCGAAGCAATTTGCTCCGGATGAAACTGCGTTGCCGTCCAAAAGTATGTGAAAAAGAGGATAAGGATGACAAATAATATTGTATATACCCAACTTCCAGGAGAGAGCATGGTCACTACATTTGAGAGCCATGATCCCTTACTTAAGAATTGAGCGATGGTTGCGGGGAACATCAAAAGAGATGAAGCAAAAATTACCGGTATTACACCTGCATAGTTAATTTTTAAGGGGATGTGAGAACTTCCGCCCTGACTTTCGCGTCTACCGACAACTCTTCTTGCATATTGCAAAGGAATTTTACGCATTCCTTGAATAATCAAAATAGTCCCCAAAATGATTGCAACAAAGACGATTCCCAAAATTACAATCGAGGAAAAGGTCATTTGACCCGGTTCCTGAGAGTCCAGGTTTAGCTGACGAACAATGGTCCCTAGAGTCCTTGGCAGAGACGAAAGAATCCCGACGGAAATGATTAAGCTTATTCCATTCCCAATCCCCCTCTCTGTGATCTGTTCACCAATCCACATTAAGAAAAGGGTCCCAGTACTCATCGCTGCCATCACAACTAAGAAGAAAAGCCACGGGAAACCGAGAATTTGAGAAGCAATCAATTGCGGAACAATAATTCCAGGATGCGACATGTTCAGACTAAGCGCATACTTCGCTAAAAGAGCGGATTGAAAAAGGGCCAAAACAATCGTCATCAAACGAATTCCTTTTCCCATTTTTTTCTTTCCTGCATCTCCATTTTCCCGAATTTCCCTTTGAAGAGAAGGGACAACAGCAACTAATATCTGCATGATAATCGAGGCTGAAATATACGGCATGACTCCAAGAGCAATCACTGTCATTTGTGCAAATGCACCACCTGAAAAAATATCTACCAGTTGAAAGAGGTTTTGACTCCCCCCGGTGAGTTGGCGAAAGACTTGAAATACTTCGTCTCCGTTAATTCCAGGAACGGGAATATAGGCCCCAATACGACAAACAACGAGCATTAAAAGAGTAAAGACAATTTTATACTTTACTTCTTCTATCGAAAAGATCTTTTTTATCGTTTGGAGCATATGACCTAGATGCGTTTAAATTCGATTCCCTGCTTTTCTAGCTTGGTAATCGCGTTCTTGGAATATCGATTTGCTTCGATCACAACTTTTTTTGTGATCTCTCCACTTGCAAGGACTTTAAATCCTCCTTTCATCCGGCGCATCGGAAATCCCTTTTCCATGAGAGTCTTCTTATTGACGACTTCTCCATCTTCAAAGGTATCATTAATACGGCTAAGGTTGATCTCAAACACAGGCACTTTAAACTGTGCATTTGAAAACCCTCGATGTGGAAGCTTTTGGTAAAGAGGTAGTTGTCCTCCTTCCATTCCAGCACGAGTCTTGTACCCTGAACGAGACTTAGCCCCTTTATGTCCACGGCCAGAGGTCTTACCCATTTTTGAACCAGGCCCTCGCCCTACGCGTTTTCTCCGTTTAGGCTTTCGGTGTGTGTCTTTTAATTCTGATAGTTTCATACAGCTGCTCCCCTTACATCAAGTGTCGCTTGTCTATTTCTAAGGTCTGCAAGTGCCTGAAACGTTGCACGCACCTGGTTAAGTGGATTGCTAGAGCCAAGGCTTTTGGCAACAACATCTTTAACTCCACTTACCTCAAGAACGGCCCGAACCTTGGATCCTGCAATAATGCCTGTTCCTTCTTTTGCCGGCTTTAGGAGAACTCTAGCTCCATCCCAGTCGGTAAGAATTTCGTGGGGAATCGTTGTCCCTTCGAGTTCGAAAGTAAGGATGTTCTTGCGAGCAGCCTCTCCTCCTTTGCGGATTGCATCAGCAACTTCATTTGCTTTTGCAAAGCCTACTCCTACTCGTCCATTTCCATCGCCAACAATGACGAGGGCTGAAAAGCTAAATTTACGTCCCCCTTTAACCACTTTTGAACAGCGATTAATATAAAGGACCTTCTCTTCAAAGTCGGTATCGAAATCTTCTTCTCTTTTGCCTTTCTTAGCCATGAATTATCCTAAAATTTTATTCCTTTTTCGCGAGCGGCATTGGCAAGCTCAGCGATGATCCCATGATATTTAAGTCGTCCACGATCAAAAACCATTTGATCGATTTTTTTGTCCTTAGCAAGCTCAGCAATCTTTTCACCTACAATTCGCGCAGTTTCCTTCGATTTCTTCTTCCCTTTAAGTTCTTTCACAAGGGTGCTGTAACTTGCCAACGTAAGTCCATTTTCGTCATCAATCAGTTGCACACCGATATGACAAATCGATTTGAAAACCGATAGGCGAGGACGTTCAGCAGTTCCTCGAAGCTTTTTTCTAACACGCATACTACGTTTCCTGCGGATAGTATTACGTTTTTCTAGATTTAGATGCATCTCTTACTTTCCTTTTGCTGACTTACCAGCTTTCTTACGAACATACTCATCAACATATCGGATCCCTTTTCCTTTGTAGGGCTCGGGTGGTCTCTTAGCGCGAACATCTGCAGCAAACTGCCCAACAAGTTGTTTGTCCACTCCTGTAACTTTGATAAGGACGCTTTTTTCAACATCCACTTGAATTTCGGAAGGGATATCGACTTGTGTCGGATGGGAAAACCCCAGTTGCAAATCAAGGACAGTTCCCTTAACTGCAGCTCTATATCCAACACCAATTAAACTCAGTTGTTTTTCAAATCCTGTGCTGACCCCAATAATTGCATTATTGATTAAAGACCAGTGAAGACCGTACATAGGCTTTGGAAGCTCACTCTTCTCATCATAATGAACGGAGATCTGCCCTTCTTCAACTTTAACTGAGATTCCTTCTGGAATACTTCGCTTAACGGTGCCTTTGGGACCTTTCACTTCAACTTCAACTTTAGAGGCCTTAATTTCTACCCCTTTTGGAAGAAGAATGGGTGTTTTAGCTAATCGTGACATGTTACTTATTTCCTAATTTTACCAAACAAAACAGAGGAGCTCTCCACCTGCTTTCATTTCTCGTGCTTTCTCTCCATCTAGAACTCCAGAAGGTGTCGATAGAATTGCAATTCCAAGTCCACTGAAGACCCTTGGGATCTCCTGGTATCCTACATAGTATCGAAGACTCGGTTTTGACATCCTTTTAAGACCATGGATCACGCTATTTCTTGTATTTTTAACATACTTAAGAAAGACACGGATCTGGCGCTTCTTCTCATTCACAAGAAAGTTATTCACATAACCTTTGTCTTGAAGAACAGCAATGATGTTCTTATTCAACTTGCTACATCTCACATCAACATATTTATGTTTTGCATCTTTAGCATTTCGAATTCTTGTAAGTAGGTCTGCTACTGTATCGGTTACTGACATCTTATCCTCTAATTTTCACGCTTGTATGGAAGGCCGAGCTGTGTGAGTAGCTCAAGGCATTCATCTTCTTTCTTTGCCGTTGTAACAAAGGTGATATTCATTCCTTGATCTCTTTTTACATTGTCCAGATTAAGCTCTGGGAACATCTGTTGGTCAGATAATCCTAAAGAGTAGCTTCCTCTACCGTCACCCTTCTTATTGAAACCACGAAAGTCACGAATACGAGGGCAGACGATATTTGAAAAACGATCTAGAAATTCGTACATCCTTTTCCCTCTAATGGTGACCTTCAATCCAACCGCTTGCCCTTCACGAAGCTTGAAGTTCGCAACGGACTTTGTTGCTCGGGTTACGATAGGCTTCTGTCCTGAAATAAGCGTAAGCTCTTTTACACAATCTTGAATAACATTCTTATCATTTACGGCCTCTGCTACTCCCATGCTGATAATAACCTTTTTCAGCTCAGGAATATTCATTGGGTTTTTATAAGAGAACTTCTTCTTCAAGGACTCTTTAATTTCTTCTTCGTATCTCTTCTTCAATCTAGACATGTTATGCCTTCACAGGTTTTTTAAGGGTTCGATGACTGACTTCTTTTCCGTTATCGAGGTAAACGAGCTCTTTTGAGCCATCTTTGCCCATCTTCACATTCAACTTGATCTTTTTTCCGTCACCATCACATAGAGCAACATTTGAAATGTGAATGGATTTCTCCAAACTCACTATCTCAGACTTTTGCCCTTGCTGACGTGCTTTGGTATGTCTTTTTCGGACATTGACTCCTTGAACGAGTATGCGGCTTTCTTTCTTTGCAAGAACTTCACCTACTTTCCCCCGGTCATTTCCATTGAGGATGAGGACTTTATCCCCTATTTTGATCCATTTCTGTTTCATTTCTAACGTTCCTCTTTAAATCACTTCGGGTGCAAGTGAACTAATTTTGATAAATCCCTTGTCTCGCACCTCTCTAGCAATGGGTCCAAATATGCGAGTGCCCTTTGGATTTTGCTTATCGTCAACAAGGACACAGCTGTTATCATAAAACCTGATCATTGATCCATCCTTGCGGCGGATATAGCTCCTCGTTCTAACGATTACTGCCTTAATGACATCGCCCTTCTTGACACTTCCTTTGGGGTCTACTTCTTTAACTGAGCAAACGATTGTATCGCCCACATAGGCATACCGTCTTCTTGTTCCACGGAGAACCTTAAAGCACTTAACTCGCTTAGCTCCGCTATTATCTGCTACTTCTAATTCTGTTTCTTGTTGAATCATCGTTTCTCACTACTTACATTTTTTTACGAAAGGACGTCCACTACAATCCAGCGCTTAAGCTTCGAAAGAGGGCGGGTCTCTTGAATCCTAACCCTTTGACCAGTCTTAAGATCACTTTTTTCATTGTGCGCGTAGTATTTTTTGCTTCTTTTTACTACTTTTTTGTAACGTGGATGAGCAATTGTTCTCTCTACATTGACCGTCACGGTCTTATTCATCTTAGCTGAGACAACAATCCCTTCTCGTACTTTCTTTCTTCCTTGAGCTTCCATAATATCTTACGCTGATCCTTGGTTCTTCTTTTGACGCAAAACAGTTAGGATTCGCGCCCGATCTTTTTTCTTACCCTTCAGCTCATGAGGTTTTTCTAGTTTTCTCGATACGCGAAGTTCATTAGTCAGATCAAAAATATCTCTACAAATATCCTCATACTGACCTTCAAGCTCTTCAACTGATTGGTTAACAATTTCTTTTACCTTCAACACTTTCGCCTCCTTATACTCTTTCCACCCGTTCTACAAAGCGCGTTCGATACGGAAGTTTCGCTGCTGCTTTGAGAAGGGCTTTCTTTGCTTCGTCCTTTGAGACATTGGCTACTTCAAATAAAATTCGTCCTGGTCGAGCAACTGCAACCCAATGGTCTGTTCCTCCCTTACCTTTACCCATGCGGGTTTCGGCTGGCTTCTTAGTAATCGGCTTGTCAGGAAAAATACGAATCCATACTTTTCCCTTTCGACTAAAATAGCGGGTAATTGCAACCCGGCAGGATTCAATCTGCTGGTTAGTAATCCGTCCGCGATCAAGAATTTGCATTCCAAAGTCACCGAACTCAACAAACTGTCCACCCTTAGTGGTTCCGCTCATCGAGCCTTTCTGTTGCTTTCGAAATTTCGGGCGTCCCGGTATCAGTGCCATTGCGATATTCTCCTAATTCCTTATGCGTGCTCTTCGCCTTTATTGATCCAAACTTTGACTCCCGTTGAGCCATATGTCGTTTCAGCTCTCGCTGTTGCATACTGGATATTAGCTCTCATGGTATGAAGAGGAATTCGCCCCTCTTTATACCACTCAGTCCGGGCAATTTCTGCCCCACCAATCCGTCCAGAAATCTGGACTTTAATCCCAGCTGCTCCAGCATCCATTGATGCTTGAATCGCTTTCTTTAATACTCGTCTAAAGGCAACGCGCCTTTCTAACTGTTTTGCAATTCCTTCAGCTACTAGCTTGGCATCTAGGTCAGGGCGTTTAATCTCCGCAACTTCAATCCAGATATCCTTACCAGTTAGCTTCTTTAGGTCTTTCTTGATTGTTTCAATTTCAATCCCTTTCTTCCCAATGACAAGACCAGGCCTTGCAGTATGGAGGGTGACTTCAATCTTTTCACTCATTCGCTTTATGACAATCTCAGATGTGCCAACACAACAAGGTTTCTTCATAAGGAACTCACGGATCTTCAGATCTTCAAATAGATGCTTTCCAAATTCTTGCTTGTTAGCAAACCACACGGATTTCCAGTTTTTCTTAAGAGCGAGTCTAAATCCTGTCGGCGATGTTTTTTGTCCCATGTTTCCTCTTTAACTTTCCGTTCCAACGATGACCGTAAAATGGCTCATCCTTTTCAAGATAGGCACACGCCCACCTCGACTCTTCGATTTTGCCCGCTTCATCACAGGGCCCACATCGATGCGCACCTCTTTTACTTTAAGATCACGCCGTTGAACGCTATAAAGTGTTTCAGCATTCGCAATGGCACTATCAAGGGTCTTTTTTAGGAGGCGTCCTCCTTTTAAATTCGAGTAAAGGAGTTGAAGAAGAGCTTCCTCACAGGCCTTTCCACGAATCAAGGCAGCTGCAAGGCGTGCTTTCCTTGGGCTGATTCGGACGTATTTCGTTTTGGCTATCGCTTCTCGCATTGTCATATCCTTTACTTCTTAACCGGGTGGCCTTTAAAGAGCCGAGTAGGAGAAAACTCTCCCAACCGGTGACCGACCATATTCTCAGACACAAAGACTGAGATGAATTTCTTACCATTATGAACTTCGATCGTATGTCCAATCATTTCTGGAATAATCATCGATCGTCTAGACCATGTCTTAATCAGGTTTTTCGATCCTTCATCATTCTGCTTTAGGACCTTCTTTACTAGATGGTGATCCACAAAGGGACCTTTTCTTAAGCTTCTACCCATTATTTCTTCCTTCGGTCTTTCACGATCAGCTTCTTCGATTTCTTCTTTGAGCGGGTGCGGAATCCCTTAGTCTGCATTCCCCATGGAGTTTGTGGAATATATCCATTGTGACGGCCTTCCCCACCGCCATGTGGGTGATCAACAGGATTCATTGCAGTCCCTCGAACTGTTGGACGAATCCCTTTCCAGCGCGATCTACCAGCCTTTCCTTCAACACGAAGGGCATTCTCGGCATTGGAAACGACACCAAAGGTTGCGCGACATGTTTCTCTTACCAATCGGACTTCTCCCGATGGCATTTTGAGTGTTGCATATCCTCCGCTACGTGCCATTAGCTGTGCTGATAGCCCTGCTGAACGAACGAGCTTTGCTCCACGTCCAGGATACAGCTCAACGTTATGCACTGTTGAACCAAGAGGCATACTCTTAAGTTCCATGGAACATCCAGGCTTAAACGGAGACTTATCTCCAGACAGGAGGATGTCCCCCTGCTTAATCCCTTCGGGAGCGATAATGTAGCGCTTTTCCCCATCGCGGTAATTAAGCAGTGCGATATAAGCAGTGCGATTTGGATCATACTCTACTGACGCAACCTTCGCTTCAATTCCATCTTTATCTCTTTTAAAGTCTATAAGCCGATAAAAACGCTTATGGCCTCCACCTCTATGGCGGCACGTAATATGCCCATGGTGGTTTCTTCCACTAATACGCTTTTTTGGAACCATAAGAGACTTCGTCGGCTTAATGGTCGCTCGCTTCCCTTTGACTCTAGTCAATTGACCGAAGCTAGGGAGAACTAACTTTCTCTGTCCGGGTGTTGTCGGTCGAAATTTCTTAACCATTGTTTCTCCTAAACTGCATCGTCAATTGTATCACCACTCTCGAGTGTGACGATTGCTTTTTTCACTGCAGCGCGAAAACCTTTGAACCCTCGAACGCGGCGTTTCTTTGGTTTCATATTGATGGTATTCACACCTTTCACTTTTATCTTCTTTTCCTTGTATATCTCTTCGACTGCGCGAGAAATCTCATTCTTATTCGCATTTCTATCAACAATAAAAACAACCTTGGGACTTGTGCACTTGGCTGTGCATTTATTGCTAACAGAGTGCTGGAGTCCTTCAAGAACGGTTGTCTTTTCAGTGACGTGACGGGATTTAATGACGTGGTAAGGGTTTCTCTCTTTCATCTACTTTCCCCCCATTGCACTTAAGAGTTGTTTTTGAGCTGAATCAATAACAACCACTTCTTGAGTTCTCATTAGATCGTACCCACTAATACTTGAAATTGGCATGAATCTCGCTCCTGGAATGTTTCGCATACTCAGGTAAAAATTGGTGCGATCCTTCTGCGTCTTATCTCCTTCGTCACAAAGAAAAAGGACTTTCTTGTTGTTGAGACCCGCTGCATCTAAAAACTTGCAAACTGACTTGGTCTTGGGCTCTTTCAAGCCACTTAGCTTAAGAAACCTAATCTGCCCATCCGTCACCTTTTGAGCAAGAAGATAGTGAATCGCTGCTCGCCTTTCTTTTCGGTTAATTCGGACATGTTGATCAAATTTTGGCTTTGGACCAAAAACAACTGCTCCTTTACGGTACTGGGAAGTCTTTGTACACCCTTGACGAGCTTTCCCCGTTCCTTTTTGAGGATGGGGCTTGGCATTAGAAAGAGCAATTTCAGATCGACCTTTCGTGTTGGCGCTCCACTGGCGCGCATTCTTCCGCACAGCAACGACATAATCTTTGATCAGTTGCGGGTTAACAGAAATCTGAAGCATCCCCTCTTCAATAGAGACCTCTTCAATTTCTTTTCCTTGTAAATCGTATTTTTTTAGCTTCGGCACAGTCTATTCCTATTTTTTTGCAGGTGTTTTCTTTACCGATTTCCGGATATAAACAAGGCTGTTCTTTGGCCCTGGAACAGCTCCTTTGACTAATATAATTTGTTTTTCAGTATCAACGAGAATCACCTTGAGGTTTTCGGTAGTAACCTTCTGTGATCCCATTTGTCCAGCTTTCTTAACTCCTGGCAAACTGCGGCCGGGCGTACTTCTCATCCCTGTCGATCCTGCAGTACGGTGAAAGCCTGACCCGTGAGAAGCCGGTCCTCCAGCAAAATTATGACGTTTGATAACTCCCTGAAAGCCTTTTCCTTTAGAGGTGCCACACACATCCACAAACTCAGTGTCAGCAAAATAATCGACTCCAACTTCCTGGCCTAATTCATACTCTTCAACATTGTCAATTCGGGACTCAAGTAAATGACGTCTAGGTTCCACTTTAGCACGTGCGAAGTGACCAACAAGAGGCTTTGAAACATTCTTCTTCTTGGACTCAGGAACTTTTACAGCTCCGAGTTGAACTGCAGAATAACCATCCTTATCTTGATTCTTCACTTGGACAATTATGTTGGGCTCGGCGGCAATGAGCGTACAGACTATAAGGTTACCCTTTTCATCATATATACGGGTCATCCCCCTCTTTTTGCCCATCAGCTTTAGTGACATATTCATTTCCTTTTCTCGAATTTCGATTCGATATTGTTTACACTATTGAGCAATAGCGGAGTCATCCAAAATGATACCACGCTATTTATGGCTAAAGCGAAAAGGTTATCAAAAGAATCTATTTTGCACAATCAAAATTTCCGACTTCTTGATTTTTTTTAGCATTAAAGAAATTCTGTATTGAAGGATCAACACAATCTTCGGTTGAATATGCAACGATAACTAGCACTAGGAACATGACAATTAAAGAAATTAAGAGCCCCCATTCCCGATTTAGAAGTTGCGCCCTCATCGGTATATCTGCCCGTTTGGAAAGTATGGTGACATAATTCGAAAAAATTCTCTTACCTCTGAGTCCTTGTCATATCCCATGGACATGAGACCAAAGGAAACGCTTGTAAAATGCAACATTTTAAGAAAAGGGCGGGGGTACGGAACACCCTTAATATGGGTTATGAAACTCATTGTTACCCACCCAAGAAATGCCGAATGGGAGATTAAACTCACTTTTAAGTGTTTATATTCTGTTTTTTTTACAATATCTGGGTTGAGTCTCCTCAACTTTTGGCACTTGATAAATGCTACACTTTCCTTCCTCACCGCATGCTCGTAAAGAACCATTCGAGCGAGATACCCTACTGCTTGAAGAGATTTGGCTCTTCTCTTTGAAAGATTGATAAATTTCTTCTCATAAAACCAGATGAATATCTCCAGAGCATTGGCACAGGTAGATAGCGTCTGATAGCGAAGCTCAAGAGAGTTTTTGAATGTCCCTCCTTTTTCTATTACTTTTTGAATCCTCTGTATTTCTATATATAAATAGGGAATACGGATGAGCCCAATAAAGTAATCTATGATGAGAAGCATAGGAATAGCTCCTTCTACGAGGTCTTTATCAGGGTAATGAGACGAAGAGAGGTACGTTTGATGGAATAGCTCTCGTGATAAGCCAGGAGGAAGTGGTGGGGTGATTGCAATATACATTTATTATTTGAATCTTCGAGCTAAAAAACCCTTCCTGTGAGGAAGGGTTTTTCTTTGATAAGTCTTATGCTGCAGGAGCGCTAATAAAGTTATTAATTGCTATCAAGGCAGTACTGTTAACTTTTGCAAAATTGTAAACCCATGGCTTGAAATTCTTGCTCACACCCGGAACAGTAATCTTATCTCCAAATGCAGCGGCCAATCCTCCCATTCCGTTGAGGAAGAGAGATCCTAAACTTGCTGCAATAATCGCAGAAGATATATACATTTGCTTTTTGTTCTTTGCGCTCCAATCTCTGGTTGGAAAGAAGACTTCCTCAGAAATTGTCATGATTGCTCCAATAGAGCTAAATCCATTCTTCAGGTACCCAAGCCCTTTGACTCGATCTGAAAGATAAGCAACACCTCCAAAGGCACCAATGAATTTGAGGGCCGCAAAAGTATCAGCAAGAAGCTTGATAACAGCAAAGCCGGCTTTCCAAACATTACGCATATTGAAGTCCGTGATGGCTTTCGAAACCTTATCAATCAAACCACCAGCTCTTTCAGAAACTTTGGGTACATAGAGAAAGCTATCAAATGACTTTGCAAACTTCCCTAAAGCTCCGAGGTCTGTCTCTGCTAAGACATCATATCCCAAGTCGATAAGAGTTGTCGCCGTTCCTTCAACCAATCGGACAAACTCGCGGGATTTAGAAAAGCTTTCGAGGGGGTATTTAGCCCACCAAGTCCCAGTATCCTCTGTCCATTTATCTTTGTTAGCACCCACATGCACTTGTTGGGCAAATAGAACCCCAGTCAAACCAAGAAACAGCCCATTAAAGATGTCATTAGAGTTTTCTAATACCTTCCCCATGTAGGGGTTCTTCATGACGCGACCTGCAAGCCCGCCCAGTTCAGCTTTAGATAGAGCAGATAAAAGCGCCATCACCTTCACACCCATAACAATCACTTTAACTGCTTGGGACCAGCGCAAGTCATTTATGTATGCTCCATCGAATTCACCCTTATTAACCCCTGCTTTCATGAGCTGAGCTGACAGGTTATGATTACGATAGTCGTTCTTGCGTGATTGGACGTCATAAAGGTCGATTCCCAAACCAGCCAAGCCTGCAGTGGCACCATAAGCTTTCATCATTGAGCTTGGTCCAGCTTTGAGAGCGCCTACCGCTTTCAACCCTTCATGTACCAACACATAAGCAGAAAATATTTTCAGAATCGTGGCAAGTGAGCGATAGCCAACCCAAGCACAGCGGTCTGTGTAGGTTCCTCTGATCATCTCGACATTTGGACGATGACGCCACATGGGTGCATCTGGTCTTTGCCCGGCCAATATCTCATAATCTGACCGATCTCTTGTTCCTACACGAATTTCGTCATTCGTTCGATCGGTAGCAGTAAGTGTCCACGCATCGCTAACGCCAACAAAAATAGAGCTTGAGACTTTTGCAAAATCTGCAAAGGCCCAAAACGAGGCAAACTTAGCATTCATTTTCGCTAGGTAGGGATGATTTTCAGCAGACTTCCCCAAAAGAGGAAGAACAGCACGTCCAGCCAAATAGGTTAAACAACCTCCAACTAGAAGGGTGCTTTGCCAGTGATTCATAAAATCAAGTGCCGCGCGGGGCTTTGAGACTGGAGTTGCAATTGTCATAATTCATTACCTATCGTTTTATTGCTTTGATTGAGGGAAGATTATAGAAGAATATTAAAATGGTGTAAAGACAAATGAATATTTTAATTTAAGGGCCCGTTTAAGAATGGAGCACCCTGAAAACCCCTGGTAAACTCAGAGATCGTAAGGCGCTTTTTTCCCTCGAGCTGGAGGTCTAGAAGGGATAGATTGCCGGTGCCACAGGAGACCACCCACTGATCTTTTTGATATTGAGCGGTTTCAACCGTTGGAATGGCGCGAAACACCTTAAGCCTCTTGGGCTTTCCATTGACAACTGCACTGCACCAAGCTCCGGGTCTAGGGCTAAAAGCTCGTATTTGATTATGAATCACCTCAGCGCTGTGACTCCAGTCAATCTCTGCCATTGTTGCATCAATTTTTTGAACGTAGGTTGCAAGAGTTGGATCCTGCCGCATTTTATGCTCATCATGGTAAGGATAGTTTTTAATCACTTTGAGTAGGGTTTCTGCCCCTAGTGGAATCAACACTCTTTCAAGCTGCTCGCAGTCCATGTCTAAAGGAATAGGCACTCTCTCTTGGGCAAGAATGTCCCCAGCATCCATTTTTAGTGCCATTTCAATAACAGAAACTCCTGTTTCGTTGGCACCATCTAGTAATGCAAAACGGATGGGCGCTGGCCCTCGGTACTTAGGTAAAAGAGAGGGATGAAGGTTTATGCAACCATAGCGCGGGAGGTCTAAAATGTTCTGCTTAATAATCTCCCCATAAGCAAACACCACAAAGAGATCAGCACCAAAACGGCGCAATTCTTCTTCAAAGGCCGGCGTCGAGGCTTTGTCTGGTTGATATAGGGGAATGTTAGGGAATTTTTCTATAGCAAGTTCTTTTACAGCTGAAAAAACCGGCTTGCCACTCCGGCCACGCGGCTTATCGCCTTTGGTGACGATAGCAAGAACCTCAACTCCATTTTCACTTAGAAAGTCCAGGACTTCTGCTGCAATGGGAGGGGTTCCAAAGTAAATGATCTTCACTTGAGTCACTTGCAAAACTCCTGATCAGTCGATTTTTGAAGATTTTTTGCGCAGTTAGCTCTGCAATACAAACTCACATACCCTTTAGGGTAGGGTGCTTGTATTGCAGGGGTAAATTTGTGAAAAAGAGCAAAAAGGGATAATATGGAGCTTTGCAATTGGCTCACTCTTCTAAAAGATCTTTGATATCGGGAATTTCATTTCCGGGGCCTGCAGGCTGCAGGCCAATGAGCCCCCGCTTTGAGCTTTTGCAAAAATCAAGCCAATGGTTAATCACAGGACTTTTATCTACTTCGTTTTCAACACGCTCAAGAGCTTCTCGTAGCTGAACCCCAGAGCGATAAGTGAGTTTATAAGCTTTGGTAAGGTTTTTTCGAAGCTCGAGATTAAAATCATGCCTTTTCAACCCAATCAGGTTGAGACCTGCAACGCGATAGGGGATCCCAGCGCCTAGTGTATAAGGAGGAATATCGTTAGTAATCCGGCTGAGACCTCCTACCATAGCATAAGCCCCTACTCGCACAAACTGATGGATTGGAGTCATTCCCCCAATATTGGCGTAGTCGTGAATTTCTACATGCCCAGCAAGCATTGCTCCATTTGCCATAATGACGTGATTCCCCACCTTGCAGTGGTGGGCAATATGACAGTAAGCCATAATCAAACAATGATCCCCAACCTCAACGGTTGAGCCTTCGTCGCATGATGAATTGATGGTCACAAACTCGCGAATTTCACAGTGCTTTCCAATTTTAACATATGTCACTTCCCCATGAAATTTCTTAGCCTGTGTCTTAGTCCCTATACTTGCAGAGGGATAAATCGTGGTGCCCTCACCAATCGTCGTGTGCCCATCGATGTAGGCGTGGGATTTAATTGTTACGTTGTCGCCTAGAACTACATTTTTTTTAACAATCGCGTAAGGTTCTAAAGTAACATTTTCTCCGAGCCGAGCTCCCTCTTCGACAATCGCTGTAGGATGGATATTAGACATGAATGTGTTCCCTAAATCTGTTCAAAACTGGTGAGTGCAAATCCGATTTCTGCTTCGACAGCTAGTTCCCCGGCAATTTTTGCTTTTGCTTGGACTTTTCCTCCCTTAGAACTTAGGTGCTGACCATAAACATGCATGGTAAGCACATCACCAGGCAGTGCAGGACGACGAAACTTTGCTTTGGTCACACTTAAAAGAACGGCAGTTTTCTCTTGAAACCCCTTTTGATGGATAAGAATGCCTCCGGTCTGAGCCAAGGCTTCTAAGATTAAAACCCCTGGCATAATAGGAGCCTGAGGAAAGTGTCCTTGAAAAAACTCTTCATTCATCGACACACACTTGATTGCTACAATGGTGTTAGCCTCTAAATCAAGCTCAATGACCCGATCTACAAGCAGAAAAGGATATCTATGGGGAAGGATATCACGAATCTGTTTGATATTAAGGATCGCTTTTGAAGCGGAGGCTTCGGTAGTCATCAATGGTTCTCCATAGTGAAATTACTCACAAGCTCTTTTGCAAATGAGGTGTTAGAAAAGTGACCCGATCGAATTGCTATGATATGCGCAATGAAAGATTGCCCAACAAGAGAAAGATCGCCGATAAGATCTAAGATCTTATGGCGCACCATTTCATCTTTATATCGGACTCCCTCAGGATTCAAAATCGAATCTCCCTTAATAATCACGGCATTATCTAGGCGTCCTCCCTTGATATTTCCCTTTTCAATCAGAGGAACAACCTCTTCATAAAGGGAGAAGGTTCGCGCAGGAGCAATCTCTTCTTTGTAAATTTCTTCGTTGATATGAACAGTAAAGAACTGCGATTTCAAAAGCTCACATGTCGGATAGTTCAGTGTATAGCTAATCCGGAATTCCTCTGAAGGAAGAGCAACAAGGTGAACATCTCCCTTTGACCAGAAAACAGGGACCTCTAAGTGATGGATTTTTTTTGTTTTGCTCTGAGAAACGACTCCTGCTTTTTCAATTAGCTCAACGAAGGGAACTGCGCTTCCATCACAACTGGGGACCTCTGGGCCATCAATCTCAATAATAAGGTTATCAATTTCATAGGCCTTAATTGCAGAGAGAATATGCTCCACAGTTTGAACTTGAAAATCCCCTGTTCCTAATATGGTACACCGAGGTGTTTCGCAAACGTAGTCAACAAGTGCCGGAAGGGTTGGTTTGTCAGGAAGATCCATTCTTTGAAATACAACCCCTGTTCCTTCGGGAGCAGGACGAAGCTTGACTTCAGAACTCACTCCGGTAAAAAGGCCTGTTCCAGACAGGGAAACTGAATTTTTTAAGGTGCGTTGATGTTTTCTTGATGTGGAATACTTATCGGAAGATGCCATGAAGAGTCCAGTTTAAACGTTTGAAAGTGAGCAAAATTAATTCCCCTTAGCTTAAATCAGACTCCCGTTTTTCAGCAAGAGGATTCCTTAAAAAAAACAGGGAAACTAACGAGATCAAAATAATAAAAGTATCACCCCAGAATGTATAAAGGGTTCGGTAAGAATAGAGGTCAAGTGGAATGAATAGAGCCCCTTTTTCTAACTCAAAACTCCCATCGCCATTCTCAAGCCGCGCAACGGTCCTTCCTAGGCTATCCACGCCGGCTGTAATCCCTGTATTACACGCCCGAAGAAGAGGAACTCCATTTTCTATGGCTCGAATACGTCCATGGATATAGTGCTCCTCTGGAAGGCGAGAATAGGGGTACCATCCATCATTGGTCACATTGACAAAAAGTTTTGCTCCCTTAATTCTCCCTTCTCGCATGATATGAGGAAAACACTCTTCGTAACAAACCGATAAGCTCATGGGATGTTTTTCCCCCATAACCTTTGATTCTTTTCCATGGGTGAAAAAGTTTGTAATGCCGTAGCGAGCCACTAAAGGTTTCAAAAAAGTAAACGGAAGGTATTCTGCTAGGGGAAGAAGAACTCTTTTTTCATACCGGGTGACTTCTCGCGCTCCATGGGATGAAAAATGGAAGGCTGCATTGTAATGATCTTTTCCATCTTTGGAGTCCAGCCCCATCACAAGCTCTGCCTGATGGTAGTCTGCAATTGCTTGTGCCCAAAAGGAATTACTTACATACCATTTTCCCTCCCTCTTTTCAGCAAAGGGCTCAACAAGAAGAGAAGATAGATCTCCAAGCTCCCCTTCCATAAAAAGAGCCATATCGCTGTAAGAATAAACTTTTGCGTGCGATCCAAAAGGAAGTGCATACTCTGGCAGTACAATGAGATCCAAACGCTTATCACCGTGGTTTTTTAAATAGGTAACAATCGAGTACCACTGAAGGTAGGGATGCACAAAACGGTCTTCTTTTCCGTAATGATAATCTTTTTCGTCGGGAAGTAACGCTGTCTGAACAAGTGCAACATGGAAAGGATCTTTTCGATCCTGCTTCTCATGAAAATCTAGGTGAAATGCTCCAAATAAATAGGGGAAGAGAAGAACCCCTCCATAGAGCAAAAAAGCACGTTTGTTTCTTCTATAGTAAAAGTTAACCCCAAGCAAATTGATCATCATTACTAAAAATGAGAGTCCAAATACCCCAACAACTGATGCCAATTGAGATGAAATGTTAAACCCTGTTATAGACAACCCAACGGGATTCCAAGCGAACCCACACAAAACAAAGAGGCGGCTCCACTCCAATAGGGTCCAAAGAGCTGATATTCCCAAAATGCGCCGCAAGGAAATCGGCCCTTTTTTCGGAAGAAAGAGTGACAATATTCCAAACTCTGCCCCAAGCCACAGCGCAAGGCCTCCGTAAACAAAATAGATATAGGTTCCTTGATACGTCGGAGAAGCAAACCAAGAGAGCTGCACAAGTTGCACAGCAAAAAACCAAAGCGCAGAGACAACATAACGGATCTTCTTAGACTGAATACGCAATAGCGCAAGCCACATGAGAGCTAAACCAAAACTACTTGCAAAGACAGAAAGGATGGAGCTGATATGAGGCTGACCCCAGGCAAAAAGTGCCCAACTGACAAGAAATAAAACTGCCGTAATCATTTGCTAGCTCGATAGGGTTGAGGCCCAACAAGGAGATAGAGAAGCGCTCCGATTAACGCTAAGTTCTTCAAAAACACTCCAAGTTCTTTATGCAAATCAACGCCAATTTCAAACCAAAAGGCATGAAAAACAATCGTTGTTGGAATGAGAAAGAGAAGGAGAAACAGAGCCCCCCATCTTACTTTGACCCCGAGAAGAAGAAGAAGCCCTCCAGCAATTTCTAAAAAGGTTGCAATCCCTAAAAGGGTCGACGCACTTTCTACGAGAAACTCATGCGCTTCACTGCTAATCACAGTCCCCTCAAGATGCATGTACCAGTTCGAAAACATCGTTGCAAGGGTATCAACAGTCCCTTTCCAATTCATGAGCTTGCCCGCTCCCGCAAAGAGAAAAATGAGACTTAGAAGAGCGCGTGCGATGTAAATCATGGGCTTTGTCATATCAGGCATAATGACATACTCACCCATTTTGTTCCAAATTTCGCTTGCGAACAAACCAGACCTGCTGCCGCCTCTCAGATCCCACACAATCGAATAAACCATTAATTAACTTAATATTAGATACTTAAAGATATTTTTTCGCCCGTAGCTCACAGCAAAATAGGCGCTCTAAGTGACTCATAACAAGTATTATAATAATTATTATAATTAATTAAGCGAGTATGGTAAAATATAATTATAACAAAGTGGCTAATAACAAATTAAGGGAGAGGAAATGGCACTACCTAGCACAGGTGCTTTAGGAGTCGTTGAGTCAAAATATGAAGCATCTTCTTCTCATACCGTAGCAGCACCGTCAGAAGATCCAACACTAAACAGACTGCATGGATTGTTTCAAAAAATGAAACAAGGTGTTGATTTTACCTCTGGAGACAGGGCGTTTCTAGAAGAAGCTTCTAAACGCACTGCGAGTAATGGTGAATGGGTCAGTTCCTTCTTCTTTACCCCCTCAGATGAATCAATGGTCAAGAGAATTGCGACCCTCTCAGGGTATGTCCTAGGAGGACGTATTTCAAGCGATGACCTTATTGCAAACATCGAGCAGTTTTTTGATGGCAGAACAGCAATTACTGCTCGAGAAACTGCTTCTATCGCTAGTTTAATAACGACCTGCACAGAAAACGACCCCTCATTCGACCAGGCTCTCAAAGGCTTTCTCGATAAAAATAAACAAAAACCCCCATTCCGCGATGACCTTATTGATATTGTAACAGCTTTAAATAAAATGGAGCTGCCAAAGCCTTCAAAAGCTGGCACAGTTGTTGCACGCGTCCAGATCTCAATAGAAGCTCATGAACTCCCAAGAACTTTGGAGGTGCGCTACAACGCCCAAGGCCATCTAGAAATTATTGATGGCGCCGTTGCTCCCATGGATGTCTCTTGCACACAAAGGATGTCAAAAGCAGAGCTTCAACAAATGCAAGAAATCTATACAGGTTTAACCGCAGGGACTTATTTCAATAATCTTGGAATGGTTTTGGAATTTGCAAAGTTCGTTAGAACTGAAAGAGCCCTCAACCCACATATCACACTTGATCAAGCATTTCAAAAGTTTAGTCCAAACCTTGTCGGCATGTTTGATAAATATAAGTCTGGAAACTGTGGAGTATTTGCAAATAAGTTTTGCCATGAAGTTGAACGCCAAATGGGAATTAAAGGACAACGTTTAGCTAAGGTTACTGAAAATGCTTGGACAGGGATTCCCCTACCTGGAACGGAAGAGTCGCAAGTAAAATGGAACAGATTCTCCCAGGAGGTTCAAGGGGCCGATCATACGAACGTTGGCTTTCCATTTACTAGCGAAGATGGAAGTGAAGATTACATCCAGTTCGCTTGTTCTTTTGAAAAAGATCGTGAAGATGAAATCAGCCACCACAAGGGAAACAGCCGTCAATCTGGACTCGACAGATTCTTCCAAAGATCTGGATACACACGAAGCTTCCTTCCTGACAGAATATTAGATGATAGCCATATTGGTAAATCCGGATTGAAAGCGCGCTTTAAGGCAGCAATGTCAAATGGAGGAAAGACGATGGGGGTAGATTTCTTAAGAGGAAATTTTTATCTCAATCCTAGCTGGGCAAAAGCGGACCCAGGACTTCCTCGAAACTCTAAAGGCATGGCATCCATCGATCTGACAGACCTTGCAAATCCAGATAGCTCAGCAACCTATACTGTTGATGGCAAAGAAGTCGTTATGACCCATCGCCAGGCTTTAAGAATCATGCTAGAAAAAGCCTCTTCCTTTATGGAAATTCCTGCAGATATGGAAGAAAATATCATCTCAACAGCGCAAATAGCACCTCTCATGAACAGCCAACTTTATATTCAGCCTCTCCCCTTTATCCAGAAGCATTATGCAGACCTTCAAGAAATCGGCAAAAAGTATAACGCTTTAAAACCCACAATGGAAAAAGTGCTTAGTCTGGAAGAGAGTAAAAAATTCATGGTTATCAGGGAGCACTACGATGCAATGATTGATCACCTGGCACTAGAGTATGACCCCGAAAAAGCACTTGCTGAAATGGTCATCCTGAAGGAATTGTTAGCTTAACTTTTCTGGGAAAAGCAGTGATTCTTCTGAAGTCAGAGGAATCACTAGCATTTTTTTAAGTTCTACAACAATGCGCGAGTTTTCCTCATCAGTGAAGTCTCGATTATGCGCACGAGCTGATAGTTCAGCCGATCCTCCCTTTTCCTGCATAGGTATACAGAAATAAGTTTTGGCTCTTTCCACTTGAGTTAATGCATGATGCGTTGACTGCTCGTAAGGAATCACGCCGTCCCCTTTATGATAAATGATGCAGACTCTTCCTTTCAGCCCCTCTAAAGCCTCAATGGGATCCTTTGCCCAGTGCAGCAAAGCCATTGTTCCATGGATCGAAGACGCAATAGCAAAAGCCGAAATTCTTGAATAGCCTAGATTTTGGACCTTGATATCAACGCGGTCGTGAAGGTTACTAAGGGAGCGATCACTCAAAAAATTGATAGTATTTTTAGGGAAAAGAGCTTGGACGCGGGCTGCTCCATGGGCGCCAAAGAAACCTCCCATTGAGTGGCCTGAAAGGGCA
>CAYGKJ010000001.1:330868-406595 GCA_964350675.1 uncultured bacterium | reverse complement strand
TCAATTCAGGCCGATTGGGGCTCCCGCGACCAACTTTTGAATTTTCTTAGGTATACCATCACTTCTGTCGCCACTTGTTTTTATTTCCCCTATTTATTAAACTGGCCCGTTTAAAATATGGGAAAAATAATGAAAAAACGATTCTTAGCTTTATATTTAATATTATTAATGGGAACGACTGTTGCTTCTCAAACTGTAATGGTTGATCCTCACTTTTCTCCCTATTCGGGAGCTGCAAATCTGATGACTGCCCAGGATCTACTCATCATGGGGGAGGACTGTCTTTTCCCAGGAGGAGGACGGGATTCGACAGCAAAGGTTTGGGGAAGGGCTGCTGAGCAGATCCTTTTCTGGTCGCAGCTCAATACCATGACGTCGGTTGCTCAGCATGAAATTTTTGGACATGGGTATCGGCTAAGAGAGTTGGGTGTGACACCCAAAAAATATACAGTGACTCCTTGGGGTGGTGCGACCTACTTTGATGTAAAAGACTCCTTTAAAGTAGGAGATATGATGGCTGTTGTCGTCGCTGGTCTTGAAGCTGAGGCTATATTAGCTCGCGATTTAAAAATGGAATGGATGCGCCGAGGGGAGATTGATGGACGGCTCGCCATGACATACACTCAAGCGGAGCAGTCTCTTTTCTGGTACACTCTGATTACTCAGCTTGGAAGACTGAATAATGATGAAATTTCTGAAGGGAATGACATCGATGCGTATCTCAAACTGCAAAATGCTTCCTATATCAATGATGATCTAACAATGGGGCAGCTAACTCGCTGGTCGATTTTTAACTGGCTTGATCCGATGACGTTTTACAGCTACTACGCATTCTTTTACTATATTGCTGAAGGGAAAGCGTGGAATTTTCCTATGATTCCACTGGGAGAGAATATTCGTTATCTTCCCAACGTAAAGATTGCCTATGCCCCTTATGCTCCAGAAGCGTATTTAGAAAACTTTTTTACGATTCACGGAGAGCCTCTTTATTTCTATTTCAAAGGGGGAAAAAGAAGTTTCGGAACGGGGTTTGCTTATGACCACTTTTTTCAAGGAAAAAAAGGAACCGTGGGTTTCCGTTTTGATGGATGGAATCAAGGAGTGTTTGTCACTCCAGCAACCCTAGAAGAGCTGGATGAGACCGGGGAGGCTTATCGCCCTTCATTGAATAAGCGTAGGTGGGGAGCGGCTCTATCGGTGACAAGTACGTTAAATTTAAATAGATCTATTGCTCTATACACTGAGCTTGGCGGAAAAACTTCAGGATACCTTCCTGGTTATGGTTTGGATAAGGAAGTCGTGGGGCGGATTGGACTCAGGTTTGGTTCTAATTCTCTTCGACAAAAATTGAATACACAGGCTAAAATCGACTCGGTCAAATCTAACGGAGAATCCCAGTGAGAAAAATATTAATATCCTTAGGAATTGGAATATCAATTTTACTAACCGGATGTGCATCTTACCAAGCAAACTCTCTGTCTGCCCTGAACCCTGAGTATGTGCGAACTTACGAGGAAGTTGAAGGGATTTCGATTGGGTGTAAGGCGTATACTGTTGAGGATTGTTACAACTATCTTGATCGCGACGTGATTGCAAAAGGATATCAGCCAGTTCAGCTTACGTTTCATAACCAAAGTGATACGAGTTATCTTTTCTCAACAAAGGGGATAAGCCTAACTTGTTCAAATCCTGAGGAAGTTGCGCGCACAGTTCACACTTCAACAGCGGGGCGTGTAACGGGATATACGCTTGGAGGCATTCTTTTTCTCCCCGTTACTTTTCCTCTTTTTATTCCTGCAGTTGTTGATGGAATAAAGTCATCAAATGCCAATGGTGCGCTTGATACTGATTTCTCTGTTAAGGCAAAAGACAGTTTTGAAATCAGACCTAATTCATATTCAACGACACTTGTTTTTGTTCCAAAGGCTCATTATACGCCTATATTTGAGCTTTCTTTGTCTGATCAAAAGACGGGGGAGTCTAAGGTGGTGGCCCTTTCTGCAGCTCAATAGAGTTTGCTCGTGGATCCAATAGATAGTGAGCTAACTCCTTATGAAGTTTGGACTGTTGCTGATGCAGTTTATGAAGAAGGCTCCCTAGTCGAAAGGACCAAAGATGCGGTAAATAAATACTTAGAGGAGCAGACTGAAGGCAAAATAGTTCTTAAGGAATTAGAAAAAGTCTCGTCATATCCATGGGTATTAGGGCTATTTTGTATCCAAAAGGGGCACCGGAAGATTCATATTGTGTCATTCCAAGGGAGCAATAATAATATTCAATGGATCGAAAATGTTTCAACATCTTCATTAGCAACAAAAATGTTACTATCTTCAATGACGAAGACAGTCAAGGCTTGGGAAGAGAAATACATAAGAAAGTATGACAAGAAGTATGGAGAACCAAAGTGGGGTGAAGTCGTAGCTTTTACAGGGCACTCAAGAGGAGGGCAGTTTGCCTCAAGATGTTGGAAGAGTAAGAAGCTCTGGAGGATTACGTGGAATGGATACCGCGCTAAGAAAAGCCATTATCATATAAACCTTGCAACGAATAAAGATCCACTAACTACAAATCTTGTTTTATCTCACCCTGAACGCTATATCAGGATATGTGATGGAGGGCATAGCCTTCATGATTTTAAAGGAGTGGTTAAAGATAAAACTTGGCCCCAATTGCTCTTAGGGAAAAAGTAGAGGGCTTTCTTTTCGACAAAAAAAACCTCTCTCGTTACACTCCGAATATACCCTTTGGAGATAATGGATGAAATGGACCTTCTTTTTTTTAGCATTACTTTTGACAGGATGTGCCTCTTATAAGGCTAGTAATCTTTCCGCCCTCGATCCGTACTCTGTACGGAACTATCCAGAGATTGATGGGATGCATATTGGCTGCAAGGCTTTTACCAAAGAGGATTGCTTAACCTATCTCGGCCGCAATGTGATTGCGAAAGGATATCAACCGATTCAACTTACCTTCCAAAATACGACTGACAAAACCTACATCTTCTCTGCAAAGGAAATCAGCATCCCTTGTACCAATACTCAAGAAGTGGCCCAGTCAGTTTACACTTCGACTTTGGGAAGAGTCGTGGGCTACAGCCTTCTTGTATTGCCTGCAATTGTCGATGGTGTAAAGTCGATGAAGGCCAACTCTAGCCTCAACGAAGATTTTCACGAGAAGGCTCGCGAGCATTTTATCATTCCCCCTGGTTCGTATAAAAAGACATTAATCTTTGTCCCTCGTGCGCACTATCATCCCATTTTTGATGTTTCTCTTCTTGAGCAGGAAACAGGCAAGCACAAAACTGTAGGCCTTTCGTTGGTAAAATAGAGGTGGAATATCGCCTGTGTCCTAAGTTTTAAGCCAGGGCGTGAGAGAGAAGAAAGTTTAGGGTGAATTTACAGATACAATATTGACTACGGTATCTGGATGTTTTCTTTGCACATAGGCGTTGTATTTCCCTTGAAAAAAGACTAAGTTTTTCATGACCATCTGTGCCCATTCTTCTTCAAAACGAAGCCCGACATTAACCGTCTCTAATAGGTGATCTAGATGGGGTTTTTCGTTATGGTGAATGGCTGCTAGATGCGCTGTTAGGACTTCTCTAAGCTTTTCACAAACAAACATATCTCTGGAGTTTTGTCTATCAAATGGGGTTGCCCAGGTCCCCACATAGGGTTTTTGAGGATGATGTGGAAATCGACTTTCAAAATCTTCAGCAATAAGAAAGGAATGGCCATCTAACTGTTGAAAAAGATAATTGAGTTCCGGATCGTGGTACGCAGCTTTGCAAAGGTTAAACCTTTGATCAAAATTTCCTTTGTTGACCATGATCTCTAGGCGAGAGTCTGTCATTTGAAGAGAATCATGTTCGATATCTTCAAACGCGCGGACGTATTGATCTTTGCCGAGTGTTTTACCCTGCCTGTCTAAATCTCGAAATGCGGGTGTTTGACAAGCATTTTGCATTTCAAAGAGTAGGTTTAGGATTTGATAATACTCCTGATCAAAAAAGTCATATTTTCCATACCCCTCTGAGTGGGCAATACAGATTGTTCTTTTTTCCCAGTACCAATATCCAGGGGAGCTTTCCCGAGCTATATTGATATTCTGTTTTGCAAGGTCTTCAATACTAACAATCCCCCGGTCATTACTGCGGAGGCCTTGAGTCGAAATCCCTCTATTTTCAAGCTCAACGATAGAAACCCCTTTATTTTCAGCATGAGGGATATCGACAACCAGCTCAATTCGGATGGGGCCTCCGACTTCACTTCTTAGATTGGGGAAGAGCAAAGGAAAAGTTTCAGAAATTTTTTTAATAGGGCTCTCAAAGTCGTGTGGATATGAATCAATATAATCCGGATATTTTCTATCTAGTTGATTACTAAAAAATTGAATGCTCATGATAAGCCGCAGTTTTCCCTTTTACTGCGGAATTATACTCAGCGTGTTATTTCTACTCAACAGGTTCATAACGATGCTACGCAGAGAAGCAAGGGAACCACTTGCTTCTCGACAAGACGATTTGCTTTCAAAAAGTATTTTTAAGCAGACGTTTTCTTATAGGTTGTAATGACAAATGTATCGTAATCATTGTATTGAAGCTTTAGATACTTTTTAGCCTGCTTCGCAAATTCTTCAAAAGAGTCATATTCGATGACTCCGAAATTTGAATCGATCAGCCTGAATACCTTGTTTGTATTATCGATTTGAATCACGAGATCATGACCGATGTTCTCCTCTGTTGAACTACTGGTAAGAGCAATATTGAATGTTCCATTAGTTTTTATAACGCAGATAGCATTGATAAGATCTGAAGTAGAGACTGTCTCTTTGTCCATAGAAGAGTATATTTTTGCGGCACGTTCAAAACCTTTTAGTCGACTTTCTCTGTAAGATTCTAAAAATGCTTCTTTTTTCTCTTGGGAAACAATTCCAAATATTTCAGCTTGGGTTTTTGACATCACAGGAAGCATAGCACGAGCTTCTAGGTCAAAATGTCTGGGGAAAGTATGCGTGATTTTCTTGCTTTCTTCATACGAAGGTGCGTTATACTCCCTTTCTACATCTTGGATCATCGCTGGAGTTAACGTAAAATCTATATCCTTGCTGGAGAGTGTGGGGGTGTCTCTTAATTGTTGTGAAACAGCTAAAGAAATCATACTGCAAGCAGCATATCCCCTTAAGCTGGGATCTGTGTACTGATTGTAAACCTTATGAACATTATCGATATTCTCTACAACCCAGTCATGTTTTGCTTCAAAATAGGATTCATAGACTTCATTGTAAGAGGATTCAGTAGACTGTGCACGCTCGATGGTATGCTGTTTGAGAGCTTCTTGAAATTTATCAGGGGGAAGGTGGCTCAATGTTGAGACATTAAATGCTTGAATGAAACCTTGTTGCAATTGTCGGCGGATAAAGGGTCCTTTTTTCGATAGGCTTAAATAGGGTAATTGCTTAATAACTGACGAAAAACGGCCATTTGTTTTTTTGTCGAGTTCTCCATGTTTTTTACCTGACCGCTGAGCTATTTGTTTATCAGCATAAGTAGAAAAAAATTCAAAACCTTCATGGAGTGTTTGATAGTTTGAGGAGAAATTTTCTCCAAGAGTCCTTTTGTTCCTATCCATAAGAAGTTTTTCGACTCGTTCTTGGACTTTATCTGCATTGGAGCAAAGAGTCTCAAGGGAGTCGGCATGCTCAACAGCCTTATTGACAAGGTCAAAGAGCTTTACAGAAAAATTTTCACTCTCTTCTTTACTAAATGCTAGAGTTGGGAATTTTTCTTTGAGAAGGTTGAAAAGTTCCCGATGAGATCCCGGAAGGAAATTTTGATCTTTTCCTTTTAAAGCTTCTAAAATACATTCAAATGAGCGCGCTTGTTCTGGGCGGATAAGGTCTTGTTCTTTTGCTTCATTAAGACTTGTAAGAATAGAGTCAATGTCTTTTGCAAAACTAGGGCTTTTATTGTCGAGTTTCTGGATTTTTTTAAGCAGAGCGGTCTCTGCTCTTCGCAAAATGGGTTTTGGCTGGATTTGAGCTGGGGCCACCATACTGACCCTGGGGGCACGAGCAGAACGCTTGGAGGAAGGAGCTTGAAGTTGATCTTCTGCCTTCTGTTTTTCTTTTCCGGTTTGACTCACAATGTTTAAAAGGGGTTTAAGGTCTTCACGATCAGCTTCAGAAAAGGTTAACATTAAGGAAATAAGACCACTTCTAAAGTCTTTTATCTGCTCAATCGATTTTCCAGATAGAAACACTCTTGATTTTTCAGGGTCTTGATAAGTGGACCTGATTGTATTTGCTAGACCTAATCCATTGATATTAGGTCGATTAGATAGCAGTGCGGTGGTGGTGGCTTGGTGAGAAATTTCCCTGGATGCCAGAGGAAGTCTCTCTTTATGATACTCAGATACTGAGTCGAAAACACCTTGCTGTGATTCTTGGATAGAGCTTATGGCTTCCATGTATCTCCTATTTCCTCTTACACTTCTGATTAGCGTTGAGGAATCGATCACTATTAGATACATATGTAACTAATTAATAATCGTTTACGATAAAACCCTGTTTTTCTATCGTATCCCCAAACGGATTAATTGTTTCTCTATTAAGGCATAGAGCCTTAAAAACCAATCGTTTAGATGGTCTACCTAATGAATGATAACTGTGTTATGCGTTTATTAGATTAGAGAGGATCAGTTAACCCGTCCGTGTGGGACAGAAATAAAACTGGGATTATCTGGAGATCTATGTTTATTATAATTATTTCCGAGAATCCATACCTTCTCAAGGTCAATTGTATCAAATAATTAGTTATTATATTAACAAAGCTTATTTTTTTCTTAAGTAACTGTTGCAGAGGTGCTTGATGGTTTGACCTGCTGTCCTCAATGTGGATTCGTTAGTGATCTTTAGTAAGTTTTAAATTTATACAATCGACAGAATAATTCATAAAAAACTACAAACCATATTATAATTTAATATTTTACACATAAATAGTTACTTTTTATTATTTATTGTTATAATAATGACATTATTATAATTATCATTGTGAGGTGAGGTCGTTTGTTTAGTTTAAGTATTCCTTCAAGTGTTCGTGAGTATTCAAATAGTGTTTACGCTTCTGCATCAGAAAAAGCAGCGCCTATCTGGGGGCATCTAGACTCAGGAGCTAGGATGCTTGCTACTGAAGTCAATAATTATATTGAATCCATCCGTGAGGGGGTTGAGTTTGCAGAAAACTCAAGGGGCGAAATTCTTAAAAAGGCATGGGAAATGGTGAGAAGCTCTTCTACTTCTGAGGAGGATTCAACCCTTCAAGTGATGAAAAAACTTGCATTTTCTCTGCTAATTTCCCTTCCAACGACATTTTTTATCAAAGACATTAAGGCAAAGACCCAGCTTGAGCTCAAAAATGCGAGTTCAGTTTCCGATGCCGCCTGGATGCTTGTGCGAAAAACCATCTATGTAGGTGTGGCTGTTTATTTAATGGATTGTTTGTTTTCGATGATGGTTCATCGAAGTACAGCTGAACAGGCTTCTGAGCGCTCAATTCTCCCCGTATAATTTCAGTTACGGACTTAGAACTCGAAGCGGCTTTTAACGATGAACCCTGAGAGGGAAAGGTTGCCTCTTGCCGGGCGAAAAGTGACTGGCGCATCGATTGACGAGGCGTTGTTAAAGGTTACGTTGTCAGAAGTTGTCTGATCGAGATGATTATAGGAGGGGTAGAGGTGAGCTTCCCATCCAATATCAAGCATCATACGGAATGTCTCCTTAAACTGCGGATTGATCCATGTTTTTTCGACCCTAAAGCCAATGGCAAAATCGATGATTTGTTGGTAGGTCCAAACCTGATCATGAGTTCTTCGGATGTGTGACTCGTGGGTGATCCTCGTTCTATCGGGGGATCTGATATGCGTTAGATAGTGGGTGACATTTGTGAAGGGGCCGTAGCACAGGGAAAATCCTCCCGATCCAAATAGACTAAGTGCTTTGAAAATATTCCAAGAGCTGTCAAATCCTCCAACAATCCCGACAGACCAGAATTTTTGTTTTTGGTTGTCATTCCATTGCGCAAATCCTACAAGACTAGAGCCACCCGTTCCTTCGAATGTCTTTTTGCTTCGGAGGTCAAGATGAGAAAAGTGGGCCCGCACCCCACTAAAGGGACGGAGAGTCATACGACGGCTTAGCCAAAAATTGCGACCGAGTTCTAAATCGATCTGGTTCATTTGAATACCACCTTCAGCGGTGATCGAGGTTGCCATCGAATCTGCTGCACTAAAGTCAGACCAGCCGTTTGACAATAGCTCTGTCCCTACGGGGTTGGTTTCAAATCCCAAAAAAGTAGGGATGGGGGAATGCACATTTTTTGTGTCATTAAATGAATTGTAAAAATAGGTCCAATCCATTGCAACGTCCCAACCATCATAGTTGGTGTTGATTCCAAAGGCAATGCGCACACCTGGGGCCCAGTCCCAATCAAAGTCATAGATTCTTTTGGGCTGAGTTGTAGAAGTCCCGGGCAGAGAGGCGTCTCCAACAGGCACGACTTCATATTTTGTAGCATAGCTGAGGTTTGTCACGTTAGAAGTCCACCACAAAAAGTCAGCTTCAAAGGTAATGTCGTAGTCATTTGTTTCCATGGGAGAAACAGGGGGTGTAACCATGGGTGCTATAGCATGCTTAGCCGTTGTCTTTTGAGGCGGGGGAACGTAGCGATTATAGCCAGCACTCCAAGCCAACGCACAGGGAAGAAAAAAGATCAGCAGTTTTTTCATACCTTATACTCCTTAAAACTCAAATTGTCCGCGGAGGACGAGACCGGAGAGAGTCAGATCTCCTTCTGCAGGAAGATAGGTTGCGCCGTTGCTGGAGGCAGAAACATTTGCATCGAGATGATTATACCCTGGGTAGAGGTGACTTTCCCATCCTGCATCAAAGCTGACTCTGTATGCTGAATCATAAATAGGAAGTTCCCAGTGGATACCAATCGCTAAATCGTAAACCGACTGCAAGGCATAGATATCGTCATGGTTAAATCGTTGATCAAAGTTAGAAATTTCCTGATTATTGGTATTAAAACCAAACGACTGAAGATGGGTTTTATTATCAAAAGGTCCATAGAGCAATGAGATTGCCCAGTTAACAAAAACGCTCCAATTACGGTTAATATACCAATTACTCTGAAGGCCTCCAAGTAATCCTACTGCCCAGAATTTTTGAGTTCTTCTAGCTGTCTCTTGAAAGAGGCGGGCATTTACGCCTAAGCCAAGACCGTCATAGCTTCCTCGCACCTTGAAGAACATTCTGGACCAGTGTCCCCTCAGCCCTCCAAAAGGGCGAAGAACAAGCCTAGGACTAATCCAAAATTTTCGGCCGAGTTCAAGGTCAAACTGATTGAGTAAAATACTCCATCTTGTCTGAATGCTATCGAAATTAGAATTGGTTCCATTGGCAAACCAAGGGGAAGCTAATGCTTGTGTTCCGACAGGGTTTTGTAGGCTAGTTAAATCATTGACGGGGTAATTCTGAACATTGATTGAATCAAAGCTGCTATTGTAGATCCAAGTCCAGTCACTATAGACATCCCAACCATCGTGGTTTGTGACGACTCCAACCCCAAACCGAACGCCTCGGTCCCAGCTCCAACGAGGCTCATAAATTTTTTCAGGACCTACAAAGCGAGCCGTAGGATCCGTAGCATTCCCTTGGTTAAACACGATATATTTTGTTGCGTATGAGAGGTTAGTTGTCGTGGCATACCAATAGAGAAACTCAGCCTCCAAGATCATGTCGACTTTATGCCCAGGTAGAGGGCCTGCAGGTGGTGTAATTGGTGGTAGTTCTTTCTCTACATGATGAGGAGGGGGCACTGTGGGTCGCGGTTGCAACTGTGATGGTGGTGCTTGTCTTTGCTGGGGAGGAGGCATCTGTTGCTGTGATTGAGGGGGCACTTGCTGCGGGTCATGAGCAAACAATACAAGTGGAAATAGGAAGAAAAAGAACTTCTTAAGCATGAGATCACCTCTTTCATTAGCGAGATAAAAAAGCGTAACAAAAAATTAATTAGTGCGTCAAGGGTTACAGTTCAGGAGCCTTGGAGCAACCGCAAAATATTGATGTCAGAGAAGTCGTAATAGAGCCCACTATCTAGTGGGCGAGTGGAACATTCCAGTAGGGATGGGTGAGGTCTTTTTCGTATTTACCAGTTTCTTCATCGTAGATCCGTGGGGGATTGATATTGGGGCCGTATTTATATTGGATAAAACGAGCAGTTTTGTTGGGAACGGGGACCTCGATGCCATCAAAGATGCCTTTCTTCAGTGGAAATACAACATTAAAGGGGATAGGAGACATTTGCGTCCGCTCCCTTTCTTTCCAGTCCTCTGCCATGAAGTTGCTATTAAGATGTGCAACAATATAGGTAATTGTTTTTTTAGTGCGATCAATATCATTGCAATAGATATCAATATGGTTTTGACTTTCTTTTACGTAAACACGGATGTAGCTGCCAGGGCGTCCTCGGCTTGACCAATCTTGAGAAGCAAACTTTTTAGAATCGAGATTTTTAAGGACATTTTTAGCATTTTGGAAGTCATCGACTAGAATAGAAAGATCAAGGTCATTATCCCATGGGATAACTCCTCCATGTCGATAAGCTCCGATACATGTGCCACAGTCAACCCAGAAAAGAATCCTAGCTTTTGAAAAGAGATTAGAGATTTCAACGAGTGCTTTTTTATCCGGGGCTAGATTGTTTTCATCACCTGGGCGACGTTTATATCCTTGAGGGATGCACGCCTCTCCTTCCCTCCAGTCAGCAGTGTCGATGCCAAGGGCTTGGAATTTCTTAAGATTTGAGAGTACTTTAGTGGAGCTAAAGTGGGCTTTTAGGGCGATGTGGCGTACCTTGACCTCATGATTAAAAAGAGCAATTCCTTTCACAGTGCACCCTAAAAGAATTCCTGGTGTGAAAAATATTAAGGCAATAGGAGAGTAGACGCGTTTTTTAGTTTGGTACTGAAACCGTTGTTTTACCTCAAACTCTTGACCATTAAAACTTACAGTTTTTCCTTCGCAGAGGTATTGAGTTGGCATAAGCAGAACATTTGCAAATTTTTCGAGACCCCGAGCTTCTTCAAAAGAGGTGTTGATGACAACATTTTCGGAAAGGGTGTGATAGTAACTCACCAAAACCATTCCAACTTGGAGAAAAACACCTGTCGCCCCAGGAAAAAGCTTACATATTTTTGGAAATATATCTATGATAGGCATGCTTATGCACTTTACACAATAACCAATTTGTTGGAAATGGCTCTTCAAGTTTTTTTAGAAGCTCCCGAGGGATTTATCTCAGATCTTACTGTTGTAGGATGCTACTGTCAGTACCAGGACACCTTTCTCCTTCTCAAACGTCATCCTAAATGTTTTTCAGGTGAAAAATGGTGTCTTCCTGGAGGGAAATTGAATGAAGGCGAAGCTCGTATTGGAGGAGCGCGGCGAGAATTATATGAAGAAGCGGGGGTTGTGTTGGTTCCAAAGGATCTTTCTCATTTTCTCACATTTTATTTTGATCGGGGTGATTTGAAGTATGATTTCACCGTTTATCATTGCTCTTTTGAAAAGAGACCTACACTTCAGCTTCATTTAAAGGAACATACTGAAGGAAGGTGGGTGACTCATGAAGAAGCTACAACTTTTCCGCTGATAGCTGGGGGACGTGAAGTTCTAGACTATTGCTTGCAAAAGAGAGGTGATTTGAGTATTTAGAGAGAAAGGAGTCTACTTATGACGAAATTACTCGAAGGCCAAAAAGCACTTGTAACGGGATCTAGTTCTGGAATCGGGCATGGAGTTGCCATTGCACTTGCAAAAGCGGGTGCGGACGTAGTTGTGAATTATGCAGGCAACAAGGAAAAAGCCGAAGCAGTTGCTGATGAAGTTTCCAAGTTTGGTGGAAAGGTTCTCATTGCAAAGGCGGATGTTTCAAATGAAGAAGACGTTCAATCAATGTTTCAGCTCATGATTAAAGAGTTTGGAACGATTGATATCCTAGTCAATAATGCCGGCCTTCAACAAGATTCTCCTTTTGCTGAAATGACTCTCGACAAATGGAATAAGGTCCTTGGAATCAATCTTACGGGGCAATTTCTCTGTGCTCGTGAAGCGGTTCGTGAGTTTAACCGAAGGGGAATGCGAGATGTTTCTTGCGCCTTGGGGAAAATCATCTGCATGAGCTCAGTACACGAAATGATCCCTTGGTCTGGACACGTTAACTATGCCACTTCCAAAGGGGGAGTCATGCTCATGATGAAGAGTATTGCCCAAGAGTTGGCTCCTCAAAAAATTCGGGTCAATAGTATTTGCCCCGGAGCAATCAAGACTCCGATCAATAAAGAAGCTTGGGAAACCCCTGAAGCTCTAGAAGAGCTGATGAATGTGATCCCTTATAAACGGATTGGTCAGGTTGAGGACATTGGCAATACCGCTGTCTGGCTTGCCTCAGACTTAGCTGACTATGTCAATGGAACCAGTATTTTCGTTGATGGAGGGATGACACTCTTTCCAGGCTTTAGCACAAACGGGTAGTGCGAAATTATTTTGGGGTGTCTTCGGGCGCGTTGTATGGATGGGGATTGGTATGGTTGAGTTTTTCTTGGATGAGTCTTTTTAGAAACGGAGCGAGCAAAAAGAGTACCACTCCTGCAATAATAGCACTCCAACCAAGAAAATTAAAGGTCTCAGAAAAGCTGGAATTGGTTTCTAGAGGATTACTGAGTTTAGTTCTGTCAAAGCCTAATTGTGAAAAGTAGTTTGATAAGGTTGCCGAGACTCCAGCGACCATGAGCCACGTTCCCATCATAAGCCCTTGGAGTTTGCAAGGAATCAACTGCCCAATCATTGCATATCCAATGGGAGAGAGAAGAATCTCCCCAAGACTTTGAAGAATATAACTCACGATCACCCATGAAAATCCTGAAATACCTTTAGAGTCGGTAAAGTGAATTCCTACAGGAAGGAGGGCGAATCCAATTCCAATTAAAATAAGGGCCAGCGCAAATTGAATAGGAATGCGGATCGTATATCCTTTTTCGCGGAGTTTTTTACAAAGATAGGCAAGGGTGGGACCGGCCACAATAATGATGATTGTATTTATATTGAGAAGCCACTGCGGGGGAACGGTAAATCCCATGACAGTTCGATTGACATTGTGAAGGATAAATAAGGTAAGTCCCATCGGTGCCATTTGATAGAGGGTCCAAAACACAAGCGAAGCTAAACAGAGAATAAAGTAGGCCCAGATTTTTTCCCCTGCATCTTTTACGCGCTGCTGAAAGGCAATTCCGGCAATGATGACAAACATAATAGCCCCTACAATAATGATAAACTCATTACTAAATCCAGAATGATTGATGAGCCATCTAAGAGCAAGGCTTAGCGCAATAAGCATCAGAATTCCCATGACTCCAAGGCGGAATTGTTTGTTAGCCGTGGTGTGCGTAAGGTGGGTTCCCACATCTTTGAGGTATTTCCAATTAGACAAAGTGATCAAGAGGGTAACTACGTTGCTGACGCCTGCAACCAAAAAGAGAATCGAATAGTTTTCATAGATCTGAAAGATCCCACTCATAGTGAAGCCGATCAGGAATCCAATATTCATTCCACTATAATTCCATAGAAATGCTGTCTCGCGATTTTTATCATGAGATTCAAATAGCTGAGTGAGCATACAGTTCACGCACGTTACGTTGAGTCCACATCCCGTTAAGAAAATGGCTAGTCCCCAATAAAGAGATTCGAGATTTACCATAGCAAGAATGATGCATCCTGCTGTTTGAAAAAGCATTGAGATAGAAAAAAGCAACCGGTAACTGAGGAAGCGACCCCCAATATACCCTCCCAAGAGGTGGAGAAAATAATTAAAGGCTACAAATGATCCAGTAATGGCAATCGCTGTGTCTGCTCCCAAATGAAGACCCCTAGTGGTAAAGAGGACGAGTGTTGAATAGAGAACACTGAAACTTAAGGTGGAAAAAATTTGGATCACAAAAAGTGTCCGCATTCCTTGCATTTTGTCTTTGGTGAGTGGCAGATGGCTCATAAAAAGGGGATGACTCCTTTGATGATATCAACAGGAGCCTCAATGATAGATTTAAGCCCTTTTTGCAAAAAGATTGATTGCATCATTTTCTGCACGATTATTTCTGAAATTTCTTGAGTAGGAATCCCTTTATCTGAGCTAATATTTTCAAACTCAAGGCGTTCAATGGGGGAGAGGTGATGAAGTTTTCCATCGGAAAGGATCAAGTCGATCTGAATATTGGTGAGAATAAGCTTTTTTATGAGGGCTGATCTTTCTACTGAGAGAGGGCTTTTATGATCGACTGTCATATTTCCCATAAGCGTTTGCCAATTGCCTTCAGTCTGGTCTTTATTGTAGATCTGAATATTGACGTAGACACTGTCCAAGTGAATTTGGTTAATCAGAATAGGGTCTTCGAAGTACTGCTTATATGGAGCATCTACTTTGATGCTTTTTACTCTCATTGCAGCGGGAAGTCTCGCTGGCTTGGGATTGGCGATCATAATATCGTCAATCGTGAAGCTATCTTTCTCCCAAATGACATCCTTGACTGAAACAGGTGTCATTGTCTTTTTTGAGATGATTTCTGCAAGGATCATAGAAGAATTCAAATAGGCGAGATAGCCCAACCCTGCGATGACTAGGATGACGGCAACAAGGATTGCAATAAGTTTCTTCATACCTCCACGGATAAATCATCGAGGCATAAAAAAAAAGCACTTCCTGGATGGAAGTGCTTTTTTTCGAGGAGAGTATGGAGTACTAGTACTCCATGCCCCCACCTGCCATAGCATGAGAAGCTTTGTCTTCTGAACGCTCATCAGTAATAATTGCTTCTGTTGTAAGAAGAAGAGAAGCAATTGATGCAGCAAGTTCGAGAGTGAGTCGTGTGACCTTCGTGGGGTCGATGACTCCCATGTCAACAAGGTTGCCGTACTCATCGGTAAGAGCATTCCACCCTTCGTTTGCTTTCATCCCCATCACTTTTTGAACGACAATCGATCCTTCTTGCCCAGCATTTTCAGCAATTTGACGCATTGGGTAGGAGATTGCTTTCATGACGATTTCAGCGCCCACTTTTTTGCATCCTTTGAGGCCTGTAATTTGCTTTTCAAGAACAGGAACGCAATGAACAAAAGCGCTTCCACCACCAGGGAGGATTCCTTCTTCAATTGCAGCCTTAGTAGCTTGAAGGGCATCGTCAACACGATCTTTCTTCTCTCGCATTTCCAATTCAGTAGCAGCACCCACGCGGATGATTGCAATTCCACCTGAAAGCTTTGCAAGACGTTCTTCAAGTTTTTCGCGGTCATAATCAGAGGTGCTATCTGTGATCTGTCTCTTGAGAAGAGCGATCTGCTTTTGAATATCTTCGCTTTTTCCTCCGCCCTCAACAAGGGTGGTGTCGTCTTTCTTGACGACGACTTTTTTCACAGTTCCAAGCATCTCTAAAGTGACTTGATCAAGCTTTATTCCAATCTCTTCACTGATGTATTGACCACCTGTCAATATTGCGATGTCTTTAAGACTTTCTTTGCGACGATCTCCGAATCCAGGAGCTTTTACAGCACAAACCTTGAGGCCTGCACGGAGACGGTTTACAACAAGCGTTGCGAGGGCTTCACCTTCAATATCTTCAGCAATAATAATGAGTGGTCGACCACTCTCCGCAACAGCTTGAAGAATAGGAAGAAAATCTTTCATTGAAGAAATTTTCTTGTCATAAACTAGGACATAAGCGTTTTCATAAATAGCTTCCTGCGTCTCAGGATTTGTAACAAAGTAAGCGGAAAGATAACCACGATCAAAGTTCATTCCCTCAACGACATCAAGGGTTGTTTCAAAACCTTTTCCTTCTTCAACAGTAACGGTTCCATCTTTTCCAACGCGCTCCATTGCTTTTGCAATCGTTTCTCCAATTTCAGGATCATTATTTGCAGAAATAGTAGCAACTTGAGCGATTTCCTTGCGGTCTTGGATCGACTTGCTCATTTTCTTGAGCTCGCTTGTTACAATGCTAACAGCTTCTTCGATTCCTTGTTTGATTTCCATGGGGTTTGCCCCAGCAGTCACGTTGCGAAGTCCCTCGCGATAAATCGCTTCAGCAAGAACGGTTGCGGTGGTTGTTCCATCACCGGCCATGTCGTTCATTTTGCTGGCCACCTCGATGACCATCTGAGCGCCCATGTTTTCGTGCTTGTCTTCAAGCTCAATCTCTTTTGCAACGGTTACGCCGTCTTTTGTAATCTTAGGGGATCCGTAACCTCTATCGATTGCAACATTGCGGCCTTTAGGGCCAAGAGTCACCTTGACTGCTGAGGCTAGAGCTTTCACCCCTCTTAGAATCTTGTTTCGTGCATCTTCTTTAAATTTAATATCTTTGGGTGCCATAATTATTCCTTATCCTTCTTTGGTTATTCAATCGTTGCAATAACGTCACCAGCACGAAGAACAACATATTCTTCATCATCTACGGTCACTTCTTGTCCAGAATACTTGTCCATTAAAACCTTGTCTCCAACCTTAACAGGCATGGGAAGGGTTTTACCATCATCTGTGATTTTTCCACTGCCGATGGCGACGACAATAGCAACTTCCTGTTTCTTTTTTGCGCTATCAGGAAGAATAATGCCTCCTTTAAGAGTCTCTTCTTGTTCAATTCTTTGAACGAGAAGACGATCTCCAAGAGGTCTAAGAGAGACTTTCTTTTGAGTTTGTTGAGTCATGCAAATCACTCCGTTTGGGTTAAATTTCTTGTACAAAGTTTACAGATCGAAGGATATCTGAGGAAGGATTATTTTTCAATAAAAATTAGCACTTCTTAAATCCATGTGCTAATAGTTTTTTGTTTGCGAAAGAAAACTTGATTGCATACCCTAATCTTTCAATTCATAGGAGAGTTTATGGCTAAAGAACGTAAAGAAGTAAGTGCTGAAGATACATGGGACGTTGATTCACTATACCCTAATTTTGAGGAATGGGAAAAAGATTTTACCAAGCTGACAAAAAATAAATCCGATGTTTCACGGTGGCCCCATCTTGCCCTATATCAAGGAAAAATTGGAGAAGGGCCGGGTAAACTTTCGACGCTTCTTGCAGAAACAAACGAGATTGAAAGATGTCTCTATAAACTCTATACCTATGCCCACCTCCGTCATGATGAAGATGTTGCCAATGACATTCACAAAAATGCCTACGACAGGATATCTCTTCTCTATTTCGATTTTCAAAATGAGACCTCTTGGGTTCAGCCAGAGATTCTTCAGCTTCCTGAGGAAACGTTTAATCGGTATCTTGAGGACAAATCACTCTTGGACCATCGTATTCAACTCGAAAAACTTTCTGCTCTTAAACCTTACACACTTACTTCCGATAAGGAGCATCTGCTTTCTCTTGCGAGCAAGGCTCTTGATACGCCATCCAAAGCCTTTGGAGTGCTTAACAATGCTGAACTGAAGTTTGAGCCTGCAAAAGATGAAAAAGGAAAAGAGCATGAGCTCACTCATGGAAGCTACTCTCTCTACCTCCAGTCAAAGGATCGCACTTTAAGGAAAAATGCAGCGCTGAATCTTCATAAGAAATTTAGGGAATTTGAAAACACGATTTCCGAGCTCATTAATGGGCAGGTTCAGGGGCATATCTTTCAGGCCAAGGCCCGGGGATACAATTCTGCCCTTCATGCAGCCCTTACCCCTCATCAAATCGACGTGGAGGTCTATCACAATCTTGTCTCAACAGTGAGAAGCAACATTTCACCTCTTCATAAGTATATCTCTCTAAGAAAAAAACTTCTGGGTCACGATCAACTCCATTTTTATGATCTTTATACTTCTCTAGTTCCTAAATACGAGAAGAAATACTCTTACTCCGAAGGGGCAGAGCTCGTCCTTGATGCAATAAAGCCTCTTGGCCAGAAGTATCATGAAATCTTAGAAAGAGGATTTGGCCCTGAAAGGTGGGTAGATCGTTATGAAAATGCACGTAAGAAATCGGGAGCTTACTCAAGTGGATGTTATGATAGCGTTCCCTATATCCTAATGAATTTCCAAGGGACATTGCGGGATGTTTTTACCCTCGCTCATGAAGCTGGACATAGCGTCCACTCCTACCACAGCAATAAGGGGCAGCCCTTTCAGTACTCAAACTATTCTATCTTTGTAGCGGAGGTTGCCTCAACCTTTAATGAAGAACTTTTGTTTCGCCACCTAATGGAAAAGGCAGAGTCTCACGAGGAAAGATGTTACCTTTTGAATCAAAAGATAGATGATATCCGCGCCACTCTTTTCCGACAGACACAGTTTGCTGAGTTCGAACTCACTCTTCATACTTTAGCAGAAAAAGGAGTTCCACTGAACGCAACAACCCTAAAGGAAACCTACCGCAAACTCAATCAAGACTATTATGGGAAGGACCTTTTCTTAGATCCCGAAATTGATGTTGAGTGCCTCCGCATTCCTCATTTCTATTACAACTTCTATGTGTATCAATATGCAACAGGAATTAGTGCTGCTTATGCCTTAGTTGAGCGGCTTATGAAAGACGGAGAAAAAGCTCAAAAAGATTATCTGAAATTTCTCTCCTCTGGATCTTCGCACTATCCTGTAGATTTGCTGGAAATGGCTGGGGTTGATATGAGAAAAAATGGGCCTATTGAGAAGCTCATTAAGCGCTTTTCATCGCTTGTTGATGAATTTGAAAAGGAAATTAACGTTTGCTGAAAAAGCGTAGAGAGGGTATTTTTTAAGCGGAAGTTAAAACCCCATATAATTATGAGTACTGATTCAAAAGTAAACAAACCCATTGTTATCCTGAATGATAAAGGGCTTCACACCAGACCTGCAACAGAACTTGTGAAATGTGCGCAAAATTTCAAGGCGCAGATTTTCCTTACTTATCAAGGGCTCAATGTCAATGCTAAGTCCCTTCTTGGGATTCTTATGCTTGCTGCTACTCGTGGAGCTAGAATCGAGGTTGAAGCCGAAGGCCCGGACGCCGCTGAAGCCGTAGAAGCTCTCTCCGTTCTTGCAAGAAATCGTTTCAATATTCGCTATTAGTGATCAAGCTTAAGAAACTGAGCTTTTTTAGTTCCTTTAAGATCATCAGAAAGGGAGATCTTCCTTTCCTCATACTTCTCTTTTTATTACCTTCTGCGTCGATATATATTGCATAGAGTCTTTTGTTTTTTGCCGCTTCCATGCTCGTTGCTCCCTTACAAGACAAAGAATTGTTCCAATGTACCCAAAAAAAAGAATAAATGCCGTGATTCCCATGGGAATATACGCTATCCATCTCATATTTAATTCGTCCTTTTTCAAATTTTATCAATGATTAGTTTTTTTCATTTTTTATTATTTTGTTTATACACTGAATCCATTCACCCCAACATGCAGGGTCTGCTGTTCCTCCATCCTCCCAAACTGAAAGTTGTGTGGCGCTTAAAATATCTCCAACATCATCTGACTTTGTATTGCTATAATATAATTCTAAAAACTCTCTCATACAGTGGAAAGTTTCAAGATAAGTAAGCTTTTTCATTAATTTTCTTCTTAAGATTTATCATCTTCATCAAAGAGGTAAGAGTAGTATTTACAATCTTCAATATGGTATAAAAGATGTCTGAATTCTTCTCCTATTTCATGTAGAATCTTTTCTATATCTTCTTGTTTATCAGTCTTTTTGAGTTTTGGAAGCAATTTGTTATAGAAAGTTGAACATGATTTTTCTATTTCAGAAAGAGAATATGCTAGCCTCCAGCCACCTGGTTCATTTTCTGAATCAAGCCGTGCTACTTTTTTATTATCTTTCAAGATCTTATAGAGTAATTGTACTAGTTTAGTTTCTTCTGAATTATCCATTTGCTTCTTCTAAAACTGTATCGATTGCTTGTAATTCTTGCCGGAAGTTTTTAATTTCTCTTTCTATAGAACTAGTATACCCTCCTTCTTGTTTATATTTATCTAACTTTATTAAGTGCTCATCCAACCTTTTTTGAATTGATATTTTAGATTTGTCAAGAGAAGATTCACCATCTATTTGCAGTTGTTTTCTAAATTTACTCAGTTGTTTTGATGTTGCCTCAACACTTAAGGTTTCTAAAGAGGGTGATAGGGGAGAAGTAGGCTTTGAAAGACTGCTGATAGTTGCAGCCGTTCCGATAGTACTCCCACTTTTTGCTGCAATCCCGAGAGCTCTGGAGGCTACAGTAGCAGCTCTTGAAACGGCACTTATCAAAGCTTCTGGAGGGGGGAGCTCTCCCTTTTGCATTTCGGGATAGTACCCCAGTTCTTCGATGATAGCGGCTTTGTAAGCTGCCGCACACTCTTGAGACTCTAGACTGTAATCTGGACGGTAGGTTCCAAAAATCTCATCTATTTTTTCGTGTTGACCAGCTACGAATTCTTTATATTCCTGAGCGTCTTCTGGGGTAGAGTTTGGGTGGATTTCGTGCCAGGCCGTCCCTATCTTGGAAATGCTCTCAAAGATGTCATGAACAATGTTAGATACGGTTACTTTTGTTACATCTTTAGCCTTTTCAATATAAGTTTGTCCTGAAACCTCTGCAATGTTTTGAGTTTGCTCCGCAATTTCCAGTTTTGCTTCTTCTACCTTTTCAAATGAAAGAGCGTAAGCTTGCTCTAGTGGGGTTGGTTGATTTGACGGGATAGGAATAGACTCTGTAGTAGGCTGGTAAGGAGGCGGTAGCCTAGCCTCTGGGTTCCCATTATCCACATAGACTTCTCCAGGCTTATTAACGTGCTGTGGACGGTCTTCTCCACTATAGGTATCATTGATTAATGCCCCTCCTACAGCTGCTGCAGAACCCCCTCCGACACCACCGGTTGCTACAGCAATTGCCACAACACCTACTACAACAGCCCCAGTAATCAATGGTTTCTTGTGTTTACTGCACCAATGGCCAAAGTGATGGGTCTTCCTTTGAAACCAATTCTTTTTGCACAAGAACACCTTTGGAAAGGAATTCGCATAAAAAACAGCTGGAGCAAACTCAAAGTTAAACCCATTGCTGCATACAATCTTCCATTTTGGGTCTCCATAAAGATTGTCTAATAGTTCTTCGATGTCCTGATTATAAGCTTCTACAAGGTCCTCATCACTTTCAGGAGCACTTAAGCGTAGCATTGTAGTCATAAATTCTACGACACTATCAAACTCTTCCTCTGAAAGAGTTTCTAAAAATTCCTCGTTAGAAGCCAATTCAATAAAGGCAAAATACCTATCGATAGACAAATTTTCTGGTCGAAGAAGAACCCAAGGATTTACTCTTCCAAATTTATCGATAGGGACATCCCAAGCTGTTTTCTGAATCGAGGGAGTTGTTTGAAATGAAGAGGCAGGGATGGGGCTTAACAGAAAGGATGGAAGGCAAAGAATGTAAAAGATATGTGATAAAAACTTCATCCTTCCAAAGCTAAATTATACCCTGCTTTTTTGCAAATAAAATATTTACTACAAAGAGCTTCTGATTTTATCTATCAGGTTTCTAAAATCTAGCGAATATGTCATTACAAAAAGTATAATTCGAAAGGTAAGCCACTAGTTTGACTAGTGGACTCTCAAGGCTTGGCCTGCTGGCTTAACGGGTCAACAAAGGAGAATATATGGCGATATCGCCCTATAAAAGTTTAGCCCATTCTAGTTCTTAAATATGGAGCTGATGTCAATGCACAAGATAATCAGGGCGATACACCCCTTCATTTCATATTCCACAGAAGAGATTCCAGGCCTTTGGTAGAGTTGCTAATCGAACAAGGAGCTAACCTTGATATTCGAAATAAAAAAAACGAGACTCCAGAAGATTTAGCTCCATTAGAGTTTAAAGAGCTGATTAGGAACGCACGACAAAATAAGAACCAATGGCAAAAGAGCTAGAATGGGACTTGACTTAGGTTTATCAATTTAAACTTAAATCACTACAAACTATTCTTCGATGGAAATGGTCTTTTCAAGAACCTCTTTTGTGCAATAGATAGGGATGTCGTTTTCGAGGGCAAGGGTTAAACAATCGCTTGGACGGGCGTCGATTTCTAGAATCCTCCGTACTTCATCAGTTTCTTGTTCGACAAAGAGGCGGGCAAAGTAGATGGTATCTTGCACATCGGTGATAACCACCTGAAGGAGGTTGATATCAAGACCATTAAAGAGAGAATTAATGAGATCATAAGTGTATGGCCGAGGCTTAACCTGGTCAGCCAGGTGCATTTGTAGGTTTTGTCCCACATGAGGGGAGGTGTAGATTGCAAACTGCTTTTCTTCGGTTCCTAGAATGAATACAGTATAGCTCTGTGATTGCATGATCTTATTGAACTGTATAGGAATAAGCTCAAAGTCCATATATTCCCCCCTGGTCTCTATTGTTATTATAGAACAATTAGGACCAGTGATCAACCGTCCCATTGGTCTTTCCGACAAGGACTCGGCCTGCTAGGTTAAAGAAAAACCCTGTTTCTAAGACACCTGGGATCCGAGAAATTTTTTCGTGATCTTTTTCAGGATCATCGCGAAGTGATTCGAAACGAATATCATAGATGTGGTTCTCGTTATCAGTGACGTAGAGGCCATCGTTATTACGTTTACGGAGAGATCCTTGGTATCCGAGTTTTCGGATTTTGTCGATGATTGCCTCGGTGGCAAAGGGAAGAACTTCAACCGGAAGGGGGTGTTTCCCCAATTTTTCGACGACTTTAGACTCATCGACGATCACTATCATCTCGCGGCTAGTATTTGCAAGGATCTTCTCTCGAAGAAGAGCTCCTCCCCCGCCTTTGGTCATGATCTTTTCCGGGGTGATCTCATCAGCGCCATCGACAGTGAGATCAACTGAAGTAATGGTGTTGATGTTAGCAACAGGGATACACCCTTCCTTTGCTTGAGTTTCAGAGCGGATAGAGCTCGAAACAACCTGGATATCAAGACCATCCTGAACCCTCTCAATCAATCGGGTAATAAAGTGAAACACTGTTGAACCTGTTCCAAGGCCTACAATCATCCCATTTTCTACAAAATCGGCGGCGGCATATCCTACGGCTTTCTTCATTTCTTCCATATATCCGATTCTCGCTAATGTTTACATTGAGGGCAAGATTTTTCATTGCTTGAGTTTTTAGAAGATATTTGTCATGCTGCGATTTTTGGAGAACCCCCTGCATAAGGATCAATTGAATGGCAAATGGACTCGCAGAAGAAAGTGAAAAGACTAAAAAAACACGTGAGAAACTACGCAGGCGATTGCAGGAGATGGCCAGTGGAATTACGCCTCAGGCCTTGAAAAGAAAGTCCTCTGAAATTCACAGATGGATTACGCGCCATGCGTCTGAGAGAATCGTTCTTCGTAGCAAATCTATTTCTCTTTTCGATGAAAACCAAAATACTGCAGACCTTAGTCAAAAGGTTAATGCTGTGGTTGAGAAGCTAAAGAAGCTTGCTCCTTGAGATAAATCCTTTTTAGGGATACACTCGCGTCCATGGAAAATGTAATCGAATTTTTAGAAAAGCGTGGCTTTGTCGACAATGTTACGAGCAGCGAGCTGAAGAAACTCGCCGAAAAGCCCTTTAAAGCGTATATCGGTTTTGATCCCACGGCGGATAGCCTTCATATTGGGCATCTTGTGGGGATTATTGGGCTCGCGTGGCTTGAAAAATTTGGTCACACACCAGTCGCCCTATTGGGCGGAGCTACTGGGAAAATTGGTGATCCCTCAGGGAAGAATCATGAACGCCCGCTGCTCACTGAAGAAGTCCTTCAACAAAATGTTCTAGGGATCCGGAAGCAGCTTGAAAGGTGTTTGAAAACTCCCATTGTTTTAAACAATGATGATTGGCTTGGATCCTTTAGTCTCATCGACTTTTTAAGAGATGTTGGAAAGCATTTTCGTGTGGGGCCAATGATGGGAAAAGAGAGTGTTCGGAGTAGATTTGAGTCTGAAGAAGGAATTAGTTTTACTGAATTTAGTTATCAATTGCTTCAGGGATACGACTTCTACCATTTATTTGAAAAGGAAGGGGTCGCTGTTCAAATGGGAGGGAGTGATCAATGGGGGAATATTACTGCAGGAATTGAGTTTACTCGAAAGATCACGGGAAAAGCGAATTACGGATTGACCTTTCCATTACTTACTCGAAGTGATGGAGCAAAATTTGGGAAGAGTGAGCAGGGAGCCATTTGGCTCGATCCACAAAAAACATCTCCTTACCAATTCTATCAATATCTTGTTCGCGTTGCTGATAGCGACGTAGTACAACTTCTCCGCATGCTTACCTTTATCGATTTAGAGGAGATTGAAGAGTATAACAAATCGATCACATCGGGATCTTTTACTCCGAATGTTGCGCAAAAACGGCTTGCTGAAGAAGTCACCCGTTTTGTACATGGAGAAGAGGGATTTCAAACTGCTCTAAAAGTAACTGAGGCTGCAGCTCCAGGCTTTAAAGCAACTTTGGATCCAGAGGTGCTTGAAGAAATTGCAAAAGACATGCCAAATACTTCGATGGTGATACGTGATGTTGTTGATCAAAAGTATATTGATGTCGCTGTGCAATCAGGCCTTTCTACCAGCAAAGGAGAAATTGTTCGATTGATCAAAAATGGTGGGGCCTATCTCAACAACGAAAAAGTCGAAGATCAAACTCTTTTGATCGAATCTAAACACATCATTGGCGGAAAATATATTCTTTTAGCTGTAGGCAAAAAAAAGAAAATTTTAATCAAAATTGAAAAAGAACTTGCTTGAAAATCAGTAAGATAGAAGAATGAAAGCAAGGAAATAAAATTCTTGTTTAATCTTTTTCATTGAAAGAAAACAGCAAGACATGAGAAGAGGAATTTATCTCTTTTGTTTAACATTTAAAGGAGCAGGGTGATATGGCAACGATTACAAAAAAGAAGCTTATTAGTGAGATATCTCGCCGCCGAGGTCTTCATCCCAATGAAGTACGCCTTGTGGTGCAGTCATTTTTAGATTGTATGACAGAGTATCTTTCAGACGGAGATCGCTTGGAATTTCGTGATTTCGGCGTTTTTGAAGTTGTAAGAAGAAAACAAAAAATTGGAAGAAATCCAAAAAATGCTTCAGTACCTATTGTCATCCCAGAAAGACGGGCAGTGAAATTCACTCCCGGAAAGAAGATGAAAAACCTAATAGAAACTGAAGAGCAGCAAGGAGCTGCACTGTAAGGTAAAAATACCTTACTGATCTGGGTGGAAGCTATGAGTGGTCTCGTCACGTTTTTTAAGGGACGCCAGGATTTAGGCTCTGGCTCCGACCTTTTGGATCAGGCGTCTAATGCCTTCTTAAAAGGTGAAGAAGTTGGCGGGATCCTTCTTTTTTCTATTATTGAGGAGTGCAAAGCGCTTCCTCTAGAATCTCCAGAAGATTGTCTCGATTTTTATCGGCTTTTGATTTCTATTCTTTTCATGAGAGAAGAGGAGAATCAGCGAATAGACAATCAGATTGAAGGACTGATTCGAAAGGGGAAAACTGAAGGGTTTTGGAAAAGTTTTCAACTAGAAGAGGGATACCGCATACTCGTTGACTACTTATATGAAGGCAGAAGGCAGCCATTCAAGGTTAAACAGCTTGAAAAGGGCGCTGTGCTTCAAGAAAATGAGATGCATGCTCTTGAAAGACACATTCCTCACCCCAAAGAAAATGCTGAGCTGGCTCTTGTCTGCCTATATCTTGGATGGGTGTGGCAAGATGATGAACTAGTGCAATCTGGATTAAAACTCACAGAGTTTTGTCTCTCCCTTTATGATCACGACGGGGAGCTATTTCAGGGTATGTGGGTAAGAGAATCAGAATATCGGGTAAAAGAGAATACTCAGACATTTTCCCTTCTGTTTACTATTGCATCTCATGTAGCTTTAAGTTCCAAAATACAGGTTGTTTCCGAGGCTCTATTTGAAAAGAGAGAAGGGATGCAGGCATTTGTTGCTCTTTTTGCAAAAGCCTTTCAAAGGCTGCTCGAAGATGAGGAGCCCTTTCCCAAGATTCATCAAGGACTAACCTTATATGACCATGATCAGAGTCTAGGTTTTTTGCGCTACCACTACGAGAGCTTAAGCTTCGCTTGCTCCGCATCAGGGGTGAATACTGGATTAGGTGTGATTCATAAGAAGGGAGTTCACATTACGAGCTTTGGCCCTCATTATGCTCCATTGGCTGACTCGAATTGTTATGGGATTTTTCGTCCTTCTAACGGAAGTCGTGATGGATTTAAAGATTTGACTATAGAATCTGGAGATGAGAAAGCCCGCTTTAAAGGGTGGACACGTGTTGTGACCCCCGTAGCTTCTCATGTCTCTAAGCAACCCTATTCCTTTGCCCAGAAAGGCCAACAATGGCTATTTTTTGATGTACTAGGAGAGAAAGACACGGTCAATCTCACCATTCGCCAAAGTCAGTTTGACAAGATAGCCCCTCTCTACTTTGTCTTTTTTGTTTCAGCTGACAAAGGAATGATTGAAGGGGAAGGAGAGATTCTCCCGAAAGCTCTTGAACGATTCCAGGGACGGTCAAGTAAAATTATTTTTAGCAGAGGGAGAGAAGTGGTCACCATCACGCCAAATTTTGAGGGTTCTATGGAGGTGATTCCTCTAGCGGGAGGAGATCACTTTTGGTCAGCAGATTTTTTACTTGCTTTTCCATTAATGGAAAAGATGTCCGCTTATCGCTGGAATATCGAGTAAAATTTTTGTTCCCTTGCAAAGAATAAAAAAAATCAGGATAATTTACGCATCACTTTTGGAGAATATTGTGTCAATACCTAAAGCAATTTTTATTGGTTCCCTCTCGCTTTTTGCTGTGATTGGTGGGCTCGCGCTTTTTAAAAAGAAAGGAGACGCTGCACCTAAGGAATTAGTAGCAGCACCTACGCTTACTGTGGAAGCTACCGAGGTAGCTACCGAGCGCTCTCAGCAGTATCTGCAGCCTGTTCAAGATGAAGTTGCTGAGGAAGAGATGGACCAGGTTTGGCGCCTCTTTACAAAGGGAAAACAGAAACTTCCAGTTGTTGAGACTGTTCGTTATAAAAGCCGTGTTTCTTGGCTGAAGGGAAGGCCTGCTTGGATCACTGATTATGCGGCTCATTTTTCGACATCACGTCATTTTATTGCGCGGAGCTTGAATGGGAAGAAAGATTACTACACACAAAAGATTTCTCCTGGTGATCAGTTTAATATCTTAAAGAAAGATGTGAATTTTTACTTAGTTGTTGATCTCTCTCGTTGCAAACTGTGGTTTTATGCTCTGGATGGAGCAACAAACGAGCGTCATTTGTTAAAAACCTACAAAGTTGGGCTTGGCCGTTTTGATGAAGATTCTTACTCGGGCTTGCTCACTCCAAAAGGAAAGTTCTCTTTGGGGGACAAGGTAGCGATCTATAAGACGGGAATGTCGGGTTATTTTCAAGATAATGAAGTGGAGATGGTACGGATTTTTGGAACAAGATGGATCCCATTTTCGGAAGAGCTCAGTGGAGAAGGAGACAGCCCTCGTGGGTATGGTTTCCATGGTGCTCCATGGGTATTTGATGTGGGAACCGAAACGTACAGTGAAGATCTTTCAACCATTGGAAGTTATGAAAGTGATGGTTGCATCCGGCTTGCACAAAACGACATCGAAGAATTGTATGCCATTATTATTACTAAACCAACCGTTGTGGAAATCGTGACAGATTTTCATGACGCGGAGATCCCTGGAGATCTAGTAGAAAATTAAGAAGGTGGAAGAATGTTAGACCATGAAAAGCAAATCCATGATCACGAAAAGACCATTGCTCAACTAAAGGAGCAAAATAAGGTCAATGGGATTTGGACCGATGAGGAGCTTGTCAAGCTTGAGAAAAAGCTTGAGAAACTCAAAGATCAGGTCTACTCACAACTTTCCCCTTGGGAACGTGTAACAATTTGCCGCCATCCCAACCGACCCCGTTCCATTGATTATATCAAGAACCTATGTGAGAGCTTCACCGAGATCTTTGGTGACCGCCTCTACCGAGATGATCAAGCGATCGTTGCAGGTTTAGGGATTATTGATGGGAAAAAGTTTGTTATTATTGCTCAAGAAAAAGGGTGCGACACTGAAAGTCGTCTCTACCGCAACTTCGGGATGCCCCATCCAGAAGGATACCGGAAAGCCCTTCGAGTAATGAAGCTTGCTGAAAAATTTAATCTACCCGTCCTTTCCCTCCTTGATACCCCCGGAGCTTATCCTGGGCTCGCAGCTGAGGAACGAGGGCAAGGGTCAGCCATTGCAACCAATCTTTTGGAGATGGCTAATCTTAAAACGTCCATTATTATTGTCCTTATTGGAGAAGGATGTTCTGGAGGAGCCTTGGGAATGGGTATTGGCGACGTCTTTGGAATGCTTGAGCACTCCTACTATTCTGTGATTTCCCCTGAAGGGTGTGCTTCGATTCTTTGGAGGGATGCTGCCAAAAATGAAGAGGCTGCAGAGACCCTAAAAATGCAGGCTGAAGATCTTCTTGAGTTTGGAGTAATCGACGAAATTATTGAAGAACCACAGGGTGGAGCTCATCATGATCCAAAGCTTGTCTATGACGGCGTGAAAAAATTTATCACAAAAGAGGCAAAGCGTCTTGAAAAGATCCCGGTTAATGAACTTCTAGAAAAGAGATATCAAAAGTTTCGCAAATTAGGTGCTTTCACTGTTGAGGCTGAAGCTGCAGAGTGACAATTAACCTAGAATCTCGTATCCTAGGTTCATGAAAATACTTCTAAAAGCCGCATTGCGCGTTCGTCGGCACCTCTCTCTTTTTATTGTTACCCTTGTTGCTCTTATTGGTCTAACTGTTGCTAGCTACATGGAGATGTTCAGTATAGGGGTTATTTCTGATACTGGAGCTGATTTCTTTGCTCTGTTTGCCTCTAAAAATGATAAGGGTGAGTATAGCGATTATGTCACCCAGGAAGATATCCAAGAAAAATGGAAAAAGATTGATCGGGAGAAGACAGGGCATATCACCAAAGACGATGCCCAAAGCTTTATGATCAAGAAGACGGGAAGTAATCCTCTCAAACGAGTGATGTACCAGATCAAGCGCCACTTTCATTTTGAACAGAATATGAAAGCCTTTATTACCCTTCTTCTAATGGTGGCAATTTTCAAGGCCTTTTTTCTTTTTTTTAGTCGTTATGCAACGCAGATTTTATCAATCCGGATTAGTCGGGATTTAAGACAGCAATATTTTGAACATCTGCAACATCAGCAAATGAGCTTTTTCCAAAAATATAATATTGGAACCCTTTCTTCAAGAGTGACGGGGGATGCTAACCAAATTGCCTCCTCGATTAATTCCTTTCTGATAAATTATATTCAAGCGCCTTTTACTATTATTGCGGCCCTTGTTGGCTGTTTCTGGATGTCGTGGCAGCTCTCCGCGGTAATCTTTTTAGGGCTTCCTATGATTGCCCTTCCCGTAATTTTTGTGACGCGAAAAGTGAAACGAATCACGCGCCAGTTGCAGAAAAACCAAGAGGGGTTTACTTCAGTTCTGATCGACTTTTTAGCAGGGATTCAAACTGTCAAAGTCTTTGCCATGGAATCCTTTTCATTCAAGAAGTATCAAGAACAGAATGTTCAAATGGCCAGGCTTGAGAGCAAAACTGCTAAGTACGATCTACTTACTCGTCCCATTCTCCATACCATTACTACAGTATGCCTGGCAACTGTCATTATTGTAGGTTTGCATATTTTAGATATGAGGATTTCTGAACTTATTGTTTTTGCGGGTCTTCTTCATCTTTTCTATGAACCTGTGAAGAAATTTGCTGAGGAGAATACAAACATTCAAAAAGGGGTTGTTGCTGCTGAGAGGATGTACGAGGTTCTCAATCTGAGGCCTGAGATCAATGACCGTCCTGATGCAATCAAAATGAGCAGTTTTTCCACTGTACTAGAGTTTGATAAAGTATGGTTCAAGTACGGAGATAAGTGGATTCTTAAAGATCTCAGTTTTTCTGTAAAGAAAGGGGAAACTGTGGCTCTTGTGGGGAGCACTGGTGCTGGGAAATCAACCATTGTTCAACTACTGCCCCGCCTCTACGATATCCAAAAAGGGGAGATCCGGATAGACGGAAAGCCCATCCAGGACTATACCCAAAAATCGCTTCGAGAACATATTGCTTTTGTTCCTCAAAAACCCTTCCTTTTCTACGACACGATTGCAGCCAATATTTCTTATGGAAAGCCTTTTTCAAAAGAAGCGATTATTAAAGCGGCTAAGAAGGCTCATGCCCATGAATTTGTCAAAGACCTTCCAAACACCTACGACACCATGCTTGCTGAAACAGGGAAGAACTTTTCTGGAGGACAGCAACAACGTTTAGCAATCGCTCGTGCACTTGTTAAAGATGCCCCCATCCTGATTCTTGACGAGGCGACTTCTTCTCTTGATGCTGTAAGCGAAGATAAAATCAAGATGGCGATTAAAGAGCTTCACGGGGAGGTCACCCAAATCCTCATTGCTCACCGTCTTTCTACTATCGAGTATGCTGATCGGATCATTTACCTAGAGCACGGCCAAAAGGTTGCTGAGGGAAGCAAGGAAGAGCTTCTTGCCTCCTGCGAGCCGTTCAAACACCTCTGGGATACGCACTTCCGCTCCCAAAGACAATCTGAACCTATAGAGAGCTAACTGATTGGTTATCAGGCGATTATATGTTTTTTTTGTTGTAGCGTTAGTACAATGTTGGTGCAAAGTATTTATAATGTAAGAACGATGGGCGTATATGGCATTAATCAAAAAATTAACAATAACAGGGCAATAGCTACGCTCTTATTATCGATAAAGCGCTGATAGAGCTTCTAGATATTAATCCTGAAGCCCCTCTCCAATTGTCGACAAAAGATGGACAATCCCTCACAATTACTCCTTTGAGGGATGAAATCTTTGATACGGCGCTCGTTTTGTGTGTATCGGCTACATTATCACTTCCTAAGTGACAGAAATCGATATTACCTATTAGATGTCCTTATGGAAGAACGTCTATTTTCGATTTGAATGATGTGCTTCCACAGCTACACCTTACTGGTGGATATAGAGTCACTAGCAAGATCAAAAATTTCACTAGCTGTTACATCCGAAATTTTTGTAGTCAAGGAATAAACTGGAATGTGTATAATTGTCATTAAGAATGAAATCATGTAGAAAAGCTTCATGGGTATCTCTTAGGAGTTTATGAAAAAAACAAAGGTTATTACCGCTCTAGTTTTTTCTGCAATGATAATTATTTTAGGATGTTTCATTTATTTAAAACCATTTGCTAAACAGATAGATGGTGAACAAGATGAAATCTCTCTTTTTCTTGAAAATGTCATGATTCGAGAGAATGGGATATATACTCTTTTAGGGAGTAAGCCAATAACGAATTTTAGAGTTGAAAATGAAAAATTCCCCCAGTCAATAGAGGAAATAGCTTCTGAATACAAACGACTGATAGATGATAACCCTTCTTTTGAGGCTAGGTTAAGTTTTGTTGACTATGAAACAAGTGTTAATGAAGCAAAAAATATGAAACACCTTAGGCACGAAGAACTATGGGCTTCTTGGATGCAAGCTTATGGGGACAAAAAAAGTGCAAAATACCTGTTTATCTCTAGACCATCTCCACATGCAGTTGGAAATGAAGGTTTTTTTGTTAACATACCGATGACTGTTTATACACTTTCGATCTATCAAGAACTCTTTCAAAAGCGCACTGGTATCAGTTTTGATCCTAAAGAGGTTCTTAAGGAAATTTTTTCAGAACATTCAGAATTTTGGGAGAAAGTTTTTAAAGATCATTTTCTTGTTGGAATATTATTAGGTTATGGGAAAAGAAATGCATTCATTTGGGAACTAGAAGATCAATCTAGTGACACTTTAAGGTGTGATGCGAATAATCTAATGATCGACGATTCAGAGTATTCTAAAATCTTGGTAAAAGAAAAAATCACAATTTCAGATTTGTTAATCCCTTTTTTTATTTCATATAGTATATTCGATCCGGAGATCGAAAAGTATCAGCAAGAACGTGAGTCTATCGTTAATACGATTTCACAAACTCATTTTGGCTCTCAAATTTTAAAATTACTAGGGTATGAAGAACAAATTGACCTCTATAAGAGCTCTGGTGTCTAGGTTCTGTTGAGGTATTACTTAGGGAGCATTCCAAGAGAGGCAAAAGCTTCTTTAAGCTCTTCATTATCGGGCTTGTCGAGGGCGCCATTTTCATGGAGCCAGCGGACGTATCCTGGGGGCATCTCTTTGAGGGGAGTGCCGCGGTGTTTGCCGAAGGGCATGTGGCGGAGGGTCTGTTTCTGCGCCATAAGCTCAATGATCGTGTCCATGGTAAGATCATCGATCATAAGAGAAAAGACTTGGTGAAGGATGATCACATCATCAAGGGCGCGGTGCGCATTATTAGCCTCAATACCGTGATATTCTCTGAGGTGTTGGAGGGAGTGTCGCGGAAGGTCAGGGCGGTATTTACGAGAAAATTTGAGCGAGTCGATAAAGGGCCAGCTAGGGAAGGGGACGTTATTTCTCTCAAACTCATTTTTGATAAAGGGTTTGTCAAAGGAATCATTGTTGTGGGCAATGAGTACCACTTCTTCGGAGCAGAAGGCGGTAAATTTTTTGGCAACTTCTCCAAAGGAGGGAGCTTCTTTAACCATTTCATCGGTAATCTTATGGATGGCGCTGGCTTCAGGGGGAATAGGGCAGCCGGGGTTGATTAAGCTTTCGAATGTGCGATCTTGGACAGGGTCATAGGCTGCAATTTCGATGATGCGATCCTTATCAGGACGGACACCGGTAGTTTCAGTATCATAGTAGATGGGGCGTTTTGTCATATCAGTAACTCTACCTTAAGCGATTAAAATTTGTCAAAATCCCTTTGATGGGGTATGATAAATCCTTATTGTAAATTCAAGGAATAGGATAATGCGAATTGCTTTAATGCTTCTTGGTTTGATGGCCTTTATGGTAGGGTGTTACCAGGTAGGTTCGAATGGAGACGATGATCTTCGAGCGGTGCCGGTAACAAATAATCCTAACATTGTACCCGATAGAGGGTTGGGTCCGATGCAATCAATGCCCTATTGACTTCACTAGGGTTTATCAACTAAGTTGAGCATAAAAGCAGGGGCAGGCAGCGCTATCTATGGCGAAGAAAACCGTTCATCACGTTAAGTATAACTTCTTTGAGTCAAGTGCTGAGACAGCTGCAAAGGCGCTCGGCAAAGAAGGACTTAAAGCCATCTTGAAGGAGATGCTTCTCATCCGCCATTTTGAGCTCCGGGCCGAGTCGGCTTATCAGCAAGGAAAAGTGGGAGGGTTCTTCCATGCTTATATGGGGCAGGAAGCAATTCAAACCGCTGCTGTGAGTGCAATGGGACGAGAGCACAATTGGTGGATCACAACCTATCGATGTCATGCCTTAGCAATGCTTAATGGAGCGACGCCCAATGAAATGATGGCGGAGCTTTACGGAAAGGTCACTGGAAATGCGATGGGAAGAGGGGGTTCGATGCACTTTTACGCAGATCGGATGCTCGGAGGATTTGGAATTGTAGGAGGGCATTTGCCTATTGCAACCGGAGCTGCATTTTCTCTAAAGTACCAGAAACAAGAGGGTGTTGCAGTATGCTTTTTAGGAGATGGCGCGTTTGTGCAGGGAGCGATTCATGAATCGCTTAACTTAGCATCTTTATGGAACCTCCCATGTATTTATGTGATTGAAAACAATCAATGGGGAATGGGAACTGCCGTAAATCGGGCTCTTTGTGTGCAACCGATTGCGGAGCATTTTGCTCCTGCTTATGGAATGAAATCCTATACATTGGATGGAATGGATTTTCTGAGCTGTTATGGGGGATTCCACCATATTTACGAAGAGGTTCGAAAGACGGGGAGACCTGTATTAGTTGAAGCGGTGACCGAGCGTTTTCGCGGACATTCCATTTCTGATCCCGCTCTCTACAGGAGCAAGGAAGAGCTTGAAGAAGCGAAAATCCGTGACCCCATCCATCTTTTTGCAGATGAGCTTAAGAAGCGCAAAGTAATGAATGACAAAGAATTTGAAGCGATGGACAAAGAGCAAAAAGAGATTGTGATTGCTTCGATGAAATTTGCTGAAGATAGTCCGGATCCTGATGTGACCACACTTGAGGAGGATGTTTTTGCTTTATGAGACTATCCCGCTATTATAAACATCCTCTTTTTGGGTCTTTTCCTGCAGGTTTTGGGATCTCTCCTTGCCCTACTTTAGTAAGTAGGGACTTCAGAGAGATCCCAAAACCTGCAAGCAAAATCCTTCAAAAATATGATATCTCTAATAGTGGGATAGCCTCATGAGTGATAAAATGCAGACAGTAGAGTTAAGAGAAGCAATTAGGCAAGCCATCGATGAAGAGATGGAGAGGGACGACAAAGTCTATCTCATGGGAGAAGAGGTTGCGGAGTACAACGGAGCTTATAAAGTCTCAAAAGGACTTCTCGATAAGTGGGGACCAGGCCGGATTATTGATACGCCGATTGCTGAAAATGGATTTACAGGTTTAAGCATTGGCGCTGCCATGACGGGATTGCGCCCGATTGTTGAATTCATGAGTTTTAACTTCTCATTCGTAGCCTTTGATCAACTTGTATCAAACGCCTGCAAGATGCATTACATGTCTGGAAATCGCTTTAGTGTTCCCATTGTTTTTAGGGGACCGAATGGGGCAGCGGCCCAGGTGTCGTGTCAACATTCCCATTGCGTTGAAGCTCTCTACGGAAACCTTCCTGGTTTTATTATTATGGCTCCGAGCAATCCTTACGATGCAAAGGGGCTGCTGAAAGCAGCAATTCGGAATAATAGCCCGGTGATCTACTTAGAAAATGAGCTCGATTATGGAATGAAAATGGAAATCCCCACAGAGGAGTATCTTGTGCCGATTGGAAAGGCCAAGATTCTCAGCGAGGGAAAACATCTGACCCTTATTTCACATAGTCGTATGATTCATCACTGCCAGCAGGTAGTGCAACACTACGCAAAGAAGGGGATTGAGATCGAATTGATTGATCTTCGCACTATTAAACCACTCGATATGGGAACAATTTGCGAATCGGTTCGAAAGACCCATTTTGCGGTTCTTGTTGAAGAAGGACATATTTTTGCAGGAATTTCTGCAGAGATAGGCTTTCAAATCCAAGAACAGTGTTTTGACTTTTTAGATGCGCCACTCAAGCGGGTCTGTCAACTAGAGACTCCTCTTCCCTATAATAAAAACCTTGAGAAAGAGTCCCAGCCCAATCCAGAACGCATTATAGCCACAATCGACGAAACCCTACACCGCAGGAGCTAATACCCATGCCGTTTACCCTCACCATGCCGAAACTCACACCAACAATGGAAGGGGGAACCATTGTCAAGTGGCACAAAAAAGAAGGAGACTCAGTCAAAGACGGAGATCTTCTCTTTGAAGTTGCAACCGATAAAGCAACTGTTGAACATAGCGCTCTTGACGGAGGCTACTTGCGAAAAATCCTTGTGACCGAAGGGGAAGAAGCCCTCGTAAATCAAGCCGTCGCTATTTTTACCGAATCAAAAGATGAAAGCATTGAAGGATACCAGCCTGAAGGACTCAAGCAAGAAGAGGTAGAGACTTCTACTGAAGAATCGGGAGCTGTAGAGGCAGCCATTCCAGCTGCAAAAAAAGGGGGCGGTGTTATGTCTCAAGTTGCGTTCCCTATCGAGCCACCACTTGAGGGTTACACCTTTGAATTCGATATGGGTATGCAGGAGCGTCTTGCGGCATCACCTCTTGCAAAGAAGTTGGCAAAAGAGAAAGGGATTGACTTGACTTCCGTGAAGGGAACAGGCCCTGACGGACGGGTAATGAGCCGAGATTTAGATTTAGCGCAGCCCGATACCCCGGCAAGCTTTGGGCATAAAGGAACTCCCAAAGAAAAGCCAGGTACTTATGACGAAGAGCCGATGTCTCCGATGCGCAAAGCCATTGGGGAAAAGCTTCAAGCCTCTAAAACCTTCATTCCCCATTTCTATGTTCAACAAGATGTTGATGTTGAGCCAATGATCAACCTGCGTGAACAGCTTAAGGCTGGGGGGATTAAAGTCACTTATAACGACTTTATCATGCGCGCTGCAGCACTCGCCCTTAAAGAGCATCCTGTGGTGAATAGTGGATTTAATTCCGAAGGGAGTCAAATTGTTCGATTCAAGACGATCGACATCGCCGTTGCTGTGAGTATTAAGGAGGGGCTCATTACCCCGATCGTGCGCCATGTCGACTATAAAAATCTTGGGCAGATTTCAGCTGAGGTGAAACATTTAGCAGGTCTTGCTAAAGAGGGGAAACTTCAACCTCACCAATACCGTGGAGGGTCTTTCACCGTTTCGAATTTAGGGATGTTTGGAATTCATGACTTTCAAGCGATTATCAATCCTCCACAGGTCTCGATCCTCTCAATTGGGGGAATGAGGGACTGCGCCGTTGTCAAAGACGGGCAGGTTGTTCCTGGCAAGCGGATGATGCTCTCCCTTTCTAGTGACCATAGAGTAGTTGATGGAGCAGATGGAGCACGTTTCATTTGCACAGTGCAGAAATATCTTGAAAATCCTACGATACTGCTAATTTAAATTATTATTCCTCTTCATTTATAGTCATTATTGTACTATCATGCTTGTCAATAACAGACGAGAAGTGGAGAGTTGATAGATGTCAGAAATTACATTAACAGTTAAGGGTTACCAGTTTAGCCATCCCAAAGAGAATGTTTCGGCTTCTCAACTCATCCAGAATGCTGCAAGAAGAAGTGATTATCGGCTCAAAGCAGCAGCAAGTCTTTTTTTTGCAGCTCTATTCAACCTAGGAAATACTGCTTATTACACCACTTCCACAGTCTTTGGAACAGTCAAACGGTTCCCTACTAAAGGGAAAAAAGAAGCAAAGAATTTTTTAAATGCAGAAGGGCTCAAAGCGCTTAATACCGCTATTTACACTGCAACAACCGCCCTGCTAACCATTGCTTCCCTCTACGACTCAAAGTGGGCTCTCTCTCATATCGAAGTCAAATGCCCTCCTCGTCGAGATCCACCGCGAGAAGAAGAGGTCGTTAATCCACTTGCAAGAGGGTGCAACTATGATCAAGAGGTACTACAGGTGCTGCAAGCCACTCCAGAGGGGCGATTCCAGCTTTTAACGGATGTTTTTCAACACAATTTAGAAAATGATGATTATTCTAGGGCCTTAATTCAGGAATACCAGGAGGCATTCACTCAAGAGCAAGAGGTTGCACTGCCGATTTTGAAAGGTCTTCTTGCGCGAATCATCTTTGTTCAAAATTGGGAGAACGCTCCTGAGTTGCAGCATGTTATTCCAGTCATTACAACGGAGCTAGAAGCTGCAAAGATAGACGAGATCCTTATTAAAGAAAAAGCAGATAAGGTCGCACTTGCTTTAGAGATTCGACTAGCGAATCTTCGAGCAGCTGAAGAAGCTCGGGTGCTTCGAGAAGAACAAGATCGAGAATACCAAGAGGCTCTTGCAGCTGAGAGTCTAAAAGCAGAACAGGCGCGCCTAAAGGAGGTTCAGGAAGAGGCTCTTGGCGCAATTGAAACGGAGCTTGGTCAGGATCTTGAAGGCTTGAATATTCGACTAGGAAGTTTTGCTGGGGTACGTGCTGATCTTGTACATAATTGGCAGCAGACTGAGACAAAAACTGTGGGTCGTTATGCCATGGATGCTAAGACAATCTTTGGATTTGTATCTGCTCGATTAAGAGTTGTAGATTTAAGAGAGATAGACTTAACCAAAGTTCCAGAAAGAGCTCCTCATGAAGGTCTGCAGGAGAGGTATCCCTTGGCAGATGGTACTTTCTTTGAAAGAATTACTGCTGCTCAAGAAACAATTCAAGAGCGAACTGTGGAGATTAACACTCTTATTTATTATGCAGGTCTTACCGTGCTCAAAAATGCATTTCCTGCAAACCCTGAAGATGGGGAAAAGATAGAGCATGGGCAACGTATTCTTGATCATGTTGCCGCGGCTCGGCTGTAATCATTAGAGCCATTTCTTTCGCTGGAAGAGAATAAGAGAGAGAATCGAGAGCCCGACAATCAATACCATGATAACCGAAAAGGCGTACTTTGCGCCTTCTCCAGGAAGGGATACATTCATTCCATAGAGCGAGGCGATCATTGTTGGGATACTGAGGATGATTGTCAGCGCTGTCAGAAGTTTTATCGTTTTATTCAATTGATTTGTAAAGATGATTTGATAGGAGTCTCTTAGGCTGCGGATACTTCGTAGGTTGATCGAACAGAGGTCTTCTGACTGGATACTCGCATTCAACAGATCTTCCAGCAAGTCTTGGTCTTTCTCATAAAGCAGCGTGTAGCGTCCTGAAGTAATCGATTCAAGGACCGCTCGCATCGGAACAAGAGAGGAGAGGTACTGATTTAGGATTTCCTCGGTATGGGTCAGGTTGGTGATGTCGCGGCTGTCGACGTAGGACATTTTTTTTTCTTGTTTTAGGACGCTTGTTCGGATCTTCTTGATCTGCAGGGTATATTCTTGCGTGATCTTCAGAAGGATGTAAATAATAAATTTAGATTTATTGGAGGGGCTTAGCTTGGGCTTTTGGGAGATGAAATTCTCGACGATTTGGCTTTTCTGAGGACAGATGGTAATAAAGTAGTCTTTTGTCAAGATAATGGTAAAGGTGGTGGTATAAAGGCCCGCATCAGGTTCCATTGGATGACGGGTGAAAATCAGAACCGATTCATCAATTTTTTCAACACGGGGGATCTCATACCGATCAAGAGAGTCGTACATATCGGTATACTCAAGGTCAATCAGCTTACTGATTTGGTTGATATCGTTGGTGGTTGCATCTTCAATATGAATCCAGCATCCCTCTCTAGGCTCAGGGATCTCAATGAACTCGTCGTCGTGCTCACCCTTATCGTAGATGGTAATCATAACCCACTACCCATGCAATATATGTATAGGTCATAAAATATCAGATAGAAAGAATAAACACTATGTATAAATTACATCATTTATCAGAAAAAGACTTCTTCAAAAATTGTCAAATAATAGGTGTATATATTTTTAGTCCTCATCGTCAAAATAAGCAGATTTAAAGTCTATAAAATGAAAAGGGGAGAGTTGCTCTCCTTTTAGTCTTGGGTTTTTTGCAAACCTTTGTTTTATAAAACATAAGGGGATCACCGGCATCTCATTGATTAAAATATTTTCAGCTTCGCAAAGAAGTTGAACTCTCTCAATTTCACAAACTGTGAGATTTGCTTGATCAAGGCATTTTTTATACTTTGGATTCTCCCATTTTGGTTTGTTAGGACTCTCATTTTTATCTTTAAAAGCATCCAAAAGGAAAAGGCAATCTGGAATACTTATGCACCATCCCATAAACCCTATATCGTAGTCTCCCTTAGAAATACTGTCATAATGAACAGTCCATTCAGCTTCCTTGAAGAGAACGTTTTTGATTCCTAACACTGTTCTCCACTGATCTTGAATAGACTGGACCACCCTGCGATGTAGTTCTAAGCCCGCAACGGACCGCAACTCAATTTCAGGAAGCTCTTCGGTTGACAAGCCTAGTTCCTCCAAAGCTTCTTGGAAAAGTTTTTGGGCAACAGCTACATTGTTATCTTTAAAAAGGTTTCCTGTTCCTAATCTTAAAGGAGGGGAAAGTAGAGAGGTGGCAGGTTCTCCAGAACTATGAAAAATGCTATTTACAATTAACTGTCTATCAATGGAATAACTAAGTGCATTCCTAAGTTTTTTATTACTTAGTGGATGTTTTTCTGTATTAACAAAAAACCAATAGGTTTGAGCGCTCTCCCTTTCCATGTCCAAGACCTTAGATGAAATGTCGTAGGAGAGCCTTACAAATGGATCTCCTATCCAATCCAGCTCACCTTTTTCATACATTAAAAGAGCAGTATTTGAGTTTTCAATAATACTTGCATGAATTCCATTAAGATAAACATTATTTTTGTCCCAGTAGTTAGGGTTTTTTTCTACCTCGATACTATTCCCCCTCTTCCAGTGTTTTATTTTGAAGGGGCCGTTACAAACAATTTTTTCATTATTTCCCCAATTAGGATCATTTTCGATAACATGCTTAGGGTTAGGGTAAAAGTAAGGAAGTGATACAATATCAAGAAAATAAGGCGAAGGGTACTCTAGTTCTACTACGAGGGTTTTTGCGTCGACAGCATGGACATAGACCTCATCAACAGAAACTTTACCAGTCAGGCAATGTTTTGCATTTTTGATAGGATAAAAATAATAAGGCACTTCAGTAATGGGTTTTGAGTTAGGATCCATGGATCTTTTCCAGGAAAACTCAAAATCATACGCTGTAATAGGGACTCCATCACTCCAATTACAATCCCTAAGGTGAAAAATGTAATGGACCTGGTCTCTAGAAATGTCAACAGCTTCAGCAATTGCCAGCTGAGGAACATCATCAATCCCTCTTCGCATAAGTCCCTCAAATACCATGTTGATTACATGCGAGGAATTTTTTTCAAAAGAATAAGCGGGGTCTAAAGACCTTATATCATTTGGGAGAGCAATTTTAAGCATGAATGACCCTTCTGATCCTTTGTTGCTATTAAATTTAAAAATAACAATCAAAAGACAGAGTGTAGCTGAGACTAAAGAATAAACAAATATTTTTCTGTGGTTTCTAGAACTCATTTTCCTACCAAAGTTAAGGCATGGAAGAAAATTTAGCTCACTAGGTATTTAAAATAAAGTTTTTAAAATTAGCGTTTCGCATCGCAAAATCACTCACTGATTTACACACGCAGAAAAACATCAACGACTTTTTACTATTCTTGAATAAAGGGGATTAATTTTTCTCTAGTTTTTCAACACGTTTTTTGAGGGATGCTAGGTCTTTCACAAACGCTGCAATTTTTCTTAGGAGAACTTGACGTTTGTTAAACTCAGGCATGGGGGAGACTGGGCCTCCTCCGTAGATACCAGGTTTAGAGATCGATTTGCTCACACCGCCGCGGGTTGCAATTTTCACGTTGTCACAGATCTCAATATGACCCACAACACCTGCTTGTCCGCCCAAGAAGACGTTATTTCCAAGTTTTGCCGATCCAGCAATTCCTGTCTGGGAGACGATGATATTGTTTTCGCCGAGTTCGACATTGTGGGCAATTTGTACCAGGTTATCGAGTTTGGTTCCTCTGCGAATCAGAGTCGACTTGAAACGAGCGCGATCGATTGTTGTGTTTGCACCGATCTCGACATCGTCCTCTAGAGTTACCGCACCAAGCTGTTCAAGCTTGGTGTGACACCCTGTTTGGGGATCTGTGGTATATCCATAGCCGCACGAACCAATAACAGCGCCAGGTTGCAATACAACGCGGTCTCCAAGGACGCACCTTTCTCTTACACTCGAGTTAGGATAGAAAGTGCACTTTTGGCCAACAACCACTGATACTCCAATATAAACATTGGGGTAGATCTCAGTTTTATCTCCAATGACTGCATAAGCATCAACCACTGCGCAGGGGCCGATGGTGACATCCTCCCCGATCGTTGCCGTTTCATGTACAATAGCTGATGGGTGGATCCCTTTGAATCCAGAGCGTTGGTGAGTAGAGGAAAGGATTGCTTCAGCAATGAGCTGGAAGGTGCGAGAAGGATTGTCTCCCACAAGGAAGTTTTTTCCCTTCACTCGACTTGTCTTTTCATCAATGCAGATAACACCCGCACTTGATTGCTTCATTGCTTCGGTATACTTAGGATTTGCTAAAAAAGAGGCATCCTTTTCGGATGCCGATTCGAGATTGTCAACGCTACAAATCTTAAACTCTGGATCGCCGACAAGTTGTGTTTGGGTGAGCTCAGAGAGCTCAGCCAGTGAAAAGTGTTTGGTCATGTTAGAGATCCTATTTTTTCGCTTGATTAGCAGCAGCTTGTGCTACATTTTCTTTATCAAAACTCTTATCCATCTCATCAATGACAGACTTGGTGATATCAAACGAAGGATTGTAGAAGAAGCATGCTTCTTCACGAACAACCATAGGAAGTTTTCTCTTTTTAGCAACATTTTCAGATGCCTTTTGAACATGCCCATTTAGGGTTTGCATAAGCTGCATGTTAGCTTGCTGCATGACTTGCATGTATTGATTTTGGTACCGATTGTGTTCTTCACTTAGGGTTTGAAAACGAGCTTTCATTTCTTGCTCAGCTTCAGGAGAGAGACTATCAACAAACTCTGGATCATTGAACTTTGTTGCAATATCGTTGAGTTGTTTTTCGATGTCGGTCATTAAGGTCGTCATTTGTTCGCGGAGCTTTTCGAATGATTCTTGCTCTTGCTTGCCATGTTTAGACTCTGTGACACAATTTGTAAAATTCACAATTCCGTAAGGGATTTCTTCTGCGAAGCTCTTAAGAGATGTAAGACAGAGTAGAGAGGTAAGTAGAATGAAAATCTGTCGTTTTTTCATGAGTTGACTCCTTAAAATATTTTTTGACTTGACGTTGATCATAGCATCTTTGGGATTTATTGCCCTTAAAATTGTCCGCCCATCGAGATAAAGAAGACCTTCCTATCTTCATTTCTCTTATATCTTTTTGTACCATCTTTGCGGATCGAACGTAGTCGTTCTTGCGGATTGATAGGAAAACCGACTCCAAGCATGATAGGAACGCGGTTACCGAGTTCAATCCGAGCGCCAACTCCCACACTCGTTCTAAAGTCTTGGATTTTAAATCTTTTGTTGGATATAGAACCTCCGTCAAAAAAGGTGAAGAGATCGAGCATTCTGAAGATAGTCTGGTTGTACTCAACGGAGAGGAGGGTCGAGGAGACACCACCCGTAGGATCGTCTTTTTCACTTCCATCGGTTTTTCTAAAGTGGGGACCAAGGATATAAGGTTTGTAACCTCGAACGGTGGTCTCACCACCAAGGAAGAAGCGTTCACTCAATGGCAGAAGATCAGGGCGCCCGTCCCCAAAGGGACATAGGAATTTAAAGTCCCAACGCAGTTTAAGAGTTCCCTTTCTCCAGACTGGATAGTAATAGCTATTGAGATACCCCACCTTAAAGAAGGGGAATAGGGTGTTGTCATCGTCATGTCGCCTGACCCCAGCAAGTTCAACCTCTGCAATTGAACGGAAACCTCGGTGAGGTTTAAAGGCATTGTCTGTTGAGTCGTATGAAAGAGAATTTCCAATTCCAGCAACGATTCCACTATTTTGTCGTTCTCTTTGAGCTTCATCATTTTCGATTCCATGGATATGAATAATCGAATTCCGAACTCTAAATTTCCATCCGTACGTCCAGTATGCCGTTAGAGGATAACTTCCAAAGAGCGATCCACCAAACGAGTTTACATGGTAATCGTCGGATTGCACTCCCGTTTTCGAATAGTTGAGGTCAAATCCAAAACGCCAGAGGGTATCCCTAAAGTAAGGGTCCATCCAGGCGATGGTATAGCTTTGCTGTTTCTTACCGATCTGAACGCGTGCATGAGCATATTCTCCAGCACCTCTAAATGAGGACATTCCCTCGCGCCACCATTTGGTGAGGCCCCGATGGTCAAAGTTGTTTTCAGCAAGGTCAAGTCCTCCGAATAGGTCGTCAACTGTACTGAATCCAAAGAAGAGACTCAAGCTTCCAGTCGTTGTTTCTTCGACTTCAATAATGACATCACGGTAGTTTTCACCGAGCTCCTGGTCTTCAGGGGTCTTCACCGGATAAACATTGACAGACTTAAAATAGCCCATGGCTTCAAGGCGTTGCTGAGTGACTTTTAGCCTTCTAGTATCAAACACCTCTCCAGGAACCAATAGGGATTCTCTTAGGATGACATTTTTATTCGTAGAGCTATTTCCAAGGACGCGAATGAGACCAATCTTAAATTGATCGCCTTCATTAATTTGAATATCAATATTGTAGACAGGGATACTTCGAGAAAGGTGAAGGGTATAATGGACATCGGTCTCTATGTAACCATCTTTTCCGTAGAGGTCTTTAACGTTTTGAACGCTATCGCGCAACTTTTCAGGAGAAAAGGTAGAACCATCTTTAATGATCATGACCTTTTCGATTTGCTCTTCTGTCAAAAGCTCATTTCCCGAGACTGTAATATCTCCAAAATGGAAGAGCTCACCCCTGTCTGCATTGATAGTAATTTCAAGGCGCCCTTCTTCTGTTTCCTTGATCTGAATATTCACGCGCGCATCCGCAAAACCTTCGTTTTGCAAGTAGTTTACGATGACAAGTTTGTCGTGCTCAAGTGCTTCATCATGGTAGTTACCAGTTCCTGTAATCCAACTCGTGAAAAAGTTATACTTTTTCGTCGTCATGAGCTCGAGGATCTTTGATTCCTCGTGTTTTTTGAACCCATTGAAGCAAATCTTTTTGATGTGTCCGGAGTTTCCTTCGTGGACCGTAATCTCAACATCTACCTCGTTCGTGTTTCCGTAAGGAATCAGCTTATATTCAAGTTGGGAGTCGAAGTACCCCTTCTTGACATAGAACTCTTTAACCTTGTTGAAGGCTTTGTTGAAATCTTCTCGATTAAAAACGGTGTGGGCATTGATTCCAAGCTCTTTTTGAAGTTTGCGAGTCTTAACCTTTCCATTACCACTCCAAGAAATGGCGCGGATCATTGGCTTTTGCCAGATTTTAATCGTGATATAGACTTCTCCCTGACTCGTTTCCATTGTGGGAACGGCGCGATCATACTCTTCAGATAGTGTCTTTAAATCATAATCAAAGGTGAGTTGAGAGAAGGGATCTCCTGATTTAGTCCTTAGCTTGGTGAGGACGCGATCTTGGTTAAATGTAGCACCTCGCGGAAGGTTTTCCATGACAATGGTGATCTTTCCTACTCGTTTGTTTTCGTATACTTCGGATGCTGGAGGGGTGGCATGAACCGACTTCATTGGAGCAGTCATTAAGAGTAGGGGAGCTATTGCAGCGAGAAACTTTGTGTTCATTAACGCGGTCTTCTATTATCGATAATAAGTTTTCCGATTATAGAAAACGGAGAAGAATTATTGCAAGGGTTTAGAACTTTTGCCTTCCTGAGAAGGCTTGGGAAAGAGTCCCTTCATCAACAAAGTCAAGTGAACTTCCAAGAGGAAGTCCTAATGCTAAGCGTGAAACTTCAATTCCATATTTTTCGAATTGTTCTTTGAGATAAAGGGAGGTTGCATCGCCTTCTAAAGTTGAATCGAGGGCTAAGATAATTTCCTTTGTTTCAAGTCCTTCAATACGTTTTTGCAAGTGGGGGAGGTTTAAATTCTCGGGAGTTTTGCCATCAAGTGGAGATAGGAGAACACCTAAAACATGATAGAGTCCGCGATAGTTGCCGGTTTCTTCAATTGCGTAGGCATCACGCGGACTTGCTATGATACACAACTGACTTCTGTCCCGTCTTTCGTAGTCGCAGAACGAGCACCGCACGCCATCCATTAAGCAGCCGCATTCAGCACAGGTCTGCACCCGCTCCTTCAACGTCGCAACTCCATCTGCAAACTCGTGAAGGTCTTTTCCTTGCCACTCCAACAAATGGAAGGCATAGCGCTCCGCTGTTTTCCTCCCCACTCCGGGAAGTTTTTTCAGATGAGCAATCAGAGTAAGTAAGTCTTTGGGGTATCTGAGCATGCTTTTGAACATAGCATTTTAGAGAGATTAATGGCTAGGTGATCAAGAAGGGCATGAAAAGGTGTCTAAAATAGACACCTTCAAAAACAGGTAAATAAAATTTTATTTAAGCAAGCTTTGTTGTATTGACCTGCGGAGGGGTGTATACGGGAGGAGGAGCAAGAACTTTTGGCTGTTCAAAAATCTGCTTGCCTAAGCTGTATAGGCCTATGATGGTAATTAGAGCAGCTACTCCAACCCAGGTCGGATGATTCACGATATCCAGGTGGGTTCCTATGAATCTTAGGCCTTCCCAGGTCTTTTCAAAAGGGAAACTAACGACTTTTGAGCTCCAGTATGCATCATTTTTTGATGTGTCAGTGCATATGCTATAACCGATGAAAACAATACCACCAGCTCGAGCAAATCCTGGGACGATGTTGCTTGCGCAAATGGCGAAGAAAATCGCTCCTGATAGATCTGCAGAAAGGTCATCTTTTTTGTTTTTTGTAATATCTACAATCGTGCGGACTCCCATTTCAGCCATAGCAATACCACACAGAGCGGAACTGCATTTTGTCCAATAACTTTTAGAATTTAAAATATTTGTCAAAAGGTTCATGCTTCTGTCCTGTGCTATAAACTCGGGGAAATATAGGGTTTTTAAGAATTATTGTCCATGAATAAAAGATTGTACTATTTGAGAGATTTGAGGCTTTTTCTTTAATGTTTTTTTGGGTATGATGTCTCTTAGTCATCTAAAGGAATAGTTTTACGGTGGATCAAAAAGCAAAGATTATTGGGCTTGGAGCCTACTTGCCCAAACGGGTACTTTCGAATCAAGATTTGGAAAAGATGGTGGAAACCTCTGATGAGTGGATCACCTCGCGAACCGGCATGAAAGAGCGTCGTATCGCTGCTGAGGATGAGTTCACTTCAGACATGGGCTATGAGGCGGCAAAGCAAGCCCTCAAAGAAAGTGGAATTCAAGCAGAAGAAGTAGACCTTATATTGGTCGCCACACTCACTCCTGATTACGTATTTCCGAGTACGGCGTGTCTGATCCAAAATAAGTTAGGTGCTGTGAATGCAGCGGCGATGGATATGCAGGCAGCTTGCTCAGGTTATATCTATGCCCTCTCAATGGCAAAGGCTTATATCGAATCTGGAATGCACAATAACGTTCTTATTATCGCTGCAGAGAAACTTTCCTCAATTGTTAATTATGAAGATAGGAATACTTGCGTGCTCTTTGGTGATGGTGCTTCCGCTTGTGTTGTAAGTGGATCGAAGCCTGGATATGTCATTGAAAATGTATCTCTCGGCTGCGACGGAAAGCAATCGGAACTTCTGATTCTTCCTGCAGGGGGGTCAAAAAGGCCTGCGTCGCTTGAAACCGTTCAGGCTGGAGAGCACTTTATCAAGATGGAAGGAAAAGAGGTCTTTAAGCACGCAGTGCGCCGGATGGAAGAAGCTGTGAAAAACTGCCTTGATGCTTCCGGACTAACAGAAAAAGAAATCAGTTGGATGGTTCCTCATCAAGCCAACATCCGCATCATTGAAGCTCTCGCAAAGCGGTTTGAAGTCCCTAGAGAACAGGTCTACCTAACAATACATAAATACGGAAACACTTCTGCCTCTTCAGTGGGGATTGCCCTTGATGAACTTGTTAAGGAGAAGGGTGTAAAGCGAGGAGAGCGAATCGTTCTCTTTGGTTTTGGAGCGGGACTTACTTGGGGTGCAGCAGCGCTGACGTGCGAGGTTGATCGTGGATAAGAAAGTAGCATTTATTTTTCCTGGGCAAGGTGCCCAGTATGTTGGAATGGGAAAGGACTTCTACGAAGCCTTTGCCGTTGCTCGTGAAACTTTTCAAGAGGCCGATGAACTTCTTGGGTTTGACTTGACAAGCCTTATCTTTGAGGGGCCTTCAGAAGAGCTGACCCAAACAAAGAATAGCCAAATCGCAATTTATGTCATGAGCATTGCTCTCTGGCGTGTTTTGGCTGAGCAGATGCCAGATATTGCTCCCACAGCTGTTGCAGGGCTGAGCTTAGGCGAATATTCTGCTCTGACTGCATCGGGGCGCCTCAGCTTTAGGGATGGAATTAAGCTTGTTAGAGCGCGTGGGCTTTATATGCATGAAGCGGGGATAAAGCATCCTGGGACTATGGCAGTTTGTCTAGGAATGGCACGTGATGAAGTGGCTGAAATACTTGAGCCAATCAAAGGAGTTTGGGTGGCAAATCTTAATTGTCCTGGTCAAGTTGTTATTTCTGGAACGATTCAAGGCGTTGCTGCTGCAAGTACTCTTCTTAAGGAAAAGGGAGCAAAGCGTGTTCTTCCTCTTGATGTTTCTGGTGCTTTTCATAGTGGGTTGATGGAAGAAGCTAGGGATCTACTTAAGGAAAAAATCGACACAATTTCTCTTGAAAAAAGTTCAATTGATTTAGTGATGAATGCTTGTGGATCTTATGTCTCCGAAGAGGAAATTCGAGGGAATATGATACACCAAGTAACTGCTCCGGTTCTTTGGGAAAAAGGGATTCGAGCTATGGAGGAAGAGGGAATCGAGTGCTTTATTGAGATTGGATGTGGAAAAACTCTAAGTGGAATGCTTCGAAAAATTGGGGTGAAGGGAGAAACATTCTCTATAGAAAAAGTTAAAGATTTAGAAATCTTGCATCAAGGAGCGATGAATTAAATGGGATTACTTAAAGGAAAGCGAGCTCTCATTACTGGGGGAACTTCTGGACTGGGAAAACAGATTGCACTGACATTTGCTGAGGAAGGAGCCGATGTTGCTGTTATTGGAACGAATCAAGAGCGCGCTCAGCAAGTTGTTGAAACTCTTAAAGAATTAAAAAAAAGCCCCGATCAACGATTCTGGTTTGGCACTGTCAATGTAGGGAATAAGCAAGAAGTCAATGAAGCGGTTGGGAGTCTCCTTAAGGAGTGGGACGGAGTTGATATTCTGGTTAATTGTGCCGGAATTACTCGAGATAAGCTCTTTATGAAGATGGGTGAAGACGATTGGGATCAGGTGATTGAGACAAACCTGAAATCGGTATATAACCTTAGCCACGCTCTTGTGCGCCCAATGATGAAGGCACGGAAAGGAAAAATTATCAATATTGCCAGTGTGATTGGGTTGACAGGAAATCCCGGTCAAGTCAATTATGCTGCTTCTAAACTCGGTATGGTCGGGTTTACCCGCTCCCTTGCAAAGGAACTAGGTTCTCGCAATATCAACGTGAATTGTATTGCCCCTGGGTTTTTCGAAACTCCTATGACTGAAGTCCTTACTGAAGAGCAAAGGAAAGGAATATTAGATAAGGTTCCCATGGGACGCCTTGGGAATCCAAAAGAAATAGCCCACGCAGCGGTCTTTTTAGCAAGCCACATGTCTGATTATGTGACAGGGCAAGTTTTGACTGTTGACGGGGGTATGATTGCTTAAGTTAATGTATAAATTTTTGAACATGTTTGAAAAAAGGAAATTTGTTTTATGTCAGTAGAACAAGAAGTGATTGATATCATTGTTGAACAACTCGGAGTAGACCGCGAAGAGGTCTCTGTGGAAAAATCTTTTGTAGAAGATCTAAATGCGGATTCTCTAGATCTTACAGAGCTAATTATGACCTTTGAAGAGAAATTCGGTTTCGAAATCTCTGAAGGGGAAGCAGAAAAGCTACGAGTCGTTGGAGATGTCGTCAAGTTCGTTAATGAAAAGAAAGTTACTGCTAATTAATTAGCATTTAACTTCTTATAACCGCACTATTTTTTAGATGGTGCGGTTTTTTTGTGGAATTTAAAAAGTAATATGAAGCTGAGAAAGAGGGGTATTGTTGTAAAATAGTATGTTAATCTGAGATCAGTCCCTCCTATAATTCCACCAAAAATTGTTGCCAGAATAAATCCCATTGAGCGAGCAGACTGGCTAATTCCCATGATTTTTCCTTGTACTCCGGCTGGAGCATTGATCGAGATAAGACTTAAAGTGTTTGGCCAAGAAAAAGCGGCGGGGATGGATGCAATCATAAACAGGATTGCAAAGAGGATAAAAGATGGGGATAGGGCCATTCCAAGAAGACAAAGGGTGGTGATGCCGTTTGCAACAACGATCCATGGGCGAGGGTGCCATCGCTTAATAATAAAATTGTTCATAAAGTATCCCCCAAACATCCAGGTAATCCCGATTGCAAATTGTCCCCAATTGATTTCAATGGGGGATACTCTAAATCTCTGAAGTGCATAGGGATCATACCATTGTATGGTGAGTCCCCAACCCAGGATCCAGAACATAAAGACGATGTAAAGGATACGAAGATTCTTTATCTCAAAGGTGGCTCGAATATCTCGAAAGCCCTTGAGAAAATCAATATGGAACTTTCCTTTCATTGGATGGGTTTCTTTAAAAAAGTAGACTATGGAAAGAAGGTTAAGGAATGCTAAGACTGCAGTGACAAAGAAGGGAAGGGCTGGGTTGAAATGTGCTGAGAGGCTTGGATCGGATAGATAGCTCCCTGAAAGCATTGCAAACATCCAACTTATGCCAGATAGAATGACGATCATGGAGAAGTTTTTTGCTCGCGTCTTTTCATTGGGAGATAGATCGGCAATAGAGGCTAAGCAGATACTCAAATTCCCTGCAAAAAAACCTGTGATAAATCGTGTTAGGCTCAAAAGAATATAGCTATGAATGATGATACTAAACCCCGAAAGAATGAAGCCAATGATTAATCCCGAAATCGTGATATAAAAGGCTTTTTTTCTTCCAAAACGATCCGCAATATCTCCTAAAAATGGGGCGCCAATAAATTGACCTAAGGGAAAAAGTCCAAGGGCGACTCCAAGCATCAGGTTTTTTGATACACTGCTCATTGCGGCCGTTACCATGCCATAGGAAGGATCGATAAAAAGAGGGCCAAAGATGGAAAAAATCACTGCAAAAGCAAAATTATCGATAAATAGGACAAAATATATCGGCAGTAGTGAAGATTTAGACCGCTCGTTCATAAGTTTCTTACTGCTTCTTAGAGGAGGCGGTTTTTTTTATGTGGAAATTAAAAAGCAGTATGAAGCTGAAAAAAAGAAAAATTGCAGTAATGTAGTAGACCGAGCCTAATCCAACTGCTGCTACAATCCCCCCCAAAATCGTTGCCAGAATGAATCCCATCGACTGAGCAGACTGGCTAATTCCCATGACCTTCCCTTGAACCTCTGCAGGAGCGTTAATTGAGATCATATTTAGGGTATTTGGCCAAGAAAAAGCAGAAGGGATACAACCTACCGTGAAAAAGAGCGCAAACGGGAGAAAGGATCCAGAAAAGGCCATCCCGAGAAGGCAAAGGGTAGTCAGAGCATTTGCGCCAACGATCCATGGACGAGGGTGCCACCGCTTAATAATAAAATTGTTCACAAAATACCCCCCAAACATCCAGGTAATCCCAACGGCAAATTGACTCCAATTGACTTCAATGGGGGATACCCCAAATCTCTGAAGTGAAAAAGGATTGTACCATTGGAAGGCGAGTCCCCAACCAAGGATCCAGAGCATGTATATTAGGTAGAGCATACGAAGCTCTTTGATCTCAAGGGTTGCTCGAATGTCCCGGAAGCCTTTGAGAAGATCAACATGAAATTTCCCCTTTGTGGGATGTGTTTCATGGAAGAAATACACGATGGATAGAAGGCTAAGTAGCGCCAGAACTGCAGTAACAAAGAAGGGGAGGGCAGGGTTGAAATGCGCTGAGATGCTGGGGTTGGATAGGTAGCCCCCTGAAAGCATTGCAAACATCCAACTTAAACCGGTGATAATCACGATGATTGAGAAGTTTTTTGCTCGCGTCTTTTCATCGGGAGATAAATCGGCAATAGAGGCTAAGCAGATACTCAAATTCCCTGCAAAAAAACCTGTGATGAGTCGCGTTAGAATTAAGAGGATGTAACTATGAATCAAGATGCTAAATCCCGAAAGAATGAAACCAATTATGACCCCTGTAATCGTGATATAAAAGGCTCTTTTTCTTCCAAAACGATCTGCAATATCTCCTAAAAATGGGGCTCCAATAAATTGACCCAAGGGAAAAAGACCGAGAGCAACTCCAAGCATCAAGTTTTTTGATACACTGCTCATTGCAGCCGTTACCATTCCGTAGGAAGGGTCGATAAAAAGAGGGCCAAAGATAGCAAAAATCACTGCAAAGGCAAAATTGTCGATGAATAGGACAAAATAAACTGGCAGCAATGAAGCTTTAGACTGTTGATTCATAAGTTTCCTTGGAGGTGTTTGTGGAGATTCTTAAAATGGTAAAGGAGACAAGAATAAGAAAGGCTGCCATCGGATAGACGAAAGTAATATTTATTCCCACAAGGGTTCCAGCCAAAAGGGGAGCAAACATAAAAGCAATCGATGCAAAAGATTGAGAAATCCCCATGACTTTTCCTTGCATTTCTTCTGGAGCGGCTAGGGAGATTGTGCTAAGTGCATTTGTCCAAGCAAGGGCTCCAAACACTGAGGCAATCATTGCAAAGATTGCAAAAGGGATAAAAGTTGTCATTAGAGAGCAAAGGGTAAACACAATGAATAGCCCCCCTGTTCCAATTTGAGCAATCTGTCTTGCTTTGAAACGTTTTAAAAGCATCTCATTGACGTACGAGCTTCCAATTGACCAAACAACGCCTGTTGACGCCAGTAGTCCAAAGAGCACCTCATGGGAAACGGTGTAGCGAGAAAGGGTGTAAGGGTTCAGCCATAGGAGATTGATTCCCCAACCCATCATCATTACTAGGTAGTAAAAATAGAGAGATCCAAGGCCTTTAATTTTAAAGCAAGACGCGATATAGCGCATGCCTTTAAAGGGATCGAAGTAAAACCTTTCATTATTCGTATTTGTTTCATGAAAAAAGAGGAGAATGATAACTAGGCTTAAAAGAGCAAAACCTGTTGTGATCCAAAAGGGGATTTCGGGTGATAATGACTTTGAAAACACTCCTCCAACCAAGATTGAAACAATCCAGCTTAATCCTCCTAAAGTTGCAATAATTCCATATGCCTTCGAACGGCTTTTCTCATCAGGGGAAAGATCAGATAAAGAGGCCATGCATATTGTACGGTTACTTGAAAACATTCCTGTCAAAATCCTGCTAATTAACAGAAGGGGGAAATGGTGAGTCAATATCGCTATTCCGGATAGAAAATATCCAACTGTCACTCCACTGTTTAATATATAAAAAGTTCTTTTTCGTCCAAAATGATCTGCAAAATCACCAAATATAGGGGCAAAGATCAGCTGCATTAATGGATAGACAGCAAATAATATCGCTAGTGATAGATTTCGCATTTGCAGAGAAGCCTCTGAAGAAAACATTTTGAAATCCGAACTGAGCAGTAAAGGCCCAAATAGACCAAAGACAATCGCATATCCAAAATAATCAAGGAAGTATGCGAAATAGATTGCAAAGAGAGATTTCTTCCGATTTGTCACAAACAAGGCTCCGTCTACTCCCTCTTATTTGCTTTCTATCTTTAAAATTCAACAAATATTTACAGAATACGAGAGCGGATTTTTGGTGAGAAGAAGAGCATCACAAGGATGCTGCTAAGGAGAAGGAGAATCGTAGATAAAGCATTAACAATAGGGGAAACACCAGCGCGGAGGGTGGACAGAAGGTAGAGCGAAAGGGTTTGGATTGAAGTGCCAGCGCAGAAGTAGGAAAGGATAAAATCATCGAAAGAAAGGATAAAGATGAGGAGACCAGTGGCAAGAAGGGTTGGGCGGAGGAGGGGAAGTGTGATTTTGATAAATGTTTGAAGAGAGCTTGCTCCTAGCGCTTCGGATGCCTCAGTAAGGTGCTTATCAAGTTGGAGGAAGCGCGTGTAAAGAATAGGGATAACAAAGCCGAGGCCGAGAACAGAATGTGCGACGATGAGGGTAGTGATGCCAAGCTCTATTTTAAACAGTGTAAAGTAGCTGAGGAGGCTGATCGCTAGCATTGTTTCAGGAATGATAAGGTTTCCGTAGAAAAGAGGAAGCGCTTTCTGGACCTTGCCACCTTGGGCACGGAAGAAAATTAAGAACACCCCTAGAAGAAGGCTTAAGGATGTCGAAATAATGGCAACTAAAAGAGAGTTCATAAAGGAGTTCCACAACTCAGAAGAGCCAAACAACTCTTGATACCATCTTAAGGTGAAGCTATCCCAAGGAGATGGGAAGCTCTTTGCATTGAAAGAGAAAACAATCAAGATGAGGATAGGGAGGTACAAAAAGAGATAGGAAAAAATTACGATAGACCCTCCCCAAAATTTCCCTAGAAATTTCCAGTTCATCGAAGCCCCCTTAAGAGCATTTTATTCAACTTTCTAAAGGCAAAATAAATGAGCATGACTGCAACGACAAGCGCAATGCAGCTTAGGACCATAAAGGCAGCTCCAAGTCCTCCAGTTTCATTTCCTAGAACATATTGTGAGACCACATTCCCTACAAAATACGTCTTATCGCCTCCCATTAATTCGGGAATAATAAATTCTCCAAAAGAGGGGATAAAAACAAGGAAAAAGCCTGCTCTCACAGCGGGGAGAGTCATAGGAAGCATTACTTTCTTGAAGGTCTCAATCCCCGAAGCTCCCAAGTCATCCGACACTTCTAGAAAACGGCGATCAAACCTCTCTAGCGTTGAGAAGATAGGAAGTACCATGAAAGGGAGGTAACAGTAAACCATCATCAAAATAATCGCAAAAATCGAATTTAGGAAGTGAATAGGCTCTTGGATCAGACCAACCTTTTTTAATAAGGTGTTTAGAAATCCTTCTCGTTCGAGAACAAAAAACCATGCATAAACATGCAGAAGAAAGTTTGTCCAAAAGGGGACGATCAGGAAAAATAGCATGAGAGTTTTGTATCGACCTGCTTTAAATGCAATAAAATGGGCGAGCGGGTAGGCGATAACAAGACAAATCAGAGAGGTTGAAAAGGCTAAGAAGATTGAACTAAACACGACGGTTAAGTGTGTGGAGGAAAAAAGAGGAATAAAATTCTTAAGAGTTAGTCCCTGGATACCTCCTTCTTCGGTAAGAATGAAGACGCTGCTCACCATCATTAAAAGCAGAGGCAGATAAAAAAAGATGACCTGCCAAATCAGAGCTGGAGAACCAATGACGAAAGCGCTCTCTTTTTTTGTCCTTTGTTGAATCCGTTGGAACAGGGCGTACATCGGTTAACTCTCCAAAAGCAATGCGTTTTCTTTTTGCCAGCAGAGGTAAACTTCATCGTCATAATCAATATCTTCTTGAGGAAAGTGTTCTTCGTTCTGTTCAAAGACTTGGAGTTTAAATTGGTTGTTTATAATGACGTTGTACTGGGTTGAGCGCCCATGGTAGACGATTTGAGAGACCTCACCTTTTATCGTATTAGTGAAGTTCTCAACAGGCTTTTTCGAGATGTAGATCTTTTCAGGGCGCATGCTGAGCGCTGCGGTACATTCCTCGGACATCCATTCCTTTTTCTGGGGAATATAGACTTTGAACCGCCCTAGATGAGGAATGTCTATCTCAGGGTCTGTGTCGATGTTATGGAGAGTCCCAGTCAAAATATTGGTGGTGCCTACAAATTTAGCAACGAAACTTGAGATGGGGAATTCATAGATCTCTTTGGGTGTTCCAATTTGTTCGATGTCTCCATCTTGGTTCATAATGGCCATCTGATCTGCAACGGTGAGGGCTTCGAACTGATCGTGGGTTACGTATACAAAGGTGGTTTTAAGCTTGTCTTGGAGTTCGATAAGCTCAATAAGCATTTTTTCCCGGAGCTTAAAGTCTAGGGCTGCTAGAGGTTCGTCTAAGAGAAGGACCTCTGGTTCATTAATAATCGCCCGAGCAAGGGCCACCCTCTGTTGCTGCCCTCCTGATAAATGTGAAGGGAATTTAAAAATATGATTTTCCAAGTGGAACGCTTTCAAAATTCTAATCACCCGTTCCTCAATTTCTTCCTTAGGGATCTTCTGAATCACGAGGCTATAGGCAACATTATTAAAGACATTAAGGTGAGGGAATAAAGCATAATTTTGAAAAACGATGTTAATTTTTCGCTTGTTAACGGGAATATGGGTAATATCTGTATCACCTAGGTATATGATCCCAGAGTCGGGGCTTTCAAAGCCAGCAATGAGCCTCAAAAGGGTTGTTTTCCCACACCCACTCGGACCTAAAAGAGCAAAAAACTTCCCAGAGGGTATTGTCAAATTGATTTTATTGAGAATGACCCCCTCGTCTTGGGATTTGGTCATTTCTTTTAGGCTTATGCTTCTCACATGCTTCTCCTGATAATGAGCAACATTTTACTGTTTATACGATTATTTTGGTAGATTGGTTGTTGTTTTTTTTGTTTGAATTTTGAAGAATGGTTAGCCATGGAACGTAAAAAATTAGTTATTATCGGATCGGGTCCTGCAGGCTTTACGGCAGCTATCTATGCAGCCCGTGCCAATTTGTCCCCTTTAATGTATGAAGGTTTTTTCAGTGGCCCTTCCGGAGGTCAGCTCATGACAACCACTGAGGTGGAGAATTTCCCCGGATTTCCTGATGGGATTACAGGTCCTGCGCTGATGGATGCAATGAAAAGCCAAGCCAAGCGTTTTGGGACTCAAATTTTAACTGAGGATGTTGGTGAAATAGACCTTTCAGAGCGGCCTTTCAAGATCAAGGGGGGTAAGACGACGGTCCTTGCAGATTCAATTATTATTGCGACTGGAGCTACGGCAAAACGGCTTGATGTTCCTGGGACTTTGGATGGGGAGTTTTGGCAGAAGGGAGTCACAGCTTGCGCCGTTTGTGATGGAGCCATGCCGATTTTCCGAGACAAAGAGCTTTATGTTATTGGTGGTGGTGATACTGCTGTTGAAGAGGCGATTTTCCTCACAAAATATGGAAGCAGGGTCTACATTATTCACAGAAGAGATGAGCTCCGTGCTTCGAAGATTATGGCGCAGCATGCAATGGATCATCCGAAGATTGAAATTCTCTGGAACACCGTTCTGACAAATGTTGAGGGCAGTAATGTTGTTGAAAAGGTCACTCTTCAAGATGTTAATACAAAAGAAGAATCAAAACGAGATGCTGCAGGAGTCTTCTTTGCGATTGGGCATAATCCCAACACCGCCTTTTTAAAAGGGCAGCTGAAGACTGATGAGACTGGGTATCTTCTTGTTGAATCAGGTTCAACAGCAACCGATGTTGAAGGTGTCTTTGCGGCTGGAGATGTTCAGGATAAAATCTATCGCCAGGCTATTTCTGCTGCTGGATCGGGGTGTATGGCATCTCTTGATGCTGAGCGGTGGCTAACTGCAAATGGATTGTCATGAAGAAACTTCTTCTTTCACTCCTTCCTTTTTCTCTTTTTGCTTTTGTTATCGATCCCTATCTGACTCCTATTGCAGAATTTGAATTTCGCCCCGCCTATTCCTATCGGTATTACCCTTCTGTTGACCATGGGGAGAACCCCTCAAGCTATCATTCTCATGATCATTTAATTGATTTAAACCTTGGGGTGAATTTTTGGCCCAACTGGGACGTTCAGTTCCAGGCTGATTTTTCCCATACCCATAAACTCAATTGGGGAGGGCAGCGAGTTGGAATGCAGCTCCGTTACCTTGTATGGGATGACGTGGCGGGGGATCCAATCAGTTTGAGTGTCGGTGGGCAAATCTTTTATGTTCCTACACGCAATATGCGCGATTTAAGCTCGCCCTACCACTCGCAAGGGAACTTTGAATTAGGGATTGCTGCTGGCAAGGAAATTGATAGTACCTATCAATGGCTATGGCGCTTTTGGGGATTTGTTGGGACCGGCATTGCCAATAGAGGATACCCATGGTTTCGTCCCATCCTAGCTGCGGAAGGAAAGTTCCAACTCCGTCACAAGCTTAAATTCAGTGCCGAAGGATATTTTGGGTTTGGAGAGCGCTCTTCCGTTAATATTGACGATTTCAATGGGTACGCTAAAGTGCAGCATCGATCGATCGATGTTGGGCTTAATTACACCTATCTTTTTGAAATTTGGGGTGCGCTTGGGGTTCAATATTCCTTTAGGGTTTACGCGCATTCTTTCCCGCAGCATACCAGCATTTTCACAGCTGAATATCGCTTTCCGTTTTCACTATTCTAGATGGGTTCATGAATCTAGCCATAAAGCAACAGCATTTGCGTACTTTTTGCAATGGCTTATTGAAACAAGGATTTGAGGAAAATGGAACCTTTCATTGACGCGATCTGAAAACTCGACAACAGGTCTTCCCAGTTCATCGTTAGTGATTTCAATATCATGAAAGGAAATTGATTTGCCAAAACCAATGCCGAGAGCTTTGGCGATCGCTTCTTTTGCAGAAAACCTTCCTGCAAGGTGGATTGCAGAGTCTTTATGACCTAGGCAATATTCCAGCTCCGTCTCCGTAAAGACCTTTTGGTAGAAGTGGGTTCCGTGCTTTTCGATCGTTTGTCTGATTCGATCGACCTCAAGGATATCATTACCGACACCTTTGATCACTCTTTCTCTTCATCCTCATCATCTTCATAATATTCGTCTTGCTTAGAGCGGACGTCATCGTTTTGCTCTTCAAGCCCAGCTTCAAAAGCATTACAGAAGATCATTCTACCTGAAGAGGTGTGTTTTACGGAAAGAACTTGTGCATCGATAACCTCGCCGATGAAGTTTCCTCCGCCATTAATAACCACCATGGTTCCATCATCCAGATATCCGACCCCTTGGCGAGGTTCTTTTCCGTAGCGCTGCACTTTGATTTTGACCATCTCTCCTGTTTCCATAAGAGGTTTTAGGGCATTGGATAACGAGTGGAGATTAATGATTTGAACCCCTTCAATTGAGGCCATTTGGACGCGGCTAATATCAGCTGTTAGAACATTGCCATCAATCAAACGCGCTAATCGGATGAACTTACTTGTTGTATCCTTCACTTCGGGGAAGTCAGTATCATTAAAACGGAGTCCTAGATGGCCGAGTTGCTCCATCTTTTTAATAACCTCAAGACAGCGACGAGCTTTTGTCTTTGTTATGTCATCTCCTGTTTCTGTCTGGGCATAGAGCTCTTTAATGATGAAGCGGGGAATAACGAGGTGCTGATCCACAATCCCCGTTGAGCAAAGATCGATGATTCGAGCGTCAGAGAGAACAGAAGAGTCGATTAACAGGTCCCGTTTTTTCTGAGCTGTAGGTGCAAATTTTACGAAGGGGATACTGATATAGAGTTCATCAGATGCCCGCAGCGTCATAATAGATCCTAGATAAGTACCGAATAAGAATAGTGCAATCTTGATGATTTCAAGAGCTTGAGGGGTTAAGACAAGGGAGATTGAGCTAAGGTCTAAAATGGCATCGAAGATTAAGACAAGAGCTTGCCCCATTAGATAACCGATAAAAAGCCCTACGACTGCAATGTTAAAGGAGCGGAGATTAAACTTTCGGAAAAGAGAATCGAAACCAATGAGCAATAGGCTAAACACAAAACCGATCAAAATACCGATTAATGCATTCGTCGCTAGAAGCCCTTCAGGTCTCGATAGCATGTAAGTTGTCATGAAAAATATCGAAATAATCGTGAAGAAAATCCGGATAAAAGCTAGAGAAATATTCATCTTAAAAAGCTCCGTTGCGCTATTACTATACCCCAAAATAATCGGGTGTTTGCTAATATTTATAGACTTATCTATTCTTATACCAACCAAAGACTTTTTTTAAAGGATTTTTATGAGACTCAGCTATCGCAGCGCTATTATTTTCTCTGGACTTCTCTGGCTTGCTATTGGGATTCTTCTCCTTTCAAAGGGACTCAGTTATCTGGTTGTAGCAGGAAGTGCGCATCTAGAGGGAACTCTTCAAGGCTTTTCTCTCTTAACGCAGATTGATCGCTTTGTTAAAAACCCTGAGAAATCCGCCATTGTATTGGTTTCCGTTGGTCTGATCCTCGGATTTTTCAAGGGGCGCATGGTTATGAAAAAAGCAGTAAATCGGGTAGTCAAACGTATCCATTCCTATCCCTCTCCCGTTCCTGTCACGGCAATGTATTCTAAAGGGTATCTGGGTCTCATTGGAGGAATGACTCTTATGGGAATTTCTCTTAAATTTCTCCCGATTCCTATCGATGTTAAAGGGTTTGTGGATTTTACGGTTGGGACTGCGCTTATTAACGGTGCAATGCTCTATTTTCGAGCCGCTTTTGAGCCAGTTCATAAAGTCGTGTGACCATTTACATGAATACGGCTTTAAAAGCACTGATTCTGAGTGTTTTCATAGGAGTTTTCGACACAATTTTGCTCGGAAATAGCGCATTGGCTATTCCACTCTCAAAATTATGTTGGATCCTCTCTATGAAATTCGCTCACTCTCAGCACTTTTAAAGCCGAACTCACGTTATTTATGATAGTGGGTTCCTTTATGGATCTGAACAGCTCTGTAAATCTGCTCTAGAAGAAGAAGGCGGGCATGCTGATGGGTGAAGGTCATCTTAGAAAAGCTGATAGAGTGGGAAGCCCTCTTTAAGATATTTGATGGAAGGCCATCAGGACCGCCAATTACGAAGGTAAGACGTGATCCCTGCTTTTCAAATTCTCGATAGAGAAAATCTGAAAAGTCGGGTGAAGTTCGTTGTATTCCATTTGGATCTAAACAGATATAGGGTTCTTCCGCATTGATGTTTTGGTGATCCCACTTAATGGCAATCACGCCTGTAAGCCTTTTTTCATATTCAGCAAGAGCTTCCTGCAGCCAAGGTTCTTTCGTTTTTCCCGGTGAAAATATTTTAATTTTTAATCCCAAATGACTTTTATCCGTTTAACGGGTATGATTATGCACCAAATAGTATGGTATGTTCAATGCAAAATTGGTTTTATTGGGATCCGAATCCCACCCCGTTTGTTGTTCCCGTGATTGATCGTCCGATTGCCTGGTATGGAATCCTGTTTGCCTTAGGGTTTTTTATAGGGTTTTACCTTTTGCGCAGTCTATTTAAGCAATATCTCCGTACTTGCACTGACTGGCCGGAAGAGGAGTTAAAGAAAAAATCCTTAATTTTTTCTGAAAAGCTGACAGTGTATGTCATTATTGCAACCGTAGTGGGGGCAAGGCTTGGTCATATCCTGTTCTACGAGAAGTGGAGTGACTATTTTCTCCATCCAATGGAAATTGTGAAGACATGGGAAGGGGGCCTTGCTAGTCATGGTGCAGTTATCGGGATTCTTATTGGAATTGTTTTCTTTTTCTTTAGAGTTCGAAAGAACTTTCCTTTCCTCTCAATCACCCGAATTATCGACATGCTCGTCGTACCGGCTCTTCTTGTGGGGACTTTTATTCGACTCGGAAACTTTGTCAATCAAGAGGTTCTCGGGACGATAACAAACGTTCCTTGGGCAGTTGTTTTTGGCCATCCCATTGATGGGAGTATTCCTGCCCCCCGCCATCCAGCTCAGCTCTATGAAGCAGCATTTTACTTTCTTTCTTTTTTGGGACTCTGGTGGTTTTTCCCTCGCCTTCTTGATAAAGCAGGGCGCCTTTCCGGGATCTTCTTTGTGGTAACGTTTGGATTTCGTTTTCTTGTAGAGTTTGTCAAAGAGGAACAGAGCCTTTTACTTGGAAATGATTGGCTTACAATGGGGCAAGTCTTATCCATTCCCATGGTTGTATATGGACTTATTCTGCTCTTTCGAAAGGTGCCAGTGGAATCAATTGATTCGAAAGCTTGTTAAGTGCACTAGTTAGCTTCTCTTTTGTCCACTCGGGATGGTGACGTTTAAGCAGAGCTTTGTGCCAGAGAAGAAACCTTTCGTAAGTTGAAGTTCGTCCATCGGTTAGGACATGATACCAGTGATACTTGTAAAGGATCCAAAGACGTCCTTTAAGTTCTTCTTCAAAAGAAGAGAGGATGGGATAGAGCTTTAGGGAATCCTCCATCACATCTTGAATGAACCGTTCATGATCAACAGTAAATTCATCCAGATGAAGCGTTTTCCATTTCCTTTCGATAAGGGCTAATAAAGGAGTACTTGGATCAAAATGAATTGTTCGGATCAACATGTCATTTTGAGCCACCCAAGTATCGACTTTCTCAAGGACCGTAGCCTCATCAAACGGAGTTGCAATGACCTTTTTGAAAAACTGCAAGGTGCTACTGATAATCATTTTGAAGGATTGTTTCGGATTGTCGATGAGCACATTTCCAAGCTCTTGTTCCAGGATAGGAAGTGCATCCGTTGATGTGTAGGATAAAAGATTACCTTCTTCCTCAATAGTTTTCCAAATCAGGAGTTCAAACTGCTCAATCTGAGATGATGATAGTGAAGGAAGAGAGATTCCCTTGGAGTACGCTTTGATAATGGCATCTTCTATTGAGGAATCTAGAGTTTTTTCTTCATTCATCAAGTGCATTTCTGCATTGATAAATACAAAAAGAGCTTGGTCCATGTTTGGAGATAAAGCCCTTTTTTTATCTTGTGCACATTGTTTCACATGACGAATAGAAGCGCGCAAGGATGATTCATCCATATTTTTTGGAAGCCCTTCAGCTATCGTATAAAGGGCAAGTATACGTTGAATGAGCTCGAGGCGGTGTTGGTCACTTGTTAGAAGAGAATTACACTGTCCCATTTCAATTTGCTGGCGGATAAAGGATTCTATTGTTTTCCGTTCCTTAAGTGAAAAGTGGCAAGCAATGAGAGAACTGTATTGCAGCTTTTCGGCCAGAATCATAGAAAGAGTAGAGGTAAGCTGGTTTTCCTTCGCTAGGGTCTTAATCTCAAAATAGGCTTTGAGTTTTTTGAAAATTTCCCGTTTGAGCACATAGGGATCAAGATTCTCCCCTTTTGCCGTGATTTCGAGCTGCGTTTTAACGATGAGTTTGTCAATCTTGTCGTACTCATCGTAAGGACTTTTAGTTTGAAGTGGGCTCAAATCTCTAAGAAGATGCTTTTGAACAGACCAAATGACCTTTGTAAGCTGATCAATTTCTGGGCGGTTGCCTTCAAGAGTGGCAATACATTCTGAAAGCTTTGTTGCGATTTGTTTTGCAATCGTGTAGGGGGGGAGGTTCTCAGTAGGAAAGCTTTTCTTCAGATTTTCTCGAATCATATACTTTAGATTAAGCTTTCCATTATCTTTTAAAGCCTCTTTCTGTCCTTGGATCCTCTCGTAGTAATAACTAACTTTTTCCCAAACCTTTTTAAGAGCAGAAGCCCCAAGTCGATATCTTGGGAACTTTTTCTTAAATTCAGGAAGAATTTTTGCCAAAAGATTGGCTTCAATCTTTCCAGACCATTTTGAAAGAGAACCTGACTCATCAATTTCACCCTTAATTTTTTTAGAGAGAAACAGACTAAGATCTGAAAAAGGATCGTAGAAGTCATCGGCCTCGTCAATTGGGTGAAGCAATGAAGGATCTTCACTGCCTCCTTCTAGAGGAGAAGAGTCTGTTTGATTCAATTCATCATTGGGGAAAGAGAGACCTGACATAATTATTTTCCATTTTAATACTTGAATTCCTCTATGACATCCTAGAGTTTTTTTGTCCAAAAAAAAATTATTTTTTTTAGTAAACCATAACTGAAGTTATAAAACCCATTGTGCAGGCATATCCATTTAGCTAATTTTTATTGCAAAATTTAGAATGTAATGAGATATCTTTGAATTATCTATAAAATCTCTAATTTGGATGCTACCTTATGAAAGGTTTATCCCTACTCTCAACAGCGGTTATGGCAACATGTCTGACTGCTAGTGGCTTCTGCGAAGATATTCGCATAAGCCAAAATGAGAATATGGTTTTGGAAGAGGTTATTTCCCATAGCACAAATGGGAATCGAAATGATTATCAAAACCAGAATCAGACCTACGGCTCTAGCAGCCAAAGCAAAAATATGGATGATCCCAATCGGACAACACACTCCGTACATGGGTGTATGTCCGGTTTTTCAATAGGAGCAGAATTTCTTTGGTGGCGTGCTCAGATGGATAACCTGCAGTATGCCTCTCAAGGTGGCTCTCCTCCTGGAGCGGCGCTTCCTATTGTTTTCTCAGGCCGGATAAAGGAACCCAGTTTTGAATTTGATCCAGGGGTGCGAGTAAGTGCTGGATATGGCTTTGGAAGAGATAACTGGGATATCTTTCTCCGTTGGACTTATCAGAATACTGACGTTAGTAATAGCACGGGAACACCATCAGTACTCGCGGTGCTTCCCTTAAAGGATTTCTCACAAGGCCAGGGTATTCTAGTGGTGGATGGTGCTGATACAGCAAAGGTAAAATGGCAAAATAAGCTCAATGTTTTAGATTTTGAGATGGGTTATGACTATTTTTTAAGTCAGCGCTGTTCTCTACGTCCGTTTTTTGGTGTGAAAGCTGCATGGCTTGATATGGATTATCAGACAGACTACACCAATGTGTTTTTTAATGGTGGTGATACAAGGCATGTTGGCGTCTCTTCAAAGACTGACTATTGGGGCGTTGGTCCTATGGTGGGTATTGATGGATATCTTCATATTGGCTGGGGATTTTCCCTATATAGCCAAACGTCTGCTGCTCTAGTATATGGACAGTATGATGCCAATTACCGTCAAACAGATACTACTGGTGATCTCTTCAGAGAAAGAAGTGATAACTATGCAAGACAACGCGCAGTTGGCATTATTGGTGTGGGTCTCGAGTGGGCCTACTGTTTTAGCGGTAAATACATGCTTGCATTCAACCTGGGTTGGGAAGGTCAATACTGGTGGAACCAGTATGAGTTGATCTTTTTTAACGATACGTCGTTTCATGGAGACTTGACCTATTCAGGTCTCGATGCCGGACTCCGGTTCGATTTCTAAGCTGAAAAGCTCCCTGTTAAATAGAGCCCGAGAGTAAACTCTTGGGCTTTTTTTTGGGATCCGCTATACTGGGAATTTAGACGATATATGTGAGGAGCGTTCAAATGAATCAGATGATTATCATGGGGCATCTCGGGGCAGACCCCGAAGTCCGTTTTACTTCTGGAGGGCAAAAAGTGACGACACTTCGTGTGGCCGCCAACCAGAGACGTGGTGGAAAAGACGAAACTTTTTGGTGGCGTGTCACCATTTGGGGCGAGCAATTTGACAAAATTATGCCTTACTTCAAAAAAGGAAGTGCAATTGTTGTCAGTGGTGAGATGCTCAAACCTGAAATTTATAACAATAAAGAGGGGCAACCTCAAATCTCTCTTAACCTTGTAGCTCATAATATTTCTTTCCCTCCTTTTGGGAAGAGCGAACGTCAAGAAGGGCAGCAGCAACAGAGCACCTACTCTCAGTCAAGCGGAGATTTTGGTGGACAAGCACAGCAGGGTCAAGGCGAGCAACAATATCAGCAGCAGCCTGTAGGATTTAGCGAGGATGAAATACCGTTTTAATGCGACTTACCGTAAATGCAAGTGTCTCTAAACGGCCAAAGGCCGACCTAGTTGTCGTTCCCTTTTTTAAATTAAAAAAAGGGGTAGAGCCTGCTGTTAATATTCCTGACCTGAATGGGAGTATTAATCCCATTCTTAAGGCAGGAGATTTTAGCGGCAAAGAGGGAGCTACAATGCTTGCCTACCTTTCAGAAAAAACCGAAAAGCGCCTTCTTCTTTTAGGGCTTGGTACGGCAAAGAATCTATCTATGGAAGGGCTTAGAAAAGCCTATGGAGCGGCGATGAAGCGATGCCAAGATAAGGCATGGCCTCATGTCAACTTTGTCTTGCCTAAGTGCGATAAACTAGATACCCACACTGTGACACGTGCCGTTTCTGAAGGAATTGCTCTCACTTCCTATGTTTTTGACGAGTGGAAATCCAAGGACAGTAAGAAACCTTTTCATCTCAAAAAAGGGGTTCTTATTGGAGCGCGTGACTTGTCGGTTTGTAAAAAGACGATGGGAATCTTAACTGGTGTAAATTTGGCGCGGAACCTCATCAATCGAAATGCCTTAGACGTGACGCCGCAAACCCTTGGACTGGAAGCTAAGAAGCTTGCAAAAGATTTCACCTCTGTTAAAGCAACAATTTTGACTAAGAAAGAGCTCGAAAAAGAAAAAATGGGTCTTCTCCTTGCAGTGGGCAGTGGTTCCCGAATGGATCCGGCCTTAGTCATGCTTGAGTACCAAGGAGATCCTGGCTCCAATAATCTCACAATGGTTGTAGGAAAAGGGGTAACTTTTGACACGGGAGGGCTTAATTTAAAGCCCACGAATTTTATTGAAGATATGCGTGCCGATATGGGCGGAGCCGCTGCCGCACTTGGCCTCATCCAAGCTGCTGCAACTATCAAGCTTAAAGCCAACATTGCCGTTGTTATCCCCACAACAGAAAATGCAATCGATGCCCATAGCTACAAACCGGGTGATGTTTATCGCTCCCACGCAGGGAAAACTGTAGAGATCACGAACACTGACGCTGAAGGGCGCCTTATCCTTGCCGACGCTCTCTCTTATGGACAAAAACATTTTCAGCCCGACCGTATCATTGATATGGCAACCCTTACAGGCGCGATTGTCATTGCCCTAGGCGATCAACGTGCCGGAATGTTTTCTAATAATGATAAACTTGCCAAACTCTGCGAAAAAGCAGGGGAGGTCAGCGGAGAAAAAGTGTGGCGGATGCCTCTTGATCCTGAGTATAAGGTGCTGCTTAAATCAAACATTGCAGACATCAAAAATGCCGCTGGAAAGCGAATGGCAGGATCAGTGACCGCAGCGATCTTTCTTCAAGAGTTTATCCAGAAAAAAACTCCATGGATCCACCTTGATATTGCAGGGACCGCTTTTTTAGATAGCGCACGTGATTACCATCTTTCTCAAGCAACCGGAGCTGGAGTGCGCCTTCTCATTGAGCTTCTCGAATGTATCGAGTAAAAAAAGAAAGCTCTCTTCTCACTTTTTTAAAAGGGAAAACAGACCTCTCTGGGCGGGAAATCAAACGGGCTCTTGAAAGTGGGGGGTGCCGCCTTAATGGCAAGCTCGAGCGCTTTGCTTCTACAAAGCTTAAAGAAGGCGATAAAGTCATGTTTCGCCTTCCCAAAATTCTCAAGAAAGAAACCCTTTCCATTCTCTATCAAGATCCGTCCTTGACCCTCTTTAATAAACCCTCGGGTGTGACAACCGCTCCTGAAGTAGGACATCACCTTGTCCACAGGCTCGATAAAGGAACGTCGGGAGTTCTTCTTATGGCTCGAACGCTCTCCATGAAAAAAGACCTTGAAATCCTTTTTAAAAAGCGAGAAGTGAAGAAAACCTACATCGCTCTCATCAAGGGAGCCCCCCGAAAAGATCAAGGAACGATCGATAACCGGCTATCGAAAAAAGGGACCTTTCACGGACAGACCCTTTACGGATCCGCGCCAAACGGGCAAAAAGCAATCACTCACTGGAAAATCCTAGAAAAAAGAAAGGGAGACTCTCTCATCGAGCTCCACCCTGAAACAGGACGTACTCATCAACTCCGTATCCACATGGCAGAGATGGGGCACCCGATCCTTGGAGATCTCCAATACGGGCGCGACGTGTCATTTCCTGAAGCTATCGACCGCCTTTGCCTTCATGCTTATCGCCTAGCATTTATCCACCCAAAGACACAAAAAAAAGTGCAGGCAACATCACCTTTGCCTGCACTATTTAAACATTGATCTAAAGATCAAGTTTAAGCTTTAACGCCCTGGGGCATCCACTTCTGTCTCAACTGAGATAGGTAGTCAGAAGCATTTGACTTTGTTTTTGATAAGAAGTCACCAATTTCCTTTCGCGTTGGAAGTGTGATGTCTCCTTTTCTAACCTTATGAACGCCATATGCAGTCGCGGATAGAAACAATACAGATACAAATAAAGCAAAAGCTTTTTTATTTCTTGAATACCCAGGAGGTTGTTCAGCAGGCTTTACCCATCCTGGCGCAAGCTCTGGGTGCTTTTCAAATACTTGAGTCGCTCCAGGAGAAAGAACTCCTGCAAAGACTGGAGTTTCAACGTCTCCATCAATAGCCGCACCGTTGTGGATCATATTGAAAAGCTGAATCTTAGTTCCAATGACTTCTTCTTCCACTCTTTTTGAAGGGTGATCTTTTTTATACTTGGTGTAGATGAGAACACTATCTGCCGTATATGCTCTAAAAATCAAAATAGCGTGTGCGCCTTCTTCCGTTTGGGTTTCGAGCATTTTCACGTTGTAGGTGTGGCCGTCGTGGACAAGGTTAACTCCTTGAGTAAGGTTGTCCTGTCCGAGTGCATTAAGTCTATCATGAGTGCCTTGACTAAAGAAATTTGTAAATGTAATTGCCATGTTTTCCCTCCTTTATACTTTTACTGGAGCGCCTTGGGGACGCAGTTTTTGTTTCATCTGAGCTAGGTAGTCAGAAAGTGTATTCTTCGTATCAGAAAAGAATTTAGAGACATCCTGCTTTGTAGGAACTGAAAGATCGCCTTTTCTAACCTTATGAATGCCATACGCAGCTACTGATAGAAACAACACAGAGACAAGCAAAGCGGAAACTTTTTGATTTTTTGACCATCCACTAGAAGGAACATCTGGTGCACGCAATTTTGGTGCTAAATCGGGGTACTTTCTAGCAAAGGCTTGTTCTTTTACTGAGAGTTCTCGTCCCAGGGTGGGGGTGCTCTCCTCTCCAAGAACTTCTCCGTTTGCTAATAGATTAAGGATTGTAGGTGCGGCTTCAACAACGCCTGTATCATCTGCAGATAGCTGCCTAGATGCTTTCGTGGGCTTCCAAAAGCACTCAGTTACTAAAACAACATCCGAATGAATCCGGAATCCAAGATTTTCAACATCTTCTCTGCGATTGTTTTTGAGTGTGACTTCCATAACTTTTACATTATAGATCTTTTCGTTAAGTTTAATATTGACACCTTGTGTCAATTTTTGAGCGCCAACTTTTTCAAAAGCTGTGATGTGCTCTTGATTCAAATACTTATTTAACGTAATAGCCATTTATCTTTCCCTAAATTTAATTCATCTTGCGGGAAGTATAGTGATTGTAAGTTTATTTTTCCATTGAAAAAGGTGGGGCAAGCCCACCTTGTGATCTTAACTAAGAGTAAAGAAAAGCTTAAACAGTAGCTGCCCCTTTTCTCCAGTTTCTAAGTTTTTCTAGAGAAGCCTTAAGGTCCTCTAAAGTAGGTATTTTAGGAGCCTTGAGCTCATAATGGTTAACCATTTTTTTGGCTCCATAAGCAATCGTCATTGTGGCTAGAACGGCCGCAACAAGTAGTGAAGCTTTCTGAGGTCTTGTCCATACAGTCGTTGTCACAGGAGGAATGATTTCCTCTTCCTCTTCTACTTTTTTAGGTGTTGCAAGTCCTTCATGAGCCTCGTAAAATGCTGTTTCACCACTTTTTAGATTTCCTTCGAAGATAATCTCTTCAGCCTCTTCAACAATATTTCCTTGAATAATGACTTCAAAAAATCGTGTTCCCGTAGGAATTGCGCCATTTCCATAGCCAGAACCTGCAATAAATTCAGCTCTACTGCTTCCCTGATCGTAGTAACGGATTTCATGTCCTGTTTCAGTGTATGCTTGAAAAATAAGTCTTGTTTTTAGCCCATCTTCAGTAGTGGTAGGAAGGATTTGAAAGTGATACCTCTTATCCTGATGTTCTATGACGGTTCCCTCAATTAGGGCTGCTTTTTTTGCTTGCAGCGCGTCTAGAACAGCATGTGATGTAAAGAAATGATTAAAATTAATAGCCATGATTTCCCAAATCTGTTTGTTTGATTTTGGAAAAATCATAACGATAATAAGACTAAAATTCAATTAAATAATTAGTTTGATATTAGGGCGCTATAGGTAGTCGATATGACGCATATTGTCGAGCTTCTTGCTGAAAAGGACAAGAATGAAAGCTGGAACAAAAGAGGTGACAACAAAAATATCGAAAAAGGTTGAGAGGTGGATCTCAGTCATCCAGCCAGCAACATAGCCTCCGAGATAGAAGCCAATTCCGATGCAGGCAAACCATACACCCGTAAGAAGTCCACGGTAGCGGTGGGGACTAAGGTGGGTCACAAGTGAAAGACCGATGGGAGCAAGAAAAAGCTCGGCAAGGGCCATAAGACCAAAAGAAGAGATCAAGTAAAAAGGGCTCACGTGAGCATGATCGGCGCCTTGGGGAATGTGAGCTGCTGCTCGTTGCATGACGAGAAAGCATAGTCCCATGAAGAATAGGCTGAGGGCTGTTTTCATTGGAGGGCTTGCACTTGACTTGATGCGTCGCAAAAAGAGGTAGAGAGAAGCTAGGGGGAAGGCGAATATAAGGAGGAAGAAGGTTTCTGTTGAGGTAAACCAAGGGGTGGGAACCGTGAACCCAGCAAACGTTCTGTCGGTAAATTTAAGAGCAAACAGGGTCATTGAAGAACCTGCTTGATTATAGGCCATCCAAAAAAGGATCGAGACAAGTGTCATGATCAATATGACATAGATACGGTTTTTTTCATGTTTTTTGAGGGGAAAGTGATTCGGGTCGTCTTTTTTTGAGACGAAGTAACGGGAGGGCACTTCAATATTTTTTAATTTCCCAATTACAGCAAAGTAAGGGACGATACCAAGCATCTGAACACAGCCACACAAGATAAAGACGAGTCTCCAATCAATTGTTTGGAGATAGCCCAAAACGATCATGGCGACAAAGATTCCAACGTTAACCGAAGCGTAATAAATGGAAAATCCTCCCTCACGGATATGAGGTCTTTTTGCATAGACACTTCCTAAAAGAGAGTAAATAGCTGGGGTAAACAGTCCTCCTCCAAAAGCAAGAAGAGCTAGTGCTGGAAGAATTAGAGCCTCGCTCAAGGTTGCCAGTAAAAAACATCCAACAGCAGTCAAAAGTGTTCCAAGGAGTATGGGACTTCGGTAATTCCATTTGTCTGCAAGCCATCCTCCCAAAATAGGGAGTGTAAAAGCGATTCCTGTGTATGCGCCGAAAAGATGCGTTGCTTTTGGTGTGGAGTATGAAAGATGTGTTACGAGGTAAAGAACAAGGAGGTTCCCAATTCCCCAATAGGCGAAACGTTGGCACATTTCTGTGAGGGCAAGGAGATACATTTCACGAGGGTGCTTATTCGAAAAAATTACGTCTTGTCGTTTCATTCATCCTCGTGTAAAACAACGTTTTGAATTCCCTTTCTAGGTATAGCCTCAAAAGGGGATTTAGGCTATGATTTTTTATGAAACATTTTGTACTATATCCGTATATTTTTGAAGCTAAATTATTTGATGTTTGAAAAAAGATGAAAATCCTTCTTGTTAAAACGTCCTCTCTCGGTGACATAATTCAAACACTTCCCGTTGTTTCTTTTCTTAAGGAAAAGTATCCTGAAGGGGAAATTGATTGGGTTGTTGAAAAACCTTTCAGCGAGATCCTAGAAGCCCATCCTGATATCCACGCTGTGATTCCTATTGAGATGCGCACGTGGAGAAAAAACCTCATTAAGCATCGAGGTGCCATTTGCTTGGCAATCAAAACGCTGCGCTGCAAAAACTATGACCTCCTTTTTGATTTGCAGGGAAATATTAAGTCAGCACTTATTACAAAATGTATTCGTGCTAAAGAAAAGGTGGGTACCACATTCAAATCAGCTCCAGAGTGGCCGAATGCCTTGGCTTTAAATTGCCGTTACCCTCTGAATAAAAAGGATTCTATCTCCCTCCAATATCTCTCTATTGTGCAGCAGCACTTTTCCATAAAACCTCATCCTATCAACACCTCTCTGACCCTCACCATTACTCAAAAGGAATCGGCTTGGTTGCTCTCAGAGTTAAAGGGAGAGCACCGCACGATGATCTGTCCAGGATCTCACTGGGAAAACAAGAAGCTTTCTCTTCCGACCTGGATCGAACTTCTCAAAGAGCTTTTGCAAAAGAAAGAAACCCATTTCTATTTTGTTTGGGGAAGCCCTAAAGAAGAGCAAGAAGCTCTAGCCCTTCATGCGCAATTTCCCTTCCGTAGCACTGTTCTCCCAAAGATGCGCCTTCCCCTATGGCAGAATTTCATGTCACATATGGACGCGATTTATACCGTTGACTCAAGTGCGCTTCACCTTGCAGCAACAACCTCTGTTCCAACACTGAGTTTCTTTGGTCCCTCAAACGCCTCAGTCTACAAACCCCCACAGAATATCCACAAGGCCTTCCAAGGGACCTGTCCTTACGGCAAGACTTTTACTAAACGATGCCCAGCTCTCCGGACGTGCAAAACTGGCGCCTGCCTTAAAGAAGTGTGTCCAAAAAGGCTTCTAAATTCCTTAACAGAACCTAGTGAATGGAAAGAATGATTCTTTTTCCTTTAGTGCCTCTGAGTACAGTTTGGTAGGCCTCTGTGGCATTTGTGAGAGGAAAGGTTGTTTCTTTGGAAATCGGGAGGGGTGTAAGTTTTTCGGACTCAAATCCCTGTTTGAGATCGGTGAGAAAAGATTTGTTTTCCTCAAAGTTGAAGTCAACAGTGTTGATGCCGCAAATCTCTTGGTTAGCTCGGTAGAAGTGAAAGAGGTTTAAAGGTGCTTCTCTTTTCCCTTCAGGTGCTGCAATAACAGCCATTCGTCCAAACTTTTTTAAGGAATCAATTTGAGGCTGCCAATGGACATTGCCGATGATGTTAAGAATAACGTCGTATTTGTGATCGAAGGTGGTGGTGGCGTTCCATCCTAGTTTCTTTGCAGCGGCGACATCTTCTTGAGTGCGGACAAGGGCTGTGGGGTGACAATGTTTCCATTTGCAAATGGAAAGAGCGGCACGCCCCACTTGCCCAAGCCCACCGATCACAAGAACTTCTTCATTCGGTTTGATTTGCGCTCGAGAAACGAGGCTGTAATAGGCGGTAGTATAGGGAAGGGTTTGTGCTCCGGCTTCTTCTGGAGAGAGGTTATTAGGAATCTCGGATAAGGAAGATTCGGGGAGGGCAAGGTATTCGGCATGGCATCCATTTGTATCGATTCCTGCGGCTCCCCCAGTTCCCCACACCTTTTTCCCAACGATGTTAGGGCTTCCTTTGATGACAACTCCTGCAAAGTCTCTTCCTGGGATGCGAGGTAGGTGTGCATGAGAAAAGTATCCTAATGCTCCGAGAGCATCGCTTGGGTTCACTCCTGAGACATGAACTTCAACGAGACACTCTCCTTTTTTGGGTATGGGTGTGGGGACTTCAGAAATTTGAAGGTCTAGTTCTTCAAGAGAGGAAAAATGTGTGTTTAGAACAAGCGCTTTCATACTTTTCTATATATAGAAATAAGTGACTAATTTTCACTGAAAATTCGAAGTTGTTCTTACAGAGTAGAAAGGAGAAGGTCGAAGTCGATATGGGATTCAACGACTTCGACAGCTTCTTTGATTTTCTCTTTGTCTTCTTTGCGGATCTTAACGGTATAGGAAGTAATCATCTCCATAGCGCGGTAGGAGCTGACAGGAGCATAGAGCATGGGGATGTTGGCTTTTTTGAGTGCTTCGAGGATGGTTTGCCGAGGGGGCGTGTCACCAGTGAGAATGATTCCCACAGAGAGATCTTCTTGAGGGTTGGCGATTTTAACATCCCAGTGTTTGGTTAGGGTGGACAGGATAATATCTTCGCGATTCGAAGGAGTGATAATGAGTTGGTTGGGAAGAATCAGTTCCCGATAGTTTTTGAGGGAGGTGGCAACAAGACGCATGTGGCGAAAGTGACGCATGTGGTGGTCTTCTCCAGTGAGCAATGTGGCATTGAAAAGGGACTCGTAGTCTTGCATTGTGGGGTTACTTAGAAAAGGATCGAAGGGGATGCAGCCAAGGATCGGGATGTTCCAATGGGCGAGGGCTTTTTCCATATAAGTAAGGACCATATCCCGTTTATCATCATGTACGCGGTTTAAGATAATTCCGGCAATGCGTACTCCTTCGGCGTCGCAAAGGGCTTTATTCACGGCAAGGGCATCAAAGGAGGAGCCAAGGCCACCAGAGGCAACGAGAATCATGGGCAGTCCAAGGAGAGATGCAACGCGGGCGTTGCTGAAGTTGACAATCGACCCAACACCAACATGTCCTGTTCCCTCAATAACAATTGCATCGCTCGACTTAGATATTGTCTTGTAACTTTCTTCAATTTTTGATTGCAGGTCCTCTTCTTTAACTTTTCCATCGAGGAAATCACGGGTAAACCCTCGTGGAAAAAGAACCGGGCTCATTGTGGCTTCAGCCTGCTTTAGATTAAAATGGTCTTTAAACAGAACGACATCCTTGTCGACATGAACGCCTGTTTCAATCTCCACATGCTCTTGGCCGATGGGTTTGATAAAGCCCACATTTTTATGTTTTTTCAATAGCCCTGAAACCAAGCCAAGACAGGTTGTGGTTTTTCCAACATGTTGTCCCGTCGCTGCAATAAAGAAAGCTTTTTTAGACAATAGAAGCTCCTACTTTTAACAGAGAACGGATCGTTTCTTGAGTTTCTTCGAAGATTTCCTCATCACTTTTCATTGCTTCAACCTCTTCTAAGGAAAAGTACTGAATAGGATCAGGGGAATTTGGGGTAGGATTTCCTACGGGACTGGCTAGATAAATGAGATCAAGATGTTGATGGGCAGGGGTCTCTTTATGTTGGGGGATTTCTTCAGCAAGGCACATGTAGGGACGTTCAAAAGAGGAGGCATTCCACCGTTTGACCCAGAGGTTTTCTTGCTTGGTAAAAGCAATCTCAAGGCCTGTTTCTTCCATGACCTCTCGCCGTGCTGCCTCAGGGGGAGATTCGTTTTTTTCAATATGTCCACCAGGAGGGAGCCATTTTTGCAATTTTGGATGAAAAAGGAGGAGGACCCTCTCTTTATGCAGGATGTAAACTGAAGTAGTAAAGTGACGTTCCATGTCTCCGATTATATCGCTCGTTTTATTATTTTGCACTGCGTTATTGAAAAACTTGTGCAGGCAGTGTATCCTTGGCCCATTATGGAAGAATTTGATGAACTTGTAGAAATTGCCGATATCCTTCACGGACCCGATGGATGTCCCTGGGATCGAAAGCAAACGTTTCAATCACTCCGTCCTCACGTTCTCGAAGAAGTTCACGAGCTTCTTGAGGCTGTTGATGACGATGATACCGAGGGGATGGTTGAAGAGCTAGGAGATGTTCTTTTCCAAATCATTTTCTATGGTAAGCTTGGGGAAAAAACCAAGCGGTTTTCCCTCGAAGATATCATCACTACCGTCAGCGAGAAGCTTGTCCGTCGCCACCCCCATGTTTTTGGAGATGTCGAGGTCAAGGATGCTGATGAAGTCGTCCATCACTGGGAAAAGGCAAAAGCCGAAGAGAAAAAGGAACGAACGCATCCCCTGGAGGGAATTCCTAAAACACTCGGAGCTCTTGCGCGGGCTCAAAAAATCGTTTCCAAAATTATTCGCACCAAGCTTTCATTTCCTCAAAAGGAGCAGAAAGCATCTACTGAAATCGCGATTGGCGATCAATTTCTGGATCTTGTGATTCAAGCGCAGCAGGAAGGCATCGATGCGGAAAGCGCTCTTCGAGCTGCCCTTAAAAAATACGAAGCCCTTTTTGATGCTAAATAAGACGTGTCAAACCGCAAGAGTTTCTGCGTAATCATTCTACTTTGAAATTTGTTGAAAAAACAGTTATCCTTCTCAGAAAAAGGAGGTGTTCTATGAGAGTGCTCTGGTTTTCCCCTATTGTTTTTCTTCTCTCTGGTTTTTTCTTTCCGTCTGCTTTTAATTTTACAGATAATGAGATTCCAATTACCCATGAGTGGTGGACTTGTTCATGTGGACATTCCAATCCTGCAGGAACTGTGCGTTGTGAAATTTGTGGAAAGCATAAGCCTTAATTGGGTTCAGTTTGTAATGGGGTGAAAGTAGGATCTTTCACACTTCTCTATTATGTCCACATGCTCCATCCAGGATTGTCCAGTGTATGAATTTCAATTCCATTTGA
>CAYGKJ010000001.1:82924-330768 GCA_964350675.1 uncultured bacterium | reverse complement strand
ATGTCCACATGCTCCATCCAGGATTGTCCAGTGTATGAATTTCAATTCCATTTGAGTGTTCCCAATCACCATCGCACTGGTTTTTAAACCACTCTAACAACCATAGAAAGTAATCAGGATCCATTTTGGCTCCTCTTATATTATTCTCATTAAAGTGTTTGAAGACGCTTTTGATATCAGGAAAAACAACTATTCTGCCCAGTTATGGAAGATTTGAAGTATTTCCGGCAGGTTGAATGGCCCGCCAAATCCTTGAAACATTCCGTTTTTAATTGAACAATAGACCCAATCATTTTCTGACCTTTCGAGATTAACAATATCAAATTTTTTATTTTTCAAGTGGGTTTCTTCTAGAGATATCTTTATGCTCCATCCAGGATTGTCCAGTGTATGAATTTCAATTCCATTTGAATGTTCCCAGTCCCCATCACATAGGTTATGGTACCAATGAAGTAACCATGCTAAATTATTTTTTTTCATTATTGCCTCATCTATTTAGGAAGTTCTGAATCAAGTGCTGGTCTGACCTTACCGGGAAATAATGGATCGTGCACGTGTGGTTCAAAAACTTCTAATTTGTAAATTTTATTAAAGTGACTTTGGTTCAATTTTCCTGAATTATCAAGCCTTTTGATGCTTTGCCAAGGTTTAGGATCGAAAGGATTTGATTGAGGGGAAAATGTTTCATAGTGTGTCACCCTGCCGGTTGAAAAGTCTCTGCGAAAGGCTGTATGGGCTCCTTTTGCTTGTAGATCTGGTATAAGTCTATTTCTGGAAGTTGGAAAGCTTGTTGGAAGAGAGAAGCGAGGGAAGGAGTGGAGCTGGGCGTAGCGGATGGAGGCGAGAGCAGAGGTAGAACCGGCGATGCTAAGGATGGAGTCAGTGGTGGTGGCGAGGGAAGGGGAGAGACCTGTTTTTTGGAGGTAAGGCGATCAAGAAAATCATAAGTAGAAAGGGTGACGGTTCCTGAGGGGCTAGTGTGTTTAATGAGGTTACCACTGATGTCGTAGAGAAATGTTTCTTCAGATTGGTCAGGGTGTAGGGTGTAGGAAGGCTCTTTCCGGAGGGTCCAATGTTTTTGCGTTGTGTGATTCTCAGAGTCTGTTTTGGTTAGAGGAACATTTAGAGGATGAAACGTGGCATGAGTGATGGCACTTTTGAGCTGATCTGTTTTAACATCATAGTACTGGGGCGGTTCAATATGCGTGGGATTGTTAAAGGGGTCGTAGGTCCACTTTGAGGTATGGTTTTGGTCAGTGGTTTCTAGAATTTTTTGATTTAAAGTATTGTAAGCTCTTTTGATGAATTTTGTTTTTCCCTCTGATGTTTTTTGAGTTGTAACAATTGGGCGATTGGCTAAATCGTAGGTTGTTTGGGTGATAAATGGTTCTGTAGGGTTTTGGAACTGAATGAGGTTGTTATTAGCGTCATAGGAATAGGTGGTCAATTCTCCAAGGGGGGTTGTTTCTGATATGAGCCTTCTTTGAGCATCATATTGGTAATGAATGGAATAAGCTAAGGAGTTGTTTGCATCGTAGTAGTCAATTTTTTCGATCAGAAGGTAAGGGTTATAGTGGATAATCTGTTTTTTTAAGAGGAGCTTAGAGTGTGTATTTAAATCTAGTGCATACTCTGAGATTACGTGAGGTAAATTGGTCTCAGGGTGGGAGGTAATCTCTTTGATATGGCGCATTGAGACTTCTGAAAGATTATTTGGATTTTGGCTTGATCCATCGTCCAGAATCTCGTGGGTGAGTACGCTATCAGCATAATAGTAGAAGTTTCGGATTTTAATGGTATTTCGATCACAGGTGTATTTTGCTGTAATAAGATCGGTCTTTTCAAGGTATGTATAGTGGTCAGATTTTTCGTTGGGAAAGTGCTCTATTTTTAGGAGGTTATTTGGATAGAAGGTTCTCTTGATAGTGTATGAGTCATTTGGATTTTCTCCTGTAAGGTTTCCCTTGAGCTTCTCTTTTACGACGTTTCCATTGGAGTCATAGAAATATTCATAGCATAGGAAGGGGGTACCTATTTGATCCTTAAGGACTTTGCTTTTTAACCAATTAGGTTTATCGCAGCTGCGGGGATGCCAGTGAAATTCTTCAGTGAAAAAAGTTGTATTTTCCTTAACTAGGTGGCGTATTTTTGTGAGAAGAAAGTATTTATTATAGTAGTAGACCGTGAGATCTCCCTGAGCATTGACAACAGTTGTTGCTCCTCCACCCTTTTTGTATTTGCCAACCTCATAAAGGAATTGATGAGTTGTAGTGAGTTCTCCATTGGGCCCGACGGGTTTTTTGAGACACTTGACCCTTCGGTATGTCCCGTCCTTTTCGTTAGGAATATAGGACGTTGAATGGTAAGCAGTGTTGTGGCCCAAGGTGTAGAAGTTTGTTTGATGTTGTCGGGATTCTGGAAATTCTTCTTTAGAGAGATAAAGACCACTTGTATTGGATTTCCAGTAATGGAATTTCTGAGTAGGTTGAGTAGAGCTGAAGACCTTGCTGAGAAGGGTATGTTTGACCCCGCCATGTTTTACGTGAGAATCAAAGTGGTAGACAAGCGTTTGTCCATCGCTACTTGTAAGATGGATTTTATCTAGGTGTTTGGAGTCTCCCATTATGTAATCGATCTTGACCCAAGCATACTCTTTTCCAGAGGGACTTGTTGTTGTGATTTTTACAAGGCGTCTGGTTTCATCTATCAATGCCCATTTATAGTGGAGCATATTACGGTTGGGCAAACATTCTGAGGTGAGTCTAAACGTTTGGGAGTAGGGCTTATATTGTTTATCAAAAAGGTGATAACATCTTCTTGAACCATCAGAACTGATGACGATGATTTCTCTTTCAGATTCAGGATTATCGAATACCTTGTTGTTTTTGCTATTTAAGCGTCCACTGATTTCACCTGTTGAACAATTGGTTAAACTATCTGGGTAATTATCGATAACTTCATAGGTATAGCGGTCTTTTCCTTTATTTTCCCCTTTATAAAGGAGATGGAATCCTTGCTTTTCAGGGATTTGCAGGATAGGGGTTCCCTGGAGAGGCCAGTCTCGGGTGAGTGTGAGCGCGTCAAAAAAATATTCCCACCCTGAAAAAGTGTTTTGGCCGTTTCTAGAGAAGTATTTTTTTTCAATGACAATGGGTTGTTTTCCTACAACAACTAGATCTTTTTCAGTGAGAAAGAGGTCTCCGGTGATTGCGCTAACACAACCATCTACAATTGCAGATGGTTCCCCGCCAAATGTGGCGAGTTCATAAGGGTCATTTTCTAATGAAAAGGCAAAGGTGGGAAGACAAAAGAACAAGAGGAGGAGCTTGTACATTGCGCTATAAAGTTGTTTCGAATCGGATCCAATATATTTTGAGTTCTTTATAACTGCAAGTTATACCACTTCAGAAAAATAAAGTGGTGGATTGATCTTGATCTTTTCAGTTGAAATTTTGCTTTCGATTTCATTAACCAACAAGTGGTTAATGTCAATCTCCAAACCCAATTTCTCCATGAAAATCTCTGGGTCAATTCTGCACTTTATTTTTTCGAAACGGTATTAGAAGTTGAACTGGATAGCGCCGGTTGCGCCGTGGTAGATAATGTGGCCGCCGTGCTCAAGGATATCCCCTTTCCCATGGAAGGTCAAGTTGCCGCTAGCAGTCGCAATGGCCCCGACGTAGAGAACTTGATAGTTGAAGAGAAAGAAGAAGTGTTTGGTGGGTCTGAGCTCAATAAAGGGGAATACTTGCGCAAAATAGGCAAAGTTAGAGCCACTTTTATCAATGTCGCGATGCACGATAGTGTTCCCTTTATCAAGCATCAAAGTTCTTTGTTTATCGCGGTTAAAGAGGCCTCCACCTTTGACAACGAGTCCCCACGTTAGAAAGTGATAGGGGTTGTACTCGAGGTCTCCACCTAATTGAAGGCCAAAAGAGGTGTTTTCTGTCCGTATACGGTAGCGGCTTGTTTGAGGAATCCCATCAAAGGGTTTAGTAAAGTACATTTTAATCTTTTCATCGATGTCAAAGTAGCGAAGGCCAAGAATCCATGAAACAGAAAAATGGTCAGTATAGCGAGGGGTGACATGATGCCAGTAATTGAGCTCATAGGTATACATTTTCGAGAGATAGACTGCTTTTACCCGGCTTGCATAGTTATAGTCATAGGTAAACTGGGTAATGTTTCCATCGATATTTAGGTTCTTAGGGCAATTTCTTGTTTTCTGGCCGCTCCAAGCGAACCCTCCCAAGTAGCGCGCTTCCCATGTAGAGGAAATGCTTGGGTAGATTTTTGCAGCAACCGAAAATCCTGAATTGAAATGCATGTCGTGGACGAGGTCCTTCGTCTCGACCATGGGTTTCCCCTCTTCCTTTCGGCAGTCAACGGGTGTCCATGCTATGGGAATCCCCTGGGGGCCTCCGGCAGCAGCAGCTAAATGTTTATTCTGGGAGTTAGCCCGTCGCATCAAAACATAGTCGAGCTCAATAGAGAAGTGTTGGTAGTAGGCGCCCTGCACTACACCGTATGCGCTAGCGCAGCTTCCAAGTAAAAGAGCTATCCACAAACAGGTTCTTTGCATTTGCATTCCAGTCATTAAATATTAAAATGTATCAAAATGAAATTTCTCCTACAAGCTATTTTATAGTGGAAAAAATCAGGGAAAGGTTATTTGGGAAGATACGTAGACACAAAAAAGCCGGAGAGTGCTCCTAGCATAACTTGAATCCTAAAGGCTGCTACATTCCTGTCCTGACCTGGTTCAGACCGCATTACTCCAAAAGTTCCCCGGCGAGTTATGATGCTACCATATGAGGTATTTTCCTGTATAGGAAGCGCTTATTTTTCCGATTTCCTCTGGGGTGCCTGTGGCAACTACCTGGCCGCCACCGTCTCCGGGGCCAGGCCCTAGGTCGATAATATGATCAGCGGCCCTAAGGATATCTAGATTATGTTCAATGATGATAACGGTGTTTCCTTTATCAACAAGGGTGTGAAAAATAGGGAGGAGTTTAGCGATATCGTCGCTATGAAGACCGATCGTTGGTTCATCAAATAGATAGAGTGTTTTTCCTGTTGCCCGTTTTGAAAGCTCTCTTCCCAGTCGCATGCGTCCGGCCTCACCCCCTGACAGGGATTGAATCTCTTGCCCCAACGTGAGGTAACCAAGCCCAACACTGATAAGGGTCTCCAAAATTTTCTGGAGCTTTGGAATGGGTGGAAGGAAGTTCAGGGAATCTTCAACGGTAAGCTTCAGTAGCTGGCCTAAGCTTTTTCCCTTATAGGTGACTTTTAAACTCAGGGGGTTTAACCGGTTTCCATGGCAGCTGTCGCACTTAACCCTTAAAGAGGGGAGGAACTGTAAACGGATAGTTTTAAACCCGAGGCCCCAACAGCTTCGGCACATCCCTTTAAGGTGGTTATGGCTAAAGTGCTTTGGTTGCAGTCCCCGTGCTGCTGCTTCAGGGAGTTTGGCAAAAAATTGGCGCAAGGGTTGATTGGCTTCGCTATAGGTGGAGACATCGGCTCTGACGGTATGCCCAATAGGATTTTGATCGATAGCGATCAGCTTATTGATTTCTGAGAGTCCTTTAATTTTTGCTCCATCAATGGCGATTTCATCGCTATCCGAGCGAGAAGCGATATGTTTTTGTACGCCGTTTTTCAAGAGGGTGTTGATCAGCGTTGATTTCCCCGATCCTGAAACGCCACTGATACAAGTCAAAACCTTTGTGGGAATTTTCACAGTAATATTTTTGAGGTTGTGTTTTTTTGCTTTTTCGATGGTAAGAAAATGCTTTGAGATGCGTCGTTTTTTAGGAATAGGAAGTTTTATTTTTCCACTTAAATAGGCTCCTGTTAGAGAGTTCTTATTCTTTTTGATTTGGGCGAGTGTCCCCTCTGCTGTGAGCTCCCCACCAAGTCTTCCTGCTTTGGGGCCAAAGTCAAAAATATGGTCAGCGATTTCCAAAGTTAAGGGGTCATGCTCAACCATGAGAAGGGTGTTTCCTAAATCACGGAGGTGTTTAAGTGCTTCGTTGAGCCTTTCATTGTTGTAGGGGTGAAGGCCAATAGTTGGCTCATCTAGAACATAGAGACATCCCGTGAGGCCACTTCCGAGCTGGCGGGCAAGATGAATCCTCTGTGTTTCCCCTCCACTTAGGGTAGGTGCACTGCGGGAAAGAGATAGATATTCCAATCCAATATTGCAAAGGAAGGTGAGGCGATGAATCAAGGGATCCAAAATCTCTTGAATTTCCTTTTCTTTAGGGAGATGATCGATAAAGGGGAGGGCCTCAGATAATGGAAGGTTGCATAAATGACCGAGTGTTTTTCCTTCGAGTTCTACTCCTCGCGCTAGCGGATTGAGCCTCTCACCTTCGCAACTCAAGCAGGGTGAAACCTCAAGCAGGGGCTGTATAGTTTCTCGTTGTTGTCGGTGCCCTGTTTTCCCAATTTTTGCGAAGGCGTGGTTGATCCCTATGAAGCGGAGGTCCATTTTCTCGCATTTGAAATAGCGGGGCGATCCATTGAGTATGAGCTGGAGCTGTTTTACAGGAAGTTGGTAAAGAGGAATATCGGGATCAATCTCTTCTTCCTCTAAAAAGGTGAGAAAGACCTCTTCAGCAACAGAGGTTGCTTCTTCTTTCCATAATTTACTGATCAGTTCATATGAGGAAAGAGCCATGATCTTTTGGTGGGAGAGTACATTAGCTCCCCACTGAAAACCGAGTCCCAAACAGTCGGGACACATCCCTTCTTCTGAGTTGAAGGAAAAGGTATGCGGTGTAAGGGGAGGGTAGGTCTTTCCGGTGCTGGGGACCGCAAAGGCTAGGTTGAAAAGAAGGTCTTCATCATCGAGTGCGACGGTAAAGGGCTCTTTTGTTAGAGCTGTTGCTTGTTCTATTGCTTCGAAGAGCCGTTTTTCAATGCCGGGGCGGATTGTGACGCGGTCAACAACGAGAAAAAGAGCATTTTTTCGATTCGTTTGGTAGGGGATCTCTTCATCAAGTTCATAATACTCTCCATTCAGGCGTACTCGAACAAATCCTTGCTGCGTCAAGGCATCCTGAATTTCTTCTATCGATTGCCCTCTGACGACTTTGATCGGGGATAGGATGTGGAGGCGTGTTTTTTCAGGAAGCTTCATCAGATGTTTAACGACAGACTCTTTGCTAATCGACTCAACCTTTTCACCTGTTTCAGGACAATAGGCCACTCCTCGGTGGGCATATAAAAGGCGGAGGAAATCGTAGACCTCTGTCATCGTTCCAATTGTTGAACGAGGGTTTCCTGCGTGGTGTTTTTGCTCGATAGCAATTGCTGGCGAGAGCCCTTCAATCTCTTCGACTTTGGGCTTGGGCATCTGTTTCACAAACTGCCTTGCATAAGCTGATAGAGATTCAATGTAGCGCCGCTGCCCTTCAGCGTAGATTGTTTCAAATGCAAATGAACTCTTTCCTGATCCAGAAGGTCCCGTGCAGACAGAGATCTTTCCTCGGGGAATTTTGAGATCCTCTCCTTTTAAGTTGTTTTGTCGGCATCCGATTGCAGTGATTGCACTGAGAGGTTTTTGAGTTGCTTTATGGGGTTTGCTTTTTGGGGCCATGCGAGGGCGCAGCGCAAGCCCCGTCGGGGTTTCTTTTTTTGCCATTTGTTCTGGAGTCGCAGTGGCAAGGATTTGTCCTCCTCCTCTTCCTCCTTCAGGTCCTAGATCAATGATCCAATCCGTTGTTTTAATGAGGTCAGTATTGTGTTCGATGACAAGAACTGTGTTTCCCGCATCGACTAAGTGTTGCAAGATATTAATAAGCTTCCGGATATCATGAAAGTGGAGTCCTGTTGTGGGCTCATCTAAGATATAGAGCGTTTTTCCTGTAGAAGGGCGGATGATTTCTCGAGCAAGTTTTATCCGTTGCGCTTCGCCTCCAGAAAGTGTTGTTGAAGATTGCCCGAGGGTGATGTAGTCCATCCCTACTTGCTTAAGAAGGGAAAGCTTGTGGTGGATATGGGGAATCGCATCGAAGAACTCGAGAGCTTCTTCGACAGTCATTTCTAAAACATCATGGATATTTTTCCCTTTGTAGGTGATGGCAAGGGTTTTAGGATCAAACCGCTTTCCATCGCAAAGAGAACACGTTGTCCACACATCATCCATAAAATCCATATCGAGGCGAATCTGTCCCATTCCTCGGCATTCGGTGCATGATCCTTCCTGGACATTGAAGCTAAACCGGCCGGGCTTAAAGCCTGCTGCTTGGCTTTCGGGAAGTTTTGTGAAGAGATCTCGGACATCATCGAAGACTTTGATGTAGGTACTAGGGTTGGAACGAGGAGTTCTTCCAATGGGAGTCTGATCGATGGCAATGACCTTGTCAAGATGCTGCAGTCCATGAATTGCTTTGTGCTTTCCTACTGAGTGTTCGGCGCGATGAAGCTTATTTGCAAGGGCAGGGTAAAGGGTATCGGTAATAAGGGAAGATTTCCCCGATCCTGAAACCCCTGTTACAGCAATAAAAAGTCCTAATGGAATATCAACATCGACCTGTTTTAGGTTGTGATGCTCCGCCCCTTCGATTGTGAGGGTGTTCTTCCCTTTTTTGCGCTTCTTTAGAATCGGAATGGTTTCTTTTCCACTTAGGTAAGCTCCGGTAATCGAGCGCGGTTCATTTTTCAAATCCTCGATTGTTCCGGCAGCAATCACTTCTCCTCCGCGGGAGCCTGCTTCTGGGCCGATGTCGACGATAAAGTCGGCAGCTTCCATTGTCTCTTCGTCATGTTCTACAACAATGATGGTGTTTCCACGATCCCGGAGTTTTTCTAAAGTGGAGATGAGCTTTGTATTGTCGCGGGGATGAAGGCCAATCGAGGGCTCATCAAGAATATAGGTGGTGCCGACAAGGCCGCATCCAATTTGTGAGGCGAGGCGCACTCGCTGCGATTCTCCACCAGAAAGAGTTGGAGCGGTTCGCTCTATTGCTAAGTAGTAGAGTCCCACATTGAGGAGAAAGTCAAGCCGTTTTTTGATCTCCAAAATGAGGTCATGGCCGACCATTTCTTCGAAGGAAGAGAGTTTGAGCTTTTGAAAGAAGAAATGGAGTTCTTCGATCGTCATGGAAGTAAGCTCATGGATAGTTTTTCCACCTATCTGCGTCGCTGCAGGGTAGGGCTTAATACGAGAGCCATTGCAGTTAGGGCAAATCGTTTCATGCATCAGTTTTAACATCTTGTTTCTGTAGACGTCACTCTTTGCTTCATTGTAACGTTTTTTTGCCTCTGAAATAACGCCGCGCCATTTGATATATTCGATCCAGGAAGTCCGTTTCACAGGGTGAACAAAGCGCATCTTTGTCCACTTTTTTCTGTTTCCATATAGGTATTGGTTCTGGGCTTTTTCAGGGAGATCTTTCCATGGAGTGTGGATATCAAAATCGTAGAGACTTCCAAGGTTATTGTAGATGTTTTTCCACTTCACCGTGTTGTAAGAGCCAGCAATAGAGCAACAATCCTCTGCAATACTCAGCTCGGGATCAATAATTTTGTCGAGATCAAAGTCTTGCGTGAGCCCCAGTCCTTCACAGATAGAGCACATCCCACTCGGGTGGTTGAAGGAAAAGTCATGGGGTTCTAGTGGAGAATAGGAAAGTTTTGATTTTTTTGCATAGGCGTGCTGAGAAAAGAGAGTTTCTTCCTTGCTCGTTTTATTATAGACACTCATCACTCCCTCGCCAAGCTCTAAAGCCTGGGTGACTGCTTCTACAATCCGGTTTTTTTCCTCTTCCTTGAGGATAATCCGATCAATGACAAGGTCAATATCATGAGCAGTTGACTTGTCGACTTCAATGTCATCTTCAAGATTCACAATCTCTCCATCCAGACGGATTCGCATGAACCCTTTGCGGATAAGCTCCTCAAAAAGATCTTTAAACTCTCCCTTTTTCCCTTTGATATGGGGGGCTAAGAAAATAAGCTGTGACTTTTCTGGAAAATTCTGAATAGTAGAGAGGATTCTTTCAGCACTTTGGGGTTGAACCTTTTCGCCGCTTACAGGGCAATGAGGGGTGCCAACACGCGCAAAAAGAACGCGGAGATAATCATAGATTCCTGTGATGGTCCCAACGGTAGAGCGCGGGTTTCTTCCGGCTGTTTTTTGTTCAATCGCTATGGTTGGAGAAATCCCTTCAATCAGATCAGCATCGGGTTTTTGAAGGCTTCCCATGTATCTACGTGCATAATTGGAAAGAGATTCAATATAGCGCCGCTGCCCTTCAACATAAATTGTGTCAAAAGCTAGCGAGGATTTCCCTGATCCTGATACTCCGGTAAATACAATAAATGTTCCTGGATTGAGGGTCAAATCAACGCCTTTCAAGTTATGAACCCGAACATTTTTTAGGATGATAGATTGTTTTTCCATAGAGGATAGTATACATTAATAAGAGTTTCTATATAAGAGGAAATATGCGCACGAGAACAAAAATCATTTGTACACTGGGACCTGCAACAAACAGCTATGAAAAAATTTTGCAGCTGATCGATGCAGGAATGAATGTTGCTCGAATCAACATGAGTCACGGAGCCTATGATAAGCACAAAGAAACGATTGATAACCTCAAGAAAGCGCGCAAGGCAAAAGATATTGCCCTAGCCATCATGCTTGATACGAAGGGACCTGAAGTGCGGGTCGGAAGTCTTGCTTCTCCCATTGTTTTGGAGGAAGGGACCCGGCTCAAAATCACCAAAGACCCTAAAGAAGGAGAGATCACCCTAGAACCCTTCGAAGTGATTCAAGACATTAAAATGGGGGCACAGGTCCTCTTTGATGATGGGTATATCACCTCTAAAGTGATTGAAAAACACCCCGAGTTTTTGGTTGTGGAAATTGAAAATCCCGGAGTACTAAAATCGCAGAAAGGGGTGAATATTCCTCATGCAGAGCTTCAGCTTCCTGCTGTGACAGAAAGAGATATTGCAGACATCGAGTTTGGGTGCAAAAATGGGATTGATATCTTAGCCGCATCCTTCATCCGCTCAGCAGACCATATCATTACCATTAAAGGCATTTTGACAAAATGTAAGTCTAGTCATGTCATGGTAATTGCCAAGATTGAAAATGCTCTTGGCGTCAAGAATTTTGATAGTATCCTCCAAGCTTCAGATGGGATTATGGTGGCGAGGGGAGATTTGGGTGTTGAGCTACCTGTAACCCAAGTTCCTAGACTTCAGAAAGTGATGATCCGCAAATGTTATCAAGCATTCAAGCCCGTTGTCACAGCAACGCAAATGCTTGAATCGATGATCTCAAACCCTCGCCCCACACGTGCTGAGGTTTCTGATGTCGCCAATGCTGTATATGATTGCACTTCCGCAGTGATGCTTTCTGGTGAGACAGCTGTGGGGCAGTATCCTATTGAGACGGTCAAGCTTATGCGAAGCACCATCATAGAGGCCGAAAAAGACTTCAATTATGAGGATTTTTTCGACAAGGATGTTTCTAAGCAACTTTTTAATGACATCTCTTCATCGGTGGCACTAGCCTCGGTGAAAACAGCCTATAGCGCCCGTGCAAAAGCACTCATTGCTCTTACGACAAGTGGATTTACCGCCCGCCTTATGGGACGATTTCGTCCTGAGATGCCCATTGTTGCCGTCACCCCTGATGAAAAAACCTATCATCAACTTGCCTTTTCTTGGGGAACCGTTCCCGTTTTGGAAAAAGTAAAGAATGTAAAAGAAGGAGTACAAAAGGCTAGCTGTTTTGTTTTGACGCATAAACTTGTGCGCTACGGGGATCTGATTGTGGTGACTTCTGGGACCCCTTTTGGAGTTAGCGGGACAACGAACGTGATGCTTGTTGATAATATCGGCGATGTGCTTGTAAGAGGGCTTCCTGGAAATGGGAAGCGGACCCATGGAAAAGTAGAGTTTTTTCTCAGCTTTGACAAAGACGCTAAATATGACTTTAAGGACAAAATGGTCGTTCTGACAAGTTGTCTAGAAGAGTATGAACCTCACCTCAAAGTGGCAGGGGGAATCATCCTTCAAAACCATCCTGATGACTCCCGCTCTGAGGACTTTGCAAAACAGTTTGCTCATGATTACAAAATTCCTCTCCTAGTCCGTGCTGATGCAGCGTGCACAACGCTTAAAAAAGACCAGCTCGTTACCTTAGACCCGATCAAAGGACTCGTCTTTGAGGGGATCGTCGAATCAGAAGACGAGATGCGAGAGCAGGTCTGCAAATTCTAGTGTCAAATTAAAACTTTACTGACGTCTGATTAAGCTTTTGATTATCAATGCATTGTAATCAATAAAAAAGATTGTTCTAAATGATTTTTTCGAGTATGATTACTGCAAAATTTTGCATTATAATGATTTGGGGTCAAAAATATGTCAATTTCGTCAGTTATATCCTTTTCTTCTGCCATTTCTAGCGGCATCAACTCTAGTATATTTACATGGTTTGTAGATCGAACAGGGGTGGTTCAAAATATTGCCAAAACGACAACACCTCTCCTTAAAGGGGCCTTTGTATTCGGGGCGGCTAATGGGACCGTTGAATATGCTTCAACAAACTTAAAGGAAAAAGTGAAGAGGGATTGGACTTCAGAGGGATATGGTCTCGATAAAGGGGTAGATGCTCTGCAATTGGCCCTTGCTATCGCGTCGCGGTATGCTGTGGCAAAGCTATGCAATGAGTATTTTGGCACGAAGATTACAAACGAATTTGTCCATATCTATACCGCTTCAGATATCATTATGATGACCTCTTCAACGGGAACTATTCAACTTGCAATAGTAGGATTTCAGACTGCGATTTTTGCTAAAGTTCTTTCGGTTTTTATGGCGACTCCGTTGTTCAAAAATGCATTCTATTTTGGAGCCATTAATTTAGCAGTAGTTGGTGCAATCACGAATCACAGTCCGAAAATTCATGCTCAAGTAAAAAATCGTCTAGGAGTTGAAGACCCAAGACTTCTTTATATTTCGCATGTTGGATTCGGTGTTATTTCTCTTGCGGGCACTTACTACAGCGCAAAAATCTGTAATCAGTATCTCAAACTGCAGATTCCTAGAAACTATATCATTCTTATGGTTGCCCTTGCCCTTCCAATGGTTCCAGTGACTGCCTTTTTCAGACACATTGGATATGACATTTTTGGCGCAGACTTTGCTCAAATTATTGAAAGGGTTAAAGCTTCTGAAAACCAGAATGTGCAATCTGCAATCAGACAGCTTACCGAAATCGTAGGAAATATGGATGGAGTAGATCGAGCGACTATTCAGCAAAGGTTTCAAGAGGGGAATTTCGGAGAGGCACTTTCTAATGCAGGGACATTGTTAGGTCCACAATTTCGCGGAGTATTGGGTCAGGTTTTCACTCAGTGGGTGGAAGGAAATGCGATAGAAGATATTGTCACCAATTCATTGGAAGTTCTAGGGTCTAATGCAGAGGCAATCGATCCAGTTCTAGATGCTGTTAGAGTTGCAGTCGGAGTGAACTCAAACAAGGCTGGTGCAGATTTTATTTTAGCAGAAGTCTTAAAGGACGCTAGTCAACAGACCAAAAATGCTTTTGCAATGATGGATGCTGCTAGAGACACTACGAAATTTATTGTGACTAAGGCAGTTGCTATCTACGTTGTAGGGAGTAAAAAAGGGGAGGATACTCCCAATTTCTTCTCAGGTCCTACCAGGGAAAAGATTCAAGCACTACGCACCCAATTTGGAGAGACACCAGAGCTTGCGGCTGATTACGAAGCCATTCTTCGACATCTTGATGCTGCAGCTGCTAAAGAAGTGGAAGACGAAGATTTCTTTGCGTTCCAGAGTGAGATTGAAGAGAACACAGGCCAAAAACTTGCGCTCACAACCCTTCAGGGAATTGGATCTCCAGAGCTTCAAACGACATTTTCACGGAACTGTTGCAGAATTGCAGCACAAAAGCTTGCTGAAGAAGGAGTCTAGAGAGAACTGATTAAGTTTATGAGGAAGCCTCACTTCCATGGAAGTGAGGCTCTTTTTTTTCCTGGCTTGTCATTTTTTTCTGCTTGAGGCACCATTCCGGTGTTTACAATAGTGGGATTGGTTCATGAGAAAGCTTGCTTTGATTCTTCTTTTACTGCCGGCCTTCATCTTTTCTGATGATGGGGCGTTGAAGCGCCCTGTTGTTCTATCGGTACCAAAAGCAGGGGGGCACCTTGCTTTAAAGACACTGAGTTTATTTCCGGAGACTCCAAAAGGGCAATGGGCTGATCACATTGTCAATTGCGGTGTGCGCAACCCTCTATTCTACGATTCTGAGACGCCAAAAGTCATCATTTTGCGAGATTTGCGGGATGTCTTTGTTTCATTGGTTTACTGGTTTGATGCTCAGATTGAGGAGGGGCTTATTAATCGTCACTTGGCTGCAAAGCGCAAGGGGTTGCGAGAGCTGATTCAACACTGGAGAGGCTGCAGCTTCGATGAAAAACTTCGGATTGTTTTGGAGGATGGACAAGAGAACCTCTACTATGATGGCTGTATGAGGGAAAACATCGAAGAAGCGTGCGTTTTATGCGATGAAAAAAACACTCAGATCATCCGTTTTGAAGATCTTGTGGGCCCTAAGGGCGGAGGCAATGCTGAATCTCAAAAGGAGTGTATTCGGCGGTTTGCAACAGTTTTCTCTCAAGATTTAAAAGAAAAGCAGGTTGAAGAGATCAGTCAGAAAATGTTTGGAAAAGCGCACCCTACGGAATTTGATCAAACCTTTCGCAGGGGGCAGATTGGAGCATGGAAAAGTCACTACAATGAAAAAAACCTACTTCTCTTCTACATGCGTTATGGCCGGTATCAAAAAGCATTCGGCTACATTCAGTAGCATGCAGTATAAGATGTTTTAATCCGTTGTGGACGGGATACTTTAGGTTTGCTAGACTCCCGCTGTATCACTTGAAATGGAGAAGTGGGGATGACAGTCTTTCAAATCTCGCCTAGTACCCCTTTGCAATGCCCTTTCTCTTTAGAGAAATATACTGGAGGGAACCCAAATCCTGAACTTACCGCGATGGCTTTTTCTGATTGCAATTTTGGCTTGGAGAGATTGGAACTCATGGATCGCATTTTGTCGAGCGAGTGGTACGTTTCTCGTCAAGGACGTCTTAAGATGGGAGAAATTAAGGTTGAGTTTGGAGTCACCAATGCGCTTTTTAACGCAGCTCTTGGGTCTGAGAAACTCCTTTCTTCGGATGGGCTTTTTAACTTGGATGGTCTTCATGGAGGAGCGCGTCGAACCATTCACCAGCAAGTCTCTTACAGCGGCAATTGTTCGATGTGTCATAAGAGAATCCAAGGGCTTTATCAATCAAGATATCTCAATCGGCAGCTGAAATTTGGGAGGATTGATTTAAGTAGGTGGGAGATTGTTCAAATGAAGCTTGAAGAGATTGCAGATTTTGCAGCTCCCCTTGTTGAGGCGCTTGGAGCTCTAAAACAGTTTGTTTCGCGGGAGGGGAGGAACCGATTATCTTCTCTGAGCAAATTTCTTCATTCTGTTGATTTTTATGTGGATAAGTTTGAGAAGAAACTGCAGACCATTCTTGTCCTTTCTTTGGGGATTAAGGTGATGTGCTTAGGTTATGAGAAGATCGGAATCAAAATGTTCAAGAAGATGCATGAGAGGATTAATTCTCAAGTCAATGCACTACTAATTTTTGGATCTATGTTGTTTATTTGGAAGGGACTACTCCATGTTGTTGATCAAGATCCGGCTGAAACAGCGATTATTGGCACAGTGATTTTTCTTATCTATCTTTTGGGATTTGAGGGATTGGTTAAACTCGTGGGATTCCTTGCTTTTGGGAACCTCATCAATCAAGCCATGGAAGCTAGAGAAGATCTCAATCGAGCCAGGAGAGAGAGATGAGCACATATAAGTATGTTAAAAAGCTGGAAGAGCTAACCATCAATGATGTGGAGCTCGTGGGAGGGAAGAACGCCTCTCTTGGAGAAATGCTTCAGACACTTACAAAAGAGGGAATACAGGTTCCCTCTGGGTTTGCAGTGACTGCAGAAGGGTACCGCTTTTTTATTGAAGAGAATGGTCTTACAAAAGAAATCGAGAAGGTTCTAGAAGGCCCCTTGAACCATCCGAAGTCCATTCAGAAAGTGGGGAAAACAATCCGGAAGCTCATTCTAAAAGCTGATTTCCCCAAGGCACTCAAAGATGAGATACTCGATGCCTCTCGCGATATGGGAGCTTTAGCCGTCAGGAGTAGTGCAACGGCTGAAGATCTTCCCGATGCAAGCTTTGCTGGGCAACAAGAAACTTTTCTCAATGTCCAGGGAACAAACGATCTTCTCGAAGCATGCCAAAAATGCTTTGCCTCTCTATTTACCAATCGAGCCATTAGCTATCGTGAAGAGCAAGGATATTGTCACAAAGAGGTTGCCCTATCTGTAGGATTCCAGAAGATGGTGCGGTCTGATCTTGCTTCTTCCGGCGTGATGTTTACTGTTGATATCGAAACAGGATTTGATCGGGTGGTCGTAGTCAATGCTACCTGGGGACTTGGAGAAAATATCGTTCAAGGAGTGATTACCCCTGATGAATACATTGTTTTCAAACCCCTTCTCGAAAAAGAAGGGGTGGTTCCCATCGTTGAGAAGAACTTGGGGACCAAAGAAACGAAAATGGTCTATGCCAGGAGTGGAACCAAGAATATCGAAACATCTCCAGATGAAAGGGCTCTTTATTGCCTCACTGATGAAGAGGTGATAACCCTTGCAAAGTGGGCCGTTTTGATCGAGGACCACTACAAAAAAGCAATGGATATTGAATGGGCAAAGGATGGAGAAAGTGGGAAACTTTATATCGTGCAAGCTCGCCCTGAAACCGTTCAATCGCAACGAAAAGATGGGGATTTCAGCACCTTTACCTTAAAGGAAACAGGGACTAAGCTGACTGAGGGATTAGCAATTGGAGAATCAATTCAGACAGGAAAACCTCAAGTTATCCTCGATACAAAGGATATCGATAATTTTGTAGAAGGATCAATTCTTGTCACAACCATGACCGATCCCGATTGGGTTCCCATTATGAAACGGGCTAAAGGGATTGTAACCGATCAAGGAGGGAGGACCTCTCATGCAGCAATTGTCAGTAGAGAACTTGGTGTTCCCGCAATTATAGGAACTGGAAATGCCACTGAAGTGCTAAAAAATGAGGAGATGGTCACCCTTTCTTGTGCAGAAGGGGACCGGGGGATTGTGTATCAAGGAGAACTACCTTTTGAAGAAACAGAGGTACATGTCGAAGACCTTCCCAAAATCAAAACAGACATCATGTTTAATATTGCCAGTCCTCCCGCAGCCTTTAGATGGTGGCGTCTCCCCACCCAGGGCATTGGCCTTGCGCGGATGGAATTTATCATCAATGAAATGATAAAAATTCACCCTATGGCGCTCGCCCACTTTGAAAAAATCGAAGACAAAAATACGCAGATGGAAATCTCAACGCTGACCCAAGGGTATGCTAATAAGTGCGACTATTTCGTAGAGATTTTAGCTCAAGGGATCGCCAAGATTGCCTGTTCACAGTATCCCCACCCAGCCATTGTTCGGATGAGCGACTTTAAAACCAATGAGTATGCCAACCTCATTGGAGGGGAGGCTTTTGAGCCCAAAGAAGAAAACCCTATGCTAGGATTCCGAGGAGCCTCGCGCTATTATAATCCAAAATATCGCGATGGGTTTAACCTAGAATGCCAAGCCATCAAAAGAGTGCGCGATACCATCGGTCTCGATAATGTCCTCATCATGATTCCCTTTTGTCGTACCCTAGAGGAAGCAAAAAAAGTCCACGAAGTCCTTGAAGAAAATGGACTCAAAAGAGGGGAGCTCGAAATCTATATGATGGCCGAAATCCCTTCAAACATTATTCTTGCAGAGGAGTTTTCCAAACTTTTCGATGGGTTTTCCATCGGATCTAATGACCTCACCCAATTGATTCTTGGCGTGGACCGAGATTCCGCAGAGCTCGCCCCCCTTTTTGATGAGAGAAATCCTGCTGTAAAAGATCAGATTAAAAAGCTTATCCAAATAGCACATAAAAATGGATGCAAAGTAGGCATCTGTGGACAAGGCCCCAGCGACTATCCCGAGTTCGCCTCGTTCCTCGTAGAGTGCGGCATCGATTCTCTCTCCCTAAACCCCGATAGCGTGATCCAAACCATTCACCAAATCGCAAAAATTGAGGATTAATACCGTTGATTGAAGTACGCGAAGTTGTGACAGATCAAGAGTGGCAAGAATATATAAATATCCGCCACGTAGTCTTTATCCAAGAGCAAAACGTTCCTGAAGAAGATGAAATCGATGCCTATGAAAAAGAGTCGACCCATTTCATCGCAACCCTTGACGGGCAGCCCGCAGGAACAGGGCGCTTTCGACTCAAAAAAGGCTTCATCAAATTCGAAAGAGTTGCCACCCTAAAGGAATTTCGAGGAAAAGGAGTTGCCTCAGCTATTATGGATCTCATGGAAAAAAGAGCAAAGATGAAACACTCCGACTACCTTCCAGCTATGCATGCTCAAATAGATGCCGTTTCCCTCTATGCAAAGCGAGGGTGGATCCCCCTCGGCAAAGTCTTTGACGAATCAGGAATTGATCACCAACTCATGGTGCTCCTCCCTAAAAACACCTCCCACCTCAAGTGCCTAAAAGACCCCGACACTCCACAAGATATCAAAGAGTTTCTTCGAAAGCTTCAGAATTAACCCTTTAGAAATAGGGTTGAGCTAGTGTCTAGTCTCAAGAGTTGTTTGGCAACTAGACACTAGAATGGCAAGACCCGCAATAGCAGCTGTTTCTGCGCGGAGGGTATAAGGAGTAATACACACTCCTTGGGCCTTTGTATTAAGATCAACAATTTCTTCTTTGGTGAATCCTTTTTCAGGACCGACTATGAAGGTAGCGGGAAGGGAGGCAACCTCAGAAAGAGAAGGAGCATCGAGGGAAAGGTCGCCAAAGAAGACTTTCCCCTCTAAAGGGGGAAACCCCCATTCTAGGACGGGGAGGTCTAGGCGGCCACACTGCTTCATTGCACCGATGAGTATCAAATCGAGCCGTCTTTTTTGATTGGCTGAAAATTCCTTTTTTTCACTCAGAGCTGAAGGGTAAAGATAAAAATGGGACGCTCCAATTTCTGTTCCTTTTTGCAAAATGAGCTCAAGATGATTCATTTTAGGGAGAGCCTGAATGAGTTTGAGAGGAGGCAGAAGAGGTTCTTTGTCTTCAGACTGGGTTATTACTAAAATGGCTTCACGTTTTGAAATGCTTGATAGGGTTGCAAGGGCCAGGGTGTTTTTCCCGTTAAGTAGTTCAACAACATCTCCCTCTTTTTTCCGCATCACGCGAGAAAGATGATGAAATTCTTCTCCATCTAGGAGAACTTCTCCTTTCAAAGGGGCATCAATGTAGAACCGGTCATGAGGCATCTTTTTTCCATAGGGTGTTGGGGCGGGTGAGTGCTTTTTTCAGAAGTAGAGAAAAAGAATCTCCTTCAAGCAAATGTTCCAAGGCGGCCTTTCTAAGCCCTTCCATATCTAAAACATCAAAAGCGCTAAGTTTTAAAAAGTGCTTCCGTAGCCCTGGATCAGAGGTGAAATTGAAGACGAGTTTGAAGCGGTAATCGTTTAAATAGAGAGTGCTATTGTTTTCATAGGTTATAACTTCGACGTCTGAAAGAGGGATTTCCATTTCTTTAGGAGCTAGGATCGTAATAAATGCCTGAGGGTAGATTTCTCTAAACGTTTTGAGTTCATTAGGGTCAAACCCTTCTGGTAATAAGATTAAGATCGCATCCCAACGGTAGCGGTAATAGACATTCAGAGGGGTTTCCTGTTTCCACCTGTTATGTTGCCAAAGCCACTGCTCTGGACATTTTCGGATATCTGATTCTAAAAGATGGAGAGATTCTTTCATCATCCGGTGAATCTCTTCTTCCATTGTTTTTTCAGCGTTTGGCCAAATGGGATCAGAGTAGTGAATTAGGTATTTCCCTTTTTTGCGCCGGATGGTTGCAACCATGATAGGACAGCCTGTTCTATACGAGAGGATTGCTGGGGCAGGGGTGGTCCAAGCGCGTCTTCCAAAGAAGTTGAAAGCATAAGGACTTTCTGGCATCCCTTGGTCGCCAACAATTCCCAAAAATTTCCCCTGTTTTAAAGCACGGAGTCCACCTTTGATTGCTTGTTTTGGGGGGATGATTGTTCCGCCATACTTTTCCCGAATCGAAACAACCCATTCATAGAGGGAAGTGTTTTTAACAGGACGTCCAATCGCCACTCCGGGCATACGCTGTGTTCCCTCGATAAAGAGAAGCTCCCAATTGGCTTGATGACCACAAAAGAATATGACTCCGTTTCCTTTATCGATAATCTCTTGGGCTTCTTTGGGGTTTTCGCATTCAATAACCTTTTTAGTGTTTTTTATCTGGGCAAACTTAGGATATTCAAGACAGGTAATCGCTAGGTTTTGAAATGCCCCTTTTGCTGTTTTCTTTAAGTCTTTGAGTTCCAGATTTTCCGCAAGTGAGAGGTTTGAAAGAGTCCTTTTTCGGTATTTGGTTAGCACATGATATGCTAAGGATCCTAAAGCTTTTCCAAGGAAGTGAATTCCCCTAAAAGGAAGGAGGCTAAAGGGGAACGTAAGGGTTCTAATAGCAAAATAGGAAAGGTTCATGCGCGCTCTAGACTGATATCAATGAGAGATTCTAATTGGTTGGAAAGATCAAGGTGCTTAATTCCATTTCTGATGGTTTGAGAGCGGACCCACGTTTTGGGATGCATGAGGGCGGTCTGAAGGGAGGCGTGAATGGCATCAAGACTCTTAAGATCTTCAATGATACATCCATTTTCTTCTCGCAGAACTTCATACCCTCCATTACTCTTTGATGAAACAATAAAGAGACCCATTCCAAGGGCCTCGACTGTCACATTAGCAAAGGGATCATAGATAGAAGGGATCGCAAGTGCATCGGCAACCTGATAGAAGGGGCGGATATTCTGCGACGTACCAAAAAAACTCACTTTTTCAGAAAGCCCTAAGTCTTTTGCTAGGGAAATAAACGATTCGATGTTCCGATCCTTTCCCACAACAGAAAGGTGAACATCGCTTTGGGTTAAAAGTTGCATAGCTTTTAAAAGAAGGGTAAGGCCTTTCCGTTCATAACCATTTCCTACAAATAGAAAATGGAAATGAGAGGGGTCTAAACCCAAGTGTTTTGCAACCATGGTTTTTTTTTCTACCCAAGTACTGAAATCACCTCTCATTTCGTTCCATTCTAAACCATTATGAATGACTTCAATGGTGTCTGGGGAGACGTTGTAGTGTTTGAGGACTTCATTTTTCACCATATAAGAGTTGGTGAATAAGACTTTCAATTGCGGGTTTTCAAAGGCTTTTTTCTCAATCTCAAGAATTACTTTGTTTAGGGGATTGAGAGCTGCTTTCAAAGGGGTGTAGTTTTCGTGATCACGTCTTCGCTGCAGGTACGCGGCATGGACGCCATTTCCTGCTCTGATATGGGTTTGTTCGCTCGTTCGATCAATGCCAAACACAATGTCGGCACTATGAGTCTTTTGCCATTTTTTGCACAAACGATCAAACTGCTTCATTCTGTGGTGAGAGAACATTCTTGAGGTTGAAAGGGTGTGGGTATGAATAAGGGGATGAACCGGGTTTTTTACACGCGCATCGGATGTGAGCAGGTGAACATGAGCCCCCCTTTTTGTAAATCCTTCAGCAATTCTTCGGGCCCACTTTTCAAGTCCTCCCCTTGCCTCAATATGTCGCGACTGCAGACAAACTTGGATAGGCTTAGGAGTCATGATCCTTCACTTCAGTTATTGTGATAGAATTGCCTTGCAATTTGGGGCAGATTTCCAAGGGTTCATTTGCTGATTTATAGAGTTGGAAGCGGTGCATATAGTTTCTAAACCGGTTTCTCAAATAGGCTTCTCTGAGCTGAGGTTGAAGGTCTAGCACTTCATCATCAGAAGCATCAGACTTGAGGAAACGGATATAACGTTCTTCCAGATCCTTGGCGTTGATGAACTGGATGCTCGACTGAAGGCATCCCTCCTCGTCTGGACGGACAACGACAGCAATTTCAACCATGTTTTTGATGACATCTAAAAAGAGGGCACTGACACCTTTGGCATAGAGAGTATCTGTGATCATCTTGATTCCATTCCGATTTTCGACAAGGGTATTTGGAACTAGAGAGACTTTTGATGGATTGACAGCACCTGCAACAGAGGGAGGGAAATAGAGAGTTACAGGAACTGGAGCATCGAGCTTTAGCATTTCATATCGGATGAAGTCGATCCGTAGGTATTTTGCATCTGCGTCATTGATTTCAATCGGAGTTGTAGAGAGAAGGGGAAGGGAGATTTGCTTCCAATTATTTGGTACAAAGAAGCTAACAACATCCGAGTGTTTTTTAATACTACTTGATCCCAGCTCATCCAGCTGTGTTCTTGAGATATCATTCAAATTGAAGGTGAGTTTAAGTCCGCGGCTCTTTAAATGCTTAACCTGGTCTTCTGGGCCGCTGACAGTAATAAAGAGCTGGTAGGGCCAGATATCCAAAAATTGGTATCCTCTCGGGGCCTCTCCAATAGGCTGAGTGATAATAATTGGAATCTTTTCCGTGACTAATTTCGTCAGCTTGATAATGAAATTTTGTTGCGAGACCCGGCTGATTCCCTGCGAAACATTAAGATCAGGGTTATCCGAACGGATATTTTTTTTCCCAATCGATGCGATCCACTCTCCCTCTTGTCCGGAAGCATCGAAAACAATTTGAATATCATTCGAATTCAAATCTTCTAGGAGTTGTTTGTTTCCCGTCAGTGTCAGGCTAACGCGTCTGCTTAGGAAACCATTCGACTGCACACCCTCAACGGTCTTTCCAGGAGGAATATTCTCAATTTTAACGGGAACATTGCTAATGGTTTTATTCGTAGTAAGCGATTTATTAACCAGGAACCAAATAGCAATGGCCAAAATAATCGAGAGGCATTTGCGAGGCCAGTTAATGATAAATAAATTTTTGAGGAGTGTTCTCATTTCCTTAGCCACTCCCGGATGTTAAAACGTGATTGTAGAGTCTTTTTGAGTGGAGGATTGAAGACGCTACGGATAATTCCTTTAAAGCGATCAATTTTGATTCCACGCGTCATGATTCCGTCTCTAGCAATTGAAACTTTTCCTGTTTCCTCAGAAACCACAATTAAAAGGGCATCTGTGAGTTGGCTCACGCCGAGTGCTGCCCTATGGCGAGTCCCCATAGATTTCCAAATCTGCGCGGAATCTTCAGCAAGAGGAAGAATCACTGAAGCTGCGACAATGGTTAGGTCATGAATGATCACCGCACCATCATGTAAGGGAGTTGTTGTTGTAAAGATCGATTCCAGAAGTTCTGAGGAGAAATTTGCATTGAGCATGACTGCTTTCGAAGCAAACTCATCTAGGGAATCTTCATTCTCTAGGGCAATCAAAGCACCAATTTTCTTGTCAGAAAGGCGGTAGACGGAAGTGGCCAATTGATCCAGAAACTTATCAAATTCAGTGATTTCCTTATACCTTTTCCCCTTCAAACTCAATCTTGACAAGGCAACGCGAAGCTCAGGCTGGAAAATAATCAAGACAGCAATGACTGCAACACTTGATATTTGCAGCAATAATTTGTGTAGTACCGGAAGGCTGAAAAGAGAGGAGGCGGCAAAAATAAGCAAAAAGGCAAGCAGACCCAAGATCAAATCCATGGAACGGGTGTTCCAAAAGAATGATAGGATGTAGTTGATCATGATTGCGATAATCACAATCTCTATGATAGGACTGATTGTGTAATAGAAAGCCATAATAGGCGCATCATAAGCTTTCTTAGACTTGCATGCAAGGAAGATCCAGCGTGCATATCGAAAAATTTAGCACCAGATTTATTGCACTCGAGGTTTCGTAGCGCCTAGTAGAGCTTCACCTACTTTTTTTACATCGCCACCGCCCTTATAGGCCTCAAGTTGCACATGTACACGATTTAGGTCTGTTTTTTTCAGCTTTGATTGAAATTCCAAAGCTGCTTGTTTAAAAGCCGCCTCAAAGACCTTGTGGTCACATCCGAACACGCCTAGACCTGTTCCAGCGACATGAAGGACAACCTTTTTTGTGGGGTTTTCATCAAGTAAGTGGAGTGTTTGCTTAAATTGCGTGGTGAAGTTTGCGAGAAATGCATGATATTGTAGCTTTTCGCTCTCTTTAGTAAGCCCATAGCTGTACCCAATTGCTGGGGCAGCTCCTAGCATCAGATAAACCGATTCACCATCTTGTGTTGGGCGGCTTTCGTAGCAGGGGACTTCTAATTTTTGGAAATTAGCTATCATTTCATTAGAAAGCGCATCAATATTTTGATTATTGGGTCTTAGGTAGCCATGTTGGATAGCAGAACCTTGTTCATGGGTCGATCCGGCTGAGGGAAGAACATGTTCCATCATATTAAAACCTAGATTCGTTAAGAATGCCGTGACAAGCTCAAAAATGATGGGATTTGTTCTTTGGGCAAGGGGGCCTTGAGTATTATCATATGTGGACTTTTCCATGGCTTTGCCAACCGGAGGTGTAAACGGGCTTGGGGCCTCTGCGGCATTATACTGGCTTGCTACACTGAAGATGTGCACCCGGTCTTTATCGCTAGAGGCAGCTGGGATATCATTTTGCACTCCAGTGGTTGCTGACCATCTGAAGATTAAGGCGTTTAAAACGCCTTCTAGCCGTGTGTGGTTCCACCCACTCGCATCCACGTAGCTCACTCCGAGTCCTACGTGCTCCATAGCATCTTTAAACGTTTTCTTGGCCACCTCGTGACTTTTGGTGTTAAATAGGCCAAGGACATCTAAAGCTTTTAGCATGGTCACAACTTTTTGATGATCTCCTGCTGCAAAACATTTGGGCCCTCCTGTTAGAGCGACCCTATCTAAGGCGTCTGAAATCACCTTCTGATGATCTTCAAGTGCAATCTCATGTTGACCTTCTTTTAAATACGCTTGTTTGAGTTCGTTCGCGAGCTGAGCACTTCCTGATAATGGCAGGTTAGGGGAGAACTCTAATGCATAGAGTATGGCAGTTTCAACGGCTGCGAAGCGAAAAGAAGCAACTCGAGTAATTTTTGCACTACTATTGAGCGCATTTACAACATGAGGAGCCAGGGCAGCGCAAATTGCTAGGCTTCCAAGAAGGCAGAGGTGTCGTTTTAAAGGCTTTTCTTTGAGGGGATCTTCGCAGATTCTATTCCCAGCAATAGCTATGCCTCCGAATATACCCGAAAGAATAAGACCTTCCTCTGTTGCCTTAGGAAAATGCTGAATGCACCGCTTGAACCCTGCTAGGTAAGCCGCAGCGGAGAAAAGCACCAGGGGCGTAAAGGCGTATATAAATTTATTTTGAACCTGCTCCATGAGATCCTCAAATCTTTTTGGAGATGAGTCTATCATTTGAAGTACTTAATAGAAAGTATGGGGTGAAATACAGAATTTCTAGGATATGGGAGTTGACAAATATATTTTAGAGGGAATAGGTTGGGTGCAAAAAATATGTGCGGCTATGGATGTTACGACTCTTTCTAGGATTCAGTTTGGATTGACAAGCGGTTTTCATTACATATATCCCCCTCTGAGTATAGGACTTAGCTTGATGATTGTTGTCATGGAGGGGATCTATCTTAAAAAGAAGGATCTTAGGTATCGGAAAATTGCTATGTTCTGGGCAAGGATCTTTGCTTTAAGCTTTGCCCTCGGTGTTGCCACAGGAATGGTGCAACTCTTTGCTTTTGGGAATAACTGGTCTATGTACTCCCGTTTTGTTGGGGATGTGTTTGGAAGTGCGCTTGCAGCTGAAGGGATCTTTGCTTTTTTCTTGGAGGCAGGGTTTATCGGTTTGATGCTCTTTGGATGGAATCGGGTACGACCTGGTGTTCACTACTTTGCAACCATTTGTGTCGCAACCGGTGCCCATTTTAGTGCGACTTGGATTGTAGCGGCAAATTCGTGGATGCAAACTCCTGCTGGGTACAAGATTGTTGGAACAGGAAGAGAAGCGCGAGCTGTGCTTACCGACTTCTGGGCTATGATCTTCAATCCCTCCTTTTTAGACCGTCTTACCCATGTGCTCATAGGGTGTTGGTTGACGGGCGCGTTTATGGTCATTAGTGTGTCAGCTTATTATCTATTGAAAAAGCGGCATATTGAGTTTGCAAAGAGAAGTATGAGATGGGGGCTCATTATTGGAGGCGTGATGGTGATCTTGCAGCTTGTTTCAGCAGATAGCTCTGCAAGGATTGTCTCAAAATATCAGCCGACAAAACTGGCGGCTATGGAGGGGATCTTCGAAACCAAGCCTGATGCTTCAATGAATTTAGTGGGTTGGGTTGATCAAAAAAATCGCAAGGTAAAGGGGATTCAGGTTCCAGGGCTTCTTAGCATTTTGGTTAATAGAGATACAAGCACCCCAGTGGTTGGTCTTGATCAGTATCCTGAAACTGACTGGCCTAAAGTCAATGCAGTCTTTCAAGCTTATCATTTGATGATCTACATGTGGTGCGGAATGTTTTTAGGGATCATTTTAGGAGTGATTATCTGGAAGCGGAAGACGTTTGAAAAAGCTAAATGGAGTCTTCGATTTCTGGTACTTTCTGTAAGCTTTCCCTTTATTGCAAATCAAGCAGGGTGGTTTACTTCGGAGCTGGGACGACAACCTTGGGTTGTCTGGAATATCATGCGGACCTCTCAAGGAGTATCCCCCTCTATTGACAAAGGAATGGTGATAGGTTCTTTGATTATGTTCAGTGTGATCTACATTTTTCTTTTTTCTCTCTTTATTTTTCTTCTGAATCGGAAGATTAAGGATGGACCTCAAGAAGAGGCTGCAGATGGAGCTGCCGTTTATCGGAACCCCTATCCTGCAGAAGGAGGAGGGGGTTAAATGTTTTTAGAAACGTTTCAGATTATTTGGTACTTCGTCATTGGGATTAGTGTCATTATGTATACCGTTCTTGATGGTTTTGATCTAGGAGTGGGATGCCTTCATCTTTTTACGCGTAGCGATCAAGAACGGAGACTGATGCTTAATGCGATTGGCCCTGTTTGGGATGGAAATGAAGTTTGGCTTATCATTGTTTTTGGAGCGATGTTTGTTGGCTTTCCTCCAGTCTATGCAACGATTTGCTCTTCGTTTTACCTTATCATCATGATTTTGCTGATGGGGCTGATGATCCGCGCTGTGGCAATTGAATTTCGTTCGAAACAGGAGTCTATAGGCTGGCGCCGTTTGTGGGACGTTATGTTTAGCATCGGTTCCTATGTGATCGCGTTTACGCTCGGTGTTTTAATGGGAAATATCATTGTAGGGATTCCCATTGACCAGGATGAAATTTTTCAAGGCTCTTTTGCTGGCTTTTTTACTCCCTACACGATTCTTGTCGGGATCCTTGGGGTGACAATATTCATGATGCACGGAGCCATCTATATGCTAATGAAAACCGAAGGGACTATGCATAAGCGTGTCCGACGGTGGGTGAATCCTACAATTATCATCTTTATCATTTGCTACATTGCAACGACCATCATGACACTTATTCATAAGCCTCATATGATCGATATAATGAGAGAAACCCCTGCTTTATTTTTAGTGGGAATCCTTGCACTGCTTGCGATAATATGTGTTCCGCTGTTTGCCTGTCGTGGCAAGGATGGAACTGCATTCATCTTCTCTTCGATGAGCATTGCTCTTCTGTTTGTTCTTTTTGGGCTCGGAACCTACCCTAATATGGTTCGTTCAAGCCTTGATCCATCCTACAGCCTCACATTGTTCAATAGTTCGGCTACGGTGGCGACTTTTAAGGTAGTCCTCATCGTTGCAGGGATTGGGGTGCCCATGGTTCTTGCCTATGGCTATTGGATCTACAGGATTTTTCGTGGGAAAGTCTCAATCGATGAGACAAGCTACTAATTCACGGTATGTGGAGAGCTTTTTAAGATTGCTTGACACCTTTTTCAATGTTATAACTGCGGAGAAAAAGTGAGGTTATTATGCCGTGTTACAATTATTACGAGACAGAGGGAAAACCTCTAAAGTTATGGGATACCCATGAGCCTTTTGAGCAGTCTGCTATGGAGCAGCTCTACAATGTCGCTAAATTACCTTTTATCCATAGTCATGTCGCAGGAATGCCCGACGTCCATTTTGGAAAAGGAGCGACTATTGGATCGGTTATCGCAACAAAAAAAGCGATTGTTCCTGCTGCGGTTGGAGTCGATTTGGGTTGCGGAATGATGGCAGTTCAAACGACGCTCCGATCAGACAACCTTCCTGATAATTTGCACGCCATTCGAAGCGCCATTGAAGCTGTTGTTCCCCATGGAAGGACTGATAATGGGGGTAGAAACGATCGAGGATCTTGGGGAGATGTTCCGAATCATCTCAAGACGGCTTGGAAAAAGATGGAAATTGGTTATCAAAAAATCATAGAGAAGCATCCCAAGGCAAAGAGCCATAAGCATATTTGCCATTTAGGAACTCTCGGAACAGGTAACCATTTTATTGAGATGTGCTTGGACGAAGAGGAAAATATCTGGTTCATGCTCCATTCGGGATCACGCGGCCCTGGTAACCGGATTGGGACCTATTTTATTGAAAAGGCCAAGGGGGAAATGGAGCGATTCTTTATAAGTAATTATTTGCCCGATCAGGATCTTGCTTATCTCGTCGAAAATACTGAGATATTTGATGACTATGTAGAAGCTGTACATTGGGCTCAAGATTTTGCGTCTGAAAATCGTAAGGCCATGATGCAAGCGACACTTGCCGCTGTGAAAAAACACCTTCCTTCTTTTGAAGTGACAGAAATGGTCGTCAATTGTCACCATAATTACGTGACAAAAGAGCATCACTTTGATGAAAATGTCTGGGTCACTCGTAAAGGTGCTGTCAGAGCTCGAAAAGGAGATTTAGGGATCATTCCTGGATCTATGGGAACGGGCTCATTTATTGTTGAAGGCCTTGGGAACAAGGAGAGTTTTTGCTCATGCTCTCATGGTGCTGGTCGAAAGATGTCTCGTACACAAGCTAAAAAAACGATCACTCTAGAAGAGCATAAACAAGCCATGGAGGGGATTGAAGCGCGCTTAGATAAGGAGATTTTGGATGAGAGTCCTGCTGCGTATAAAAATATCTATGGAGTAATGGAAGCTCAAAAAGATCTTGTGAAGATCAAGTATCACCTCCGCCAAATCGTCAACGTTAAAGGATAATCGATAATCATTGTCCGAATTCCTCTAAAGGTAAAAGATATAAATTTCTCAACAGAACCAAAATAAAAAAGCTCCCAACTTTACTTGGGAGCTTTTGCAGTTGTGTGATTCTTGCGAATGCACTTAAAAATCGAGGCGAACCTCTCCAGTGATCCCATAAAACATAAGATCTTCTGAAGCTTTTTCAAACATCAAACGCGCTTGCGTGAGATTTCCTCCACTTACAGCGGTAAAGTTATCTGATTTGTTAATTTGATTAACGCGCCAGTAGTACTGAACCTCATACCCAAGCTTAAAAGCTAGGTGTTGATTTTCATTATTGATGTAAGTATCGTATCCTAGTCCAAGAAACATCTGAACAAAAGGGATGAAGCGATGAAACTTATGTTTTATTTTGAAGGCTTCTCCACCGTTTAGAGCAGGTTGGGCACTTGGTGGAAGGAATTCACGTGCTCCAGTTTTAAAGTATCCATATTGAACAGATCCAGCAAAATCTCCAAAGAGATGGAAGCCATATCCAAGGAACCATTTACTGTCGATACCTGCGCGAGGTCCTAAACCCCAAAAATGGCAATCATCTTTGGTTTTATAGTCTAGTCCAATCGTATTCGAGGTATTGTCAATCGATGATGCCGTAATTTGGACATCTTGGTCGATATCGATCCATGTTGTTTTCACATCAAAGTGAGGTCGAAAAGCAAGGCGGCTACTGACAAAGTAGCTGCGTGCAAGCTCTATGTCGACATTGTCATAGTCCACACCTACATGAGACTTTACTTTGCTTGCAAAGAGCAGCCCGAAATTAGTTAGCGAAACAAGAGCCGAGGGCTCTGCTTTTGATGAGCTTGAGGTAGTATCACCATTAAAATAGGTGTAGCGTACAAAAGCATCCCACGTGTCATGGGGTGTTTTATAACCTAGTCCAACCTTCACGCCCACATCCCAACCAAAGTCATTCTCTTTAAGATCCCCATTAATATTAGGAAGAAGAACGCCATTGTTGATTTGAGGATGGAGAGAGTATGCATACTCTGTTCCACCCATTTTAGTGTGCCAATAGGTTAAATCAAATGTCAGGAACCAATTGGTTCCTTTCACTTCAGGGCGGCTTGAGGTAAAGCTCGCGCCTAGGGTATCCTGCGGATTCCGCGCAGAAATTTCCTGCATGTCCTTTTCCAAAGTGTCCAGTCGTTCATCGATGCCCGCGAAGGCCGATGACGCTAAAACAAATGAAAAAGCGACACTTGAGGCAAGTTTTGAAAAGTGGCTTTTCATGTTTTGAGACTCCCAAAATAATTAACTAATAGTCCTTTTTTATTTCTATAAGGGAGCTCAATGCTTTTTGCAACAAGAATTTAATGATTTATTTTTTGAAATCGAGGAATAACCTCTTTGTTGACGGATATTTGTTCTATCCAAGACTCAAGAGGGCGAATCCAAGTCACTTCCAGAAGTGCCTTTGAGCCTGTTTTTTTGCGATATGCCACCCCAATGCTTTGCGTGGCAACGATGACAGTAAGGCCGGTAACAATATATTGATTTTCTGGGTTTCGATAGTGAGAATAAGTGGCACCAACCTCCACGAGACCAGCCGCATGATTGATCAGTTTTATCAATTCACCTTCTGATAAATGTTTAGCCATTAGCGAAGTTTCCCTGACCAGCCAAGTTTATGGCGCAGTGTTGAGAAATAGTCGATTCCTTTCAAATTAACCAGCTTGAATTTCTTTGGGCTTTTTCTAAGGTGAATTTGATCTCCAACTTTCATTTCGAAGTGATCAAGACCATCGGTGACAAATTCGATAGGGCCTTTATGCCCCTTATATTCGATCCGGATGTTTTGGCTTGGAGTCAGAACAATGGGGCGGTTTGAAATGGTATGTGGGCATATAGGTGTAATGACAAAGGCTTCGATATCGGGGCTAACAATTGGCCCTCCTGCTGCTAAGGAATAGGCCGTGGATCCGTTGGGAGTTGCAATAATGACACCGTCAGCTTCAAAGGTATTAAGAAAAAGGTTGTCGACATGGATGGTGATTTCGACAAGGCTGGGATTTCGAGCGCGGTGAAGAACACAATCGTTGATGGCGAAGAATTCCTGATTGGTACTCGATTCGCCTTCAATCATGACGCGCTCTTGGATCGTAAAGCGATTATTCACAAGATTTTCGAGACCAGGGATAATATCGGAAATTTTTACATCAGCCATAAACCCTAGATGGCCCAGATTAATTCCAAGAATTGCAGCATCTAAGTTTGAATACTGGTGAGCTACACGTAGAATGGAGCCGTCTCCACCCATTGTAATGAGGATATCGATAGAGTTAGGATCAGCAGATGAAAGGGGGAGAGCTCCGAGCATGTCTGCTTTATCATCCTCAACAACGACTTCAATTTGATGCTTGCTCAAAAAGTCAAGGACCTCCTCGGCAAGCTTCTTAGAATCTTCTTCTTGGACTTTAGGAAAAAGGGCAACTTTCATGTAACTCTCTCAAGGGAAAGGGCAGCTTCAGCAACTTTTTCAGGAGTGATTCCATACTTTTTCAGAAGGTCTTGGTGCCCACCATGCTCAATAAGAATGTCTGGAACTCCAAAGTTTTTTACTGGAATGTGACCCAATCCGTGGTTCATCATAAAGTTGTTTATAATCGACCCGAGTCCGCCTTGTAAAGAGTGTTCTTCGATTGTGATCACCATCTGAGCTTTTTTTATGCGAGACATCAATAGCTCTTTATCAAGAGGCTTTACAAAAACAGGATCAATGACGCAGGCAGTTACTCCCTTTTTTTCTAAAAGAGTGCGGGCTTCAAGAGCAACTTGATCCATATGCCCAAGGGAAATGATAACGATATCTCCGCCTTCAGCAAGGACCTCCCCCTTTCCAAGCTCTCTTTTTTCAATTGGCAGATTTTCTTCGAATGTAGAGAGATTAGGATACCGAATCGCGACAGTTTTTTGATATTCGAAGGCGCTTTCGAGCAGTTCCTTGAGAACCTGTCCATTCCTTGGCTGGGTAATCACCATTTTTGGCATAGCATTAAGGTAGGAAATATCAAAAATACCTTGAGCAGTCACTCCATCACCTGTGGCTAGACCTCCTCGATCAATTGCAATAACAATAGGGGAGTTTTGAATACAGACATCATGATAAATATTATCAAAAGCTCGTTGCAAAAATGAGGAGTAGACGCATGCAACGACTTTTAGTTTTCCACCACGACCCATCCCACCGGCATAAGCGATAGAATGCCCCTCAGCAATTCCAACGTCAATACATCTTTCAGGATATTTTTTCATTAAGGCATCTAAACAGGATCCGACGGGCATGGCAGGGGTGATTGCCACTAAATTTGGATCCTCGTCCGCCATCTTTAAAATATGCTTCCCAAAAACCTTAGGGAAGGTGGGACGAAGACTTTTTGGAGGATAGAATTCTCCAGTCACCCGATTAAATGGTTTTGCTCCATGATAGGGAGTGGGATTATTGATAGCATTTTTCATCCCTTGTCCCTTGACTGTGAGAACATGAACGAGGGTAGGGTGATCCACATCCTTCAAGGCTTCGAACGTATCAATAAGCTTTTTAATATCATGTCCATCAATGGGCCCAACATAAGAAAGACCAAACTGTTCAAAAAAGGGAGCTGTGCTGATCAAGTTCTTCATGGACTCTTTCATTCTATTTCCCTGTTTGGCAAGAGTTTCCCCATAGCCAGGGATTTTATTCACAATTTCAGTGAGTTCCTCATAGATGTTATTGGCAGTTGGACTGTTGAAAAACCGACTAAGGATATTAGTGATAGCTCCCACATTCTTAGAAATCGACATAGCATTGTCATTGAGGATAACAAGAAATTTTTGAAGCTTTCGCGGAATATTATTCATTGCTTCTAATGTAAGGCCACAGGTGAGCGCTGCATCTCCAAGGACTGGGATAATGATCTCATCTTTTCCTCGAATATCACGGTTTTTTGCAACCCCGAGAGCTAGAGAGAGCGCATTTCCAGCGTGTCCAGAATAGAAATGATCGTGAGGAGATTCTGGAGGGTGCGAAAATCCTGAAAGTCCATCGGTTTGCCGAAGCGTTGGAAAGCGAGGGTTTCGTCCGGTTAAGAGTTTGTGTACGTAGGTTTGGTGCCCAACGTCAAAGATCAATTTATCCTGGGGGGAATTAAATACTGTGTGCAATGCAAGGGTTAACTCGACGATTCCTAGGTTGGAGGAGAGGTGTCCTCCCGTTACTGACAAAACGTCCATGATACGAGCCCGAATTTCCTCGGATAGATCAACGAGCTCATTTGTAGAGAACTTCTTAAGGTCTTGAGGGTGCATTAGTGAATCAAGAATAGGTGTCATGGGCAGTGTTGAGAACCTTTTCGGATTCAGGGTTAAATGGGGCTGTTTGAGGTTGACCATCTCTGGTTTTGATTAGGGTTTCAATTTTCTGTTCCGCTTGATTGAGCTTTGATGAGCATAGAGTAATCAATTTATTCGCTTCCTCGTAGAGTTTCAAAGATTCTTCGAGAGGGGTCTCACCACTATTGAGCTCACTTAAGATTCCTTCAAGCCGCGTATAGGCCTGTTCAAAAGAAAAGCTGGCATTTTGTTTAGTTTCCATCGACCTCCAGGGCGCGTGCTCGGACAGTTCCATCATGAAAACGTAGAAGTAACCCCAAACCGGGAGTGACTACGCGTGATGACATCATAACTGAATGCTCCTTTTCCGCAAAGGGGATGCAGTAACCTTTTTTTAGGATAGATTCAGGATTGACAGCATCGATATGGGTAGAAAGTTGCTTTAGATGCTCTTCTTTCCGTTTCAATAAATGTGTCATAGCGATATGAATTCCATTGGCATAACTTCGAAGTTTTTGGCGGATCTGTGTGATTTCTCCTTGAGGACGCTTCCCTTGAAGCTCTCTTTTAAGAGCAATTAATTGGAGTCCTAGATGGCTTAATTTATGACGGAAAGAAGTGTCAAGTTGCGTTGAAAAATCGTCGACTCGTTGGAAATGCTCAGAGAGAATGGCGAAAGGAGAGGCTAAAAGGGGGTGGCGAGCCGCTCCTTGAATTAAGGCAGACCCATGTCGCATTTTTTGCTTCAAAATATGATCAATCCTCTCCTGCATTTGCATGAGAAATTCATTTTGTGCAGCTTGTTCTTTCACTGAAATTTCTGCTGCTGCTGATGGGGTAGGAGCTCGGACATCGGCGACGCAATCAGCGAGAGTTACATCAGTTTCATGCCCAACTGCTGAGATGATGGGGATCTTCGAATGAAAAATCGCTTCAGCGACGCATTCTTCGTTAAAGGGCCAGAGATCTTCTAGACTTCCACCACCACGGCCCACAATCATCACATCAACCATCTGATAAGTATTAAAAGTTTTGATTGCAGAGGCTATTTCTTCAGCAGCCTCTTTTCCCTGGACACGAACTGGATTTAATATGAGGTGAAAATGGGGGAAGCGCCGCTTTAACACATGAATAATATCTTGGATGACCGATCCCGTGGGGCTCGTTACTACGCCAATTGTTTTGGGATACTTGGGGAGTGGTTTTTTATGGTCTGGGCTAAGCCATCCTCTCGCTTTAAGCTCCTCTTTTAACTGGTGGAGCTTCATAAGGAGCTCACCTACACCGGCATGCTCTAACTCTCGAACAATAATTTGGTAGCTCCCTCTAGGGGCATAAAGGCTCAATTCCCCGCGAATAACGACCTGGTCTCCAGCCTTTGGCACACGAGAAACATTGCGTGCATTCCCTTTAAAAAGGACAGCAGATATTTGAGATCCCTGATCTTTTAAACTAAAATATAGGTGACCAGACGATTGGGCCCGGATGTTGGTGACCTCTCCTTTGACCTGAATATGGGCGAATTGGGGCTCCAGCTGCCTTTTGATAGCGAGAGTGAGCTCTGTTACTGACAATATTTTCATACAGACAGACTCTAAATCATCTCAAGGCAAAATTCAAGCTAGAGTTATTTCTAAAAAAGTGTTATCCTGGGGAGAAATTAAAGTCGGGATGCTGATGAGACAACAGTTTATTATTGGAAATTGGAAGATGCATATGACGTCTGCTGAAACAGTGGAATTCGTAGAAGCTCTTCTTCCACATATTGGAGAAACCACTTGTTTTATCGGGATAACCCCTCCTTTTACCTCCATTGATGCTGCTGTTCAAAGCGCCAAAGGGACTTATCTCAATATAGGCGCTCAAAACATGAGTGAATATCCAAAGGGACCCTATACTGGGGAAATTTCATCTGCGATGCTTAAAGAAAATGGAGCTACATTTGTATTGATAGGCCATTCGGAAAGGCGGGCCCATTTTCACGAAAATGACGAAATGATTCACCGAAAGGTGAAATGGGCAATTGAGGAGGATCTTCTTCCTGTTCTTTGCATTGGGGAGACCCAAGAAGAAAGGGACAAGGAAATGACTCACTCTGTTCTAACCCGTCAGCTTAGTGCTGCTTTAAAAGACTTCTCTGAAAAAGACCTAGAAAATCTTATCATTGCTTACGAACCTGTATGGGCGATTGGAACAGGAAAGACAGCTACTCCTCAGATTGCGCAAGAAACCCATCATCTCATTCGCTCCTATATTAAGGAGATGTGGGGGGCGAAGATTGGCGAGCGCCTTCCTCTGCTCTACGGAGGATCTGTGAAACCCGAGAATGCCGCTTCTCTTCTTGGACAAGAAGATATCGACGGAGCCCTTATAGGTGGAGCCTCTCTAGAGGTGGAGGCATTTGGACAAATTATTGAACATGGAAAGGAACTGTCATCATGACCGCATTGTTTTACGTTATGCTATTCTTATTTATTGGCCTTTGTGCCCTCCTCTGTTTTGTGATCTTGATTCAAGAGAGTAAGAGTCTTGGATTAGGAGCTTCTTTTGGAGGAGATGCAGGAGCTTCATTATTTGGAACTTCGACTGCAGACGTCTTAAAAAAATTCACTGCATACCTTGCCGGGATTTTTCTCATTGTTTGCTTGATCCTTTCTCTTTGGACCTCATCGATTGGTCGCGCTAAAAAAGCTCCACTAGGTGTCAATATTGAAGAGGTCAGCGGGGGACTATGATCAAGGGTCTTGTCTACTATGGCAGCTCTGGTCTTCGCAAAAAATGCGATGAGGTAGCTGAGATTACTGATGAAATCAGGCAGATTGCAAAAGACCTCGTAGATACCGTCATCGATAAAGATGGGGCAGGGCTTGCGGCTCCTCAAATTGGCTACCCCGTCAGAATGTTTGTTTCACGCTACGAGAATGGAGCCGATGATGAGGGATGGCCGATTCTATGCTCTCCTAAGATTTATATCAATCCTAAGCTTTCCGCGCCCTCTTCTGAAGTGGATACACATAGTGAAGGCTGCCTTTCTATCCCGGGAATTTATGAAGAAGTGACCCGCCCATTTTCTATAGAAGTCGAGGCTATGGACTTAGAGGGCAATCTTTTTACAGAGACGACAACAGGATGGCGTGCAAGAAATATCATGCATGAAAATGACCATATTAACGGGGTTCTTTTTATTGATCGTATTCATCCAAATCGGCGGAAAAAAATTGAGAAATCCCTCAATGACATCAAAAAAAAATACAACAAGTAATACTACCCCCAGCAAGATAGGTTTATGGCAAGTATAACGATTGCTCCATCACTGCTTTTAGGTGGAATCATGGGGGGAGCCCTAAACAACGTGCTTGGAAGTGGGAATCTCCGGTCTACGTACGGGTTTCTCTTTGGGACTGCGCAAGGGACAGTCTATACAGTGATGTTCAACCGATTGAAATCGAATGAAAAGAACCTGACTCCCAAACAGGCTATTTGTATTTGCGCTATTTTTACTCTCCTAAGTAATTATGGAGTCAAAAAGGCTCTTGAGTGGAAATGGGAGTTTTCACCTTCTCCAAAGCTTCAAATAACATTCTTTATTCTTAATTTTGCTTGGTGGAAGACCACCCTTGAGGGACGACGATGACTGCTATTGTCCCATCACTTTGGAGCGGCGCAGGAAGCGCAATCCTAGCCGGTGGGGTCCATTTTTTTGAGCTTACGGATATTTTTGGAAAAGTGCCAAGGATGCCTCAAGCCGCCCTCTTTGCGACGACCATTAGTCTAGTCGATCGTGTGATTGAGTTTGAAGTGAGACATGAGCTCAAAGGTGTGCCCACGACAAAATTCGAGAGTGTCCTCATGACAGCTCTTTTAGTTGGCATCAAAGTCCTCACCCCTTATGTCCTTAAGTCGTCACTTGAAAAGGCTTTTCAGGTGAAAATCCCCACCTCTTTTCTCCACCTTCAAAGTGCTATTTACATAGGTGCTCTTGCTGCCGGGGAATTTGAAAATTTGGCAGCTAGGTGTTTTCACCACCTGTGGGTCGATCATGAAGACCACCGCCAGTTTGCAGCCTTAGTCCGACGCATACACCTCAATTTCCTTGGCCTCTTTGGCGCTGATGTTTAGGTTCCTCCTTATTGGAAATCAACCCTCTCCAGAGAGTTTATGTTTGGCCAAGTCCTATAAAAACAAGATGAGTAATGGTTTTTTCTCGTTCTTGTTGCTCTTCGCAATTTTTTCTATATTGCTTTCTAGTTCTTTTATGATTTTGGGAAATTGTTTTTTGTCTCCAATTTTGTCATTATAATCAAATAGCATTTCTTCAGCATACATGAATACGTACCCCTGGGATTTGAAATCTGAATCGATGTCATCAGGAACAGCAGTTATATATTCGCTTGTTAATTGGTCATAAGGTTTACCAGAATACGAAGAACTAGGTTCAGCATCGAAAGGTCTTACAAACTCCAATCTCGCTAAAATGGAACCGCTTGCGGATTCCTTTTTTTTGTTTTTCCAGGAACAATCGTTTACGAAAGCAACTTCAATAGCGTATTGCTTTTCTAGCTGTTTCAGGGCAGATCCGACTTTTTTTCTTTCTACTTTAGATTCGGTTTCTACGAAAACTCCAAAAACATCTCTATCATTTTTGAGTGCAAATGCCTGAATTTTTAATAAAACAAGGCAGACGAACAGAAAATTTACAATTGATTTTTTCATAATTTTTCACCTCCACTCCTATTGAAAGACTAGCGGAATTATGAGTAATAATAGTTTTAAAGGGAATAGTTTTATCACTTCTTTACAAGAGAGAGTCCGAAGGTAAATCGGTCGTTTTTCTTATGAGGCGCAAGGGAGTGAATAAAGGTGAGTCGGAGTCGCCAACTTGTGCTAATCATTGTGATTAGATCAAACTTTCCTTCGTTATAATTGGGCTCTCCTCCACGTCCCCAACCAATACGAGATTCAAGGCGCACAATCCATTGTGGAGCAATCTTAATTTGCAGTCTGGAAAGAAGGGTATTTCTCCCATCTGATAGAGGGGAATGGAGGAGGTCTTGGATATCTCTTGTCACTTCCATAATGAAGTCATCGGGGTTGTCTTTTCTCCAATCAAAGCGACTGCGGTGGCGGAATTCTGTTTTGAAAGCAAAGTTTTTATTGATTGTCCAAGCTAAGGCTATGTTGGCATAGTCTAGCACTTGCTTCTCTATGTTCCACCCCAGCCGGCTATTTAGATTCCAAGAGGGGAAATTCCAAATAAAATTCCCCTGAATTTTTGGAACAGTTTTAGCAAAAGTCTGGTCCCCAAAAAAGCTGTAGATATAAAGATCTGCAATGATATTGGGCTCGAAAAGGGGAGAATTCTTCATGTAAAAAAGATTGCGTATTCCAGACTTAATTACATTGAGGCGGTTAAATCCATCGTGGATACTAAAAATATAGGGAGTATCTGGAGAGATCGTCGGGTGGGTCATCCCTTCGTAATTGATATAGGGTTGGAGGGTATGACGAATCGTTTCAAAATTACGCTTCAAGGTTAAATCAAACAGGAGCTGGTAGACTAAGATTCCGAGGGCTGCCGGTTTATCTCTTTGGCTGTCCCCGTAGAAGACCCCTTCGACTCCAACAAGCGGGGTGAGAGCAAACCCTCGATGCGCAAAAGGGCGGTAGAGGGTATTGCGAGTTGATAGGCGCGCTGCGTTAAAATCAGGAACTGCAGGTTCAATATCCTTTGCGGATACGTAGTCCAAGTATGCAACCTTCATCCGATTTTCCGAAATGATCCCTGAGTCTCCTACCGCAAAAGATTTAGGGGTCCAGAATGATTCAGGAAGTTCTTGTTTCATCCCCTGAAATCCGTTCACACGAAACTTTCCATCAATCCCGAAGATCATCCAATCTTGATAGTTTCGTATTTCAATGCGGGTTTGCTTGGCAGTATTAAGCTCAAAATCCTCACTTCCAAAGTCTGTTTGCATGTTTTTATCGCTCAGCCAGTCGTAAGTCGCCAGAAGATGGGACTTTTCATCCTCACTTGTTGAGGTGTAGACTCCTTGTAGTCGATAGTGAGTTCTTGCTTTATCTGGGTTGGTGTCTCTATAGAAAGCATCGTGATCGATGTAGCTGCGGGTTCGAAATTTTGTCCGTTTCTCTAAGGATTGATAGTCTGACTCTAGCGCTGCACCGACTCCTTTTGAAGGACGGACATTCAGGCGGAAGAAAAGGTCAAGTTGTTCCCAAGAATAGACTCGATAGCGCATGCTTACCTTTGGCCACAGTCCCTTATCCAAATCTATTTTATATCTCACAGGAGACTCTCCCATAGATTTTAAGTTGCTTTTAAAAGAGGGGAGCCAAAAAATCGGTGTTTCAAAAAATCTAAAGGTCACATTTTTTGCAGCTAAATAACTTTTCTTTGTGATCTCAACCTCACGCGAATGGATTTTCCAGTCGGCATTCTTGCTCTCACTTGTTGTTACAAAAGCATTATAGAGATAAAAGCTCCGGTCGGAGTTGAGGCGGATCTTTTCTCCACCTAAAAACCAGAGGTCAATGGCCGTGACTCCATCGTAAACAATCCCAGTTTTGGTCACAAAATCATACTCTAAGCGGCGTCCAACGTAGGTGTGTCCTCCGCTATCTAGCATCAAGTCTCCCTCTGCCACAACTCGGTGGATCGCCTCTCCTTTCTCCATGCGGTTAGTATAGACTATATGGCGCGCTTGAACCCGCAATTCTGGGGAGCTAATCACTCCTCCAGTGTGGGTCGAAATCACTCCGTTTTGATATTCAGGGTCTTTAAGATTAACAGTAAATTCCTGCGACCCATATAGGGGGATTCCCAACAGAAAAAATAGAAAAATACAAAGGCGCATGGACCGACCCAACTTTCAAAGGCCACAAGTATACCCTATTGAATCGCCTTGAGCAAGAGTCCAGCGAGTAGAAAGCGGTTTTTTTCATGTCCCAGACGGATTGCAGTAAGGAGAATATCGATTCCCTCAATCTCATGACTATTTACAAGCGTTTCGTAACTCTCTATAAGCAGTCGGGAGGTTTCCTTTGGAGTTAAGATATAAGAGCCTTCCGTTTCTTTTCGATCTGTCCAAGAAAGCATTTCTCGAAATTGAAACAGCTCATGATCTCGTTGGCTTCCTACCCATTGGTAGATGTGATCTTTATGGGGCCCCTCAGCGCGCATTCGATGAAGTGCTAGGTGACAGTATGTGCGAATAAAAGGAGCTCCTGCGCGGCGACACTCCTCCTTTAGAAGAGCTTCAGCTCCTGGGGTACCCAGGTTTTCAAGGAGGTGAATTAAGATAGGAATCAACTCATTTTCCTTCTTATCAAAGATAGCTTGGGCAATCTTTAGAAATTCCTCTTCTGGGAGCTCTAAAGCATCTTGCAAAATCTGTTCGCGTAGTGCCAGCGTAATACCTGGGATATCTTGCTGAGTTTTCTTAGCGTAATGAGTGCATGAGGGGATGACCCTCCAAGCCATTAAAGTGTGTCCCAAAGAATAGATCGGCTGAAACCCCAAATCCTTTTCATCTTTGATAAGCATTTGTAGGAGTGTGGGAACGCACTTTGGATTACGTTTCTTTAATAGTACCAGGGCAGCATTCGCGCGAATATGGAAGTTGAAATCAGAGAGAAGTGTGACCAGAAGGGGCTCTGTATTAGGCATTTCTAGCAGCATTGGAATCGCGAGGGGATTTTTTTGAAGTGCACTCTCAAGAATTGGCTCTCGATAAGAGATGTCTCCGAGCAGCGCCAGGGAATGGCAAGCAACAAGTTTCACATTGAGATGATTTGACTTAGAAAGTTCTTTTAATCGAGGGATTGAATGAGAATCCTTTAGGTACCCAAGAGCTGCTGCGCACGTCTCTTGCTCCGCGTGATCGGAGTGGGTCGCCCCTGCCCGAATTTCCGCTAAAAAATCATCCCGACCAAAGCGCGCTGCTGAAAGGATCGTGGAGAGACGCACATTTAATTGGGAGTGTCCTACCATGCGCTTCAAGACCCCCATGGCATCTGGAGTTCCAATCATCGCAAAAAGTTCGGGGAAATAGACATGAAAAAAAGGGGGGAGTTTTTGCATCAAAGAATCGATCATTCCAGTCACTGCCTCAGAGCGGCGCTGTGCTAAAGCATGGGCAGCCTCCATCCGAATCACTAAATATGGGGAAGAAAAAGCCTTGAATAAGAGCCCCTCAACCTCATCTTCCTGGAGACGGCTAAGAAACTGAATCGTTGCCATTTGGGTCATGGGGTTATGACTATTCATCCCCATCTCATAAAGTTCCATCCCCTCTGTTGAACCAGCAATCCCCAGACCATACATACTAAGTAGAAGCGTTTCCTCATCGCCACTGGTAGCCCCTTGTTTCAGGAGGATGTACCCCATCTGTTCAAGGATGTCAAAGTCGTGTTTTTCATTTTCTTTGACCCAGTCTTGATAGAGCTGAATTCCTCTTTCAACTTCTCCTGCCTGCATTAAATAGAGGACTTGATTTTTAGAAATGGCTGCGCAAAGAGGGGTGAAAAATGTGAGGATTATGAGGAGAAAGCGTCCCATAAGTCAATTCCAAATTGGCCTAGTAATTTTCGAAGAGTATTTACTGGTAACCCTATCACATTGTAGAAACACCCTTCAATCCCTTTTATGAGAAGGCTTCCCATCTCTTGGGCTCCATAGCCCCCTGCTTTGTCCCTTCCATGCATTCCCTTTAAATAGGCTGTAATCTCCTTTTCAGTGAGAGGATTGAAGTGAACACGTGTTGTTTCAACCCTGCTTTTTACCCGTTCTCCTTTTCGAACAGCCACACCAGTGATCACATCATGGGTTGTTCCTGAAAGAGCGCTGAGCATTTCTTTTCCATCCCCATCATCTTCGGGCTTCAGAAGGATTTTCCCATTGAGTAAGACGACTGTATCAGCGGTTACAATGACCTCATCTGGAAACTCCGGGGCAAGGGCCTCACCCTTCTTCTCGGCAATGACGCGGACATACTCCTCAGCATCCCCCTGGAAGGGGACCGTTCTTTCATCAAAAGGGGAGGAAGCCACCATGTGGGGAATAGAAAAAAATTTAATAATCTCCTGCCGCCTAGGAGACTTTGAGCCTAATATAATTCTCATAACCAATGATTGTTGAGTTTTTTGCTATTTAAAGCTATAATTATCACCAAATTAAAGGAAAAAATGACTACCACCGCTCTTCAATTTATTCAAGAAAATCGTTGTCATATTCAAGATATGATGAGTGTTTTATGTGCATCGGTATTTGTAAAGTTTGGATGCAAACGTATTCAGCCTATTAGTACTTTAGTTGCCTTTGTTTCTGGAGTTGAGGGAGCAAGTTTTTTAGTCATTGCAAAGTCTGTGCACACGCTTCGAACCTCTCTTGATGTGAGTGAAAAAAGATCGGCAAAGAGAGCCCTTATGCTTGCATTTTCAGCAGCGATTGGAGCTGCCGCTCTTAAGAAACACTACACGACTGCTCAAATGCCTCGCACGATCGACAAGCCTTTAATCATTACAACCTGCGCAATTATGGCTCTTGCTGAAACAGAGATGAGAGCTCCCAAGTGGATTCTTCAGAATGGGGGGGAGATTGTGGACAAATACTTTCCAGAGCCAAATGTTGTCCTTCCACCATTAGGAGCTCCTCGCCCGATCGCCCAGCTTCCGGAGGAAATGCGCTCTATGAAGTGGGATCCTGAAGCGATCATTGCTTCTTTTCGAGAGGGTGATGAGGAAGCAGTACTGCTGCATAACATGGAAGTACTTCTTCAAGCAACAGAGTGTCAGCTGGCACGTAGTTCCGAATTTCCGACGAAGTTCTATCAGGTTCTTAGAGGAATGAAAGACATTGCGCCTAAACTTGCAGAGCGGATTGAGTCAGTCTATTGCACTATTCAAAAGGGGGAGACTCTTGTCAAAGCAAAAGCTGAAATCGCAAAAGCGGATTTCAGTACTAAGGAAAAGATTGATGCTCTAGAAGCGGAAGCGATCAATGCGCTTCGCGAGCACATCGAGACGGTATTGGTATCTCCAGCTGATAGAGAGGGAGTTTCCGACAATCTTATTCTTTGGGTGAATACTAAAGCAGGAACAGATGAGCTTAATATACCAGGTTGGGAAGACATTTCTAAAGAAAAAAAAGAGGGATTTTATGAGCGAAGTGATATTTCCGTGAAGGGAATCTACGATGCGATTATTTGGTCGATGATGCACGATACTCTCATCGCCCTTCCAGAGGGAAATAAAGAGCAACTGCAACTTCTAGTGGGTCTGATTCCGGTGCACATTAAAGACAATAGGGAAGTCAATCGGACGCGGACGAAGGTGTGGTTTGTGGTGAGTAAAGTCCAAGGTCTCGATCTCATGCTCGGTCTGAAGCTGAGAACGTTAAATGATAAGATAAAAGGGACAAGTGGGACCGCATATTTGAAGTCAGATGAATGTGATTTAGGACTCCTTCGCAGGGCAGCAAAGGAGCTGCTAGCAATATAAAACAAGTAGTGCTATCCTTGCTCCATGAGCAAGTTATTTTCTTTCTTTAGACATAAAGAATTTCACCCTCTTCCTGCATTTTCAGAGCGCGTAGCAACCCTTCGTCCTCATCTTGGGTCTATGGGAGCACAGAAGTGCGTAGAAGCTTTGATAGACGTTTCAAAAGTCTGGACCTATGACTACGACGAGCGCAAGGAATTTATGCAAGAGCTCTTCGACCTCCTTCCGAAAGAGGTTCAATCATCGCTCTCTGAATTTCTCGCAAAATGTGTCCCTGGTCGGGACATCACTCAAGATATTCCCCTGGCACTTAGCCAAGTCAAAAAGGAAAAACTGGCTGAATTTGTAACTTTGATTGCTTAATATTTCCTTAATAATTAAAATATCTCCTTTACGAAATTCATAGTCCGTAAGGAGGTAAATTATGGAACAGTTAAGGAAAACAGATTCGCAGGAAGATGTAACAGCTGTTTACCCAGTCGTTGAAGAAAAGCTTGAATCAAAGCAGTAAGAGATGAGACCTCAGGTGGATTCTACAGCAACTTCTGGATACTCAACGGGCCAAACGGCTGCCGATATGCTTTATAATGTCTTTTGGGGCGCGAGTACATGGATGGCTTCCGCATGGAGAAGCTTCGGAACAGATTCAGTTCAAGAGCGTAGAAAAGAGGTAGAGGATGCGGGTAAGTCTAATCCACAAAAGTTTGCTGCGATGATCCAAAAGATTGAAATGGCTTGTGGTAAAGAAGGTGAGACTGCGGAACTGCTATTTGATTATTTTGGCGAAGGGAAACCCTGAGAGGCTTACCTTTACAGCGACAATATTACGGGTACAATTCTACCTATGATGAGAGACAAAGGCTGCTCTTGCTGCTTGTGAGACGACTGCTCAAAAACGAGAAGAAAGAGATAGTTGCCCCATTCCTGGGGGGAGGGGATTTACCTACTTTAGGGAGGATCCAACGGGAGAATTCGCCAAAGAGGCTCTAGTAGCCTTTATTATTGCTAAAGCGTAAACATATATTTTGAACCCCATGGTATCTATATCATGGGGTTTTTCTCGCCTTCAATTCCAATATTTGCTATGATTCTGCCAAATTTAGGGAGTCTTTATGTCATTGCCAACAGGACGTTTCTCAGAAAGCCCTCAGGCAGCTCTAAAAGACTCTAAAAAACTTCCCCTTATGGAGAGAATGAATGATTGAAGCTTTTCAAAATAATCGTTACCATACCCAGGATGTATTAGGCTCAGCATGTGCTGCAACGCTTGTCGTGCTAGCTAGCAAATATATTCAGCAAATCACCAATTTAACAGCCTTTGTGGCAGCTGCAAATGGTGCGAGTGTTTTAATTACGGCAAAGTCTATTCACACTCTTTGCAGCTCTTCTGAAGCGGGCAAGAAAGCTACAGCTGAAAATACGCTTGTGTTTGCACTATCTGTTGCGACTGTTGCAACAATGCTTAGAGCAACAACTGTTCTTAAGTCGCGTCACAATACTTTCCCAGATTTTAACAAATTTGCTAAGCCGCTTTTTGCTACAACTACTGCGACGATTGTTCTGACCGAGGGTGGAATCCAAAGCGTTAAAATAGCACATAGTACATACCAGGATTTGACGCAGGGTAGAGCCGAGTCTCTTGCTTTAGCAAAAGCTGAAATCGCAAAAGAAAATTTCAACACTAAGGAAAAAATCGATGCTCTAGAGGCTGAAGCGATCAATGCTCTTCGCGGGCACATTAAAAGGGTATTGGCATCTCCAGCTGATAGAGATGGCGTTTCTAATAATCTCATTCTTTGGGTGAATGCCAGAGCGGGAGTAGGGCAGCTCAATATAGCAGGTTGGGAAAATATTTCTAGAGATCTGGGAATGTTAGACCTCATGGTTGAAGGGGGCTATTTTGCAAAGGACATTATCATTGGGATTCATGACAATATTTTCCAGTGTGTTTCTGTAGCGCCGCAAGGGGGGGCTCCATATGGAAGAGATGACCTTCTTGCGAGCTTCTTAGACAAGTGGTTTCCAAATGTCATTCAGTTGGTTCCCGGTGATACAGCAGCGACTATGATTGAGGAGTTAGGGAAGCTAGAGGAGGCACAGTTTAAAATCATCATTGTTGCATTCAATGATGCAACAGGAAAGGCGCTTTCTGAAGAGACCACACCTCAGCAGCTAATCCAAGAGCACCTTGAAGGTGTAGTGACGTTAAAAAAAGAGTTTTTTGAGGATCATCAAGGGTTGATTCGTCCCTATGGTTTGCATCAGAGAGATTTTAAGCAGGATCTAGGGCTTCTGCCGGATGATATCAAGAGAGAACTGGGAAGAGATGTTCCTGAAGAGAGCTCAATGGACGAGTATTATAAGAATCGTATGCCACTCTTAAAAGAGTTGATTACTGCTTATCGTGCGGGTTAGATTTTTTCTTCTTGTGACACACGTCACATTCTTTTTTTTCTGGGTTTCCACACCTTTTGCAATTCAAAGGGTGTTTAGATTTCAGGAGCTGTCCCAACCCCAGCAACAATGCACATAAAAGAACAAGCGCAGTCGTTAAAATAAAGATCACTTTTTCTTCTTCTCTAAAATGACAGGAGCTCCTAGATCGATCCAGATCGGGGACGTCCAAGCGATATGCCCATCTTCTTGCTCTACTCGCATATAGTAGTAGACAAAAGGAGGAATTTCGCCTTTCTGTTTCAAAACAACGTTTTCAAGAGGCTCTTCATCATCGAAGGCAAACTCAAAAGTGTCATCTTTGGGATTGAACGTATGGAAGGGCTTTCCATTCCGGATGATAAGGACTTCTTTAATATGATCGAGTCCCACAGCATATCCCGTGATATGTCGATTGTATTCTAAGCCAGGCTTTGCTTTGGTGTTAAGTTCTGACCCCATTGGGGCACCAGCGATTTCAAGACCTGCAATGATGCGTGGTCCTGTTGTCGCATAACATGACTTTTTATTCAGCGCTTGGATCAACCCATCACGGGAGTGATTTGTAGAGAGAATGGCAGTAAGTCCTGGTGTATATTGAACTTGCTCTGCATCAAAAAGATTGCTGAAAACGCCACGGTCGTCGAGACCTCCGGCAACAAAGCCGAAGCGAATGTTTTTGCTCAGGGCTCTTCGAATAGATCCCTCCGCTTTTTCTTTCATCCCTTTCTTTCCCTTGGAAATAATCGGACGGGGGTTTCCTTCTGCCTTTGTGCACTCCGAAGATCCCCATGCATTGTAAATTTCTACAACTTTCTCATATTCAGGGGCAAAATTTTCAAAGTCAAAGCACGTTTCAGAGCCCATGGTGAACATCGGAATTGCAATAAAGTCTTTAGGAGTATGGCTTTTGTAAATCTTTTTCAGGTGGTTGGCCTTACTCTCTTTCTTTCGGAGAATAGGCTTGGAGTCCTTGAGATAGATGATTTGCCGGAGGCCCTCTTCAACAGGAGTTCCTGACCACTGCATTCCTAGGAAAGTAGAGAAACGGTCATCTTCGTTAAACTCGGCGACGTGAGATCCAATCCCTTTCCAAACATCAGAGGGGGTTTCAGTCTCACTTTCAAAGGAGGAGCTGCTGTAGAACTGATGAGCTTCTTCATCCCGCACATAGCGGAGACAAGATTCAATGTTTTCCCCAGCATCGTGAAGAGCGGTTTCTCCATGAAAGGTTCCCCAGTAGAGTTGTCTGTCGGTACTAGAAAAGCACTTGATGGGTGAGGAGAAAAAGACTTTTTCCGTTGAGAGATTTCTTAGCTTAATCTTGTAAATTCCGGGCTCGTTGAAGTAGAGGTTGGGGAGGTTAATGAAACCTGTTTCAGGAACAAAAAGTTTCCAACTGATATTTTCTCGGAGTCGTTCATATGAAAACTCGATTAAGGTTCCTTCAGGAGCATTTCCAGTAAGGTTTCCAAATGTGTCTTCAAAACGGACAATGACATCAAAACGCTGGTTCTTATTGACGACTGAAGGAACGATGATGCGGATTGAATGCAGGGCATTTCCCTTCACATCAACGTGGAAAGTCTCACTTTCTTTATACTCTCCCTTTCCCTTAGGATCGATGTAAAGGTTAAAGGGGCGACGACGCAAGGTGTGATTCTGCGCACGGTTTCCCTTTTTTTCACCGTCTGCAGTTTCAGGGGTTCCCATAAAAATAGTGATTTCCTCACCTGCCTTTACATCACCAGGAAGAATAAATTCAAACTGTGGAAGAGCACTTTCCGGCGTGGGGACTTCTACTGCGTTTAAAGGTTTTTTACTGGGGATCTGCATCCAGATAAGATTTTTTTTGCTCTTTAAATTTGTTTGAGGGATTTCCCAGTCAAAAACGCGCCCTTTTGAGCCCAGATCAAACTTTAGTCTCGCACCCTTGGGAAGGTCATTTGCAGGAGTATAGATGAATTTCCATGTTTTGGTCTCACCTGCAAGAGCGGTTTTAGGTTCAGCATAACTTATGGAGCGGCGCATACATTTCTCTTTTAAATTTTTATGGCCACTGTACTACAAAAACCATAGAATTTCAACCCCTAAGTGCTGTCTAGTACTCTGTCAACTTTAAGTTTGTCCCAATTTTCAAAGTTGACAGAGCACTAGGAAGAGCAGGGCGTGATGAGAACTTGGTCGATGACTCTTTCACTGGATGCCAACACCTCAAGATTGAAGTTGTCATTGTGAATTTTCCATCCTTTTGTAGGGATTGTTCCAGCGCGGTGAAAAACATATCCTCCAATGGTGTCGTATTCAGGGCTTGTGGGAATGACAATCTTTAACTCTTTTTCTATATCGAGGATGGTCATTTTCCCATCGATAATGAAACCACCATTTGGATGGGGGGAATAGAGCAATTCTTCTTCAAGGATATCGTGCTCATCGGCGATCTCTCCAACAAGCTCTTCAAGGATATCTTCGATTGTAACAATCCCTTCGGTTCCGCCATACTCATCAACAACAATGGCTAGGTGGATCTGATTACTTCTAAACTCTTGAAGGAGCTGAGAGATTTTTTTGGTTTCTGGGGAATATAGGATGGGTTTCACTAGTTTTTCTAAGGGTGTCTCAAGAGGCGATTGGTCATTTTTTTCGATGCTACGGAAGTAATATTCAATGACATCTTTATAGAGAAGAACTCCAATAATGTTATCGACCGTCTCTTTATAGACAGGAATTCTAGAATAACCCTCGGAAATAAATTTTTGCGCTGCTTTATGGACCGTTTGATTCACCGAAAGGGAAAACATATCAATGCGAGGAACCATGATTTCTCGGACAATTCGGTCTCGCATTGAAGCAACCGCACTAATAGTGCGCCTGTCAAAAGGATCAAGGTGGATCGAGAGCTCCGATTCATAAGCTAGTTCTAAAATCTTGTCCTTCACACGCGCTCTTGAAAATCCATGAGGTTTGGATTGTTTTGGATGGAATAGGAGCTTTTGTAGCTTTAGGAGAAGGAAGGTAATTGGGGAGAAGATAAAGAGAAAAAAAGTAGTGAGAGGGGTAACTATCCTGAGAAAGAGAGAAGGGTTGTAGCCCACAATAAAACGGAAGAAAAAGTCAAAAATAAGGGCTACAGCAGCAATAATTCCAATCGCTGACAGGATATGAGGAAAATGAGGCGTCGTGTCACCGAAAAAAATGGCAAGGAGATAAAGGAGAAAAGTCGTGGAGTAGAGAAGGCGGAGAAGGTGCTTGGTGAAACTGAGAAGGTAGAAGAGGTTATCCCAAGGATCGTGCGAAAATATCCGTTTGATGAAGTTGTAGACGAAGAAATAGTGGGGCTTTTTCTTGAATTCTTTCTTGCTCTGAATGCGACCTAGGATTTGCAGTGCCTTTGTGAGAGTGGTAATTGAGCTGGCTCCCAGAATGAAAACCAAAGGAAAAAGGAGAGATTCGGGGCTCATTTTTTCTTCTTTTTATGGTTTACAAGAGCTTTTTGGATGATTGACACTGCAGTAAGGTCAAAGGGGGTTTTTCCTCCCTCGCACTTTATATTGGGGTTGGCTCCATTATCAAGAAGGAGATTAACGACCTCTAAAACATTGACGGTGTCAGGATTTAAAACGGCATAATGCAGGGGTGTAAAACCTGTCTGAGATCCTCGATTGACCGTGGCATTCACTTGAATTTTCGGATTGGAGAGAAGATAAGAGACAATTTCAGTTTGCGCTTGCATAGCAGCAAAATGAAGGGGGGTGGCTCCCGAGTAGATCGCGTCATGTTGGGGAGCGTTGATGTCAGTGCAGGGGTGATCGATTAAGATTTTGGCTTCTTCAATAAGTCCTTGCATAGCGGCATAATGGAGAGGGGTAGCGCCATCCGTAGTCCCAAAGTTGGGGTTTATATCAGGGTGGGATAAAAGAAGTTCAATCAATGGTGGAATTTGAGATATCACTGCGATGTGAAGAGGGGTGAAATTTTGCTGATAGGTTTGATTTACACGGATTCCTTTGGCTGATAGTAAGAGCTTGGTAGCTTCGTAATTTCCATTTGAAACAGCAATGGTAAGAGGGGTTGATTCATATTTATTCTGTGCATTGACGTTGACCCCTTTGTCGATTAAAAATGCGACAACTTTCGCCTTGTTTCCCCCTTTTTTTGAACAGCAAGCTATGTGTAGGGGAGTATTGCCATCCTTGTCACGCGTATACGTTAACCGGAGGCCCTCTTTTTCATAGAGCTCTACAACTTTATCGTAATCTCCATTTAGGGTAGCTCGCAAAAAATCGTTTTCTGGAGTTGCAATGAGAGCAAAATTGAAAAACAAAAGGAGAAATAATAGACCTTTATTCATGAAGTAGTACCTTATTTTCTTTAAGATACTCCATTGCAGAATTTTCTTCACCCCGCATAATTATTCTTTCCTCTTCTTTTTGGTCATCAAACCCTAGCAAATGAAGAAGACCATGTATAACATACAGGGAAACCTCAGAATAAGGGTCCTTTTTTTCGCTATTTGCATATTCAATCCCCACCTCAGGGCAGACAAAGACCTCGCCTAATACTGAATATTCTTCTTGTGAATTTTTAGGATGATCAATGGGAAATGAAATGCAATCTGTCGGAGTTGGATCGTTAAAAAAATCTTCATGTAGTCGGCAAATTTCTTTCTTTTCAACAAAATGGACACTGACCTCATCACAAGACACTTTTTTCCATCGAAGGAATGTTTGAACAAGGCGCTCTACCCCTCCCTGAGAAATGGAAAGAGCACGTTGTCGATTGGCAAACAGAACGTTCACTGTGTGTTTGGAGTTTTAGGAAGGCCGGTGACTTTTTTATCCTCTCCTTCCTTCCAGCGCCCTAATTTCTTAAGGACGTCAATACGCTCAAAGCGCTTTAAAACATTCCGTTTTTTGTCAGATTTACTTGATTTTCCGTAACTTGGGTGGCGGGACATGGTTCAGATTCCTTATTTAACCTTTGGGATAAACACGGTTTGAGAAGCCTCTCCCGTGAAAACGTTTGCGTGTTCTTTAAACCCCTTCGGGAGGTTGTCCTTCTTAGGGCCTGTTTTGGCCGATCCGTAGTGAGGCTTGCGAGGACATCGCTTTAAGCGATCTTTCTTACTTACTCTTGTCATAGGTATTCTCCATTGTAAAGTTGGGATCATACTCTAAGAAAGAGATATTTTCAAGCGATAAATTATGGACTTTCTCGACAGACCAATTATATCGATCATAACAACAAGGTTAAATCGTAATAATTGTAAACCCAGCCCCTTTATAGGTCTTATAACTTCCTTGAGCTGCATGATGCCGTTGCGTTGAAGAGAGATCTTCCAGTTCATAAATTTTGATAAAGGAAAGTTTTTCATTGTCAACGGGTTCGGGGCAGAGGTTTAAAATACTCCGCGCTCGATTGGGGTTTTCCTTTGTCGAGGTGAGCACCAAATAGTCGTTGCAGGGCTGGTCCTTGATAACGTGAGGCAAAAAGCTATCTTGTGGGGAGCGCCAAAGAAGAAGATCGACGTACTCGAGTGCTTTCAAATGGGGAAGTCGGATTAAGAGTGGTTCTTTTTTTTCAAAATATTCTTCCGCTATCTGAAGAATTTTTTGTCGTTTCTGATTATCATCGTGTACCTGAAAAAGGGTGACTCTTACATCACGACTCATTTTTTTTTTCTCCAGGATGGTAAAGACCGCAGGAAAGAAGGAATTTAAAAAGGTCTTCGGTCTCGATATTTGTATTCCGAATCTCATCCTGGTTATACATGACAAGAAATCCGGAGACTGGGTGGGGAGCTGTAGGAATAAAAACAGATTTGAGGCCCCCTTGTTTCTCCTGAACCTGGTAGGGCGGGTCTCCTGAAAGGAGGCCTAAAGCGCGGCATTTTTCGTGAGGAAATGGGACGGATACAGTTCCTTTGAATAGTTTTTTCTTGTCGTTGGAAAAAACACTAGCACTAATCTCTCTAGAGATACGGTAGATGGTTTTGATGATCGGGATTTTATAGAAAACTCTGTGAGCGAAGTTGATGAACCAGGAAAAAGCGAGTTTACGGCCGAAGAAACCCAACATCAAAATGACAAAGAAAAATATGATAAGAACAAGGATCCGACTAATAATAATGAGGAGGTATTTGTGCTTTTCGGCAAGCTCAGTTGTTCCGTGCTCTGTGATGATGCCTTCTACTGTCCCTGCAAAGGGAGCTGTTAAAAGATCGACGACAAAAACAACTAGAAAGATAGTGACCGCAATCGGGAGAAGCGTAGCGAGACCTGCTAAAAAAGTTTTTTTCATTCGGGGCTTGAGAGGCTTACTGGGTGTTCGGGAGTAATCACGCCACAGGAAACGATGTATTTAATTGCTTGCTCGGGTTTTAGATCGAGGAAGACAATCTCTTCTTTTTTATACATTAAAAGAAACCCTGTGGTGGGGTTTGGTGTAGTAGGGACAAGCACAGAAAAGAGCTCTGAACCTACTTTATCAGAGCATGTTTTTGGAGCCTCTCTTGAGATAAGTCCCATTACATAGGATCCTCCCTTAGGGAAGGGAACCATAACAACTTGTTTGAAAGAGCTTTTGTCAGTGACAAAGATCGTCCTGATGATTTCCTGGGTGGTTTTATACACCTTATTAATCAACGGAATGCGATGAAGGACTTTATCACTCACAGTCAGCAGAGCCTTGAAAAAGAACCATCGTGCAATCATCCCAAGAAAGAGGGTAAAGATAAAGAGGCAAATCAAGATTAGGAGCTTGCTTCCGTAAAGGACAACTTGATCAGGGGAGAGAAACAAAAAACCTTTGTTAATAAGGTTAAAGTCCTTGAGGAAACCCGAGACAATTCCGATAAAGGGCTTGGTCAGAAAGTTCACGATAAACACAACAATTGCGATCGTGACGGCTAGGGGCAGTAAAATAACAAGCCCCGTGATGAAATATTTCTTCATATTTAAATAACCTTTCCAACAAATTTTATGCTTACTGGATTTATTGTGCAATAGCCAGGTTTTACTGAGAAATTTATGACACTATCTAAATTCTAGCGCTTCTTCCGCTTTTTGGAAAACTTCTTTTGCCTAGGAAAACGTTTCTTTGATTTCTTAGGGATACAGTTTAAGGCCCACTTGGTCTCCATAACAATCAAATCAATCTCCTCTAGAAGAACTTCGATAGGTTCTCCTACTTTATAGCACTTCCCTGTGTTTTTACCCGTCAAGCTTCCTGTATTGCTGTTATATTCGTAATAATCATCTCTTAGCTCAGAGATGTGGATAAACCCTTCGTACTGGATGGGAGGGACTTCAAAGGAAACTCCAAACGGTTTTATTTTACTGACTGTTGCACTGTAGAGCCTGCTGGGGTCCTCTGCTTGATAGGAACGGAGAAGGCGAAGCTTCTTCATTGTAAGAACACTCATTTCTGCCTTAAAAGAGACTCTCTCTTTCTCAGAACAATCTTTGGCAATTGGGGTGAGGTCTTCTTCACTTTTTTCGAAGAGGCGGCGATGGACAATTAGATCGCTGTAGCGGCGGATAGGGCTGGTAAAATGACAGTAATTTTCGAGAGATAATCCGTAGTGTCCGACATTTTCTTTTGAGTAAACTGCGAGTTTCATACTGCGGATATAGGCGATTGAGAGTTGCTCGGCGTGAGGGCTACTCTTGGCTAGTTCAAAAAGCTTTTGGATATCTTCAATCTCGACCTTGTTCGGTAGGGGGAAGCCTAAGCTTCGTGCTAGCGCAAAGAAATCGGTAAGGTTATCATCTCCTGGGGGCTCATGGATTCGAAAGATCGCTTGCTCTCCTCGCTTCATGAACTCTTCTGCAACGATTTCATTGGCTTTAAGCATGAACTCTTCTACAAGTTGGTGAGTGATATCATATTCGACAATCTCATAACCTGTGGGGTTTCCCTCTTTATCGATTTTGATGACGACATCGGGAAGAGCTAGGTCGACGGATCCTCTTTTAAATCGCTTCTTCTTTAGGAGAAGACAGAGTTTTTCCATCCTTTTAAGGGCATCAAAGTGAGGGCTTTTCATTGTTCCATCAAGAACTTCTTTTGCTCCCTTGTAGGTGAATCGTTTTTGACTATTGATAAATCCACGGACAATCGTGTATCCAAGAACAGTTCCAGTTGGATCAAGTTCCATGAGAACGGTGATCGTAAGGCGGATAACCTTTTCTTTTAAACTACAAAGGTGATTCGAAAGTTCTTCGGGGAGCATAGGAACACATGCGCCGGGAAAATAAGTGGAGTTAGAACGCATTTTTGCCTCAATATCAAGGGGAGAGTCCTCTTTAACATAGTGAGAGACATCAGCGATGTGCACAGCAAGATGGAAATGTCCCTTTTTATCTTCGCCAAGAGAGAGGGCATCATCGAAGTCTCGAGCGGTATCGGGATCAATTGTGAAGGTCTCAAGATGAGTGAGGTCGGTTCTACCTTCTAGATCCTTTTTCTCTACGCTACTTGATAGATCGCTTACCTGAATATGGACTCCCTTTGGAAATTCTTGGCGTATTCCAAAGTCTTTGATTGCAGCGGGGATGTCGGTATGCGCTTGTTCAATCGTTCCCAATTTATCAATTACATTGCAGATTGCGGGCTCTTTTTCATCCCCCCAATCGACCACCTTTACAAGGAGGCGATCCCCAATATTGTACTGAATTTTGTTACTCTTTTTGACAAGAGCTGTTTTTGACTGGCCTAGGGATTGGATGTAAAGGAGATAATCTCCTTTTGGTTTGATGATCCAAACAACTCCGACGAGTTCTTCTTTTGATCGTTCAATAATTGAAGAGACCAATCCCTCGGGTCCTTTATCTGGCTTTCTATCAGGAGAAATCACGATTTCAACCCGGTCGCCATCAACGGCATTTCCCTTCAGGTGCTTGGGGATAAAGATATCTTCAGGAAACTTCTCACTATCATCTGGAGAAACAAAAGCAAAGCCTTTGTGATGGACGTGGATCGTGCCTTGAGTCAGAATTCCTTTTGATACTTGAAATTTTTTATTTAACTTTTCCATTATACTTCCTATGATCATATATAAAACTGGCGATAAGAGCAAACGATACCTTTATGAAAAAACTTCGCACGCCCCTCATCATCAATTTAATCGGATTAACCGTTCTCTTCGTTTGTCTCTTTGGCTATCAAGGAATTACATCTGGAGGATCCTCTCCTTCTCATCAAGATGTTGTTATTGATACTTCAACATTAAAAAACGAGTTAAACGGGTATTCAAGAAAAGATCTAGAAAAAATGCTTCATGCTGGCGAAGAAATTCTCGAATGGAACGAGGTGCTTTTCAAAACGGAGTCTCATGTTGTTGATCAAGTGTTAAAGGGGCAGGGAGCATTTTGGGAGCTTCATCATTACCCCATCCAGGATACGTTTGATCACGAGACCTATTCTCAGTATTATTACCATGCTCACCGCAAGGGGGAGCACGGTCACTTTCACCTTTTCCTCCGGCAAGGTGGAATGGAAAAAGACACCTTCCCCATATTCTATGATGCAAGAAACGATACATTGAACGATACCGACACCTATGCTCATCTTATTGCGATTTCAATGGATGATCAAGGGTATCCATTAACCCTTTTTACCACAAATCGGTGGGTTACTGGAGAGGATTGGTACGCTTCAAGAGATGTAAAAAAGATGGTTGATCACTTCCACGTGAAGCACGCCCATCCCTCTTATGTTGTTAATCGGTGGCTGAATGCTATGCTGATTCTCTTTCGTCCCCAGATTGATCGTTTAATTGAAGAGAGAGAGATGAGTCTTGTAAGATACGCGAATGGTGTTCCTCTTAAGAAAGTCCTTGAGGATCATGAGTTTGATGTGACTTCAGAGATGCCGATTTCGATTGACAAGCAAATTGAGGTTATCCGCTCTCTATTAGAATAGAGAATAGTGATCTTAAAACAAAAAGCCCAGCATTACCGGGCCTTTTGTTTTCTAACAGGAGAGAAATTATAAAGAATCTAGAAGTCAAGTCTAGCTTCAAGTGTGAATCCTTGGAGGCTGAGGCTGCCTTTATCTCCGTATTCAGCAACATCCACAAGATGGTTATTATCTATCCAGATTTGCTCTTCCCAACCAGCTTGTATTAAGAAGCGAAAATCATCATTTCTGTAAAGGTATTCGTACCGAAGCCCTATCCCAAATTCAATGACAGGTTTAACAGAGTGAATGACTTCTCCAGTATCTAGGTAGATGTTTTCAGGATTATTGGGTGAGGAGTTCGTGTCTTTCCTGCTTGTGTTGAACCCACTCCAAAGGCCACTGAGAGCAAAGTCTCCATAGAGGCCAAATGAGCGTGTAAAGTACCAACAGGTATCAAGACCTGTTCGAACTCCTATACCCCACGAATCTTGATGATTGTGGATTGAGAAGGTGGTGCCGTCTGTAATGTGATAGCTTGTCCGAACATCTTGATCTTGCCACGAGCCTTTTAAGCCGACATGAGGTCTCAAGGTTATAAAGCGGCTGATATAGTAATCTCTTCCAAGCTCTAGGTCTATAGTATTAAAATGGTGAGACCAATGGGTTTTACCTAAACTGAGTTCTCCGGAAGGAAGATTAGGCAGAATATTAAACAGAATGAGGAGGAAGTTGGGAAGGGTAGGCAAAAAACCATTGGGGTTTGAAATAGAGTCGCGAGCATCACTGTGAAGCCATGTATAGTTGGCATAAACATCCCAACCATCATGCTGTATCTTGACTCCTGCACCTACTTTAAAACCCGGTTCAAAACTCCAATCAGGTTCATGGATACGTCCAGGTGCTGTGTCTAAAGATAATATCCCGATATCAGCTCCGCTAATCGCATAGGCAAGACCTTCTTGTCTAGCAGTCCAGTAGATAAAATCTGCTGTAAAAAAAGGATCTGCAGCCCACACGGTTTTTGGACCAGCATTGGGAGTGATTTCTGGAGGTTGTTCACCTCGAGACGGCGGGGTGGAAGGCTTAAGCTCACCATGCTGAGTGTATGGGTCAGCATGAAGAGAAGAGGCAGCCAGACATAGTACTCCCGCAAGTTGTATTAAAAGGGTTCTTGCTTTCATTGAAACTCCGAAATTTATAAATTTTAGAAATCTAATCGCGCTTCGAGGGTCAAACCTTGAAGGGAGAGATTTCCTTTATCTCCATATTCTGCCATGTCGATAAAGTGATTATGTCCAAGCCAGATTTGTTCTTCCCACCCTGCTTGGAGTAAGAAGCGAAAGTCATCGTTGTGATAAAAATACTGGTAACGCAAGCCGAGGCCAAATTCAATGACAGGCTTAATGGTATGGGTTAGGTCTCTGGTATCTAAAATATTGATAAGTGATAAATCTTCTAGGACTCGATGATCACGCCGTATGTTTTTACATCCGCTCCAAAGACCACTGAGGGCGAAGTCTCCATAAAGACCCAATGAGCGAACGAAATACCAACAGCCGTCAAGACCGGTTTGGATTCCAATGCCCCAAGAATCTTGGTGCTTATGAACCGTAAACGCATTGTTGTCTTGCATATCATATCTTGCCCTCAAGTCTTGGTCTTGCCAGGTGCCTTTAAAACCTATGTGAGGACGGAGTGTAAGGCGGTGACTAATATGATAATCGCGGCCTATCTCAAGGTCAATAACGTTGAAATGTAAATCCCAATTTTGTTTTGCAGAGACAAAAGCAATTGTACTAGGTGGGGTTGGAAATACATTCAGTAGAAAGAAAAGGGCATTTGGACCTGTAGGGAATAAACCAGTATCTCTTGATCCTGAAACAGAGTCGTTTGCTGAGCTGTGAAACCATGTATAGTTAGCATAAACGTCCCAACCATCATGTTGCATTTTAACACCTGCTCCAATCTTGAATCCAGGGTCAAAACCCCAGTCTGGATCATATATATGGCCAGAAGTGTTTGGAGTGATGGAAAATGCGCCTAAATCCATGCCATCTAGTGCATAAGCTAAGCCTTCTTGCCTAGGAGTCCAATAAATAAAATCCAATGTAAAAAAGGGATCTGCTTTCCATTCTGTTTTTGGCCCTGCATTTGGTGTAATAGGACACATTTCTTGCTTAGTATCAGAGCTGAGATAAGAATCTTGATGGGATGCATAGAGAGGGGTTCCCGTTATGAATATACTGGCTATACCAGCCGAAAGTAATTTTCGTGTCGACTTTTGCCAAAGTCTCATGGCTCCTCCAAAAATATTCGTTATCTCCGTATCACAACATTTTTACGAATAAATAAGAATAAAAATTTATTTTAACCTAAAAAAATTCAAAAGGATACTGATATTAAGAATGTTAAAGATAACTATTTCAAGGGGGAGAAAAGGAGAGCTATCGCTCTCCTTATAATCTTAGTAACGCTTGCAAGGACTGCAAGGTTTACAAGGCGGTGGCGGTGGCCTTTTTGGCTGATCCATGTGGGATGGCGCGCACTGTTGCTGCTGCGGTGGCCTTTTTGGCTGATCCATGTGGCATGGTGCGCACTTTCCACGTCCTGGCTGAGCTTCTTTCTTCTCACAAGAAACAAGAAGGCCTCCAGCAATCATAAGAGTTCCTAGGAATAGAAACGTAATTTTTTTCATCTTAACCTCCGGGGTATAACCTAATTTTACCCATAGAGGATTTTTATTAGAGAGTCAACCCCTTCTCAATTTTAATGTGTTAGCCCTGTCAGAGAATGCCTGATTGGATGAGGTCTTCCATGAGACGTGCTGGGGAGGTGAAGTGATGGCTGTGGATGCCGAGGCGTTCGGCGGCGTGGACATTTTCTAGAAGATCATCGATGAAGAAGCAGTTGGAGGGGCGAGCGGCGGCCTTTTTTAGTGCATGTTCGAAGATAGCTTTCTCGGGCTTGATGGATCCCACTTCGTAGGAAAGAATAATGTGATCAAAGTGGGAGAGAAAGGGGTAATTGGATTGGATGTAGGAGAAGTGAGGTTTAATAGTATTGGAAAGGAGAAGGAGCTGGTATCCTTTTTGCTTTAAGGTATGAGTCAGTGTTTCCATCTCTACGCGAGGGGTAAAGATTGAACAGGCGGCATGAAGCAGATCAAAAAGCTGAAAGGTTTTGGGAGATTTTTCTTGGATGATGGAATAAATCTCTTCACTTGTTAAGAGACCTCGTTCATATTGATGGCCGATTCGGTGATCAATCAGTAGATCTTGAACTTGGTCTGCGGAGAGACCTGTAAGCGTTGCCACTTGGGAAAACATCTTTTTATGGCTGAAGGAAACAAGAACGTTTCCAAGGTCAAAAATTATTGTTTGATATCCCACGTTTCTATCCAAAAATCAACGTCATAGTCTTCTTTAAGTTCATCTGCAAACGCTGAGGCATCCTCGAAAACTTCGCAGGCCATTGTGGCAGTTGCCAGGGCATCAGCCAAAGCGCAAGTGGGAGCTCGAACGGTCACTTTATGAACCATGCCATTTTCAACCTTTAACATGGCTCCTGTCAGAGGATTAATGATATGAGTATAAGTGGTATCTTCTATATTCCACAGTTGTTCCCCGCACCCACTAGTTGCAAGTGCACCTTCATCAAGCTCTATGACTTCTTTATCAATCAATATTTTCCAACTCCTTCCACTAGGGTGCTTCCCTTTGACTCGTATATCTCCGCCCCACTCTACGTACATATGTTTATAGCCTTTTTCGGTCAACCTCTCAATGATTTTATCGATGGTAAACCCTTTGAGCATTCCATCAAGATCATAGACTTTTGGGTAGAAACCTTCAGGAAGTCTTGAGGAGGTTTTAAACAGTTTGAGCTGCACTCCAAGGCCTGGATCAAATCGCCCTTTAGTGATCATTTTGTAGTGATGTGCAAGAACAAGAATCGGAAGGAGTTTTGGGGAGGCAGGATCTGTAGAGAGTAGAGAATTAGGGTTCCAGTGATTATATAGTCTGTCAATTTCCTTAAAGGTATCCAAAAGAAGTTTTTCAATTTCTTTTTTTTCTCTGGAAGAAAGAGAGCATCCAAGTTGAATATGGTAAGGATGGGTATGCGCTAGTCCTTTAAAATGGGTAGGGGATTTTGAACAGCTAAAGCAGAAAAGAAGAAGGAAAATTATATGCTTATGCATGCGTTTTTGTAACTCTCATAGGTATTGGTAAGGAGTGTTGCTATGGTCATGGGGCCCACACCACCCGGAACAGGGGTAATTGCAGATGCAACGTCTTTAACGTTTTCAAAATCAACATCGCCGACAAGCCCTTGATCTGTTCGGTTAATCCCGACATCAATCACGACGGCTCCCAACTTCACCATATCTACTGTGACAAAGTGGGGGTGGCCTATAGCTGCGATGAGAAGATCAGCTCTTTTACAAACCTCTTTGAGGTTTTTGGTTCGACTGTGAGCGATTGTAACGGTGGCATTTACCCCTTTTTGAACTAGGAGGGCTGCAAGGGGCTTTCCAACGATGTTGCTCCGTCCAATTATAACTGCTTCCATTCCATCCGTTGTAATCCCACTTCGCTCAATCATTTTCATAATCCCAAGTGGGGTGCATGCAGCAAAACCCCCAGTGGTTCCTAAGAGGAGGCGGCCTAGATTGGTCGGGTGAAATCCATCGACATCTTTGCTGGGATTAATAGCCTCAACAAGCTTAGCTGTTGAGATTTGCTTGGGAAAAGGTTGTTGAATGAGGATTCCATCGATATTCGGATCGTTATTGAGACGGTTAATCTCTTTGAGCAAGCCTTCTTGCTTGATATCTTCAGGAAGTCTAAGGGTTTCAGAGTGGATTCCCACTTCAAGACATCCCTTTTTCTTCATTTGGACGTAGGCTTTCGAGGCAGGGTCTTCTCCAATTAAAATGAAGGCAAGTCCAGGTTTTCTCCCAGAAATTTTGTCGATCTCTGTTTTGAGTTCTTCTCGGATCTTTTTTGCTATGGCTTTGCCATCAATCAGCTTCATCCTTTTTCTCCAAAGTCGCCTTGATACGTTTTACCACTTGATCGTGGAGCATCCCATTTGAGGCGACAATGGGCCCCTCTGTAAGAGAGGCATAGGGTTTTCCTTCAAAGTTAGTGACCAAACCACCAGCTTCCTCGATGAGGAGTTTTCCTGCGGCATAGTCCCATGGCTTCAAAGAGACTTCCCAAAAAGTGTCGTAGCGTCCCGCCGCAACATACGCTAAATCGATTGCTGCAGACCCAATGCGCCGAAGTGGGATACCCATTCTAGCAAATGAGTTAAAATGGTCCAAGCAACAAAGTGGGTTTTCATGCACATTATAAGGAAATCCGGTTGCAGCGATGGCGCTATCGAGTACAGCTGTCTCTGTGACTTTTAGCTTTTCCCCGTTGAGATAGGCTCCATTTCCCTTTTCGGCAATAAAAAGTTCATTCACCATCGGGTTATAGACAACTCCTGAGAGAACATCATTTTGGCAGCATGCAGCAATGCTAATCGAAAACATGGGGATTTTATGGGCAAAATTTACCGTTCCATCGATTGGATCAATGATCCACTGAATCCCCCCTTTTTCATTTCCCGATATACCACTCTCTTCTGCTAAAAATGCATGGTCAGGAAAATGGGCCTTAATAGACTCAATGATCACTTCTTCGGATTTTTTATCCCATTTAGTAACAAGATTATGACGTCCTTCTTTTGTCTCAAACTCCATAGGGGTTCCAAACCCCTTCTTTAGAACTTCCCCAGCTCTTTGAGCTGCAAGGATTGCTACTAAAGTTAGTCTTGAACGGAGAAGGTTAGGCAGATCGAAATCGTTAGTTACCATGAATACTCTCCTCTTCCTTCTTTCTAGATTCTTTTTTCAAAAAATGGAAGCGAAACCACTGCTTTTTTAGAAAGCGATAGACAATCAAGGGATAAGAAAAAAAGAGGAGGGCATAAAGAGCATCAGCAAGGGGAAGAAGAAGGAAATCGGTGGTAAAACCTTTTAAAGTAAAAGGGAAAATGGGATCATGGAGAAAGTAATAGATACGGTTTAAGAGAGTTAGGAAAACAGAAATAATTAAGGTGTAGGAGATCAGACCCACCGGCTTATCAACAAAGTAGATTCGGTAGCGGTAGAGAAAAAAAGTCACGGCTGTGGCAATAAGAGCTTGAGTGCCAAAGGGACTCATTGAAAGGAGGTCGAGGATAAATCCACATCCGGCTGAAATCCAAAGCGCCATGATAAAGTTCGTACGGCGGTATAGAATTGCATAGAAGGGGGTAAAGGGTAGTAGTGGAAGAGGAGCAAAAAGAATGAAGCAAAAAGCAATCAGAAAATAGGGCCAAATGCATTGTTTTTTCATACTATTGCGGCTGCATTTTGCCAATTCCAAGCGGTTTCAATGATTGTTTGAATATCAGAATATTGAGGAATCCAACCAAGAATATCCTGCGCTTTTTCGGCATTAGCAATAAGAATCGGAGGGTCTCCTGGGAACCTCTCCTCAGATACGATCGGAATTTTTAGGCCCCACCCTTTTTCAATGGTGTCGATCACCTGCTTGACGGAATGTCCTTTTCCTGTCCCCAAGTTTAGGGTGAGATTTCGCTTCTGCGCAATCATACATTCAAATGCTCGCACATGGGCGTTTGCAAGGTCAGTTACATGGATAAAATCACGAACCGGGGTCCCGTCTTCAGTTTCATGGTCTTCTCCAAAAAGGTTAAAGTGGGGGCGCTTGCCCATTGCAGTTTGGATGAGAAGGGGGATGAGATGGGTTTCGGGATGGTGAGACTCTCCAATCTCCCCATCAGGGTCGGCACCCGCAGCATTAAAATAGCGAAGCGTTGCAATTTTTAATCCATGGGACTGGCTTGCTGTTTGAAGGATTTTCTCTACTATCCACTTGGATTCTCCATAAGTGTTGATGGGGCATTTCGGGTGCGTTTCATCTATGGGGACTTTCTTTGGCATTCCATAGATGGAGCAGGTACTTGAAAAGACAAAGTAGGAAATCCTCCGTTTTATTAAGACTTCTAGGAGACTGAGGGTTGCACCTACATTGTTCTGGTAGTATTGAAGAGGAATACGGTGGGATTCTCGAACGTTAGAAAGCGCTGCGAGGTGAATGACTCCAAGGATTGGATAATCATCAAGGAGTTTGTGAAGCAGTACTTTGTCCCCGCAGTTTCCTTGAATAAGTGGGCCCCACTTGACAGCCCGTTTATGCCCCAAGGAAAGGTTGTCGATTGTAACGGGGGAGTATCCCTTTTGAAAAAGTGACTTGCAGATATGACTTCCAATGTATCCTGCACCTCCTGTAACAAGGACATGATTCATCAAACAGCTCCCCTGGAAATGAGGACCAGAGGAATGGTTTTAAGCACTACTTTCATATCATAAAAAAAGGATTGTTTTTTGTAGTATAGACTGTCGAGTTCAACCCGATCTTCATAGGAGAGGTGGCTCCTTCCTGAAATCTGCCAAAGCCCTGTGATTCCCGGCTTAACGGCAAGGACTAGGTGGGCATACTTTCTGAGAGGGCTCTTTTCCTTCTCTTCAAGCTCCTCGATGTAATGAGGGCGGGGTCCCACAACGCTCAAGTCCCCACTCAGAACATTAAAGAACTGAGGGAACTCATCAAGGGAGGTTCGTCTTAAAAATTTTCCTATAACTGTGCAGCGAGGATCTTTTTGGAGTTTTTGGAAAACTTCCCACTCTTCTTTCATTTGAGGGCTATTTTTGAGCATTTCCTTAAGACGATCCTCGGCATCGATGTACATCGTCCGGAATTTAAAAATTTCAATATATTTCCCTTTTTTCCCTAGGCGTTTTCCAACGTAGAATACAGGTCCCTTGGAGTTGAGCTTAATTAAGAGGGCTAAAAAGAGGTAGACAGGAGAGAAGACAAGAATGAAGGTCAGGCTAAAGAAAACATCAAATACTCTTTTAAAAAAGGGGTATAGAGGATGAATCTGTTTGTCGAGGGTTACATACTGATCGAAATTGGAAAATTTCCTTAACATTCGAAAAACACCCCCCTTGTGCGTCCCTCTGCATCGCCCTTGTTCTTGAACAGGGGCTGCTTCGATGGAAGCAAAAATGAAGTATTTTTTATTTGGTAAAAAAACTTTTCAATCACGATCAGTGTATCCATGGAAATCATCCTCCCATTTTTTTTAATATATTTCAATTCCTAAGTCGTATATCCTCCTTGACTTGAAACGGTATCGAAGTAAAAACGACTCGAATACACCATATGAATTAAATTTATTATTATTATATAATTAATTTACTTTGTTTATTATAATTCCGTTGAAATTAAGAGGATTGTTAATTATGGCGCTTGGAGTTAATCCAAATCAAAATAATGGGGTTTTGCATAGATTTCTACCTATGGATAGGTTGAATGCGATGCAAATGACTCTCGTTTCGATGGTTCAAAAGGCTGGGGGACTCATCAACTATGAGCTGAATCGAGCTAAGCATGTTTTTTCATTTAACCCAAATATTCGTCGTTTACACGATCTTTTTCAAAAGTATTTTCCTGAAGGACTCTTTCCTGAAACTGAAGCGATTACTCGACTAAAAACCCGTTTAACAGAATTGTCATTTGCTTCTGAAGAAGCTAGACATGAATTTATGGGAAATGAAGAGGCTCTTCTTGAAATGTCTTTGCTTCATGAAGAAAGAGACCATATTCCTGTTTCTCCTGAAGTTTTCCGAGCCATTTTACATAAACGCCACAGAGATCAAGAAGCCTCTTTTGATGATGTACTTGATTATTCTATTGCTGTTTCTAGAAGGGAAGAGACTTCTCGGATTGATGAAATTATCGCTCAAGCTGAGCAAGGTGCGGCTCTTTTAGACAAAGAGGCTAGGGCCTTGGAGCAAGAATCGATAGCATTGGATGATACTGATCGTCGGGTAGAGGCTGCAGAAAAAAGGCTTGAAGCACTCGGGAAAAGAACAGAATCTGAGGAAATAAGAAGGAGAGCTGTTGAACGGAGAGAGCAGGAAACTGCATTTCGAAGAGGCCAAGCTGAAACCGAAGAGCATCCTGCTGTTCGAGGAGAAACTGAACTAAGGGAAGCTGCAGCTAAAGCACTAAAAGATGCGCAGGGCGTTCGTGAATTGATTACCGATGGAGCTAGTAGAGCTCTTGAATCTGAAGAGATGCCACAGTTTGTTGGAGAAACCGCTGAATATCTTTCTGCTTTGCTGGGGCATACTCCTAAAGGTGAGCATTTTGTATACATGGGAAAAGCGGGAACATCGTCTGTCGGAGTGAGTGGTGTTGTCAATGTTCCAGGATTAGAAGATCATATTCCTCCTGAAATAAAAGCCCTTCTTTCAGAGAAAGACCCTAAGGTGATTGGTCGAATGGCCAAAGCGAATGTCATCAAAAAGATGGGCCCAATGATCATGGAGTTTTTGGGAGAAGAGACGGTTCGGAGGCTCACTGAAGAGCATCAAATCGCTAATCCTGGAGATGAAAATGAGCCTATTGCACTAGATCCTGTTGCTCTTTTTGAAAAATGGATTGGGAAGTCTTTTGAAAGGTTGGAAGGGGTTTTCAATGAGCAAATGCCCGAGCAGTTGACGGCAGAGATTGTTCACAGTTTAAGAGAAGATGCAAGAGAAGTTTTATGTGGAACTCGCACAGAAACAATTGGTGAAGAAAGAGGAATGGAAAAGCTTTTTGACAAAATTGCTGGTCAAGGGTTTGAGGAGGTTCTTGAGAGAGCAGTTGGGGAATCTTTAGTGAGTATCCGTGCGCTTTTCACAGAGAAGCTGGATGATGTTGTTCAAGTTGTCACTCAGTTTCTTCCATCTTCGGCACATGCGGCACTAACGTCTCTAGGGCTAATCCCAAATATTGAAAAGCCATTTTGGATCGATATTGTTGAAAATTCTGATGGAACCTTCACGGTTAAACTTTTTGCAAATGGACTTTCTGCTGAGGCTTTTGAAGAAGTACAGATTGATGAAAAAACGGGGCTTCAAGTTCCCCTTGTTTTTGAAAATGTGGCTGCAGAAAAGCTCACTCAAGAGTTTTTTCATCTCCTTGTTGATTATGAATATCGCCCAAAATACAAGGAAGGAGTGCACTCCTTCTCAGTAGAGCATGTTGTTTCTGGACTCACTCAGTACTTAGGAACGCCAAAAGTTGCAAGTGATATCAGTGAGATTGTGCCTCACCGCGTTGTTGAGGATCGAGGGCCTTTATCTCTGATGTATCTTTACCTCTTCAATCATCAGAGTAGAGATATTTCATCATTCCATGCAGAGCATTCCTTTGATTTATCCTGGCATGCTTTTATTGATTATTGGAAAGAATTCGGCACATTTGATGGTTTAAAGAAAAGTCGAGAACTAAGAAATGAAATGCGTGTTGCAATCGACCACCTTTCTAAGGAAGCAATTCTTCTTCATAATGACGGGGTTATCTCCAATCACAAGCTTCAACAGGTTTATGCGACGCTTTGGGAAATTGAACGTGAAATGTACAGAGCTGAAGAACATCGGGTTAAGGAGCGCAATGGTGGAATTATTATTCCTCCAGGGATGCAGGACCATCTGAAGGCTCTCTTGCTAGCCTCAGGCGCAGACCCCTCTTATCTAGAAGTTCTCAAAGAAGCTTTCTTGGCGGCTGCCGGTGACGACTGCGAGGAGATTTTTGATGCGGCTCTCAATGAGCTTCTTCCTGAACTTGTCACATCCAGCGCAGTCAAAGAGGCCGAAGTTCTAGATTGGCAAGACATCTTCAAGATTGAGACTGTGAAGAAGAAGATCGAATATATCAAAATGAACCGTCTCTCAATTCTTCAGCTTGTAAAGTTTTATGCGAAAATGATGGTCATTCTCTTCTCCGTCTATCGAGTAACGCTCTCTGCAAAAACGATTGCTACAACGATTGAGAAATATTATCCTAACCTGAAGGAAAAGCTCCCTTTTAGCCCATTCTATTTAGGGATGGCTATGACCTTATTCGGGCCCCAAGTGTTTGCTAAAACGCTTCCTAAAGATGTCTACGAGTCTGTGGCTGCAATCTACCACCTATCAACACAGGTCAGTTGGTATGTCTTCAACCGCCTCCTAATGCACGGATTTAAACAGATCCTCAAGAAAGTCATCAAGGAAGAAGACAAAAACAGTATTCGCACGTTGGCTAAGCAAATGCAGCAGGAAATCTTGAGGAAGGGAGAACTGGGGTATACAGTTGCACCATCTCAAGGGAATCATGATGTAGTTGAGTTGAATCCTATCCAGGGACCTGCTCTGGCGGTTTTTGCTGCCCATGAGGTCACACCACTATTTGAAGACGCGGTTCCCAAGCCTGAAGCAGTCACACTTACAGCAGAAAATTATGCAGAAACCCTGGATGGTTGGATTGAGCACGTACAAACGTTGCGCGATCGCTTTGGGGCTGAGGAACATTACGATCTAATCTACCTAAATGAGCAAATTAGAAATCTTCCCATTCCTGATGCACATAACTCTAGAGACAATGTATGGGGTTGTATTTCTGCTGAGGCAGCTGCCTTACTTGAACAGGCAGAGGCTCTATCAGAGTCTAGACCTGCTGAAGCGCTGCGGCTAAAAGCGCAAGCCGAAGCTCGTATTCAAGCAGAAATTCCTGTTGTCATTGAAAAACTTAATCATCTTTTAGTTTCTCTTTATGAAGCTTCTCAAAACACTCAAAAAACCCCTCAGCATCGCACAGAAACAGTTATTAGCTTCTACTCTCTCTATGCGATCATTGATAGTTTCGCCAAAAGGTCTAATAATTCGGGTCTCGATGCTTCTCACGTAGCAAATGGTGAAGATCTTTTCCACTTCACGCAGAAAGCAGGACTAAAAGTTACTCATGAGAAATCTTTGCAGCAGCTTCGAGCGGTTTGCGGATACTTCGACTTTGAATTAGGTGAAAGGTTAACTCCTGAAGAAGTCCAACGTAAATTCGCGACTGCACATTTTAACTATGCCGGTGAACCTCGTTCGGAAATTTCTACATCTACAATGCTGGCAGCACTTCCTGTTGCTGTGCTTAATTGGGAAGTCGTTGCATTAGGTGTGATTGGTGAGGGATTATATCGAGCAACCCAGACGGGAAAAGCCTTTAATAGCAAAGGAGACGAAATAACGGTAACTCCTTATCAACAGTATTTTAGTGTAGAAAATGCCTACTTTAGAGAGCTTTTGCAAAGACCTGAAATACAAGAGCGATTAAGAGCTCATGGCGTTGGTGATAGAGCGAGCAGCATGGATAAACAACTGATGCTGTTTCGCGATCCTCCGATGCTTGATGCTCCTATTATGAACAGAGATGCATTGAGAGATAGCACAAGCGAGCACGATCTAAGAAAAGGAATCCTTCCCCGAGAGTACTACATTCTGAGGACGGCTCATCTCATGTGTTCTTCAAGAGCTATATTTGATACGGGACTTGAAGAAACGTTCCTTCGAGATGATCCGATTAGAAGGGGTCTTAGTATTCCTAAAGTTGAAGTTCCGGAAGTGATTCCAACGAGTATTTTTGGTAGGATAAAGGCTTTTGCTAGCAAAGCATATCACACTGTAACTTTGGGGGCATTTCAGGCTCAATTACTTCGAGGAAACCTTGCAATACTGGCAAAACAGGATGAGAGATTAGAAGCGATTAGAGATCGTACCATTGGTCGTTCAGTTCATGGCACCGGGATAGAACATACAGTGGGTGCATCTCAACGAGAACAGACTAGATATCAAGAAGAAACGTTTGGCGTAAAGCGCGTTGATCAAACCTCTGTAATTGAAGCCATTCAAACAGTAGACGAGCTGAGTCTGCTGACTGTTGAAGAAAAGCGGATTCTCGATATGGTTCAGTCTTACGACAAAGACCGCCTTATCAGAGCCCTTGGAATCTTTAGCTATCGCAAGGACCGTTTGCGTCACCCTGAATTCCGTGTTCTTTTCGATTTATTATGCCAAAACTTAGTTGCCCTGGAATCTCAAGCGAAAGAGCGCGTAGCAATTGGAAAGTATGTCGGTGAATTTTTTGTCGATACAATTGATCATTTCAAGAGGACTGGCGATTTAGAAACAGCTCTTTTCATGACGAGAATGGGGATTGAGCTCGAAGGATTCTTTATCTCTCATGACAAAACAATTAAACCTTACTTTCCAGATTTTGCTTGGGAAATTCGAGAATGCATTATCCCTGCGTATCAAGCGCTTCCTGAAAAGCAACGTGTGATTAATGTCGGCGAAGCAGGAAAGATGAGTGGGATCTATTTAGCGCTTACGACGCTTGCGGTTTCTTATATGAATATCGATTTAAGAACCTTAGGTGATGAAGCTCGCAATCAGGCACTTGAAGACATTGGTAGGTTTGCATTTTATCAAGGGCAACAGCATGTAGAATTCCAGGCGCAGGGGCTTTTTAGAGAAGCCAAAGGCGTTGTTTTCAAATGGGCGAATCACTTGAGGGAATATTGCGATTTCGAGAGCGATCTTGTTGGAACAAAGCTTCGAGATGAGCTATTAGACCAACTCTTTGCTGACGCTGGAATCAATTTAGGTGAAGAGCTTGGCGTTTGGGAAGGAAACTTTCCTGTCTTTAGAAACGTTGAAAAGGGACTAGAAGTCAATCTTGCTCGAAAAACAATTTATGGCCACGCGTCGGTCTTTTTAAGGGAAAAGGGAGAAGAAGAACTCCGAAGAATTTTTGGAAAAGAAGATCTTGGCGAGTGGCAATTTAGAGGGAATAATACCTTTGAATACCCAGATCTTGAGATAGCAATTCAATGGCATCCTGTTCAGCGCCGTTTCATGATTTCGAAGGTCATTGAAGAGGAAATTGCAACGTATTGTTCACGAGATGAAATTACGATTAACTGGGGCTTTTCTCCATTTGCTTTTGAAGCAAAGGATCTTATTTTTGTTAACCACTCAAAGATCTTTGTCTATAGAGATGGAGAATTGATTGCGCGTTTCACAAGATCCGGTGACGGTGCAACAGTAACCAAACGAGAGCATTTTAAGAGTGGCGAGTGGCATCAGGCTGTTGACCTGAGTCAACAAAAGCACGAGTTGACGTTGCTTAATTGGTTTGTGAAGCTTGATGAAATTGAGGCTTATAGTCAGTCGGAGCCGGCTGTTGAGGGGAGACCTGCGAGAGATCGTTTGACGTATGTGAAGTTGAAGCCACTAAATCTTGAATTCAAAATTGTTGAAAAGGACGATGGAACACTTCAAGCTGTTTCAATGAGCGAAGGAACGAGAGGGTATGTCCTCTGTAAACGTCAAGAAGATGCGCGCCTTTACGCTTACCCTCATGCCATTATTCTTCGCAACGAAGCAGGAGCCGAAAAGGTCATCCTTAAGAGCCTCCCATTTGCAACGGTATTCTTAAAGTTTGTCGTGAATAATGTTGCAAAGACAAAGACTTCTCCGATGATCGATGAGCTTATCAACACCCAAGCAGTTGAAGGCTACGATAAACATATTTTTGGGCAGATTGATCAGGATCTAGCTGGCCATAATGATATTGGAGCTCAGGCTCTTCGAACGATTATTGATGGCGGATATAGAAGAGTTGGTTGGGATAAAGCTCAATATTTCACGACGAACTTTGATGAAGATGGGGAGCTCTCTTCAAAAGATCCTAACATGATGACTTACCTGGCATATTACCACTTTTGTAGCGGGGATATTGAAACAGCTAAGCACTATTTCGATCGACTTGAAACATTTGGAAATCAGTATCCCTTTACAGAAGATGCATTGAACTATATCGATCGATTGGTCCTTTTACTGGGCTACTCTCCTGAACCTTTAGCAACGGAGCTAGCTCTTCGCCTTGCTGCAATTCGAGAAAAGAACTATCTGGTACAGATGCCAACAGACTCTGAAGAGGCTCCAGTGGAAGGTGAGGAAGTTGTCACAGAAAGTGGCAAGAAGCTTGATCGTCTTCAGATTATGCGAGCATTGGTTTTGCAGGAAAAGTATGTAAAGTACCTCGATGACTTAAAATTTGGTGGAAGGCAGTATTTAACTCCTGAGGATGAGTTATTTATTTTTAAGACGCTGACACGAGCCGCGAAGGAAATTTTTGATGCAAAATCTTGGGGTTTAGAGGAAGGTTGGCAAGGGATTTTAGGGAAGTTTCAGGGGGATTATACCTCTGAGGTTCTTATGCCTCCAACGCTCGTTCGAAGGCTTCACTATCTCCGTGCTAAATACAATGAGCCTGGGATTTGGAGGTCTCGTGCAGATCGTTTCATGTTTGAAGCTTTTTGGTATGATAGAACAAATCCTTACACAAGATTTTTGGGGGAACCAAAGCGCAGAGGTTTCTTTGGGCAAATCAATTCTATTGTAAGAGGTGCTGTTCAAAGTCCTCTTTCAAAGCCACAGACTGTTGATTATGCCATGGAGCTGTCAACGCCCACCTGTACACTGGAAAACGTCCCCCTATCTCCAATTACAATGGAGCCTAAGCTTTTGCTGTCAGAGTTTGTTCATTACTATGCTTTAGCATCAAATGAGATACCTCCTGAATGGAAAGATAGCCCCGAAAAGGTAGAGCTTTTCCAATTGAAAAGAGCTGAGTTTATGAAGAGCTTTCCTCTTTTAATGGGGAATTTCCCACCAAAATATGCTCTTTTTTATGATCTTCTTGATCGAGTAAGCAAAGGCGTATCTTCTTGGACTTCGACAAAGTTTTTTGGAGAGTTTCCAACAGCTGACCGGATACGTATAGAACTCTTAGCTGTTCAGGCGGGAGAGGTTGCAGTAAGAGAAGCTGTAGAAGCTCAGGCTGTTGTGGAAGAGGAAGAGCTGAGACGTCTGAATGCTCCATGTGTTCAAGAGGGTGATGCTGCGGTGAGAGAAGCTGCTTTAGGTAGGGCTAAACAGAGAATCGGAAGAGGGGCAGCCCTGCGAGCAGAGGGGGCTCGGGTTGTGCTTCAAGAGAGGCTTGAAGCTATTCAGAGTAGGGATCATTTTGTTATGATTTCTCATGGTGAAGAGTGCCGAAGAGAAGGAAAGAAGTGTGAGATGTTTATCAATCCGTCTGAGAGGGTTTTGTATAATCCTTATTCGAGGGAGATTGCCCATATTCAAGAACTTTTAAGTCGGCGAGACCTTGGTGCTAAAGAGCCATTTAATGCGATGATGCACAGATTTGTGAACAAGTCGAGAGTCATGTTAGGGATGACCACCATAGGAAAAGCTGTCACTCTTGAAAATGCTTGGGGTGTAACAAAGAAAGTCGGCTTTTTTGCTCTAGGCTTAACGGGCTTAGTGACTAGGCCAGCGACATTTGTCCTTAAACGTGTTTTAACTCCTGGTTTTGTGGGGATTGAAGAGCGTTTGGCTCGCGGGATTTCTAGGGTTTGGAAGCAAGAGTACGACGTCATGATGGAAAACGAAGCGCCAAGGCAAGAGCCTGAAAAGGTAAGTGCTGAGTTAGCGCAGGTTCTTAGTCAGAGGGAACATTTGATCACGACTGCTATGAGAGAACTTCTAGAAGAGTATTGCACTGTCGTCACAACCCCAAATCCTGCAAGGGAAGAGGTTCCACGCTTTAATTTTGAAGGGCTGGATGATGAAGCTATTCGACAAGGCTTTGAAGAGTTTAATGATGCCCTGGCTGAATACTATAGAAGGGAGCCAGGAGTGGTTCATACCTTCACTCTTAGAGAAGGGAGATCGGTAGAGGAATTTATCCATGCGATTCGTAGGCTTAAACAAGAGGTTACCGTTGTTTTAGAAAGAGAACAGAAAGCAATTGTAGATTTTGTGAATCAAGAGAAGCTTACCAGTGATGACGCAGTCGAGCGTACGTTAAGTCGTCTTGAAAAGACAAAGGTTCGAAATAAGCCTCTTACATTTAATGATATTCTTCAATGGTTCTTAACTGAGGATAATGCAATTCTTCTCAACCGTTCTGAAACCAGCAAAGAGCATATACCTCTTATTAAAGAGAAGGTTTATCTCTATCTAATGACGCTTTCTCGCTTCAATATTCTCTTTGAGAAAGTTAATAGCGCGACCCCAGAAGACGGAATTACTGCGCTTGCATCAGAGCTTTTAAGAGAAAGAACATACCAAGTAAGAGTAGATGAACCTGAACGGCTTTTAAAAACGAAGGTTGCTTATGAAGCACATACTGGAAAAATGCTGTGGAAAGTTCAAGCGAGCCATTTAGATAGGATTATTCTTCAGGGAAACAGTAACTTGATGAATGTGATGATTATGGGTGATGGAAAGAGTAGTGCTGTGATCCCTGGTTCTGACTATGCGGCAGCAGATGGTAGAGATGCCCTTGTTGTTAACGTCTGGCCTAAGTCGGTTAAAGGTCAAAGTCTCGAAATGATGGATCAAAATGCTCATGGAGTCTATGGACAAGGGGTCAATGCATTTGTGGTCGATAGAAGAAGAAATTGGGATAGTGAGCGTTTATGGGCCCTTGCAAAGGTCTTTGCTGGAGCCTTGAAAAAGAGAGAACAGATCAATGTGACACAAGAAGATCTACAATCCCTTCTTCTTCGGTTTCTTGATGAAGGGCTCGATCTTGATGAAAAATTTAGAGTTGAAAAATCCGAATATGATAAGCGGATTGACCTCTATAAGGAAGTTCTTCTTGTTCTTCGAACGCAAGGGATTGGAAATATTGATGAAATTCATGAAGCGGCTCGCGAAGATAAAGAGCTTAACTTTCCCCTTGGAAAAAGAAAGACACTTAAGTTGGAATATGCAGAGTGTTTGGAAGAGGTGCTACTTCAACTTGTGAGCACCCCTGAAGTTGCTCGGTATGTCATGATTAAAGACAGAGAACCTAAAAGGCTTGAAGCAAGTGTATTCGAAGAACATGTGGCACCAGTTATTGCGGCTAAACTTGTAGCTCTTAGAAAATTTGAGATCCCTCTGGAAGATAGAGAAGCAATTGCGGCTTATCTATGTGGCCAGTCTGAAACGATTCCTGAAAGTGCTATCCTTCATCCTCAATTTAAGCAAATCGCGCTGATGCGCGGAGCTTTGATGATTGTGCTGCCGAAAACACTTGAAAGAATTATTCATAAGCACTTCCACCTAGCTTCTTCGGATACAGGTGTCGAGTATGTGAAACCAAGTGAAGGAAATGTAAATACTGTAGATGAGGCCGACTTTCTTTCACCATTTGAGACATTTTGTAAAACGGCGTGTCTTTACCTGCGAGATCGTCTATCAGATGCTCAAGTGATTAAAATGGTTCAAGATTATCTGAAAGTAAAAGCAGAAAACGAGGCAAAAAAGAGGGGAGTTGCTTTCGAGCTAACGGATACGGCAATACACTTCAGGACAGTTTTATGTCCGGGAGTGAGACTCAGCGATATTGGAGAAGAGGTAAGTGCTGAAATTATTGAGCAGCTCAGAGCAAGTGACGCTTTAACGCTTGCCTATGTTCGAAACTATATTCGCGCTGAGATCAAGTATTACCCAACAATCCTAGAGAGCAATGGGCAAGATTTGATCAATATATTTGCAAAAATTCGCACACATACAGGAACTCCTGAACCTGAGCTTCTGCCAGATGGAACAAGAATCATTGCGCGTGAAGGGATTTTGGGGCAAAGCTTGCACACCTTTGAAAAGCGCACCAAAGAGGTGAGAGTTTTCACGAAAAGCGACCCTGTAGAAGTTCTTCAAACCGATGTGATTCAGGGGTTTTTCAATCAGAGCGCCAGCAACATGAATTTTATCGATCGTGGAGCAACGGTCAATGGTTTAACAACAGAGGAAGTTGCTACAAGAATTTGGGCAGGAATCCAAGGCGTTCGCACTGAGATTAAAGGTGTTGTATTCTATCTGAATGCGACGGCGATGATCTTGACAGAAGCGGGGATCAGACCGCTGAGTGAGAGTAGAATTCAGCCTCATGAGTATGTGACCTATTTTGATGAGCCTCACACGTATGCTGCAGATGTTAAGGGAAAGAAAACTGGTGAAGTGGTGAGTCTTCTTACTGCAGGAGAAACCACAACCTTCGAGAAAGAAGCTGATCAAGCTGAATACCGTGACCGTGGAATCGAGTCTGAAGGACACTCGCAGATTGTTGCTATGACAAGATATGTCAGAGATAAGGCAATTGGTGAGGATAGAACTCCAAACATCCGAGAAGTCTCAGTTTTCTTAAGGACGAATGGAAGAACGGCTAAGAAGAAACGCAAATTCTTTATCGATAGTCAAAAGCTTGAAGGTCTTGTTAAACAAGCGGTTATTCAAAAAGCACTTGAGGCTAAAACTGCGGGTGCAACATGTGAAATTTTAAGGGCTTTTGAAGAGCTTTTAGTTTCTACGGTATCCGATAACCCAGTTGAGCTCTTTGGTCTACTTAGGGTGACTGAGGACCGCAAGGTTGTTCTAAAGGCAATCCGAGATAGGCTTTTGAAAAAGCTCTCTGATAAAGGGGTGTTTAGTGAAGAAGAGATACTCCAGTTGAACGCAAAGCTTGCAGCAGTTATCGAGGGAGACCGATTTAAGCTGGCGGTAGAAATGTATGAAACAGTGAAAACAAGAATTCGTGCAGAATTTATTGATGGAAATGATGTGCATAATAGAAGAGTTTTGGCTCGTTTTGCGCCTTTCCTCGACATAGACATTGAGACAACCGTTGCTGCATTCTTTGATTCTGAAGAAGCATTAGAAGCGAATCCTCTTACGATCATTCAAAATAAAGTATTGCAAGCCATACATAACCCTCATTTCACAGAAGTTGAGTATGAAGAGATGGTAGGTGTTTTAACCGCAATTGCAAGGAGAGAGACCCCACCAGTTGCCGAAGAAAGAGTTCATGCATTCCAGTCAACAGAAGGACTTTCTGTTGAAGTTCTCGAATCAATGGGAAGAACCGTTCAGGTTCAAGCTGTTGCTGAGGCTGAGGACGAAGAACAGGAGCAAGAGATTGATAATGTCAATAACTTAGCACAAGCAGGCCTTGAAGATCCTCACCGAGCGGCTCCAGATACCGATATCAGTTGGTCCGAATGGCTTAATCCTACGAACTTGAGTCAGTGGTTTAACATGATAGAACCAGAGAGCTATAGTTTCCCCATTGGAAGTAGCTGGAGAGGGTACACCCCTCCATTATTTGAGCTTAGAAAAGGGCTCAGGTTAGCTTCAGATGATGCAGTAAGAGATTTTGCAGATACGCTTCCTCCTTCAATTTGCTGTTCTTGGAACATGTTTAAGGTATTTACCTCTTCATTTAGAAGTAGAGTTGTTGAGCCTTTTGGCCCACGTCAAAAGCCCATTTTTGAGTTCCTTGTTGTTCAAGAGGGCTTCGTGCAGAAGATCCTCCTTATAGACCAGAAGGAAGCTGATTTTTGGCGCAGAAAACTTAAAGAAGATCGAGAGAAGGGAGTTCCTGAAAGAGAAGGGGTTAAGCTAGCTCTTGTTGATAATATCTCTGGAGCAATTGTTGCAACAGGACACAATGAGATGACAGAGCGTAATATCGATACTCATGTTATTAATCGAGCAAGAGCCATCCTTAAGCTGGCATCAGGCTATACCAATTTCTCTGACGCAGAGCTTGAGATTCTAGAGGCTTGGATGACACATAGAGGTGTTGATCCTGTAATGAACTTCTTCGAGCCAACGGCTTACCGTATGCATAAGAAAGAAGATTTTGATCGATCTAACCTTCAAGCACTATTCTTCAAACTCAAAGATAGAGTGAGAGAGCCGGAAGTTATCCGCGTATAAATTTCTACAAAATGTTATCAACACATAAGAGGGGAGCACCTGAGGTGCTCCCTTTCTTTATTTAGATTGGTATTCCCAGAACCTTATTAAAGGCTGGGATTAAAACATTTTCGATCCATTCTGTGGCTTTGTCTTGAGCAACAATGCTTGACAGAGCTTGGGCTATTGGAGTTTGAGAAGGTCCAATAATTGCACCACTGGGGTCAAGGGTAATCAGTTCTCCTTCCACTAGATCACTATTGAGGTCAAAGAGGAATTTTTTATGATCTTCATCGATTCCTTTAAAGTCGGCTATATAAAGCTGAAGCAGCTTTGTGGCTTTACTCTGGAATCGAAAGTCTTGCGCAAGCAGGTGAGTTGCGCTAAGTTGCTGGGAAATCTTTCTCAGCATTTTTATTTCAAATTGGATCACTGCAGGTAGCAGGTCTTCTAAATGGTTATTCATCATAGCTTTTTAACTACTTGGTGAGTTCTTGGAGCGTGGCTGAAGCATCGCTCCCAAGCGCTACATTAATTGCAGGTAGGATCATCACTTCAATCCAGTTAACAGGTTGTTCTGGATCCACAAGCTCTGTAAGATAGGTTTCCCAGTTTCCAGTTGGAACACCAACCGAAGAGCCATAAGGATCAAGGGTTATCAGACGGGCTTCCATTAGATCAAGGTTAAGATCATAAAGAAAGTTTTTTTGATCTAAATCTAAAGGCTCAAAGTCATTTGAGTAAAGAGTAATGACAGTTTTTACCTTGTCTTGAAAGCGGTAGTCATTGGCAAGAGTTGGTGTTTCGTCTAATTGAGTCATGAGCTTCCTGAGCTCTTCTAGCTCAGACTGAATCACCGGAGGAAGTTGGACATTAGTTGAGTCTTGAATCTTGTTCATGGTATGAACCTCACTTTATGGGTTTATCTAAAGAACCTATCAGGGACTTATAGCAAAAGAGGAGTTTTTTATTGAAGGAAATTTTTTAAAAAGAGAGGTTCTCTATGGGAGCACCTCTAGTTGGTAATCAGATTTAGAGTATGGTGACACTCAGAAGGAAGTATCTCAAGTGCTCTTTTTTTATATTCTGCAGCAATCTCTGCGGCTTTTTCCTTTCCAAATAAAGTGATGCAATTAGACTTATCTTTTGCAATATCGCTTTTTGCAGGCTTGCCAAGTGTGGAAGTATCTGAGGTAACATCGAGAATATCGTCTTGCATTTGGAAGGCAACTCCATAGAGCTCTCCACATTTTTTGAGAGCTTCCTGCTCTTTGAGAGGAGTCCCACTGAGAAGGGCACCACATTCAAATGCAGCTGAAAAAAGAGCCGCTGTTTTCCCAAGATACATGAACTGAAGGATATTCCAATCAATTTCTTTTCCTTCGAAGAGAATATCGACAAGTTGACCCCCAATCATTCCATGGCCTCCGGCAGCCTTTGCTATGATTGCGGTTATTTCTTGCGAAGCTCCGCAGGTTGCAAGGATTTCAAAAGCGTAGGTGAGAAGAAAATCTCCCACGAGAACCGCCTGCCCTTCACCATAGACTTTGTGAAGAGAAGGTTTACCCCTGCGAAGATCATCATCATCCATGCAAGGGAGGTCATCATGAATCAGTGAATAGGTATGGATCATCTCAAGGGCACATGCGACATCTAGTCCTTTTTCAATAGGAACATTGTAATCTTTTAAAATGCTTAAAAGAAGAAGGGGACGTAGTCGTTTTCCAGGAAGCATTAAAGAATAATGCGCTCCTTCGAAGAGAAGAAAATGAAGCCCTTCCCGTTTAGGGAGAAGTTCTTCAAGACGCTCATTAACGCGCGAGCGTAGTGTCGTGGTCGAGTCTACTACTGTCATACCGGTTGGCCTTTTTTGTACCGATGGAACGGAGCTCATTTAAAAGAGCTGCCTGAGTTTCTGGAACTCCTATACCAAAGTATTGAAATCCCTTTGCTGCCATTTCCTTGGGATGGTACTGGTTTCTCCCATCGAAAAATGCATTTCCTCGCATCTTAGACAAAATTGTCTTTAAATTCACAAATCGAAATTGCTTCCACTCTGTTACAAGGACGATGGCATCGGCATTGTGCGCTGCTTGATGTTCGCTTACGCAAAAGCGGATCTTTTCTTGATTCTGAAGGATCTTCTTTGCGTTTCTCATAGCAATGGGATCATATAGGCGGAGGTTGGCACCTTTTTCGATCAGGGATCGGATGAGGGTAAGGGCTGGGGCATCTCGCATGTCATCGGTATTGGGCTTAAAAGAAAGGCCCCATATTGCAATTGTTTTTCCTCTCACACCACCCTTTTTGGCAAAATAATCAGAGATTTTATTGGAAAGGCGGCTTTTCTGTTTTTCATTGATCTCTTCAATGGCTTTCAACAGGGGAGTTTCACAATTTAATTCTTGTGCCAAAGCCGTTAAAGACCGGATGTCTTTCGGAAAGCACGATCCTCCGTACCCCGCACCAGCGTAAAGGAAGTGGTATCCAATACGATGGTCGCTACTCATTCCTTTTCGGACAGTATTGATGTTGGCCCCGACTTTTTCGCATATCCATGATAGTTCATTCATAAAGGAGATCCGCGTGGCAAGCATCGCGTTTGAAGCATATTTTGTGAGTTCTGCAGATTCGATATCCATCACCAGAATCCGGTCATGGTTGAAGGTAAATGAGGAGTACAAATGCTGCAAGATACGGGTTGCTTTTTCGCTATCGCTTCCAATGATAATCCGATCAGGTTTCATGCAGTCGTCGATAGCAGACCCTTCTTTCAGGAATTCAGGGCATGACACCACATCAAAAAGAACCTTTTTTGAGAGGTGATCTTCAATGAGCAACTTTAACTGCTTTACCGTTCCTACTGGAACTGTTGATTTATTGATGATGACAGCATATTCCTGGAGGTTTTTGGCAATGGAAATCGCTGCGGCTTGGACCTGTGATAGATCTGCTCTTCCTTCCTCACCTTCGGGAGTGCCTACTGCGATAAAGCAAGCCTCTGCGCCTTTGACTGCTTCGTAGTTTGTTGAAAATACAAGGCGGTTTTCCTTCTGATTACGCTCAACCAGTTCCTTGAGTCCCGGCTCATAAAAGGGGATTGTCCCTTTCTTTAGCTTTTCAACTTTGTTTTTATCGATATCAATGCATGTGACATTATGTCCCATTTCAGCAAAACAGGTTCCTGTAACAAGGCCCACATAGCCCACACCAACAACAGTAATTTTAGTCATAAGATGATTCCGTTAACTTTAAACCCAAGTGACGACCTATGAATATTTATCTGGATTTTTCTTTTTTCCCAGCTTCAGGAGGGTAAAACTACCCCTACTTTTCCAAGTATGATGGTGATTTTACCCTCCTGAAGCTGAAAAAAAATCGAAAATCATCTAAACAGCCCTAGGTCGTCACTTGAGTTTCAATACTCCATCCTGCAGATTATAGATAAAGTCGCACTGCTTTGCAAGAGCATGGTTATGGGTGACGATAATGAGACCTTTTCCAAGGCTTTTTGCTTTAGAGATTAAGATGTCGTGAATACGATTAGAATTGGCATCATCGAGATTTCCTGAAGGTTCATCTGCAAGAATTAAATCAGGATTATTACAAAGGGCACGCGCAATGGCTGCTCGCTGCTTTTCCCCGCCCGATAGTTGCTTTGCTAGGTGGTGGAGGTGAGATTCCAGACCTACTTCCAAAAGCAAACGCTTGGCTTCTTCCTCTTTGCCTCCTAATCGTCCGATGCGACTTGGCATCAAGACATTTTCTAGAACGGAATACTCATCGAGAAGGTTGTAATTTTGAAAGACAAATCCAATGTGCTGATTACGAAGCAAAGATCCCTGGTCTCCAAGGGCATCTCGTCCTGCGATTTCAAGGCTGCCCCCACTTGGCTGATCAAGTGTCCCTAAGATATGCAGCAGGGTGCTTTTCCCAACCCCTGAAGGCCCCATGATTGCTACAGTTTCACCAGGGTTAACCGTGAGCGAAACTCCTTTCAAAATATCACATTTTGAAGGATGAAAAAAGGATTTTTTTAAATCTTTTGCGACCAAGACCGCCATTATTCGGACCTCAGAATTTGTGAAGGATGGAGTTTGGTTGCCTTTACTGCAGGAACGAGCCCAGCAAGTAGCGATATGATAGGTGTGGCGATTAGAATAAAAATCAGCGCATGGTTACTCAATTGGTTTGGTAGAGACTTTCCATAGAAGACTACATTGAATGCATCATGCCCCTGCAAGAAGCTTAGGAAGCTGACAACGCTATCAATATTATGGAGAGTAAGAATCGCCGCTCCCGTTCCAATTAGCGTGCTGAGTGTTCCCATGATCCCACCGCACAGGGTAAAGATGAGAGCTATACTTTTTTTAGATGCTCCCATGGCGCTTAAGATTGCAATCTCTCTCTTCTTATCATTTACCAAAATAACAAGAAGAGAAATGATGTTGCTGCAGGCAACAATAAGGACGATTCCTCCAATCAGGGTAAAAAGGTACTTGTCACTTTGAAACTGCTGCAAAAGATCCTTAGCAAAGTCATACTCATGAAAGGTTGTGACATTCCAATAAGAGGAAAGCCCCTCGTTTTGAAAGGCTGTTTCTAGCTTTTCTTTGACCTCTTTGGCGCTTCCCAGATCATCTAAATAGACCTGAATGCCATTTACCATGTTGGGGTCAAAGAGAGACTGAGAGGCGGCATTGATTGCGTGAACAAGTTCAGGCTGCGTCAATATGACTTTGGCTCCAATTGCCATCACACCGGGATCGTAAAAACCAACAACTCGCACAGGGAGGCGTTGTTCTTGCACTGAACTGCTGGTTGCGGCTCCATATGAGAAATATCCCACATCCCCCAGCTCCACCTTGCTATTCTGAAAGTGTTTAGGGAGAACAACAGCAGGAGTGTCCCCATCAGGCAAGTATGCTTCATCCCCAATAAAATAGGGCCATGGAGGCATGACTTCAGGAATCTTTTCAAAGTGGTTTACAATGTTTGCATGCTCCACTTCGATCCCTTCCCAGGGGATTTGTCCGGAAATCTCTTGTCTTTGAAGGTGCGCTTTTACATGAAAACGCAAGTCGCTCAGAGATTTCACCCCTTTCTTTTCATAAGGAGAAAGAGTTGCTTCCATTGAAATCCTTCCCTCAAGATAAAGAGGAACAGAATAACTAACCGTATGGCTACTTCCGTCCCTTCCTACATAATGGAGGCGTCCCTGACTCTTTTTAATTTTCCCGCTTCCCTCTTTTGGTTTCATAGGAAAAACAATCTGGCTAATCATTCCATTTTTTATCGGAGCATAGACATCGAATTCTTCCCCTTCGGGTAGTAGAGCTGCAAGGGCTTGCCATCGGTGGGAAGTTGTTTTCATTCTCTGAATTTCCAAGTTGGATAGCAGAGATTCTAATCGGGATTGAAACTCAGAAACTGAAACCCGTTCAACTTCTTCAGGAGTATCTTCACTGACGCCATTCATCGAGATATCAGTTAAGAAAAAGAGGTGATTGAGATCTTCCATGCGGGGCGTTTCAATAAGAGTTGGAAGGAGGGGACTTTTGCCACTAAAAGAGGAGATGTATGAGACCTGAGTTAAGTAGCCTTGCCCCCGCTCTTGGGATTGTGAAAATAGAATTCCTTGCGGGCGGACCATACGAAGTTTTAGGACTGCTCCTGACACTTCGTAATCCTGAGCAGTAAGTTGAAGATTATCAATAATCCCGAAAGCCGCTTTCACCAAGTCTTTTGGAGAACCATCTTTGTTGCTGAGTTTTTCAGGCCACCGGCGAGGGATTCCTTGATCTTCATCGGGAGCATAAGGGTCTGTAAGGAGCGCTGAGGCTTTTTCCCCAATACTCTTGTAGCGGTAATCGGAAGCGTTGCTAATACTGTCAATTTGGTAGTAATAGGAGTGGTAATAGTCTTCTGTAGGCGTAATTCGGATCGGAGCATTAAGGGAGGTGAGCTTTTTCAGCCAATTCTTTTCGATCCCATCCGTAACAGATAGGAAAACGAGGACGAGCCAAACAACGAGCGAGATTACCCCTACAGACATTAGGGCAATTAGGGACATCGATAGCTGCCGCTTCCTTGGAATGAGGTACTTGCGAGCAATCGAAAATTCAAATATCACTTGGCTTCTTTAAAAACGACGTGGCGTCTGAGGTTTTTATCGTACTTTTTTAGCTCAATTCTATCAGGTGTATTACGCTTATTCTTAAAAGTCCAATAGGTTTCAGCACTCTCTGTACTCTTAAGTCGAATTTTTTCGCGTGCGCCTTTCTTTGCCATAATTCAAAATCCTTTGTTCCCAACAATCCTAACCGATCTTACGAAAAAAGTCTAGGATATGCATGCACTTCATTATAAATTTTTTTCCTTTGATAGAGATGAAATCCAAGGCCTGCAATCATTGCGCCATTATCAAGGCTCAACCCCTCTCCAGGATAAAACACAGGATAAGGAGATTTTTCAAACAGATCACGGAGTCTTTGGTTTTGCGTGACCCCTCCGCCACAGTAGATTGCTTGGCAATCGAAGGTTGAGGCGGCTTTTAAAGCTTTATTCACAATGTCTCCAAGAGCCGCATCTTGAAAGCTTGCTGCAATGTGTTTCTTCTCTTCATCGGTGATTATAGAGGGAGCTCGCTTATCACAATTTGCTCCTTTTACCGTATACAAGACATTTGTTTTGAGGCCGCTAAAAGAAAAATCTATAGGACGGCCTTTGACCTGACCTGCTCGAAAGGGGTATTTATTTGCGTCTCCATGCAAAGCTAGTTTTTCAATATGGGGCCCTCCAGGATAGGGGAATTCTAAGAGTGCGGCGACTTTATCAAATGCTTCACCGACGGCATCGTCTACCGTAGTTCCTAGGATTTCGTAGCTGCAGATGCTTGTCATTTTTGCTAGGAAAGTATGTCCTCCAGAGGCAACGATTCCCAAGGCGGGGAAACGGGGCTCCTCGCCCATCATAGCAGAGTAAAGATGAGCTTCGACATGGTTTACCCCAACAAGGGGTTTCCCCCACCCGTAGGCCAAGGTTTTAGCTCCAACAACGCCCATGAGAAGAGCGCCCATTAATCCGGGTCCATTTGCCACGGCAATCAAATCGATTTCATGCTCTTCAATCGCCTGTTCCACTAAAGGGATTAATTGATCAATATGGTGGCGAGAAGCAACTTCTGGATAGACTCCACCAAATTGCTGATGAATCTTTGCTTGCGAGGCAATGAGGTTAACTAAAATATTCACTCCATCTTTGACAATAGCCACAGCCGTTTCATCGCAAGATGTTTCAATTCCAAGGACTTTCATAGGCAAAAGTATATCGAATTCCTAGTTTTTCTACTTGTGAAATATCTCTTAAAAATGAAATAATATCCCGTAATTCAAAATTTAGGAGTAATAGATGTCTGAAATAGATTTTGCCCTTTCGGGCCCTTCAGGTGAACATTTTGCAGAGTGGGATTATGACAGGCAGTGTGAAGATGAAATTACATTTGCGCCGGGTCAGCCTTCATTTATTGAACAAAAGAACTTTGTTCAGCGTCCTTTAAACCAACGGATTACTTATAATGCAAATGAGAAGTTTACATTTTCTCTTGTTGACAATCTGATTCAGGTAAAAAGTTTTTCAAAATCTTTTAGAGAAGTAAAGTCAGACTTTTGGCAGTCAAAGCGATTGATTACTGGTTTAACAACGCTTGTAGGGGCTCCGAGTCTAGGAGCAGTTGCAACAATGGGTGGGTTTTCGCCTGCAGCAGCAGGAGCTTTAGGCGTAGGTGCTGTTGCGCTCCTTATTTTTGGAGCATACCGAACCTATCAAGCGCATCAACAGGTGGGGCTTTGGCAGAAAAATCTTCCTGAAGCTGTAGCGATGCAGAGAAAAGAAGCTTTTGATACAGGGCTTCTTTCGATCTATATCAAAGACGACCTAGGGGCAAAATCTCAGCCAGCCCTCTTCTCAAAGGTTTTAAGCACTGTTGAGCTCAATGGACTTTATCTTGAATATCTTGATGCTATGCAAAAGGAGATGGTGGGTGCCCACAACGCAAAGGAGAGGATTGCTCTTCTTGAGTCTGCGGCAAAATACAGCCCTCTTGGCGAGAAAATGATGAATTTTGTGAGGCTTCACCCTCAGTATGGAGTGCCTCTTACTCTTTACCACCAAGAGCATTCTAAATTTGTTAAGACCTTTAACATTGTTGAAAACATGGTGAGTGATAAAATTGAGGATGTGAAGCAAAAAGCTCAAGAGAACATTGATTCTGTTTCTCAAAGTAAACAGACAGCGCTTGCCGTGGCCTACACGACCTATGCTTTGTATAAGAAAAATGCTGAATCGAAACTTGATGAGAAATTGCAGTCCTATCCCTTAGGAGCTCAGTATGATCATTATCGGCAAACAGCTCAAAATGAATATCGAACAACTATTGAGCAAGCGCAGTCGATTCGTGATACTTCGGTACGCCTTATCTCATTTCCCTTTGATGCTCGAATAAGCACAATCCGCACTGAAAGGGATGACTATATCAAAGACATCAAAAGAAATCGTGATGCGCATCTTCTTCCACTGTTTAATCACATTTCTAACCTTCATAAAGAAGCTCATCTTGTAGCAACTGGGGCGCAGCCTCCAAGGCAATACTTTGATCCTGCTGGGTTATATCCTCACTTCCCTACTTACGAGATGCAGCCAGTTCCCTCAGTGCTTCCCCTAGAGGAAATTTTGAGGAATGAAAGGCAAGGATATGATGCGAGAGTTTTTGATGAGATTCTTGGAATCTATCAGAGAGAAGCAGCAAATACTTAATTGGATTTGGCCGAAGAGTTTCTCACTTCGGCCTTTTCTTTAGAATAGGATCGGCAGCTTCGCTGTCAAGAACCCATAGCGCCTTGTTGTGAGGTGTTCCAATGAGGGAAACTGGATAGGGGGGCTTGTGATTTTTAAGGAAAACCTGGCTCAGCATCTTTGCTTTGTTTTTACCCAGAACATAGATCGCGATGTTGCGGGCAGAGTTGATACAAGGATAAGTGAGTGTCATCCGCCAAGTTTCCTTTTGAGGGACTTCGTTTGCAGCGGCAAGGGCAACTTTTTCTTCGAGGGCTTTAGTACCTGGGAAAAGAGAGGCTGTGTGACCGTCTTCGCCCATTCCAAGCATTATGAGATCAAAAGGGCGGGATCCTAAGATCTCTAGAATCTTTTCCTCGTAGGCCTTGGCGTTTTCTGCAATATTTGCTTCTGCCTCCATTCGAAAGATATGGGTAGGCGGAATTGATAGAGATTTTAATCCGGCATCCATTGCCATTCGAAAGTTACTGTCGGGGTCGGTTGGAGGAACAGGCCTCTCGTCTCCCCAAAAAATGAAGACTTTTGTCCAGTCTATTTCTCCTGAATAGGAAGGAGAAGAAAGCATTTCAAAGATCTTTTTTGGAGTGGATCCTCCCGAGAGTGCCACAGCAAAATATTCATGGGATTTCATCGCCTCTTTGGCGCAGTTAATGAAGTGTTCAACGGCAAAAGCGAGTGTGTGGTCTCTGTCCCCAGGGTGGGCAATATCTCTTGTGTCGTCCCAAGAAAAGAAATGGGGATCGTCATTCATTAAACAGACTCTCGTTTTTGATATCGGATAGGAGTTGAAGCATTTTCGTATAATGAACGCTAGTCCCTTTATGGCAAATTTCTTTGACAAGAGATTGTCCTGAGACATCCTTATCTAAGACATAATTTACAGGAAGTGAACAAAACTCGGGACTTGATTTTTCAATCATCACATGGTGGGGACACTTTAAATTACGCTTAAAGCTATAGCGGTACTCCTGGTTGGTTTCAACCTCAACTTTGAGAAGTCTTCCTGGCGACACTTCTTCGGAGCAATCAGGGATAATCACAGACTCTATCTGGCCAAACTCACTTTCGTAGTGAAACGTTAGATGTTCCCCTTTTGAGTTTATCTTTTTGAGGCTCCATCCAAGTTGAACCGCAATCCAAGCCTGGAGATAGACTGATTGAATGTTTGTGTGGCAGAGGTAGTCGGTTTCTTTTGAATTGAAGCTGATGGAGATTTTACTTGCATGCTTTAACCTTTCGAGCTCCTCAGAGGACTTGAAGACATTGGCAAAGAGTTGCCTCCATCCTTCAATACGGGCCCAATTGAGATCTGCCACATCAGCGCCACATCGCAGATCATGGGAGAGCACAGCCTTTGCAAAGGCTGGTAGATCAGATGCTGCTTCAGAGTCAAAGATAATTCTGTCTGCTAAGTGTTCAAGTTTTTCAGCAATAGGGTTCTCAAAAGAGGGGTCATCAGCATGAACGAGGTAAATCGGAAGATCAGGAAGGATGTGGGGGAGAATCACAAAGGGAACTCTGGGGTGATCCTTACTGCATACCGCAACTTCAATCAGGTCACAAGCGATTTCATACTCACCTTCATCAGCAGTCATGACTGAAACGGACGTTTGCAGATCTTGGTTTGAGCAGGTGTCGTCATAAGTGATAAAAATGACTCGTGAAGGAAATTTTTCAATGACCTTCTGAGCAATTTGATTAAGGTAGCCTACGCGCTGACATTTTTTTGCATAGATGATCAGGTTAAAGAGGCAGGCCCGCATTTTATTCGATCCCTGAAGGGAATCCCAAATTCGGTCCAATTCAGATTCGATATCAGCTGGGTGGATTGTAGTCATATGGCTGCACTATACCTTGTTTATGGGGCTCATATCAAGCGCCATTTTCGCCCATCCCGTGCGAGCATTTCATCTGAAGCTTTGGGGCCCCAGGTGCCAGCTTCATAGTTAGGAAAATTTTTAGGAACTGTGTTCGCCCAGTGGTCAAGAAGGGGAGTAAAAAATTGCCAGGAATGAAAGACCTCATCCTGCCTTGCAAAAAGAGTGCTATCTCCGGCGATACAATCGCAAATCAATCGCTCATAAGCATCTGGGGGGGTGAGGCCAAAAAATGCTCCATAGCGGAAGTCCATTTTTACAGGTTGAATTGGACTACTCGGTCCTGGAACCTTGCAATTAATTTTTAGTGCAATTCCTTCATTGGGCTGGATTCGAATTGCCAAGACATTGGGTTCATGTTTTTGCCCATGCTCGTGAAATAAGATTCCGGGAGGATGTTTGAAGGTCACAGCAATCTCTGTTGCTCGCTTGGGCAATCTTTTTGCTCCTCTCAAATAGAATGGAACGCCGTCCCATCTCCAATTATCGATAAAGAAGCGCACAGCTCCATAGGTTTCTATCTTTGATTTGGGGTCGACATTATCTTCTTCTCGGTATCCTTTGGACTCTTCTCCACTAGTAAATCCTTTGCCATATTGTCCACGTATGGCTGATTTTTCAAAGTCATCACCTTTGAAAGGGCGGAGAGCCTCTAATACCTTAACTTTTTCATCATGAATCGAGCTGGGGCTTAAATTCACCGGGGGTTCCATTGCGATGAGTGAAAAGAGTTGCATCATGTGATTTTGCATGATGTCGCGAACAAGTCCCTGCTCTTCGTAGAATCTTCCTCGAGTTCCAATTCCAATATCCTCTGCAACCGTGAACTGGACGTGGTCGATATAGCGGTGGTTCCAAAGGTTCTCAAAAATGGAGTTTCCAAAGCGGAATACCAATAGGTTTTGTGCTGTTTCTTTTCCAAGATAATGGTCAATTCTATAGAGCTGTTCTTCACTTAGGTGCTGCATCAAGTTTTTCTGAAGCTCTAATGCCGAATTTAGATCGTGGCCAAAAGGCTTTTCAATAATGACCCGTGACCATTTCTCTTTTTCGGTGTTATGGTCATATAGGAGTTTATGTTTCTTGAGCTTCTCGATGATGGTTGGAAAAAAACTGGGCTGAGTTGATAAATAATAGATCCGATTGCCCTGAGTTCCCATCTGCGCATCAAGATCTGCCAAATGCGCACAAAATCTCTCATATCCAGCATCGTCATCAAACTCCGACTGATGGTAAAAGAGTTGCGAATGGAAGGAATCCCAGAGGGTCTCTTCAAGAGGTTTCACGCGGGAGTGTTCACTCACTGCTTTTTTCATTTCATCGCGAAAAACATCATCGGTTTTTTCTCGCCTTGCAAATCCGCAGCATGCAAAATTTGTCGGGAGTTGCCCTTCTCGCTTTAAATTATATAAAGCAGGCATAAGTTTTCTCGCCGTCAAATCACCGGTCGCGCCGAAAATAACAACAACACAAGGATCTAAACTTCTTGAGGTTTGACCTGGCTCCTCAAAGGGGTGTATTTCTTCACTTACCATTTCTTAAACTTAAGTGAAAAAACGATTTTAATCTAGGAGAATTTTAGTTCTATATTCAAGCCGTGAAAACTTGAAAAAATTCATTATTGGAAATGATAAGAAAATACTCGATGTTGGGACCGGGACTGGGTATCTTGCTGCAGTCCTTGCTCGCTTAGCACCGGATGCAGAGGTATATGGGTTGGAATACTATGATTCATTAACGCATACTGCTGCAAATACAATCCAACGGAATCTTCCTAAGGAGGCAAGTAGAGTTTCATTTATAACAACTGATGGAGAAAAGGGATATTTAGAGGGAGCTCCGTATGATATTATTACCGTAGGTTTCATGTCTGAGGGAATCCCACAACCCCTAGTTGATCAGCTTAAACCAGGGGGACGGTTGAAATGCATAGGGTCCTGTCTTGCTCTTTTGTCCCTTCTCAGGTTGGTAATTAACAAGTCTAGACGATAGTGAACATGGCATCGACGCAGCTAAGCGCTCGCTCTTGAATGGAGGGGTCGATTTCTATCACATGGCGGGGGGATTTTAGGGACTCTAAAATCCCTTCGAGACTATTCGACTTCATGTAGCGACACATCATGCAAGAGCCGACAAGGTTAAGGTTAGGGTGTTCGACCTGGAGGCGAGAGGCAATTCCACACTCGGTAAGAATCAAGAAAGGGTTTCCATCTTTTTGATGCTCTTTGGCATAGTTTACAATCTGACTTGTAGAGCCAACGACATCCGCCTTTTTGATAACCTCTTCTGTGCATTCGGGATGGGCGAGTACCGTGAGTTTAGGATGGATTTTTCGAAGAGAGTCAATCTCAGAACTAGAGAACTCTTCATGGACATAGCAACTCCCGTCGTAAAGTTCGATTTCCTTTTTATCACCAAGGGCATTCTTTACATTTTGTCCCATGAGCTTATCGGGTAGAAAATAGATCTTGTAATTCGGGAGTTGCTCAATGATTAGGGTTACATTTGAAGAGGTAACACAGACGTCGCATTCTGCTTTTACTTCTGCTGTTGTATTGATGTAGCAGACAAAAGTATGGTCTGGGTATTCTTTTCTGAGACGGCGGACATCAGCACCTGTAATGTTGTCAGCAAGTGAACATCCCCCATTAGGGTTGGGGTCAATCACTGTTTTTTTTGGACTTAAGATCTTGGCTGTTTCGGCCATAAAACGAACAGCAGGAAAGACAATCGTTTCTTTTGTTGTTTCTTTAGCTTTTAGAGCTAGTCGGTAAGAGTCTCCTACATAATCAGCAACGGTATAGATAATATCTGGGTGGACATAGGAGTGTGCTAAAATAAGAGCGTCTTTTTCTTCTTTGAGCGTATTAATCTCATTGATTAGAGGGATGAGCCTTTCGCACCTCTCTAAGGTATAGGTACATAGTGGGTTAGCAACATCAATGTGTTTCAGTTTTTCGTAGAGCTCTTCAGCTTCCATGAGAGTTTCCATCTAGATAGTTTTGCAGAATTAGAGTTGCACTCATTGTATCGACATACTGGGTGCGTTTTTTTCTATTTACATTCCCTTCAATCAACAGTTTTTCGACTTGTTTAGAGGTGAGACGTTCATCCCACAAAATAAGGGGAAGCCCGCTCTTCTCTTCTAATATTAAGGCGAATTTTCTCACTGTCGTGGTTGTTTCACTATCTTTTCCTGAAAGGAGAAGGGGAAGACCGAGAACAATGGTTTCAATACCGTCGCATTCTTTCACAATCAGCTCGGCTGTTGCTTCAAGCGTTTTCCCAGCAAGAACAGTTTTTAAAGGAGATGCGATGATCTTCTTTGGGTCAGAGCGAGAAAGTCCAATCCGTTTCATCCCAAAGTCTATACCGAGAACTCTACCCATGGAGCATAGCTCCTATGAAAGCAGCAAATAGAGGATGAGGCTTTATTGGCTTTGATTTAAACTCGGGGTGGAATTGAACACCCAGCATCCAAGGATGGTCCTTGACCTCAACAATCTCACAAAGAAAATCATTGGTTCCCGAAATAATAAGTCCTTTTTCCTCGCACTCGTCTTTATAAGCATTGTTAAATTCATAGCGATGTCGGTGGCGCTCCTCGATTTTTTTCTCTTTGTAGGCTGCAAAGGCCTTACTTTTTGGCAAAAGAGAGCAGGGGTAACTTCCTAATCGCATTGTGCCTCCGAGGTTGGAGACATCTTCTTGTTCTGTCAATAAAGAAATAATTGGATCAGGGGTGTCAGCATTCATTTCTGTTGAGTTGGCACTTTTAAGTCCAAGGACTGAGCGAGCAAACTCAACAACCAAGACTTGCATTCCTAGACAAATTCCAAAATAGGGGGTTTTATTTTCCCGGCAATACTTTGCAATTTTGACTTTTCCTTCGAAGCCTCGTTCTCCGAATCCCCCAGGGACAAGGTAGCCGTCACACCCATCCATTTTTGAGTCACTTTCAGAGTCAAAGCCTTGGATTTCAACCTTCACTTCGTGGGGAACACCTCCATGGCAGAGAGCCTCTACCACCGATTTATAAGCATCTTGGTGGTGAATATACTTTCCGACTAGCCCCACCTTAACCGTTTTCTTGGGATTCGAAAGGATGTTAACCATTTTTTCCCAAGGAGAAATATTCGTCTTTTTACACTTAAGATTAAGAAGAGAGCAGAGTTGCTTATCAAGTTTTTGATCTACCATGGTAAGGGGGAGTTCATACACTGTTCCAGTGACATCGACTTGTTCAACAACAGCTTCTCGTGCTACGTTACAGAAGAGGGCAATCTTGTCCTTAATCTCTTTATCAAGAGGGTTTTCAGAGCGACATAAAATAAGGTCAGGGGAAATGCCTAAGCTCTGGAGTTCACGAACTGAGTGCTGCGAAGGTTTTGTTTTTACTTCGCTTGCAGCTTTCAAATAGGGGACATAGGTCATGTGAATATTAACGCAATCAACCGGATGATCTAAGCGGAATTGACGTATTGCCTCCAGAAAAGGTAGAGATTCGATATCTCCTACAGTTCCTCCAACTTCAACTAAAATGACATCAATCCCTTTTTCTTGGTCAGCGCACCTGTGAATGCGTTTCTTGATTTCGTCAGTGACGTGGGGGATCACCTGAACGGTATTCCCGAGGTAGTCTCCATGTCTCTCCTGCTTGATCACAGTATCATAAACCTGTCCTGAGGTCGCGTTACTTGATTTGGAGAGAGGAGAATTGGTGAAGCGGTAATAATGGCCGAGATCTAGGTCTGTTTCAGCGCCATCGTCGGTAACATAGACCTCCCCATGTTGAAAAGGGTTCATCGTACCTGGGTCGACATTCAGATAAGGGTCGAGTTTTAGCATGGCAATTTTGAGGCCCTGAGCTTCGAGAAGCATTCCAATCGATGCTGATGCGAGCCCTTTACCTAGGGAGGAAACAACTCCTCCCGTCATAAAAATGTATTTTTTTGCCATTTGTCTCCTTTTCCGCTATAGATAGATTGTATAACCAAATAGAGAAAAAGGCAATGATTCAGCATTTAGAAAGACCGAAAAAGAGAGTGGGACTTGGAATCCTGATTATTGTGATTGCAACGGTGATGCTAGCTGTTCAAGCTATGTTTGTGAAGCTTGCCTCTCCTTACCTGAGTACGAACTTCTTATGTTTTGCAAGATCATTTGTTAATCTTGTGATGCTCATGCTTTGGGTCTTTATTTCTCCAACTGCACCTAAAGTCAACCAGCTTTTTAAAACCAAAAATTACACTCACCATGCTGTCCGTTCAGTATGTGGAGTGGCAGCTCTTTTTTGCTTCTATTACAGTATCACAAAGCTCTCTCTAGCGACCGGGACTCTTATTTTTTATTCCTTTCCTCTTTTTGTCCCGATTGCTTCAAGGCTCTGGCTTCGTGTCAAACTCGTCCACCGTCTTTGGTGGGGCCTTGGAATAGCATTTCTGGGTCTTCTTTTTGTCCTTCGTCCTGGTGAGAACATGTTTGATCCCTTGGTCATTATTCCATTAGTTGGTGCGATGTTTGCAGGAACAGCTGTTGTGGCGGTCCGTACACTGAGCTATACGGAGCCTTGGGAACGGATAACAGCCTACTATTTTATTCTGAGCGTTATTGTAACAGCAATAGTCCTATTTCTTGCACCTGATCCTGACACAGTTTTTACGGATAAAAGTTTAGGCTATGCGTTTCTTGCTGGTTTTTTTGCTGCGGTTTTTCAAGTGCTTCTCACTATGGCTGCAAAATTTGCCCCCATGCGCCTTGTGAGTCCTTTTATCTATCTCAGTTTTATATTTGGGGCGATCATCCAATATTTTATTTGGGGAGAAGGGGTTGCTCCAGGAGTGATCCTAGGCTTTTGCTTGATTGTGATCGGAACAGCGCTTCTTGTCTTCCTCTATCCAAAGAATGACCTCCAGTTCCATTCAAAGAAACTAAAAAAGAAAAGTGCAGGTAAGGGCACATAGTGCCCAGATTTAGGAGCTCTATTTTAGCAGTGTTGGAACGTGTTTTTCAGGATTAAAAGGTTCGAGAATTGTTCTAGGGTCGCCTTCAGGAGTTTCAGATTCTCTAACAAAGTTTTTCAATTTAGATTCAATTTCTGACGCAGGGAAAACCTTGCCACTCCATGTATCACAAATCACAGCCTCTTCTCCCCACTCTTTGTACTTTGAGGGATCACTCGAGGGGTTACGACCAAGGACAAGAAAGATATGATTGCCGCCTTCTAGAAAAAATAGCTCAGCCCACAGTTCAGGTTTATTTTGGATTGAATGTTTAAAAGCAACTGCACTCATTTCCAAACAGGTTCCAACATTGCACTCTTCAGCAACCTCTGCGATTGCAAGAAGATTCTTTTTAGAAAATGTACTGCAGGCAACAGGAGTGTATTTGATTTCAAAGAGATTTCCTAAAAGCGTTTGAAAAAATGAGAGCGAGATTCCATGTTTGATACAATCTGCTCTAACCTCTTCGGGAAGCCTATCGAAGTAATTGAGGATCATAGGGACGTGTTTCTGGACGTGCGTGTTGATTTGCTCGCCCCAGGATAAATTCTGAACAAGCCTCTGAGGCGTTCCAATTTTTTGTTGTTTAACCGTCGCTGGAGCTCTTTGAGGGATAGCTTTCTGGGATAGCTGCTGAATTGTAAGGTCTTCTCCTCCCTCACTTGTTAGAGGTTCAGAATCAAGAACAACCGGCAAAGGCGATTGGCTTTCTAGTACACATAAGCTGTCCATTTTAAATCCCCATTTTGTTTTATAAAGATAATTATAACACATGTAAGTGATACTTATATATTAGTTTAATTTTAATAATACATAAGTCTTTTACAATAAGCGCCAAGATGGGGTGTCCGATCTTGAATTTCACCACAAGTAATTAATTGTAATAATTTTAATAGTTAGTAATTGATTGAGTATATATATTAATTTACAATTGTGTTATAATATATACTAACAATGTTTTGGGAATAATGAGGGCATTATGAGCACATCAGTTGGATTCGGAAGAATCATCAGTCGAGATCTTACTCAACACTACGATTATCAAACTAGAGGCTATCATCACGATATCAGCAGGACATCCAGTGTCAAAGATCTGGTAGGAAATGTTTTGTACTTTGGTTTAAGAACGGCACTTAGAGTAGGTGCCTTAGGTCTTAGGGTGATCAATGCTATTGTGCACATTCCTGTTGCTATCTGCAATTTTGATTTATTTAAGAGTAAAGTGAAATTAGCAAGTCTTTCTGCTTTCAGGCTTTTGACACCTATTGCCCAAATTCCGCTTGCTATTGTAGGCTCCTTAATAAAGGGGTTAGCCCCTTTCGAAAGTTGGCAACAAAAAGGAGTGGTTTTGCTTCGACTATCCCATGAAATTGATAACTATTTTGATCAGCTCGAATTAGATATTGCTGGAGAGGATGATGAAGTTGAAGGAAGTGATTTTCAAATGAACTTGATCTTTCCCACGTACGTTCGTGATAATGGCAGGATTGATGGTATGAGACGCTCTATTACTGGCGGACATGTTCGCATTGTTGAAAGACTCATTAGAAATGGATATCCTATCGATACGGTTGATAGAGATGGGAATTCTCTTCTTCACCTCGCTCTAATGAATCGTCAAGAAGGTGTCGCTCGACGCTTAATCGAACTCGATGCTAACTTCTCTTTGAAAAATGAAGCAGGGAATACTCCATTGCATTTAGCTGCAGAATATGGCTGTACTGAGATTGTGCAACTACTAAAGGAGAAGGGAGCTAGGCGTGTTCAAGGGATAGAGGGTATTGTAGAGAAAATGCCACTTTTCCCTGCTGGAGTAGAATATTTAGTCGGTGAGTATTTTGACTATACAACAGGTAGTCAAAATTCTAGAGGGCTGACACCTCTTGACTTAGCTACGTTTTGTGGGCGTCAACAGGCTGCTAATTTATTAAGGGAAGATTGAGACTTATTTTTAGAGCAAGTGCTTCTTTTCAAGAGGAATGATTTCTCGCCTTTTGACAGATTGGAATAGATCAAATGGAGCATTCGACGCTTTTCGTTTCCCTCCAAAGGGGATTTTGAGTGAAATCATTCCCTGGAATGTAAAATTGTAGACCTGATCATAGGTTGTTTCAAAGAGAACCTCGACCCATTCCCAAAGACGTGCTGTGAGTCTAATCTCCGATCCCCATGCCTTCCCGAAAACCTTGTCTTGGTATGCTCGTCCTGTTAAGTAATATGCCCCTATTGCGCCCAAAAACACATGATCACTCCCTCGAAATAACTCCTTCTCTACCTCTCCTTGCAAGTTTGCTAGGGCCACGGCAGTCCGCTTTCCCTCTGACTGCTTCACAACTCCAACCGGTGCATAGCCGTTAAATCGCAAAACATAGTCTGAAATAAAGAGTTCTGCCCCGCCTCCAAACTGCTGAGGAGAGAGGGTTGAGCTCGTCCGATAATCATAATAGACATTCCCTCCAAGCATCCACTTTTCATTTGCCGCAATCATGCGCCCTCCAAGTCCCACGTTGAAGGCCAAGCGGCCATCATTGAACACGTGCCCTCTTGGGTTGAAAAACACGGCAAATCCTGGAAATTCAGCGAAGGTCAGATGAACATCAATTGAGGTATATCCTTGGTCATATCCCACCCCCTTGTATTCTCTATGCTTAAATTTTGAGTACGAGGGAGCAATTTCTCCTGCAAGACAGACAACTGGAACAAAGAGCAATAGCCATTTCATCCTTTTAGCCATATCACTAATAAGGTTTTAAGAACCTATCGCTATTATTGGAGGAAAAAAAGAAAAAGGAGCCAGAAAATGCTTTCTGGCTCCTTTGAGTAATTTAAAATTCAAGTCGTGCCTTCAGGGTGATCCCATAGAACATGACATCTTCTGAAATATTTTGAACTTGGTCTCTTCTGCTCATGATGAAATTGTTTGGAGTGGATGTATCTTCCATATTAGTCATTTGATTCGCTCTCCAGTAGTACTCAACTTCGTAGCCTGCTCCGAGTGTTAGATGTTTTGTTTTCTCGAACATATAGGTTTCCCAAATAAGCCCTAGGAATATTTGAGCAGTTGGAATAAATCGATGAGTCTTGGCTTTGATACGTCTCTCAATACTGACTCCCTGAATGATGTTTGCATCGGGTTTGAAATGCTCGCTTCCTCGAACATATCCATACAGAAGAGCTCCAGCAAGGTTCCCTGAGATACTAAAACCATCGCCTAGGTACCAATCCATGTTTAGGCCGCCTCTTGGTCCCATTCCCCATAAAAATGATTTTGCGATTACCTTAACGATTGCTCCTTCAGACTGATTGGGCCCGTCCAAGAATGTAAGGGCATAATGAATGTTTTGATCCAGATCAATCCAAGCAGATTTTAATCCGAGATAAGGTTTTGTCGAGACCTTTTTACTTAGAAAGTAACTGCGACCAAGTTCGAGGTTAACATTATTGTAACCTACGGAATAGGAAGACTTTGCTCTTTTCATCCAAATAATTTCGTTAATTCTTGTTGCACGAACGAAGGCTGGAGCATTTTTCTGAATTGTGGCTGTTTGATTGGTTTCGAACCAAGTATAATTTGCGCCGATATCCCAGCAGTCATGGCCAAGATGTGTTCCAAGCCCGATACGGAGGCCCAAATCCCAATTGAAGCTGTTTTCTTTTATTGCACCTTTTTGAGGAGGATTACCAATAAATTCAGGGTCTAAAGTTTGGTTAGGAACTTCGACGGTAAAAGCAAATTCAGTTCCACCGACTTTTGCATGCCAATATAGAGGATCTACAAAAATATAAAGGCAATTATCTCCCTTTGGGCTTGCTGTAGTAAAACTAATTCCATAAGTATCCATAGAATTAATTGTCCCTATTTGGGACATTTCTTCTTCAAGCTTCTCGACTCTTTCAGTCATTCCGGCTTGAAGGCTCCCGCATAGAAGAAGGGGAGTGATTAGCAAAGTTGTGGCTAGGATTTTCCTTTTCATAACAGCTCCTTTTTGTTAATTCTATATATTCAACAATTTGTAATTAATTACAAATTTAAGTGAAAATGTATTGTTTTTTATATAAAATTATCGTATTTAGTTTTGTTGTTTAGAGTCTAAATCAATCCTTGCAACCATTTATTGAATTCACTAACCTTCTGTGTATGACACCACTACAAAAACATCGGCTCTCCTATCAACCTATCCTTCCAAAAATTTTGAGGGACTTATCCGCCATTACCTTTAAGGGGCAAGAAAAGACAACCTGTGTTGCAAATGAAAAAGAAATCGAAGCTCTATTTCCGAAAAGTTATGGACGTCCATTATTGACTTCTGCAAAGGGCGGGTCACCTCATGTGAAACCGCTAAAGGTTGGGGTCGTCCTTTCAGGAGGGCAGGCTGCTGGGGGACACAACGTGATTACGGGGCTTTTCGATGCGCTCAAGACATTTCATCCTGAGTCTTGTTTAGTTGGGTTCCTGAATGGTCCTTCTGGAATCATTGAAGGTGAGACCCTCGAGCTTTCCGAGGACTTACTGGCGCAGTATCGAAATCAAGGAGGCTTTGATCTCATTGGATCAGGGCGGACCAAGATTGAAACCGAGGAGCAACTTGAGAAATCACTTGCGGTATTTGATGAGCTTCAGCTCGACGGATTGGTTGTAATTGGAGGAGATGATTCCAACACGAATGCGGCAGTACTTGCTGAAATCTGTTTGCTCAAAGGATGTAGAACCAAGGTGATAGGGGTTCCTAAGACGATTGATGGTGATTTGAAGAATGATCTCGTTGATATTTCTTTTGGATTTCATACGGCAACGGCGACTTACTCCGAGATGATAGGAAACATTGCACGCGATGCGGCATCTGCAAAAAAGTATACCCATTTTATCAAGTTGATGGGCCGTTCTGCTTCCCATATTGCTTTAGAATGTGCGTTGAATACTCACCCCAATATTTGCCTGATAGGGGAAGAGGTGGCAGAAAAGAAAATGACTCTAAAAGCTGTAACGTCAGAGATTGCTGATGTGATTGAAAAGAGGGGAAACAGCGGAAAGAACTACGGATTGATCCTCATTCCTGAAGGGCTTATTGAATTCATCCCGGAAATGAGGACCTTAATTAGTGAGCTCAATACCCTCCTCGCGGAAGGAAAAGATGAGAAGGCTCTAAGTCCTGATGCCAAAGCGACTTTTGAGTTTTTACCGAAAGAGATTGCGCAGCAGCTCCTCCTAGATCGCGACCCTCATGGGAATGTTCAGGTCTCCCATATCCAAACCGATCTCCTTTTTAGCCAAGCGGTTAAAGAAGAGCTAAAGCGTCGACCCTCTTATAAAGGTAAATTCAGCCCAGTTCACCATTTTTTTGGATATGAGGGGCGCGCAGGGCTTCCTACAAACTTTGATGCGACCTACTGTTACTCTCTTGGGCATGTTGCAGCATTGCTTATAAGGGATGGCCATACTGGCTATATGAGTTGCGTTAGGCATCTTATCAAGCCTTCTGTTGAGTGGGATATCTGTGGAATTCCGATTACAGCGCTCATGAATCTTGAGAAGAGGAAGGGGAAGGACAAACCTGTGATTCGCAAAGCTCTAATTGATCTTTCAGGTTCTGCTTTTAAAACCTTTAGCAGAAATCGGATCAAGTGGATGGTTGACGATCATTATGCGTATCCCGGTCCAATTCAGTTTGATGGAGATCCTGTGATTACAGATCAAGTTCCTAAATCCTTACTCACCTGATAATAAATTTCTTAAAATTTTTTTCTAAAAACCCTTTCTGAATATTTCAACCTTCGGTTAAAAGGAAGTCTCGGGGGGGAGTTAATATGAAGAAGGGTTATCATAAGAAGGGGCGACGTTTCGTTAATCCTCATATCGATTCAACAAAACGGTCATTAATAGATATAGTCTTGTGGCAGCTGGGTTTTTATAATGATAAAAAAGAGAGAAAGCCGCGCCCTAAAAAATTCAAATATCCAAACTCTAAACGAAAGCTCAAAGCAAATGCTCCTCAGGTCACTTGGATTAACCACTGCACATTCCTAGTGAACGTTGGAGGACTGCATCTTTTAACCGATCCCATTTGGGAGGATCGGTGTTCACCACTATCATTTCTGGGGCCAAAACGCAGGCATATAGCTCCACTGGCCCTGGAAAACCTACCGGAAATTGATATTGTTTTGATCAGCCATGACCACTACGACCATCTATGCCGTGAAACGGTTCTAAAGCTCCAGGAAAAAAGCCCTGGAATTACATGGATTGTTCCTCTTGGAGTGAAGAAGCGACTTCAGAAACTCGGAATGCGACACATCGTTGAAATGGAGTGGTGGGAGGAAACACATATTGGGATCAAGGGACAGGAGGTCATCATCACCTCTGTGCCCTCGCAACACTATTCAGGAAGAGGACTCTTTGATAAAAACAAGACTCTTTGGGCGGGATATGTTGTTGATTTTTTGCAGGAGAAAAGCCAAGAAAAGCGGCTATATTTCGTGGGGGATACGGGGTATAACCGAAAAGATTTCAAGAATATTGGAAAGGAATTTGGAGAAATGGATCTCAGCTTAATTCCTATAGGAACCTATGATCCTGGGGATTTTATGGGACCTGTTCATGTTTGTCCGAAGAAAGCTGTTAAGATCCATGATGAAGTGGGGTCTCTGCTTAGTGTGGGAATGCATTGGAAAACCTTTCGTCTTTCAAGTGAGGGGCTTGAACAACCCCCTTATGATCTCTTTTGTGCTTTAAAAAAAGAAGGAATTGATCCAAAAAGTTTCCGTGTACTCGAGCCTGGACAAACCATCAACTGGTAAGGTATACTAAAATGAATTTATTTCGGTATAAACCTCCATGGTGTTAATGTGTGGGGATGAGACGATTACTTGACGCAATCAAATATGCCTGGATAGATCGAAAGCTTCAGAAACAGGTGGAAGAAGAATATTATTCTGATTTGGTTTTTGCTAAAATTGATAAAGCGCTTCTCACTGCCTATATTTTCAAGAATCCCTATACAATCAGCAAGAATTATCTCAAGAAGCACCATAATAGGGAAATTCATACCTATGGAGAAACTCCTCTTATAACATATGAAAGAATTGCAAAAGAGTGTGATTTAAAAGAGACAGACACCTTCCTTGAGCTCGGATCTGGAAGAGGAAGAGGGGCCTTATTTCTCCATCATTTTTTTCATTGTTCAGTGATTGGAATTGAACGGATTCCTCAATTTGTGAAGCTTTCGAAGCATGTAGCGCAAAAGCACCATCTAGAAAAGGCCTCTTTTATCTGCGCCGATATGCTTCAAGCAAAGATACCAAAAGCTTCCGTTATTTACCTCTATGGAACGTGTTTAAAAGACCAAGAAATTACATCTCTTGTCGATCGTTTAAAGACCTTCCCAAAAGGGACGAAAATTATTAGCATTAGTTATCCTCTCACAGACTATGACGAAAATGTTTTTCATATTGGGAAATCCTTTTCCGTCTTATTTCCGTGGGGAGAAACCGATGCTTATCTTCAAACCATTAAGGGAGACCTATGAAAGAACTTGCGCTCAGAAAATGTACACCCTGCGTCGTTGGCGCGGTGCCGCTTAAGGGAGAACTACTCAAGCCTTTTGCTGAACAACTTTTTGAAGGATGGGCAATCATTGGCGAGCATCAGCTTGAAAGGACCTATACCTTCAAAAACTTCAAAGAGGCCCTTGCTTTTACGAATATTATTGGGCGCATTGCCGAAGAGGAGGGGCATCATCCCAACATCTTTCTGTCATGGGCGGAGGTGACTCTTCAAATCTGGACTCATAAGATTGATGGTCTAAGTGAAAGCGATTTTATTCTTGCCGCCAAGATTGAAACCGAATTCATCTCTCACGAAGGTTAGTATTCTAGAAACTACCAACTAGCGCAAAGTGGAAGCGAAATCCGGGACCGCCATTATCAACGTTTTTTAGTTGGATTCCGAGGTCGCCGCGGAAGTTCAAATAGGGGGCAGCTTCGTAGCGAACACCAGGACCAAATCCTAATAGATATTCTGTTTTAGGAGTCTTTGGTAAGGTATGGACATCACGCCCAATTGCATAGTCTAGAAAGATCAAAAATTGAACCATATCCTTAAAGTGGCGTCTTCCAATCAAGTTTATAGAAGGAGAGCGGAGTTCTACGGAGGTAAGAAAGGCATTATCGACGTTCACAGCGCGTTCTTTATATCCTCGCACTGTATTGTACCCACCTAAGCCATATTGCTCACTAGCAAGGAGGTTTTGATTGGCTCCTTGACCTCGAATTGTTAGGGCAAAGGAAAAGTCCTTAGGGAGGCGGATGATAGGAGCAAAGGCTAGGCGGTAGTAAATGTAATCACTTTTAGCTTTGTATCGGACCTGCCTGTAATCAGAGTTGCTCTGTTCGGGAAGCCAGTCGCCTGGAGAATAAAAAAACTCTAAAGTCATAGATGTTTTGAAATAGTCATTATCAAAAGCTGTATTGTAACCTAAAACAAGTTGCGTTAGATTCACGCTGTGTCTAAAAATACGCTCGCCACCAAATTCTAAGTTGTTGTCGGTTCGCTTGTAGTCGAATCCAAGGGTAAGATCTTGAAGAACCCCAGGGGCGTTGGAGAGAATAAAGTTATATCGCGTACTCGCTTGAGCGGCATAGCCCGAGTTATCAAGTCTTGGAGTATCCATATCAGCATGAACATGAGAGTATCCTCCATAAAAGACCCAGATGTCTCTCCATGGCAGGGGAATTGTATAGTGTCCATTAATTGCCCAATAGCGATCAACATTTGGAGCGCAAGTAAACTGAAGTGAGAGAATTTGATCGGTTCCAAAAACATTTCCCCAATTCGCACCTGCAAATAGACGTGTATTCTCGGTTTCATCAAATCCTGTATTGTCAACGCCTGCATAGACTCTCCATGGACGACGATCCAATGTCAAAAGTCGAATATCAGTTGTCCCAGCTATTTCTCCAGGAGCATAAATTACATCAACTTGTCGAAAGGGATTTCTATTGATCCAGTCGAGATCAGTAATCAATGTATTAGAGTCGATAGCCTGCCCTTTTTTCAAGCGAACATAACTTTCTAGAGTACTACTCTTAAAGTACTTATTTCCTTCTGCGGTGACTTTTCCAAGTTTCCCCTCGATGATCATTAATTGCAAAACGCCACCAGTGATCTTTTGCTCAGGAATCTCAATAGTCACTACGGGGCGGCCCCATCGACGGTAATAGAGGAGAACTTCTCGTTTTAGATCCAGCATTCCCTGCTTTGTTAAGGGGCGATTCAGAAATTCCTTGGTCAGCATCGAATTGAAGTTTTTGATTGTTCCCGGGACTTGAACGTTAATTGTTTCAGCTCCACCAACAGCCCTCATGATTTCCTCGTCGGAGACTTGGTCGCGCGTGTCGGTTACAATGATCCCCTTTAACTCGGGAATAATGACTTGGTTTCCATTTGAGACCTGAGGATTCATTTCTTCGGGGCCATATGTTGCGGCCCGCTCACCTTCAAACTGGGTCGGCTCCTGGGGTTTAACGCGGTCAAAGTCAACTCCAAACAGAGAAGTAGATAAGAGTGCGGCACTAATCAAAAAACGGGAGTTCATTCTTTTCCTGTACTAAGGGTTTTGGGGAAGGTGACAAAATGGGTAATCTTTGGATGATAATCAAAGCCCTTCCTCATGCGAAGGTAGTATAGCTGGTCTGGGATAACTTGAAAACTAGAAGATACCTTCTCATCCATTTTCGTAGACTCTAAAGTAGCATAAGCTGTTTGGAACTCCAGCAGCCATCCTAAGTATTCATCATAGGGGTGAAGGTCTGTAAGCATTTCGCTGATGACGATTTGACTACGTTCAATTCTTTGAGGCGAAAGAACACCGTCTTTGTAGTGGATAGTGAATGGTGAGTCTGAATGATAAAAGCTGTTAGGATAGTGAGAGAGCCATTTTTCAGGAGATTGGGGTACGAAAAGGTTTCCAGGAGTAAATAACGCTCCACCAATCATTCCATGGATTTGGTTTAACTCTTGTCTGGAAGAGTAAATCTGGATAGGTCCAGTTCCGTGAATCTCTGATCCTTCCGCCATAATTAGAGTTCCATTTCCGCAGTCCGGGTGTTTAGGAGAGTTATGGTCGACGAGAATATTAATGAGGTTATTTGATAAGTTAGAAATCGAAGATGAAGGGTGCATCTCTAGGTTGTTACCCGCAATAACAGTCAAAATGCCGCTTTCGTTTTCAATATAGGAGTTCCTAAAAAGTTTAAGGTGTTGTCCTGCTCTAACCGATAAAAGTCCAGTATGTGAAATATAAGCAGGGTCACTACATCCACCCCCAGTGAGTGTGATATCACCTGACGCATAGATTTTTGCTGTTCCTTTAGATATAAAATAGGCAGGATTATTCGCTACTAGGTCTAAATTTCCGTTCAGAATATTTACATTTAAATCTCCATTTGAACGGACAAAGGCATTGCTAGTTGCTGAAGGCTTGTTCATACCACCTTTTAGCGTGGCGTCGCCATGGAGCACTGCAATATTAATGGATCCGTCTATTAGGCCATTCTCCAGTCCATTTTGGATAGCGACATTAGACGTTCCATTTGGAAGGGTGCTTCCTAGTAGCTGAAGACCCTTTCCTGCGAAGATATCAATAGAGCAATGTCCAGATCCATTAGATCCTGTAACCCCTATAACACTATCTGAGTTTGCGTTTTCATAAGTATTTCCAAGAAGAGAGAGCATTCCTCCTGATTTCACATGGACAGTTCCAATATCAATATGGGCAGTTCCCTTTTGGTTTCCTGTAAAAGCACCAATAAATGCAGGGTTGGAGCCTTGTCCAGACTGAAGATAAATGTTTTTTCCTGATTCAACGGAGACTGAATTTGAAGTGAAATAGTGTGTCGATTGTGTTGCAAACTCTTGAGCAAATCCAATTCCGGAAAATTTTTCACCGAGCAAATCTGAGCCTCCAAGAATGGAAATATCTCCAGTCGTTTTTACAGAAATATCTCCCTGATATTGATCCACAAAGCTTCTCGCTCGCCCGCCATGGCCAATTAACGTATAAGCACCAGTCCCTCCAGTTCCACCAATGAGCCTGAGAGAACCCTTAACATTTCGAATGTCAACATTGCCCACAATTTGAGTCGGTCCACTTGAGTCGGTATTTTTCTGATCTGAAGCAATTCCAATTTGAGCAAACATATTGTTAGAATCGAGTGTTGAGAGGAGGATATCTCCTTCAACAGAGTCAATTGTGATATTCCCCTTGAAAGTGGTTGGGGCCATACCACTTGTATTCGTATGGCCAATCAAAGCAAAATTATTGACGGACTGGAGAACGATATCGCCCCCAACTGTCATGTGAATGTTACTTTCCATAGAAGGATTATCAAACCCAATATGAGCTTGCCCTGCGGCTCCTCCGACCATTAATACATGGCGACCTGTTTGGATCGAAACGTTTCCAAGTTGAGATCCAAGGCGACTAATACCGGTATCAGATCCGTCCATACGCAGATCACGTCCAACGTTGCAGATAATATTTCCGCTGCCGCTATTTTGAACACTTGCCTGGATAATAAGGTCACGGTGACTTGATAAAGTAAAATCATGTTCAGTGGCATACCCCAGGCCTACACTGCTATCCATATTTGTAGCGATAATAATGTCTCCATTCCCCCCATAAGCAGAGTTAGTTGTAACTTCAACAGGACCAGAGTTTAGAAGCTTTATAAGGTCATAGACCGATAGTATGCTAATAGGGCCAGTAGGGGTGTAGGTCATTGGGGCAAAAAATGAAATTCCAGTTGTTACCCCGTCAGAAATCATCACGTCGTTAGGATCGAGAAGGAGTTTCCCAGGTGTTCCTGCTGGGGCTGGACGTTTTGCTTCTCCGCCAGAAATATCAAGAAAACGTTTTCCTGAAATTTCAACAGTTCCTCCGTTCCCTCTAAGCTCCCCTCCACTTGCTTGGACTAGGCCATGAAAGTGAGTAGCTCCATCAGACCAAATAACTGCAATTCCTCCATTTCCTTCCTGGTAAGAATTGACATTTACTGTTGCTCCAGGATGGATAAAGGTATATTTCGAATTGAGGATATGAGGATCCTTTCCCTGGAATGATCCCCCGATAAGGACACGCCCAGCTCCAAAATTACACGAGGCATCTACAACAGAACCATCATGGAGAACAACCGTCTCTCCAAGAATACGAATTTCCCCTTTATCCGCAGCAATTTGTCCATGAACTTCAACAACACCATTTTCTGCAACAAGGAAAATTTCTCCGTTCCTTTGCTCGACTTTGGTTGCGTCGATCTTTCCTTCATGGTTAATTGCAAGCTTGTAAGGATTCCCATCAGCAAGAAGGCGGATTTTTAGGGCCTCAATTTTGCCAGGATTTGTGATTCCTGTTCCCTTTTTTGTTGCATTTTCGCTAAGGGCGCAGATGAAAACTCTTTCTTCTCCATTTGGTTTGAGAAGTACTTCTTTACCTGCGGCGAGTGAAACCATTCCTTTTGAGGCATAAAGCTCTCCATGGTTTTCGATATATCGGCCAATCAAAGCGATGTCACCATCCCATGCTTGGACCTTCCCTAAATTGACGACTTTTCCATCAGAGTTTCCTCGGAAGCGAAGGTCGTTCCCTTTCATAAATTCGCTATCTAAAACATCGAGAGTTGAGGCAATAAAGCCGTAGGTGTCGATTGTTGCATCAGGACCGATAAGAATGCCATTTGGGTTTACAAGAAAGACCTTTCCGTTGGCTAAAAGAGAGCCCATGATATGACTTTCAGTTCCTGCAACGACTCGATTAAGGACAGTCGAAGAGTGACTTGGTTGGACAAATCGTGTGGTTTCACCTGGCTCAATTGAGAATTCATCCCAATTGATGATCGTTTGGTCTCCCGTTACAATTTGCATTGTGTGTTTTGTTGGATGTGCAAAAGTTGCATCGCCTTGGACAACATCGGGCCCTGAAGGTTTTGCCATCAATGCGATGGGGAGAAGTGTAAGTGCGAGTAAAGAGTGTTTTAGCATGATACCCCATTAAAATTTAGCTTGATGATCTGTTATAAATTAAAATAAGAAATTAAGGCAATCATTTTTCGAAATAAAATCTCTAAGATTCACAAGGTTAATAAAAATTTTACTTCTTGAAAACATTTTTATGCTTTATTATACCCAAACAAATTCAAAAGTTGGATTTGTTTGGGTATCACCTTCTCAAAAAATTTACGGGATAAAAAAATGGACCCAATAATATCGACTATTCACCGAGTTTCTATAAATTCTTCCGCTGCACTTTTAGAATATTCGCTAGCAGCGATTAAAGAGGCATGGGCACCTATCACTCCCTCTCTAAACTATAATCAATACAAGAAAGAGGGAGCATTGCTCCTTAAACAAAGGGTAAATCGTGGGTTTTCCAATTTCCCCAATATTGGAGGAAATCCTGCGACTCGTTTAAAAATCCAAGCTCCCGAGTCGGATGAGGAAGTTTTTTTAGAAGCAAATTGGGTGGCAGATGACAAGATAGCCACCGGGTACCCGAGCGTTGGTAAGATGGCAAATACCTACTGGTATTGTCTAGAAAAGCTCAATGAAACTCACTCAGTTATTCTTGTTAATCTGATGGCATCAAAAGACGTAAATGCATTCTATGGAATGTTTTTACCGACAAAAGAGGGATACATTGTAGGTGAGAAGGGGTTGTTAACAGACAAACCTCATGTTGAGTGGATGAGGAAGCTGACGCTTGTTAAAAATTCGTGCTATGGCGACTGGACTCATCTTGAAATTGATGTTGGGGATTCCAAAATCAGTGGGTATCATTTCCCTACCTGGAAAGATCAGGCCGACGCAGAAACTGAGATTGTCGCTGCCATGATTAAAGCAATTTTTATAGAAATGCAGGAAAAACCTAACCCCATCATTGTAGTTAACTGTCGAGCTGGTGTTGGTAGGACGGGGACACTGCTAACCGCTCTCCATTTTTATCAAATGATTCAGGGAGGAGAAAAAGACCCTAGTAAATATACTTTGGAGGCAATCGTTGCAGTGATCAATGAGTTTCGAGAAAAACGAGGAGAAGCGCAGTTTGTTCAAACAGAGAGTCAATTCATCATGCTCTGCAGGTTGATCCAAAAATTCTATAATCAGAAGTTTTCTTGACGATTGGCCCTTTTATAGAGTATCCTGGCCCCTATGAAATACTTAGAATCAGTGTATCAGACTAAACGGCGCAAGACTCGCGAGGTAATGGTTGGTAGTGTTGGCGTAGGAGGGGCCAATCCCATCCGCATCCAGTCAATGACGAATTCCAATACCCGCGATGTAGGTGCTACGGTTGATCAGATTATCCGCCTTGCAGATAGCGGGTGTGAGATTGCGAGAATTACCGTTCAGGGGAAGAAAGAAGCTGAAGCATGCGAGGGGATTAAAAGTACCCTCATCCAAAAGGGATACACCATCCCCGTTGTTGCAGATATTCACTTCTATCCTCCGGCTGCAATGCTTGTTGCAGAGTTTGTTGATAAGGTCCGGGTCAATCCCGGCAACTTTGTTGACAGGCGTGCAACATTCAAAACGATTGATTATGATGATGTGACCTATGCTGCTGAGCTCGATAAAATTCGGGAGACATTTGGTCCTTTAGTTGAAAAATGCAAGAAGTTGAAAAGAGCAATGCGGATTGGGACAAATCACGGTTCACTATCGGATCGGATTATGAATCGCTACGGCGATTCTCCCTTTGGAATGGTAGAGTCAGCTCTTGAGTTTGCCCGTGTTTGTCGTGAGTATAACTACCATGATTTTATGTTCTCAATGAAAGCAAGCAATCCTCTTGTGATGATTCAATCCTATCGCCTTTTGGTGGCTGAAATGATGAAGCTCGGGTGGGATTACCCCTTGCATTTGGGAGTGACCGAGGCTGGTGATGGAGAAGATGGTCGCGTTAAATCTGCTATTGGCACAGGTTCGCTGCTTCTAGAAGGGATTGGGGATACCATTCGTGTTTCTCTCACAGAAGACCCCTGGATTGAGATTGATCCATGCAAACGACTGATTGATTTTTCAAATAGTTATCAAGGACAAGGGACAATTCCTTTTATCGAAACCAAGCGAGATATCCGCGAGATTAAAAGGCGTTATACGCGCCATGTTGCTCCTCTTCATCGTGATGGTTCTGTGATTCTGTGGGGGGGGAAAGACGATCAACTCAATGTTGATGCATTCTTTAATGGAGATGAAATCCTCTATGAAGATGAGATCCTTCCTGTTCTTTCGATAGATGCTCTTACTGGAGAGAAAGCTGTTGTTTATATCAAAGATGGCGATCCCACGATCTGGTCAAAGCTACTTGAAAAGGGCGTTGAGTTTATCATGCTGGAGCTTACCGAATCAATTCTTCATCAAGGTCGCTACTTTTTTGAATGGATCCAGGAAGCAAAGCTGGATCTTCCAGTCATCCTTGTTGGCAACTATCCTCTTTCCGAGGAAGATACAGTCATTCATGCTTCGGCAGAGATTGGAGCTCTTCTTGCTGATGGGCTTGGAGAAGGGCTTCTTCTCAAAACCAAGCTCAGACCAGAAAAAGCTGCTTCACTCTCATTCAATATCCTTCAAGGATGCCGGATGCGGGCGACAAAAACCGAGTTTATTGCATGCCCAAGCTGCGGAAGGACCTTGTTTGACCTGCAAGAGGTCACACAGAAAATTCGTTCTCAAACAGCGCACCTTCCTGGTGTTAAAATTGCTATCATGGGCTGCATTGTTAATGGCCCTGGAGAAATGGCTGATGCAGATTTTGGTTATATCGGTTCTGGGCGTGAAAAGATCGATCTTTACGTTGGTAAGACATGCGTTGAACGGGGGATTCACTACACTGGAGCTGTTGCTCGATTGATTCAGCTTATAAAAGATCATGATCGTTGGATTGAACCCAAGATAGAAGAACTTATAGGTACAGAATCATGAAAAAATTATGGTTATCTCTCCTTTGTCTAACCTCCACGCTAATGGCTTCTTCCTTCCGCGAAGAATTTTTAGATGAAGTGATGATAATGGCCTCCATGAATCCAACAGAATTAATGAGCAATGAGCAAGCGTTTATTCGGAAGTTTTATGAGACGTATAAACAAGAAGCAAAGGAAAATGATGCCCAGGTGCGTCCTGTCTATGTTACCGCTCAAGGCGATTTTGAAAGAACAATGGCCTACATGCTTGAGAAGGGAAAAATCGATTGCTTGATAGGATGGATTCACACACCGACTCCTGCAACGCCCCTATGTACTCAGGGGAGTGTGACGAAAGGGCTCGTTGATGAAGAAATAGCAAAAGATCCCAAAAGACTTTTTACGGTTATGAAGCGTCCTGAAATTATCCGAGACTTTCTTCAAAAGGGAGGTTTTCTTGTTGTTTTGTATCCAAAGGAGGGTCTCTTCAAACGAACCGAAGAGCAAAGAGATGTGTTTAACCAAGTTAAAAAGGAATATCCAAACCACCTTATAGATCTTCCTCTTTCTATTTCCGAACTTCCTCAAGATATGATTGGAGCCACCTACATTTTCAAGACGTGTGAAGATGAATGGTTTGCTTTTGCGATTCAGGCAACTCAAGCAAATGCAACCGAAGATGATCGCATGTGGGTGATGTGGTTCGGCCATGCTGACAATCCTGACATTCATGAGCGAATCAATCAAGTTATAGAGCTTTCTTCAGGTGCTCACCCACCCGAATTGCGTTCGCGATTATAGTCAGGCCTGGATTCACTCCCGAAATAGAGGGGAAGAAGGAGCCGTCAACGATATAGAGATTATCGAGGTCGTGAGCTTTGCAGTTGGTATCAAGGACCGAAGAGCTTGGGTCAGTTCCAAAGCGGCAGGTCCCAACTTGGTGGGCGACTGCGGCTAGAGGGATTTTCTTCGACAGATAGACACTGCTAGGGAAGATATGTGTGTGGGTCCCGCAGGATTCGAGCATCTTTTTCAGCTTTTTCAACAGGCGCTCGTGGGCTTCCATATTATTCTGCGTGTAATTGAGAATAATCTGCCCTTCTGGAGAGATTTCGACACGGTTTTCCGTATCGGGAAGATCCTCCGATGTAATCCACCATCCGATTGCATGATCTGCCATTTCCTCAAGAGCTATACCCGGTGTCAGAGCAGGGGCGTCCCCTTCGAGCATCTCTTTTTTTACTTTTCCAAGGAGCTGGATATGTCCCAAGGGATATTCTGAATCATCAGCGCCGAAGTAATAATCATTGACTGCGAGAGTTTTTTGGAAATGTGTGGGGTTTTTCTTAGTCGAAATGGCAACGATTGCTGAGTTGTTATGGCACATGTAATTGCGGCCAACAAGACCTGAACTATTTGCGAGACCATTGGGATGCTCGTCATTTTTCGACTTTAAAAGGACAGCAGATGAGTTAATGGCGCCACACGAAAGGACGATTAGATCTCCCTCCAATATAATAGGCTTGCCATTTTCTTCACCTTCGATTGCTGTGACTTTTCTTCCTGACGTCAGAAGGCGATTAATTTTCACCCCAGTTTTAAGAGTGACGTTTTCATGTTCTAGTGCTCTGCGGATACAGGTTGTATGGGCATCGGCTTTGGCATCCACCAAACAAGGAAATCCATCGCAGGTATCACATCTGACGCATTGACTCTTTTCGCGATTTTTTTCATTTAGACGAATTCCGACGGGGAGTGGAAAAGGTTTATGACCACTTTCTTTAATTTGGTCAAAGATCTCTTGAATACGGGGTTCATGAGAAAGTGGTGGATTGAAGTAGGGAGAATTCTCAGGCGGTTCTGTAGGATCTTCTCCTCTGAGGCCGTGGACGGAATAGAGCTCTTCAGCTTTAAGATAGTAGGGTTGGAAGTCCTCATAGGTTAATGGCCACTTTGGAGAAACTCCATCATAGTGTTTTAGCTCTTCAAAATCTTCCTTTCGGAGACGAATAAGGGCCGCGCCATAAAATTTGGTGTTTCCACCAACAAAATAGTGGGTACCTGGGGTAAAGCTTTTTCCATTTTTATCAAGCCATTCTTCATCAGGATTGTACCGACCGTCAATAAAGACAGAGTGGGGTTCCCAGTTTTCTTTTTCTCGGGGAAGAAAATCGCCCCGTTCTACAATGAGGATTTTTTTCCCTGTTTCAGCAAGAGTATGGGCAAGCGTCCCGCCGCCTGCACCTGAACCAATAATGATCACATCAAATTTTTCCATATTTTCGGTTTTAACAATTGTTAAAAAACAAATCAACGAAAAATATAATTATTTTCTTTAATTAAATAAAATTAATCACTATTTGTTAATTCAAGTATAACAATAGGTCGCTTCATGAAAATAAGGCAAATTATTAGATTCAATCGTATATTTTTTATTGCGAATCTTTGTGTCTTTATTGCTATGATCGGTTTTTTTGCTTATGTAGGACCTAATCTTTTTCAATTGGATGGAACTCTAGAAGCACGTCGGATTGTATTAAAAGGAGCAAATGGGAATCCTAATATTATTCTGCAGGGAGATGATGAAAATACCCTGTTGACTTTAAATGATGGAGAGGGGAACGTTCGCCTCCAACTGCAAGGGGGAGCATTTCCTGCGATGATCATGAAAAATGAACAGCAGGAAATCGTCGGTACTTTTTTCCCCTTAAAAGATGGGGGAGCCGCGGTCGGGTTAGGAGATCGGGAAGGAAATATGGCCACGTTCATTAGGGGAGGTTCTTCTCCCATGATGAATTTTTATCATGAATCAAGTGAGCCAAATATTGCAATGGGGATCGCAAACGAGCTTCCTCATTTCGTCATTGTTCCCACAAAGGGACAGGAAGGGATGTTAATTCATGGAAATGCCCCTACAAGCCTTCTCTTTATTGATGAGCAAGGGAAGATTCCAGTTTCTCTTTCTCGTCATGGTCTGTATCAGAAGGGAGAAAGCAAAGAACAATCTCAAGAAAAAAGTGGTGAGGGGAAAATATTTTCTTCAGAGATAGAGAAACTTATAAAGGGAGCTCAATGACCGAATCATTGTTTTTTCCACAAAAGCCAGCAGAGCCTATTGATACAGAATACCTTGAGGGTGAAGTGAATAAAGCCTATCATGTCATGCATTCCTATTTACATACACGGGTAGATGATGGAGGAGTAAAAACTAAGCTACATGATCAATTGATCTGGCTACAATATCAAATCAAGTATTTCACTCATTCTCATGATGTTGAGCATTTACTAGAGAATTTCAATTGGGTGGTATCTAATTTTAATCATGATCTTTCATTGTCTGAATCTAAAAACCTTATGAATTATATTAAATAAAACACTTAATTAATTAAGTGTTTCCGTGCTAAATTAAGTTTAGAACTATATGTCAAACAAATGGCTTGCTGAGTGGCAAGCGGGAGGTTAATAAATCTCATCAACAGTTTTGGCAAGAGCTAGAATCTTAGGGTTCTAGGGAGGTTGCAGCCTCAGGTCGAGAGCGTAGCTCTCAGAGACCCGCTTGAAGCGGTCATTTCCTGGGCGACTCTGGTCATCATGTCTCTTATAGAGGCGAAAGGTTTGATTGAGGCTTCGGCTTCTTAACCTGGACTTAGCTAGAGGATCAACGCAGCTTCGGACCTTCAATGCGACTGCATGCTTAATAGGAGACGAAAGGATTCTAGCGCGCGGGAGCTTGAAGGTTTTTTTATGCCCTAAGGGCTTGCTTAAGTCAAATTGAGAACTTATTTCTAAACGAGTCCTAACGAGCACTTCTGGATTTTTCGAATTCACAAAAATAGGTTGTTAATGCGACAGAGACTACTGGCCACTTCCAGTTTACAGATATGATATGGCGAGAAATTAAATAGGTGATTCCCATATTCGCAATGGCACGGAGAAATCCGTGAGAGCGCTGATGCGCTTTTTCTTCAGATTGGAAATAAATGTGATCTGCAATAGCTAGAGAATAGGCGGATAAAATGGATGTTGCTCCGATCAATCCTGGCTTTAGAACTTTCTGGCCAATCAAATAAGCTGCTACTACGTGGGTAAAGAAAGCCATTCCGGTTTCGCTATACACACGACCCACAATTTTACACCCATTCCTTCTGTCAAACATTTGGTTGAGGGTTGGCTGATCAAAAACGCACTTGGTCATAAGATTTTCTCCAATTTCGCATAGATTTTATGAAATTTTGAAGAAAAAATAAAGGTTTAAAATAGTTATTTTATGGAATCTAGTTGGAGTTAAGGTTTTTACGTAGATTTTCAAAAAAAATACATCGTCTTTCCATCTCTCTTTCAAATCCCCGCTCTAGAGGGCTGTAGTACTTTTGACGCTTCATCTCTTCAGGGAAGTAGTTTTGGCCTGAAAAAGCATGGGGGTGATCGTGGTCATATTTGTAGTTTTGCCCATATCCCTGCTTTTTCATCAGCTCAGTGGGTGCATTTAGGACAGTCTTAGGAGGATCTAGATGGGAGCTCTCGCTAGCTGATTTTTGAGCTTTTTTTAGCGCTTGATAAGCAGCATTGCTTTTTGGGGCAAGGGCAAGGTAAAGGATCATTTCAGCAAGAGCAAGCTCTCCTTCAGGAGAGCCTAGTCTTTCATAAGTTTGCCATGCTGCAAGAGAGAGAGGCAGAGCCTGTGGGTCAGCTAATCCGATATCTTCAACAGCCATCCGTACAATACGTCGGGCAAGATAGTTGGGGTCTTCTCCACCCTCCAACATCCGTGCAAAATAATAAAGTGCCGCATCAGGGTCAGATCCTCGAACAGACTTATGCAGAGCAGAGATTAAATTAAAATGGCCGTCATCATGACGGTCATAGGCTGCGGGTTTTTTTTGCACTAGAGCGCAAAGGGTATTTAGATCTACCTCTCCCTCTTGGAGGGTTTGCAGATTCTCTAGTGTGTTAAGAAGGTGGCGGCCGTCACCATGGGAAAATCCAATCAATGCATTTTTAGCTTCAGGTGTAAGGGAGATTTTTTTTGAGCCTTTTTCAAAGCGCGTAATGATTTTGGTGAGGGCCTTTGGTGCTAAATTCGCTAGAGTTAAAACACGGAGGCGAGAGAGGAGGGCATTGTTGATTGTGAAGGAAGGGTTTTCTGTTGTTGCCCCGATTAAAATCACAGTTCCGTCTTCAATGCAGGGGAGAAATACATCTTGCTGCGCTTTATTAAAACGGTGAATCTCATCAATAAAAAGGATGGGCTGTCCATGTGTTAGGGGGCGGGACTTTGCTTCTTGTATTGCTTTCTTAATGTCAGCAATTCCGTTCATCACACCCGTAAAGGGAATGAAAGGACGCTTGAATGCCTTTGCGTAGAGGCGAGCAATGGTTGTTTTTCCGCATCCTGGGGGACCCCATAATAAAATAGACAAGGGGCGTCCCTTTTCAATAATCTTCAAGAGAAGAGAGACAAGTGCATCCTGTCCTACAACCTCGTCAAAGGATTGCGGTCTTAACTGTTCAGCGAGTGGAATAGACATAGAATCACTATATCACTATCGGTGTTTTTCGGGGACCCATGAGGGTCTCCGAAACTGATAAATAATAAGAGGGATGGCAACCATGATGAGTAGACTGATGATGAGCAGCGATTCATAAGCAAAGAGGTTTCCAATTTCGAATCCAAGAGGGGGAATAAATCCAATAAAAATCGCAAATAAGGATGCTAGAATCCCAATACATGAGACAAACCAAATTCCCTTATGGGGGTGGGGGATACGGTAGAGTCTAGGAACGTGAGGATGTGTGTAGCGCAGTCGGATTGCAGCAATAAACATGAAGACGTACATAATGAGGTACATCTGCGCTGATAGGGCGCTTAAGATCCAATAGGCAGTACTCACGGATGGCATGTATACAATGATGAATGATGAAATGGTAACAATAATTGCCTGAAATAAGAGAAGGTGAGTAGGCATTCCATGTTTATTAAGGTTTTGGAAAAATGGGGGAAGGTTTCCATGAACAGAGGTAGTATGAAGCGCTTTCACAGGTCCCATAATCCAAGAGTTCACTTCAGCAATGGCGCCTATCACAAGGAGTCCGGCAAGAACTGGCAGTAGCCAACTTAGGCCATAACTTGTTAAATACAATTTCATTGCTTCCATGAGACCAGAAACTAAGCTGATTTTCTCCCTTGGAATCACAATTCCAATCGAAAGAGCGCCAAGCATGACAAGGCAAAAGGTAATAACTGCTGCAATAATGATGGCTTTTGGAAAATTCTTTTGAGGATTCTTGACTTCGCCTGCATAGCCTGCAGAGACCTCAAGGCCAGCAAATGAGAGAAAGAGGCCAGCAAGAAAGACAAGACTTCCCAGCTGTGTAAAATTGGGAATAAGTTTATCCGGATGGAATGGAATTTCAATGGGTCTTCCTAGTGCAACCCAAGTCACTCCTAATCCGACAATAAATATTCCGGGAATGATTGTTCCAATGATCACTCCAACCGTACTGATAATTGTCGAGGTTTCAACTCCAAAGTAGTTGATAAGAGTCATACCCCAGAAAACAATGAGAACAATTGCTTGAATATAGATCTTATTAGTCGCAAGCTCTGGATTAATGATATAGGCTAGAGTAGCGGCAACAAAGGCTAGAATTGCTGGATACCAGGTCACATTATGGACCCATTGCATCCAAATCGAGAAAAATCCCCATCGATCCCCAAGCGCTTCTCGAACCCAAACATAGATTCCACCCGACTTGGTCCACCCTGTTGCTAGCTCAGCAGAAACAAGTGCGCAGGGAACAAGAAAAAGGACTGCCACAGCGAGAAAGAAGAAAATCATTGTCCACCCCAGCTCTGAGACAAGAGGGAGATTTCTGAGACTCGCCATGATCGAGATATTCAACATCGCAAGGATAAAAACAGAAATCACTCTTTTGGGGTTTGAGGGGCCTATCACTCTAACAGCTCCTTCTTATCGTTTAACCAATCGATGATATCTTGAGACTCATAGAGAGGTTTGCCATCAATAAATAGGCAAGGAGTTTGGAATTTGCCACCTAGGTGAAGGAGTTCTTCAGTAGATTTTGGATCTTCATCTACGTTTTTCAAAGGGACTTCAAGTCCTTGTTTTTCAATAAACGCAAGAACCTTCTTTGAATAAGGGCAAGTTGGCCTATAATAGAGAACCACGATCGGTCGATGTTCATCGTCCATTGGGAGCCTTGAAATTTTTAAGTGCTTTCTAAAACATTAAGACATATAATTTTTCGCACTATAAGTAAAGGACTTTTCATGTTTTCTATTGACGGACTTACCATGATTTATGGAGATAGGATCCTCTTTCAGGGCGTTTCATTTCATTTTTCTTCTAGAAGACGCTATGGACTTGTTGGAGCTAATGGTGCAGGGAAGACAACCTTTTTAAAAATCATCAGTGGATCTCAAGAACCGAGCAGAGGAAATGTCCAGATTCCTAAAGAAGCACGTATTGGAATACTTGACCAAGATTACTATCGCTTTGGCGAAGAGCCGATCCTAGACATAGTGATGATGGGGAATATAGAGCTCTGGAAGATCCTTAAAAGAAAAGAGGCTCTTTTAGAAAAGGAGAAACTAACGCATGGCGAAACAGAAGAGATAAGCGAAATTGAATCGAAGCTGTCGATGCAAGGAGGGTATCGCGCAGAGGCAAAAGCGGCCCAACTTCTCAGCGGTCTTGGAATTGAAACCAAGAGACATGGGATGGCACTCGATACTTTATCGGGCGGTTATAAATTACGTGTTCTCCTTGCCCAAGTTTTATTTGTTCAGCCAGAGATTCTTCTACTTGATGAACCAACCAACTACCTCGATCTCTTTTCAATTCGATGGCTTGAGAGATATCTGATTGATTACCCCGGAACGGTTATTCTAAGTTCGCATGATCGGTTCTTCCTGAATCGTGTTTGTCAGGAGGTTCTAGATATTGATTATGGAGAAATGAGACGTTACGTCGGAAACTTTGATCACTTTCTGCAGGAAAAGTCGAAAGGAGTTGCAGCAAAAGAGTCTCAACTTGAATCGTTTGCAAAAAGAAAGAGAGATATTCAGCGCTTTATAACGCGTTTTAAGGCCAAGGCTTCTAAAGCGCGCCAAGCTGGGTCCAGGGAAAGGATGATTGAAAAGCTCGAAGAAGAGGAAAAAGAATATCAAATTCTCCCTTCAACAAGGCAGCATCCCCATTTTCAATTTGTTTATGCCCGCCCTTCAGGTCAAAGAGCCTTGGTGACAAAAGATCTGGCAAAGTCATTTGGAGAGCATTCTGTATTAAAAGGGGTTTCTTTTGAGGTCGAGAGGCTTGAAAAAGTGGCAATTGTTGGACCTAATGGGATGGGGAAATCAACTTTGATTGAAATAATCACCAATAATCTTGCTCCTGATCAAGGAAGCTCTCGGTGGGGACCACACGTTAAATGGGGATACTTCCCCCAAAATTTCCACCGTATTTTGAGCAAAGAAATGACACTATATGACTGGATTAGTGGAGTTTCAAAGGGGGTTTCGGATCAAAAAGTGAGGCAAACTTTAGGGCAAATGCTTTTTGATGAGCATGCGATTCGAAAAAAAATAGTGGCACTTAGTGGAGGGGAAGGGGCTCGGCTTGTCTTTGCTCATCTCATGTTGTCTGAACAAAATTTCCTCATTTTAGATGAACCGACTAACCACCTTGATATGGAAAGTGTCGATGCATTGATTCAAGCTCTCAGGGAATATAAAGGGACTCTTGTTATGGTGAGTCATAATCGCTATTTTATTTCAGAAGTGGCTAATCGGATTATCGAACTCAGGCCAACAGGATTGGTTGATTTCCAGGGGGGGTATGAGGAATTTGTAGAAGAACATGAAAGAGATTATTTGGATGAAATCGCTCCAAAACCCGAAGGAAATCAAAAGAATTATGAAGAGAAGAAAGAAGAGAGAAAAGAAAGAAATCGATTAAAGCGAGATATCGAAAGACTCGAAAAGGAAATTGCAAATTCAGAAGAAAAGATCGAAAAAGTAAATGAACAATTAGCTACTCCTGGATTTTACGAACAAACATCACCATCAAAGCAGCAAAAAGTGATCAATCAGAAGGATGCGCTTGAAAAAAAACGGGAGTTTGATCTTAATACCTGGGAAGATAAGATGGATGAATTTTCCATAAGATATTCGAAATAATTAGCTTAAGAAAAGGTGTTTTCAATAATTATCATTCGACATATACAAGAGTTTCGGTATCAAATATTACGAAGATTCACGATGATTAAGAAGAAAAACATTAGACCAACAACAAAAAACCCTCTTAAAGAGAAGCTAAAAGCTAAAAGGCTGCGTCGTTTTTCTAATGTTCGCCGTGATCCGATTCGCCAACTATTAAATAGTTGCAAATAACTGCAGTTCAGATTCTTTTAGAATTTCAAAAATACTTAAGCTTTTAACTTTAAAAATGTTATGAATTAGTTTTTTTTTATTCAGAATTTTCAGTTTTTTTTCATTTTTTTATAAAAATCTCACTTTTTTTGAAAATTTATTTTGTTTTCAAAATCGTATTCAGAATAGTTTCAGAGCTGTTTTTTAATAAAAGTAAAATTATTAAATTAATTAAATGTTAAAAATAATTTTTATTTTTTATTACAAAAAATGTATATTAAAGTTTGTAGGACAAAGTAAGGTTTTTTAAAGCATTTGCAAATTCTAGCTTTAAATCACCAAAAAGGAATTCCAAATAAGGAGCACAATACATGCCTGCTAAGCGAAGAAAAAAAGCAGCTTCTTCTAGAAAAAAGACAACTAGAAAAAAAGCTGTTAGAAAAACCACTAAGCGTAAAGCTGCTAAGAGAACAACTCGACGCAAAAAAACTACAGCTAAAAAAACTACAGCTAAAAAAGCTACTAAGCGTAAAGTTGCGAAGAAAGCTACTAAGCCTAAAACCACTAAGCGTAAGACTACCAAGCGCAAAGCTGCGAAGAAAACCACTCGACGCAAAAAGCGCAAAACTACTGCTAAGAAAACTGCAGCTAAGCCAGTTCGTAGAAGACGCAGAAGAAAAACTGCAGCTTAAGTTTTAAGCTTCGTTAGTATCTGTACAAAAGCTAAGTGGACGTTTGCCCACTTAGCTTTTTTCGCTTAGATCGATAATAAGTTCTTTAAGAGGTTTACGAGGTGAAGGGATCTCTTTTACTTGGATATCTTGAGAAAGATCTTCTGTCTTTCCAGGTTTTCCTATAGAAATCATTGATTCAACGGCATAGTCATCTTGCAATTTACAAACACGTTTAGCTTTTTCATAATCAAAACCTTGCATTCCATGAACTACAAGTCCACGCGCTGATCCTTCAAGGGCGAGGTTTTCCCATGCGGCTCCCGTATCAAAGCTATGGGTTAGTGAAGGTTTCCCATTATTTTCAAAGACAGTATGCGAAGCAATGATAACCAAGACGGAAGCTTCAACTGCCCAAGATTGATTAAAAGGGACGAGGAGCTCAAATAAAGCTCGCCAAGCCTCCGTATCTCTTTTTGCGTATAGAAATCGCCATGGTTGCGCATTATACGATGAGGGGGCCCACCTAGCAGCTTCAAAAAGAGGGAAAAGCTCATCATCTGAAAGAGGTTCGCCTGACATTGCTCGAGGTGACCACCTGTTTAGGATAAGAGGTTCAATAGGATAATCAGGCTGTCTCACAAGAGGAGCTCCTTGTAATCGAATTGATAAAGTGATGAACCCCACCTGCAATCACTAGAGAAATGGCTGCAGTTCCAATAATATCACTAGCAAAGTGACCTAAAAGGAAAATACGGCTCGTTGTTAATAGGGTTGCAACGGAGAAGAAATAGACGCGAAATCGGGGAAAGAGGAGAGCTAAAGAGCTGGCTAAGGTAAAAGCAGCCATCGAATGTCCAGAAGGAAATGAGTGAAAGTGATGATCCCACTCAAAGCCGTAAAAGCCGTAGATCCCCTTTTTCAGGAAAATATCGGGGCGTGCCCGCCCAATTAGAATTTTGAAAACCCGAGCAAAAGCGATAGAGAAACATTGAGCGACCAATATTTCAAAAAAGGGGAGGCTCCACCTGTTTTTTTTCAGACGTGCTATAACAAATCCACCTGCTGATAGAGCTAAATAGAGGGGAGGAAAGATTAATAGAGCGCACCCTTTAAAGACAATTCGATAAGCTTTTGCATAGGGAGATACCAACATCGTCATCTGTTGGTCGATGAAGAAATATGAGGCACATCCAATGATGAGCAAAAAAAAGAATTTGCGAACATTTAGGTTATTCATAGAATATGAAAATTTAACAAGTTAACCCATTCAACGCAAGGGATACGATATGAAAATAGGTATTGTCGGATGTGGGGTGATGGGAAGTGCCATGGCTCGGATCATCAAAGATCATGAAGAGGTGTTTCTTTATACAAGGCATCCAGAAAATATCAAAGACTTGGTCAAGGAAAAGGGGGTGACACTTTGCTCTTCTTTCGAAGAAATTGGAAACTCCTGTGATGTTGTAATCTTAGCAGTAAAGCCTAAGGATCTTGAAGAAGTTGCGGAAGAACTTGACCCAGTTTTAGAAAAGGGAGCATTTCTCCTCAGCATTCTTGTTGGAACACCTCTATCTCGATTGAGAAGCCATTTTTCCAATCCTAAAGTCTTTCGACTCCTTCCGAATATCCCCCTCCTTTGTGGAATGGGGTTGATTGGAGTAGCAGATGAGGATGAGGTATTAGTAGAAGATAAAAAAAAGGTCGATCAGATCTTAAAGGGATTGGGGACAACAGTTTGGCTTGATGAGAGGCTAATGAATCCTTTTGCAGCTCTTACAGGCTCAAGTCCTGCATTTATTTACCTAATTATTGAAGCTATGATTCAGGCCGGGATCACTGTTGGGTTCAAGAATGCAGAGGCCAAGGAACTTGTCTTGAGGACCATTGAAGGATCTGTTGCTTTGCTTAGACATACAGGTGCAGAGGTGAGTGAGGCTCGGAATGCTGTCTCTTCACCTGGGGGAACAACAATAGCGGGTCTAAATGAGATGGAGAGACTAAGCGTCCGACATGGCGTGATTTCTGGGATTCTACAGACCCTTGAGAAGGGGAAAGAGATGGAAGAATAGCTTCCATTTTTTCTGGGTTGAGGGACCAGCTTGGTAGGATACTTTCGTACTCGTAATCAAGAGGGTTCACGACTTTCTGGCGGAATTTTTGCTGTTTTATCTCAGGCTTTGGTTCTTCCCAGATTCTATTTCGAATAAATTCAGGAACACATTTCTTCGGTTCAAAGGTCCATCCACGAGATTCAAGAGATCCAGAAAAGACAAAGACCCTTGCTAAGGCAAAAGTTGTCGCAATTCCGACCAATAAGAAGGGAAGAAATGCAGGACAAGTGACACACATTGTTACTAGAGATGCGGCTGCGAATACAAGAGCTATAATTCCCAAGACATGAGCGATCTTCTTTTTCTTAGACTGGCTATGGATGTCGTCTGCGAGTCGGAGACCTTCCTTTATCGCTTCACTATTATTTTTCACAACTCCGCTGAGAATAGGGGAAACTGTCTCACTAGCTTCACTAACCATCCAAGGGCGGACACGTCGAGCAAGATTCTTCTTTTTAATCGCTAGTTTTTCTCGCAATTTCTCGATGGTAATCTCTTTAATCTCTTCGGGGCTCTTCTCTTGATTCTTTTGAACAACCTCAGCATGAATTTTGATGACTTCCTCTGGATTAAGCTGCAAGAATTCCTCTTCTAAGTGCTTTAGGTCCTTCATGACAGCAAGGCGCGCAATCTCCTCAAGAGGAGAGGCGTATCTTTTGAGGATTAGATCCGCATCATAAGGATTTTCTTCAAGCTCCTCATTCATTTGATTGAAGAGCTTCTTGACGTCCTCAAACTGCTCTCCATAAAGCTGTTTAAGACTCTCAGGATCCTTATTCACTAATTCAGCCATATCTTCGATGGCTTCAGAGCTTTTTGAGGAGTCGAAATCACTCACCATGTAGCGGAGGTTCGAGAGAAAATCAAAATCAAACTGATTTTCAAACTTGTGTTGTCGATTTAAAGACCAGGCATCTACTGCCCCTTCAATTATACAAAGGGCGATTCCTGCACCATAGGCAATGGGAAGAAGCAAAACGACACTTGCTGGAATAATTCCAAACCCAATCCCATAACCCACGAGAAACCCGACTGCACTGACGAAATTTGCAGGTACACCTAGCAATCGAGCAGAGGCGTCACAAATCTCCTCTGTGTCTCCATGGTCAATTGAATGGCCTAGTGATTTGAGAGTATAATAGATATCGACAGGCAAATATAGAAGGTTTGAGCTTCCAGGGTAGTTAGGAAACCCAGCGACCTCATAGGGTGCGATTTTGTCTGGATCAGTCACATGATGACGAAAAACCTCTGCAATTTTGAGGTGGTTTGCATGCGTGGAGCTGTCATCACCCCCGGTGGGGATAAGATGAGGAACTAAGACGAAGCTATGGCTTAATTCTTTTACTGAAACGTTAGTTTCCATTATTTAGTACCTAATTGTCCCTTTTTAATGAATATATTATAACAAAAATATAAATATTAGTAAATAACTGTATATAAGTAACATAATAATTAAAATTTTAGTTGCATGTATTAAATTTTTAAATATAATGAAATCGATATGAATAAAATTTTAATTTGCTTATCGTTCATTTTTTTCGGATCTCTTTTTGGCGGAAGCTATCAAGTTAAAAATTTCTCTTACCTATTAGGGAAATTGGATGGAATCAATGATTCGGTGCTCGAAATGCACTTCACGCTCTATCAAGGGTACGTCAAAAATACCAATGCCCTAGCTCAGTCTCTCAGAGAGATGGATGACAAAACTATTGCCTACGGCGCTTTAAAAAGACGCTTTGGCTGGGAGTTTGATGGGATGGTTCTTCATGAGCTCTATTTCGAGAACCTTGGGGGAAAACAGGCCTTATCATCTAAGAGCACACTTCATCACAAAATTGTAGAGAACTTTGGTTCCTTTGAGAGGTGGAGACAAAACTTTTTTGCGACAGGAATGATCAGAGGAATTGGCTGGGTGATTCTTTATCAAGATCCTGTCGATGGACAGCTCCACAACATTTGGGTGGATGAACACAATATCAATCACCTTGCGGGAGGCACGCCTCTTCTTATTATGGATGTGTGGGAGCATGCGTATCTTACAGAGTATGGTCTGAATCGCGGAGGGTATATCGAGGCTTTCTATAAGAATATCGATTGGGGCGTTGTTGAGCGTCGGTTTCAGAAATAACATTATTGTTCCCTAGGTACTTTACTGATAGAGTAATGTATGGTAAGGTTCAGCAGTTATGAGAAGTTTTCTATTGGTAATTAGTATTTTGTGGATGCTGGGTTTAAGTGGAACGGAAGTTGCGATCGTCACTGTTCCTAAGTCTGGGACCCATCTGATAAAAAAGCTCCTCAAGTTAGTGGACGAGGAAGGGCATTACCCGACTTATCACACCGATGAGTTTTATGCGTCCGAAGAATTAATGGAGTGCTATCAGAAAAGGGTTCTTCTGGTGCGAGATCCACGCGATGTCTGTCTATCATGGATTCGATATGTCGTGTCTGGACAAGCAGATGGAGTGGATGAGAATATCCGTGATTTGCCAGACGAAGCAAAGGTCCATTTCCGAGAGCTTGGAATAGACAGGCAACTAGAATATGTGATTCGAGGGCATAGTCAGCAATCGGAAGTTTCAGGGGTTCATCCAACATTGATTTACTTTCCTCTCAGCCCGTATGAGGTAGCTGCAAAACATGCCTGTGATTCAGGAACCTTCACTTGCCGGTTTGAAAACCTTATAGGCCCGCAAGGAGGAGGAAACTCTAATACTCAACGAGAAGAGATAAAGAAACTTCTAACGTTTTTGGACATTCAAATCAGTGATGAAATGTTTGAAAAGGTTGTTGGGGAGCTTTTTGGAGGAACGAAGACGTTCAATAAGGGACAGGTGGGACAGTGGAAGAAAGACTTTAATCGAAAAAACAAAAAGCTATTTCAAAAGAGACGTTCACACCTGCTTACGACTTTTAGCTACGGGTCCTAATTTTTTGAGAATAAACATCAGAACAAGAAGGGTCGCGGTTGTGAGAAGAAGCATTGCCCCAGCTGGAAAAAGAGCCTGAGTAATGACAAACCGGTAAGAGAAAAATGCGTCGAGAAGAAGAATTAGCACAATTGCAGTCATTAACCCCCATCGATGAAAGGTCAGAATTTTAATACTTAGGTAGAGGAGTGATAGACCGAATAGACTTCCCATTACCAAAGATGGCATGCTTTTCTTCATTGCAAAGCCCATAACGCCTCCTGAGAAGACAAAGATTGCATAAATAAGTGTAATAAATCCAATTTTTTTGAATGCTCGCTTTTCCATCCCACTATTGTAACCATTTTTTGGGAAATTGCAAGTGAAAATACAAAAACAATCAGGGGTTGTATTTAAATTGTAAAATGTTAATAATGCTTTGACTAAATTGTATTGAATGGGAACACATGTACACCGAATACTTTGGACCGGTTAATCGCGAAGATCTTGGAAGCTCTTCGGCTCAGCTTGAAAGTGCAGCGCGAAAACTACAGCAGGGGGGGCTTGTTGCGTTTCCTTCTGAAACTGTTTATGGTCTCGGGGCAACAATCTTGAATGAAGGAGCTTTAAAGAAGCTCTATCAAGTTAAGGAACGCTCTGAAGATTGCTCACTTCCGATCCATATTGCTAATCTCTGTCAGCTCCAGTTTGTTGCAGCAGATATTCCACTAGAAGCTTATGCTCTTGCCAAGGAGTTTCTTCCTGGCCCACTCACCCTTATTTTGAAAAAGAGCCCGAACTTGTCGCCTCTCATTACTGGGGGGAAGGAGACGATTGCAGTCCGAATGTCTTCGGATCCTATTGCCCGCCGCCTGATTGAATTGACAGGTTGCCCCCTTGCATTTCCTTCTGCTAACCAATCGGGGACACCGAGTCCTACTAAGGCTAGCCATGTTCTTGAGGACTTCAATGGGAAAATTGAAGGTTTGGTTGATGGAGGGGAAACGAAGTTTGGAATGGAGTCAACTTTGATCTCTTTAGAAGATCCAACGCGCCCAACTCTTTATCGTTTTGGTGTGATTTCACAGAGAGAAATTGAGCGAGTTCTCAATAGAAAGGTGGTGGTTCATCCTCTAGCTTTGGTTTTAAATGGGAACTCAAATCTTACAAAAATGCGCAGTGCTGTGCGCTTATTTTCTTCTTGGGATGAGATGAAAATCTATCTCAAACTTAGCTCAAAAAGCAAGCGCTTGATTATGAGCGAAGGACCGGCTTTGGTAAGTGGTGGGGATCACTTTCAGTTAAAACCTACTAGTCTATATGAAGGGCTCCGTGTTGCTGAACGTGATGGTTATGCAGAAGTACTTGTCTTATGCACCCCAAAATTGAAGCAAAATATCCTTCTAATCAATCGCCTGAAACAAATAGCTAGAACTTAGGGCTTTCTAATTCAATCAGTCAGCTTATTCTTAAAAGAGCTCTTAGAGACATTGTCTAGTTCATCGGTAATATTGTCGAGGACGTGAAAAAGAGGAACTTTCCTGCGGTGTCCATATTGGATGAAAGCAGAAAGAAGGTGTTTAAGTGGAGAATCAGGGTTCTTTATGTCGTAGCTGCGAGCGGCGTCAATAAGCGTTGTTTCTCCAATAAAGGGGGCGCCCCAAGGAGTTGAAAGAGCAAAGTGAACTACCTCAGCTTGTTCTTTTAATTTTGTTGTTCCAAGTGCAAGTGTTGCATCGGCATCAAGCTTTTGAATATCCGCAGCAATTTTTTCAAGAAACTTTGGGTCATTTGCAATAGTGTCTTGAGAAAGTAGCATCTCCCAATCGTCATGAAGGGTGCAGAGATCTGCGCGCAATTTGTCTATGATTTTTTGTTTCATTTGCTCTTCCTACTATAATGAGACGTGTCATTCCAAAGCTTTAAAGCTCGTTTAGTATGTTCATATCCTAAAATAGAAAGGGATGCTGTGGCAAGAGAAAAACGTCTTGAGCTATCGATCGGAAGTTCAAGCCACTGTGTAACAAAGGAACGTGAAAAATGACCACTAGTAAAGATCGCAATTTTTCCTTCTAATCCCTCCATTTTTTTTATGAATTTATTTGTTCGTGCTAGGAGCGCTTCAACGGACTCTCCGTTTGGGGCCCCGTGAGTAAAGACATTCCATTTTGGATTTGTTTCATGAATTTCTTTGGAAGTCATTCCTTCGTAAGCACCATAGTCTACTTCTACAAGGTCATTATCGATTTGAGGATCAAAGCCGCAGATTTTGCAGGTGTCAAGTGCCCGTTTAAGAGGACTTGAAAAGACATGCTTAAACTTGATAGATTCTATACGCCTTCCTAAAGAGGCTGCTTGGCATTCTCCGATGTCTGTGAGGGGGATATCGGTTAGACCGGTATGTTTCCCGTCTCGAGCCCACTCGGTTTCCCCATGACGGATGATATAAATTTCTCTCACTGGGCCTCTTCAAACTCCACTTCATAGTCTTCCCAATCGTTATCGAGAAGAATGACATCGGAGAAAAGTCCTTTTATGGAGTCCATAACCCCTCCTCCTGAATCACCTGGATCCAGAACACCTTCAAGCATATTTTGAAGACCCTCTGTGCTGAAGATATTGCGAAGTGTTTCCTTCATGACGATATTCATGATCTGCGAGGTGGGAAGGCCTCCTTCGCTACTAATATTTGTCAGCTCGATCCGATCAATGGGTCGTAGTTTTCGGTTTTCTTTTCCACCCGTCTTGTAGGCAAGCTCTATCTGAAGATCTGTAAGAACTAGCTTTTTAATAAGAACGGAGGTCGATTTTCCTGTCTTCTTTGCTTTATCTTTTTCGTCACTAGCAGACTTGCTCATATTATTCATAATTGTCGTCCAGTTCCCATTCTTGCTCTTGGGAGAATCAAATTCTAGGCCTACATAGATATCATCCATTGTCATTTCTTCGATCACAACATTATCGTCAAAGAAGTGGGTAAGAGGGACGTTAACTCCTATTTCTTTAACGGAAAGGGCGCGAGGGGTCTTTTTATATTCAGGTGGATTTCCCACACGAATTGAGTCAACTCGCACAGTAGATGGGCTAACTTGAATGTCTCCAATTGTGACAGATACCCCCGCTTGTTTCGATAATTTGTGAGAAACAATTGTAGGAAGCATATTCCAAACAAGGATTCCCCCAAGAATTAAAACAACAATAATTCCGAAAATAATAATGAGAGCCTTTTTCATACACAGCACCATGTAATTAGTCTTTATTCGGACTATTTCTGATTAAGAATTATTTGACCAGTATTTTCTGTTTTCTTCAAACTGGCTCTCTAAAAGTTGAAGGTAGCACGGGTTGTCAGACCATGTAGAGAGACAAGGCCCGTGTTCAACCACGTCTGTTTTGCTTGGTCGGCAGGTGCACTTGTCGAGCGGAACATTTCTTGAAGATTGCTCCAGATTGTCATTTCATACCCAGTAAAAATTTCCATTCTCCACGAATTAAAGCTCTTTTGATAAGAAGGTCCGAGAAGAAACTGCAACGTGTAGGAGGCTCTGTAGTCATCGTAGCGCACATCTTGAATAGGGACTGCTGGATTGTCTCCAGGCTGAGGGATCACGCTGGTTTCTTGTTTAGCATGGTTTTGATAGTGGCCGACGACAAGACCGGTGGTTACTTTTCCGGTAGCGTAAAAGTCGCGTCCCCAAAACCAGTCGAAGCTAAGTCCGGCACGCAGTCCAAAACCCCAGTATTTCCACCGGTTATTAATCATCGTATTATTGAGCTGCGCGTCAAAATAACGCACCTTCCACCCCTGATGGAGCCATACTCCAGTCAGGCCTCCAAGAACCTTCATGCGCAAGTGGGGGTTATCAAAAGGGTGAAAGACTCGGTGAGCCATGAGTTCTGCCATCTTGTAATGGAGATAAATATGACTTGTCGTATGATCCACAGGGGCTGGAAAAACTTGGGGGTAGGTTCCAGTAATGAAACGGTTTTCATTTGCTGGTGGGCGTTTGGCTCTGTCATGTCCCTGCAAATGGATGTAGGTCCATTGGAAATCCACTTCCCAAAAATTGAGAGCACGATAGTAACCAAGAGCAAAGCGGTAGCCTGGTTCCCAGTTAAACTTTGCTCGCTCAATATTTCCCTGAGCATACGAATCGCTCTGACCCCATGAGGGCGAGTGCATTCGAATAGCGTAGTCTAGTGCGCCTTCACTCACTGTCCAATAAAGGGCTTCACCAGAAACAAGAAATGTCTCATCATTTTTATTAAATAGATCCTCATTTTCCTCCGTTTGAGCAAACATCAGAACTGGAAAAGTAAGTAAGAGGAGGAGCTTTTTATGCATCGTTATTTCCTTTGCATGTTTGGCATGTCAGAGAAGGGGTAACCATTTGACTGAGCTGGCCGGAAATAAAGTCGAGAACGACTTCGTTTTGTCCTTCATTGGGGATAATCAGGTCGGCATAAGCCTTGCTGGGAGCAATATGTTTTAAAAACATAGGGCGCACCGTTAAAAGATACTGCCTTTGGATATCTGGAAACTTCCGTCCTCGCTCATTTTGATCCCTCTCTATGCGGCGACAGAGGCAGATGTCCATATCGGCATCAACAAATATTTTCATATCAAAAAGATTGCGTACTTCTGGAACGGCCAAAACAAGACATCCTTCTAGGATTGTAATATCCCTTGGCTCAACTTTAATTGTTTCTTTTGTTCGGCTATGGGTTGTGAAATCGTAGACAGGACACTCGATAGAAAGGCCTTCCTTAAGCATTTTGAGATGAGTGGTTAGAAGATCAAAATCGATCGATGCAGGAGCATCAAAATTTGTTTCACTGCGCTCTTTCATTGAAAGATGAGAGAGATCTTTGTAGTAGCTATCCTGACAAATGATCACGACTTCTTTCCCCAAAGCCTTCTTCATTTTCGTAGCAAGAGTTGTCTTTCCAGCCCCTGAAGCTCCTGCAATCCCAATCGCAATTGAGGAAGCAAAGAGAAGGGGCTTAAAAAAACATAAGAGAAATAAAAGCTTAAGCTTCAAAATCGCGATCCATGACAGTTTTTCTTCCATCAGCTTGGGCATTGCTTACCGCTTTTTCACACGCGGTGTGAACAATTTGGGTTAGAGCCTCCATCGCAGATGCAGAGGTATTCATCCCAGATTTTTCCTTAATCATTTTTTTGACTTTAGAGACTACAACGAGGACTTCCATAAGAGGTTCCTTGGGGTTAAAATTCAGATCTACACCCTTATATCTAATTTTTTATTTAGCGACAAATCAAACTTCCATTATACCTATAAAAGATGTTACACTCCTCGTATGAACCTATCCCATTATTATAAACAACACCCTTTTGGGTCTTTGTTCCCAGAATTTGATCTCTCTTTTTACCCTACTTTACTAAGTAGGGCATGCAAAGAGAGATCAAATTCTGAAAAAAAAATACCTCAAAATCCTGACATTTATAATAGTGGGATAGGTTCGTGAAGAGAGAAGATTTGATTGGAAAGTGGAAGATACAGCGGGAGATTTCAGCTCCGGATAGGACTTCTAAAGGAAGAATGTGGGGAAGTGGATTCTTCGATATTTATGAAGGAAATCAACTCCTATATCAGGAGCAAATGTGTCATGAAACGCAGCACGAAGAGCTTCTGTTTGCCACAAAGTTTTACCGGTATCACTTTGCGTCTGAACAGGTGTCGATTTATTTTTATCAAGAAGAGGACGGGCGTCTTTTTATGACACTCCCTGTTGTTGATGGAGAACTCAAAGGGCATGCCGAGTGCAAAAGCGATTCATATTTCCTCGAGTGGAATTGGATTCATTCGAGTCGCTTTTTAACGCGCTACTCGATTTCAGGACCGAAGAAAAATATCATTATTGAAAGCGAGTTTAAGCGATGAGAATAATTATGGGAAAACATGCGATAGAAGAGGTGGCAAAGAGAAATCCTGAGCGACTGATTAGAGTCTACTCCCACAAAAAAGAGAATCATTTAGGAATCGATGTGACCGTTGTTTCAAAGCAAAAGCTTAGTGTTATGGCAGGTTCAGAATCCCATCAGGGAATCATTGCTGAAGTGAAGGAAAGAGAATTTTTGGTTCCTAAAGAGTTTCTAAAAACTGCGCCAGAGAAGAGCATCGTTTTGATGGTGGACTCAATTAATGACCCGCAGAATTTTGGAACAATCCTTCGCGCAGCCGAATGTTTTGGTGTAGACGTGGTGATCTATTCTAAGAACCGCAATGTAGCTCTGACTCCTGTGGTGAGTAAAGCAAGCGTGGGTGCTTCTGAAATCGTTCCTTTGATGCCAGTATCGAACCTAGCCGATACGTTAAAGAAATTCCAAGAGGGAGGCTATTTTTCTGTAGCAGCGGAAGTAGCCCCTGGTGCTCAGTCTCTTTCTTCCTTTGAGTTTCCGAGTCAAACCTTATTAATCATGGGGGCTGAAGGAAGCGGAATACAGCCTCTTCTCTCAAAAAAGTCAGACTTTCACGTGATGATTCCGATGCAGGGATCTATCGATTCTCTCAATGTTTCACAAGCAACGGCAGTATTTCTATCTAGATTCCTTTAATGAGGCCTCCATCGCATGCGATGGCTTGGCCTGTGATATAGGCGGCAGGTTCGGAAGCGAGAAAAGTAGCCAGAGCCGCGAATTCTTCGGGTTTCCCGAGTCGCTTGGCGGGAACCTGCTCAGCGAGCTCTTCTATAGGAACATTGAAATCATCCATCCGACGGGTGTGGGTGGAGCCAGGCATAATGGCATTGACAGTGACACTATCGCTCGCGACTTCCATGGCGACAGTTTTCATGAGACCTAAGAGACCAGGTCGGTAGGCATTTGAGATAGTAAGCTCACGGATCGGTTGTTTTGATGAGGTGGATGTGGAGAGGATAATGCGTCCCCATTTCTGTTTTTGCATATGAGGAAGGGCTGCCTGGATTGCTTGAATAGCTGACATCCAAAGACCATGATAGCCCTTCTCCCAATCAGCAGGGCTCAAGTCGAGAAAGTTTCCCATAGGAGGGCCCCCTGCATTGGTGACAAGGATATCAATGGGGCCGACTGTTTCGACGATGGTTTTCCCAGCATCTTTTGCTAAAAGATCAAATGCATAGGGTGTGGCGTTAGGCAGTTTATCTGCAGCTTCTTTGGCTCGAGAAAGTTCACGGGAGGTAATGGCGACATGGACACCTTCCTCCGAAAGAGCGTTTGCAATGGCAAAGCCAAGGCCTGAAGAAGACCCTAGAATGAGGGCCTTTTTATTTTTGATTTTCAAATCCATCGATGAGTTCCATAAGTTTTAAGGCAACACCGTTGGTCCAACCAAAGCCTTGTTGCAGTTCATATTCTCCACGGGCGACATTGGCTGTGCATTCGCGGACGTTATATTTTTCAAGGAGTGTTCCCTTCTCATTGAAGATTTTCTCATTAAGGGCAAGCCAACGACGAGCGCCTTCTAGGGCTAAATCTGTGTAGCCATAATTGAGAAGACCCTTAATGGCAACCCACTCAAGTGGAGCCCACCCATTTGGCATGTCCCATTGATGCATGCCTTCTGTAAGGGAGGTGACAAAGCCTCCATCTAAGAGGAAATCTTTTTCCAGCTTTTTGGCAACGGCGCTTGCCTGCTCCTCTGTTGCAACCTTGACAAAGAGAGGGGTTGCCGCGGCGAGAGAATAAGTGGGAGTATGCTTTTTTGAAGGGAAATGGTAGTCGAAGTAGAAGTCATCCTTCCAGAAAAGTTTCTGAATCGCAGCTTTTCTAAGTGTTGCAGCTTTTGAATAGTTTGTCTGTTTAATTTGAAGGTCTTTTGAAAAGCGGACAAGGGTTTCTTCCATGTGATACAGGAGGCAATTCAGATCAATGGGGAGAATATCGAGAGCCCAAATACTGGAGAATTCTTGTTGATCTCCTAGCCAACGGGAACTGAAATCCCAACCCGAAGCGCATGCAGCACGAAGATTGCGGAAGAACTCGGAATGATTTGAACTTTTAGAAAGTTCAGTCTCCCTCTTGTAGGCTTCAGGGCGAGGGATATTGAGGGCGTCAAAGTAGTGGTTGAGGCGTGTCCCATCTTTAAAAGCGTATGTATGCTCTGTCCAGTAGTGGTACTCCTTTTTCAGGTATGGATAGTAGGACAGTGCGAACTCTTTTTCTCCAGCATCATAGAGAAGAGTTAAGAGAAAAGAAAAGTATGGGGGTTGCGATCGAGAAGCAAAATAGACTCTGTTTCCATTTGGAATGAAGCCAAGCTCTTGAATCAAGAAGGCGAAATTCTCAATCATATCTTTGATCAAAGCCACCTGTCCACTGACTAGGAGTCCCAGGGCTGTGAAATAACTATCCCAATAGAAGCATTCACGGAATCGACCTCCGGGAACAATATGAGGGTTGGGGAGTGAGATGAGGGAGCTATAGGGAGAAGTGGCTTTCATTTCTTTCAGTAAAACGTTCCACATTTTCCAGATGTAGTCTTCCATGTTCGAGGCTTTGGGGATTGCTTCTTCAGCTTCCTGTGGAAGAGAAAAGTGTGTGGTGACAAATGATTTAAGATCAAAAGCATCATTATCTTTATCTGTGTTAAAGGCTTCAAGAATTAACCTGGGGTCAGACTTGGGGGTAGCATCGACAAAAGTTTTTGCATCGCTAAAAAGTGCTTTTTTTTGAACTGCCTCAAATAGAGGTCCTGAAAGTTGTATGAAGTTTTCAATGCTCATTCTGTTCAACATAAGTAAAAATGAATAAAAAGCAATTGACAAAGTGAGGGGTTTTTGTCAGAAGGAAGATACAGGCGAGAAAATAAAAATGGTCGGGGTAATCAATGGAAGGGGGAAAGTCTTCCAATTCTTTTTGGCAAAAAGCATTACTGATTAACCCATATTATTTTGCTCTTTTGCTTTTTGGAATGCTTACTCTCAATGTATATCATGTGATCACCCTTGATCAGGAGTGGACAGTCCCTCCCATCTTCTTTTTATGTTATGCTTTAATTGAAAGCATGTTAGAAGTTCTTGCCTTAGTTTTTATTGGAAATGTGATCAAAACATATCTTCCTAAAGTCCTTTACTACGGCTTTGTAAGTCTATGCTTTTTATTTTTTACCCTTCATTACGTGGACTTTGTATTGGTTCGCTTTATGGATATCTCTGTTTTTTATGGGCTTTCCTGGGTGCTCAGCGAAAGTATGGAGAATTTTATTGAGATTCTTCATATCACAGGGATTACGATCCAGACATGGCTTTTTTTGGCTGCAGGAGTTGTGATGATTATTCCTTTGCTTGCCATAATTTTATATGGGCTGACAGGAAAACTGGCTAAAAAACCCATGAAAATCACTCATAGAGGTCTGATGAAGACCCTTTTTTGTTTGCCAATTGGTCTTTTGGCGTTGGATTTAACGATTACACCTCAAATGGACATCCACGAATATCATTACTATCAACGAATTCTCCCATGGAAATCGACACTAATTTCTCAAGGTGCCCTTATCATTCAGATGGAGAAACCTCTAAAGTTACTTATGGGGGAGAGTGAAATACTGAAGAAAGTCCATTCCATTCCTGTGAGCTTGGGTGATAAACCTAATATCTATCTCTTTGTTGTAGAAAGCCTTCGAGAAGATTTCATGACCGAAGAGACTGCTAAAAACATTCACGAGTTTCGAAAAGAAAATGTTGTATTTGGAAAAACCTATTCAAATGCCAATTGTACGCAAGATTCTTGGTATTCGATCTTTAGTGGAAATTATCCCTTCCATTGGGCGGAAGCAAAGGAAACTCGACAGTCTGGGAGCATTCCTCTGCAGGTGCTAAAAAAAATGGGGTACGACATCCATATCTATTCAGCTGCACAACTCAACTATTATGGGATGGCTCCTGTGATGTTTGGAAAGAATCATTATCTGGCGGACTCTTATAATGTATATCCTCACTACTATCCTGTAGAAGCATGTGAGTCAGATCAGAAGGCAGTAGAAAAGTTTTTGGTAGATTCTGATAAAAAATGGGCAAAAGAGGGGAATGTCTTTATCTTCTTTATCGAGTCCACCCATTTTAATTATAGTTGGCCAAAAGATTATCCCACTCACTTTACTCCACTTAGCTCAGAAAAAACCCACCTCAGGGTATCGAATTCGATAAAGAACATTGAACTTATTAAAAACCGTTATCGCAATTCAATTCACTATGTGGATTCTCTCTTTGGTCGGGTTATAGAAAAATTAAAAGAGAGGGACCTTTATGATGAGGCTGTGATTCTCTTTACTGGAGATCATGGTGAGGAATTTTTTGAGGAAGGACAGTTATTTCATGCCTCTCACCTAAGTAGCATGCAGACTGAGCCTCCTATTTATATGAAGCTTGGAAGTAATCAGCGGGCTTCTCATCTCGATCTTGATCAATTGAAAGTATCTCAGGTCGATATGCTACCTACAGTTCTAGACTATTTATTAGGGGAACAACCTTTTGATATATTCGATGGAGAATCAATTTTCAAAGAGAAGCGGAAGCCCTACATCATCTCAGCGCGATTTAATGGCCCGCGTGCACCTCAAGAGTTCTTTATTCTTGATGGCGAACATAAGAGCACCTTTCGGTTTCAAGGGAATGATTCACTTGAGCTTTGGGAGACAAAAGACCTAGCTGGACAGGTTCTTGAAGTGAAAAAAGAGGATGTTCAAAAACGTTTTGCTCAAATACTTGAGTATTTATTCAACTAATAATCAATGAGATAAAATTATTGCTTGATTTGTAATGGTGTAATGTTATATCATTACAAATATGGATAAAGATGGTTGGCGTAATTTTCTCCAGATCCTTGCCAAGGAGCAAGATCCGAAAAAGCTAGAGGTGCTCTCTTTGCTACTTTTCACAGCTGAAGAGCGCGAGTCGCTTGCGAGTAGGATCCGTATTATAGAGGAACTGTTAAAAGGAAAAATGACCCAACGGGAAATCGCCAAAAAATATGGCGTAAGCATCGCAAAAATTACACGAGGGTCAAATGCTCTCAAGGAAGTTTCAGAAGAGATGAAAGATTTCCTGCAAAATGTTATGAGAAAATAGATATGTTTGAAAAATTAGACTTTGAAGATTTTCACGACCTTTCTCTTGCTCACAAGAGAGTGGCAGTCTATCAGGAATTTTCCTCAGATATGCTCACTCCAATGTCAGCGCTCCAAGCGCTTCAGGAGAGTGAGAAAGAAGTTGTTCTTCTTGAATCTGGAGAGACAGAATCCGTAGTCGGGCGTTATTCCCATATTGGATTTGCCCCTATTGCGCAGATCGAAGCCTATGGTTTTGATATTAGAATCAAAGAAGGGGAGAAAACGTCTTCTCATGAAGGGGATCCCTTCCACCTTCTAAGGAAGCTTCGTTTAAAATATAGTTGCGGTTCAAACCGTCGTCTTCTTGGTTTCTCCGGAGGTGCTGCTGGCTACCTTTCTTATGACGGCGTCCGCTTTTTTGAAGATATCCCCGATAGCAATGCCGATACTCTTGAATTTCCTGACCTTTTCTTTCAGTTTTTTGACAGAGGGATTTCCTTTGATCATGAAACAAACCGGGTTCTTATCGTCCGGATTGTCGAGGTCAACGGGGATACCAAGAGTGCGTACGATAGTGCTATGAACGAGATTCAGGATATCTATAATAACATCGCAAGTATCCATCCAAAAAAGAAGAGAGAACCTGTTTCTTTCGACTTAGAAAAGGATGTCACTGTCACCCCTGATGATGAAACGTTTAAAACGATTATCCAAAAAGCTAAAGACTATATCAACGCAGGAGATGCATTTCAAATTGTCCCTTCTCGTCGTTTTGAAATGAAGTGCTCAGCTCCTCCAATAGAAATCTACCGTTCTATCCGCCATATTACTCCTTCTCCCTATATGTTTTATATTTCTCTGCCTGAGTATACAATTCTTGGAGCTTCACCAGAAAAGCTTGTGAGTGTTCGTGGGCGCTCCCTTGAAACGATTCCTCTTGCAGGAACTCTTCCAAGAGGAAAGACCCCTGAAGAAGATGAAGAAAATGCTAAAACTCTTCTTGCCGACCCTAAGGAAACAGCTGAGCATATGATGCTTGTTGATCTTGGGAGAAATGATCTCGGGCAGGTGTCAAAACCCGGTACTGTAAGGGTAGACCAACTCAAAGTTATTCAAAGATTCTCTCATGTCATGCATATTGCAAGTTTTGTCCAAGGGGAGCTGAAAGATGAACTCGATGCTTTTGACGCTTTGAAAGCCACCTTTCCTGCAGGAACACTTTCGGGAGCACCAAAGATTCGAGCTATGGAAATTATTGATGAACTCGAAAGCGTGCGGCGCGGTCCCTACGGAGGCGCGATTTGCTTTTTCGATCACCAAGGGAACCTCGAGTCTTGCATTGGCATCCGGATGGCAACAATAAAAGATGGAAAAGGAGTTGTTCAAACAGGAATGGGGATTGTCATCGATTCTGATCCCGAAAAAGAACTCGAAGAATCCCGTCATAAAGCTCGAGGAATTTTAACAGCGATCCAAGCTGCTGAGGAGGGAAGACTATGATCATCCTGATTGATAATTACGACAGCTTTACCTACAACCTCTACCAAATGCTTGCTCCATACACAACTGTAGAAGTGATTCGGAATGATGCACTTACTGTTGACGAAATTCGCTCGCTAAAGCCTAAGGGAATTGTTCTATCCCCTGGACCTAAGACTCCTAAAGATGCAGGAATATGCCTTGAATTGATTGAAAAACTTCACAAAGAGATCCCCATTTTTGGAGTGTGCTTGGGGCATCAAGCCTTGGCTGAAAGTTTTGGTGGCAAGGTGATTCATGCTGGGGAAGTGATTCATGGGAAACCTGCTACTATTTTTCATAGTCGAAAAGACCTTTTTGAAAGAATGCCTCTTCCATTTCAAGGAGCGAGGTATCACTCTCTAATCGTTGAGAGAAGCTCTCTCCCCAAATGCTTTATGGTTGAAGCAGAAACCGAAGAGGGAGTGATCATGGGAATAAAGCACGCTGAGTATCCTCTATATGGAGTGCAATTTCATCCTGAGTCGATCCTTACCCCTGATGGAAAAATCCTTATTGAAGGGTTTTTAAAGGAATGCAGTGTTTGTTGAGCAAGCAATAGATACACTCACGAAAAATGAGAACCTGAAGGCAAATATCTGCAAAGGAGTTGTTGAAGAGATTATTGAAGGCAAGCATGTAGATAAATGTATGTCTTTTCTAAGGCTTTTACATGAGAAAGGGGAGACTGCAGAAGAGCTTTATGGCGTTGCCAAAGCTATGCAAGAGAAAATGGTATCGATGCCGAAGATTCGAGGACTGCTCGATATTGTTGGAACAGGAGGTGATGGGTCCCATTCAGTGAATATTTCCACAGGATCTGCTATCCTTGCAGCGGCAGCGGGAGCACTTGTTGCTAAGCATGGTGGAAGAGCCTCCTCCTCGAAATGTGGTTCTGCTGATGTATTAGAGGCGTTTGGTGTTTCGCTTGATCAAGATCCTCTTGAAAGCTTAGAAAACGTGGGGATTTGTTTTCTCTTTGCTCCCCACTACCATCCAGCAATGAAGGTCGTTGCGCCCATTCGATCTGCCTTAAAAATCCGTACAATTTTTAATCTTCTAGGCCCTATTCTCAATCCTTTGTATCCAGAATTTATCATGATTGGGGTAGCTGAAGAAAAACTTCTCGATGTGTTCGCGGATGCGCAGCAAAAGCTTGGGGCAAATAAAAGCCTTATTGTTCATGGAAATGGAATGGATGAGCTCACCCCTCTTGGACCTTGCACCGCAGTGGAAGTGACCGCATCATCAAAAAGGCGCTTTGAGATCGACCCTCAAGATTATGGAATTCCAAGATGCAAAGCAGAGGATCTAAAGGGAGATACAAAAGAAGAGAATGCAAGGCTTCTCTTAGCTGCTTTGAGCGGAGAGAAGGGACCGATTGCCGACACCCTTATCCTAAATGCTGGCGTGGCTCTTTATGTCTCTGAGCATGTGACTTCAATCCAAGAAGGGATTGACCTGGCGCGAAATACCTTGGAAGAGAAAAAAGCTCTAGAGCTTTTAGAAAAATGGAAAGAAAACAACAATAGAGAGCCTTAAGCGAGTTAACTTCATGAATATGTTAGAACAAATTCTTAAGAGAAAAAAAGAAGAAGTTAAATCGATAAACATTGCATATCAAAAGAGAGAGAATACCCATGCCTTTCTCAAAGCTCTCCAAAAAGAGGGTCTTTCTGTTATTGCAGAAATCAAGCGTAAGTCCCCCTCGAAAGGAGATATTAATCTAAAGCTCGACCCGCTGTCTCTTGCAAAAGAATATGAAAAGGGGGGAGCTGCAGCCATTTCTGTTCTTACCGATTTTGAAGGATTTGGAGGGACAATGAGTGACTTGAAATTGATAAAACGGGAGTCAAAAATCCCTATTCTTCAAAAGGATTTTATTATCGACCCCATTCAAATCTCTGAAGCGATTGCGGCAGGGGCTGATGCCATCCTTCTGATTGTTGGGGCTCTTGGTGAAAGAACAGGACAATTTATCCAACTGGCCGACGAGCAGGGGATTGATGCACTCGTAGAAATTCATGGAGAAGAAGAGCTTAAGATCGCTGCAGAAGCAGGGGCGAAAATCATTGCAATTAACAATCGGGACCTTCGAACATTTCAGGTTGATTTAGAGCATTCGATACGGTTAGCGAAACGTCTTCCCAAGGAATGTGTAAAAGTTGCTGCATCTGGAGTGAAAACGGCTGATGAGGCTCGTCGCCTTTACAAAGAGGGCTTTGATGCAATATTAATTGGAGAGACACTTGTTAAAGCAGAGTCTCCGATAAAGATGATCGAGGAAATGAATGACATTCGTTAAGATTTGCGGGGTAAGAGACCCCGAAACCGCATACTATGCAGCGGCAAGAGGAGCGCATTTTGTAGGGATTATCTTTGCAAAAGAGTCAGAGCGCGTTGTTGACTCTGATAGAGCGATTGCCATTGCTAAAGCAGCCAAGAAAGGGGGGGCAAAAGTTGTCGGTGTCTTTGTCGAACAAAATGCAGAAACTATGCAGCATATTGCCGACAAGGTGGGGCTTGATGTTGTACAACTCCATGGAGAAGTGGCCCGGAAATATCATGGCGAGCTCAGTGAGAATCTCATCCGCATTTATGTTTGCCCTGTCTCTGCCGATGGATTTATCAGAGAAGAAACCCACCAGGGATTCTCAGCTTTAAATAAGAACCGGGATTTCATTCTCTATGATGGGCTCAATCCTGGAAGTGGAAAGGTATTTGAGTGGGATGCTCTTGAACCTCGTCGTGATTTCAACTTCATTTTAGGAGGAGGACTAAATCCCAAGAATGTTAAGGTCGCAATTAAGAAAAAACAGCCTGATGGTGTAGATGTGGCAAGTGGTGTTGAAAACCCCCGCTTGAAAAAAGATCTAAAGCTCATCGAAGCATTCATTCTGGAGGCAGAGTGAGCAGACGGTATGGCCCTTATGGGGGCGCCTATCTTCCTGAAGTGCTTGTGGAACCCATCCGAAAGTTTGAAGAAATGTGGAATCAGCTCCGCGAGGATTCGAAATTTTTAGAGGAGTTCGACCATATCCTCAAAACTTATGCCGGAAGACCTACACCTCTAACGGAAGTCTCCTCATTTTCAAAAGCTATTAATGGTCCACGTATCTTTCTTAAACGTGAAGATCTCCTTCATACCGGAGCTCACAAGCTCAATAATACAATTGGACAGTGCCTCATTGCAAAGCGGATGAAAAAAAAGCGTATCATTGCAGAAACAGGAGCTGGGCAGCATGGAGTGGCTACTGCCACCGCCTGCGCTTATATGGGAATGGAGTGCGTTGTCTATATGGGGAGAAAAGATGCGATGCGACAGGAGCCAAACGTGAAGCGAATGGAGCTTCTTGGTGCAGAGGTTATTGCTGTTGATAAGGGATCAGAGACACTAAAAGATGCGATTAATGAAGCGATGCGCGACTGGTCCAAATCCTACGAGGAGAGTCACTACTGCTTGGGGTCGGCCCTAGGGCCCCATCCCTATCCCGAGATGGTTGCTTTTTTTCAGAAGGTCATTGGTGAAGAAGTTGCAAAAGAAATCACTCCTGATATTGTTGTTGCTTGTGTTGGTGGTGGGTCGAATGCGATTGGAATTTTTGCGCCCTTCATTGGAAAAGCAAAACTTATTGGCGTAGAGGGAGGAGGAAAGTCCAAGAAGCTTGGGGAACATGCTGCTCGATTTGAGGGAGGAAGTCCAGGGGTTCTCCATGGAACTTACACGTATCTTTTGCAAGATGACCACGGGCAGATTGTCGAAACCTCGTCCATCTCTGCAGGTTTAGACTATCCAGCAATTGGACCGATGCATGCAGAGCTTCATGATGAAAAGAAAGCAGAATATCCCTCTGCAAGCGATAGTGAAGCCCTAGATGCCTTCAAACTCCTCTCTAAGACAGAAGGGATTATCCCAGCACTAGAGAGTGCTCATGCATTAGCCTATCTTGTCCGAGAGGCTAAGCATTTCCCAAAGGATAGTATTGTCGTAGTGAATCTCTCAGGCAGAGGAGACAAAGATCTTCCGGAACTCTTTGCAAAGGGGCTTCTTCCATGAGACGCATCGAGAAGCTCTTTAAAGAGAAAAAGCCTTACATCGGATATTTTACTGCAGGAGATGGAGGGATGCAAAGAACCTTAGAGGCTGCACAGGCTCTCGTTGCTGGGGGAGTTGACCTTCTTGAAGTGGGAATTCCTTTTACAGACCCTGTTGCAGATGGTCCTGTGATTCAAGATGCTATGGAGCGGGCTCTACATGCAGGAACAACCCCAGATACAGTTCTTACGTTTGTTTCAGATTTCCGAAAATCGAGTGAAGTTCCAATCGTTCTCTTTTCTTATTACAACCCGATCTTCAAAGGAGGAAAGGGGTTTCTCAAAAAAGCTGCTGAGGCAGGTGTTGATGGGATCCTAATTGTTGATCTTTCCCTAGAAGAAGGTGTGGACTTTCAAAAGCACTCAAAAGAGGTGGGCCTTGATACCATTTTTTTAGTTGCTCCCTCTACCCCCGAAAAACGGATCCAAAAAATTGCCAAGGCTTCTTCAGGCTTTATCTATTATGTCTCTCGAAAGGGAACAACGGGGGTTAAAAATGACCTTCCCGAAGATCTTGGAGAGAAGGTCCAAACAATAAAATCACATACTTCCCTTCCAGTCGTTGTGGGATTTGGAATCTCTAACAATGATATGACCCGAAAAATCCTCCAAGTTGCGGATGGATTTGTTGTGGGATCCTATCTTGTAGATGCCATTGGCTCAGGGAAATCCGCTAAAGAACTTACGCAATTGACACGAGGATTAGTTCCATGATTTTGACATTAATGAAAAATGCTAGCCAAGCCGATCTCGAGCGCCTACTAGAGAAACTGCAGTGGATGGGTTTTGAAGCGCGTGCTTCAGGAGAAGAAGGGCGGTATACTATTGCTCTGATCAAAGGGGTGGATGATCTCACCAATATTGAGCAATTTAAGCGCCTTCCTCTTGTTGAAGAGGTCAGCGACTTCAGGCACTCTTTTAAGCTTGCAGCGAGAGAGTTTCAACCCAAGAAAACTGTCATTAAAGTGAAGGATATCACCATTGGCGGGGGAGTCCTGGCTGTTATGGCTGGACCGTGCTCAATTGAGTCTAAGGAGCAAATCGAAGAGAGTGCAAGAATTGTTGCGGAAAATGGAGTAAAGATCCTCCGTGGTGGCGCATTTAAACCCCGCACTTCCCCCTATTCTTTCCAAGGACTTGAAGAAAAAGGGCTGCGCTACATGAAAGATGCTGCGGATAAGTATGGTCTTGTCACCATTACAGAAGTAATGGATGGAGATCAGATCGATCTTGTGGCTGATTATGTTGATATTCTCCAGATAGGGGCGCGTAATATGCAGAACTTTACCCTTCTTAAAAAGCTCGGAAAATGCAAACGGGCGATCTTTTTAAAGAGAGGCCTTTCGGCAACTTACAAAGACTTGCTTATGTCTGCAGAGTACATTCTCGATAAGGGAAATCCCGATGTGATGCTTTGTGAGAGGGGGATCCGTACCTTTGAAACGTACAGTCGAAATACTCTAGATCTAGCAGCTGTTCCTATTCTTCAAGACTTAACCCACCTTCCGATTATTGTGGATCCTGCTCATGGAGTGGGGATTCGTAAGATGGTCCCTCCGATGGCCCGCGCTGGAGTTGCGGCAGGAGCCGATGGGATTATGGTGGAAATGCATCCAGAGCCTGAGAAGGCGCTATCTGACAAGCAGCAGACGATCAGTCCTGAGGAGTTCAAGAAGATGATGGATGATCTTCGTCAAATCGCCCCTGTTATTAATATTAAAATTTAGTTTATTATTTAATAAATACAATCTATCTTTTATAATTTCCATTATAAAATGGAGGTTTTATTGTATGTCTGCTATTTCAACAGCACCAAATTCCAGTTCTAAGCCTATTCAAGAAATATCTATACATGATTTAATGGAAAATACCCAGTGCCATGCTTTTTTAAAAAACCTTATCCCTCTAGAACATATTCAGCGCATTGAGCATGAACCTATTCAAGGGTGGGGAGCTATGGGTAAATATAAAGTGATTTTCAATAGCCCTATGAAAGGGGAGCTTGATTTTGAGGGTAGAGAAGAGGAATTCTTAAAGGATGCTGAAGAAGTGATACGCGGCATTATTATGAGCTCCTCTGTCGCAATTAGCAAAGATCTTGAACAGTTTCCAAGGATCCAAAAGGTCATGGGAGTCGTCGAAAATTTCATTCAATATCAAACGTTGATAGAAGCCTGGAAAGGGCTCAAAGAGTCACATGTGCACTTAAGTGGATCCCTGAATATTGCTGGAGTCCAAGGAAATGTTACTATAATGGGTGATGATGCATTCGGGATAGATCCCAGTGGGTACCGCGTTGCCATCCATCTGAGTGATTTTGTGCAGGCCCTCTATTATTCTCTCCCATTTTCAGCGTATGCTATGCTCAAGCCATTTCTCATTCAACAAGGAGTTGTTTCATTCTGGGGGAATAAGACAGTTCAACCTATTCAACTAACCTATGCGATTAATGGATTTAATCGTGAAATTTTAAAGGATCGGGGTGATATCTCCCTTAGTTTAGAGAGATCAACTCCTGTTCGTTTTGAATCTGACTCGAGTTGGCAAAAACCCTTTAATCATGATGCTAAGGGCATTCCATCTTATTTTAGTTTGAATGTATCTCCCGACACGTCTGATTTGCTTACTAGATTTCTTGGGAAGTATTTAAAGTGGACGCCCAGCGATTAGGGACATATCGTCGTTAAGAGAGGGCAAAAGGAGACTTTTGCCTAATTGCCCTTCCCTCTTTTAGTTGTTGGATTAAATTTTCCGAACGTCACGGTTATTTAGAATATTTCCAACATTGTTGACAAAAGCGGCACCAAGGAATGTCAGAACTGCGTGGATAAAACTAAAATGATAAAGGAACGACGCTCCCAAGCATACAAGTGGAATGATAGCGAGCTTACAAAAAACTTCAGCGTTTTGAGATTTTCCGATAGAAATATTTCGTGTGGTGGTTTGTGCTGCAACGGATATAATTTGGAAGAATGAGGCGCATAAAAAGCTCATTGCTGAATTGGCCATGTTTCCATTATAAAATTCACGCGCTCCATTTGCTGCGGTTACTGTGGTGGCTAGGTGGGAAAGCCTTCGGGTGTCTGAGGTTACTTCATAAAGATAAGTTAAAGGCTTTTGTGTGAAACTTGCTGCACTTTCCATTGCACTGCTCTCCTTAAATTGTTGTTAAAACAAGGCATTCTACCTTGCATTAAAGTAAATCCACAAGGATTATTCTCGGCCGTCTATTTATTTCGCAATTGAGATAATATTAATAATTTAAAAATACAATTTGTAATTATAATTAAAATTAAGTTTACAATTCACTTATAACCAATTATTTGCTATAATATCTCTATTGAGAGTGAGGTATATTTATGAGTACTTCTGTGCAACTAGGAACATTAATAACTGAGGTTAAGCCAGTCCAAGAGGATTTGGCCCTAACCCAGTTGAATCAATCTCGCCTAGAGTTCAAAAAAACAGTTAACGATATCTACGGAGTTGAAAAAATATCTATAGGTTCAGACTCTGAAATTCTTTCTTTTATGTATGCTTTTGAGACAGAGAGAGGAGGCCTAGATTTTTCTGATCAGGAGAAAATTTGGGCTCAATTTGAGGATTATCGCCAGACTTTTCACGATTATCAGAGCATAATCAATGATCAGAGCCTAGAATCAACCATCGAAGAACTTAGAAGCATTGATCCCCATCTTGTGAATGAAGAGCGATATAGTTCCGACGACGCGTGGATCACAAAATGTCTTAAAACGGTATTTTACGAGATTGTTCGGTTGGCAACAAGTGGTGCAAAGATTGATCGCTATATAGGAAGAGTAAATGTGCTAGGAGCCGCGCAAAAGAAAGAACAAGAAACTCAGAAGGTTCTGGACATATTTCCACAGTTTTTTGCGACCTCAAAGCCCCTCACTTCTCTTGGCCAAATTAATCATTTGCTAGAGCTTTGCTCAGGAAAAACAGAACTTGAAGAAAGACGGAATTGGTTTGAAAATCATCTTATGTTTTATGTGAATCCTAATCTTGGACATCTTTTAGGGAGAGAGCTGACAGCGCCTGTTAGAGTCTTTGAACCGGTGATTGAAGATACAGGGGATCTTGGAACAAAAAAGGTTAACACTGAGCTTGTGACCCAATGGGCTGGAGGAGAAGGTGCGATGGTAGTTGAGATGATGACTAGAGCAACGCTAATGAATGATGAGCTCGCAAATATTGTGAATACAAAGCTATTTCCTCTCGATCAGATTGAACTAGTAGAACAGCATTTGGATAGTCCATATACCTACGAAATTACATTTAAAAACTCCTTAGTTGGTTCAACAGATTCGGTTGCTAAAGGAGGCTGGGGAGATATGGCCCATTCGAGAATGTTGATGGGAAAGAAGGTTACAGTATGCTTTAACCCGCTTAAGAATTCGATGAGTTTTCCAAAGGGTGAATTTCAGATGGGGCTTCATTTGGAAGATTTCAGTTTCTTGTACAACAAAATGAGCTCTGCGGGAGGGACAGCTTTATCGGCATTCCTGAAGTATCATGGCTATATGTCAATTTTGGGGTCTTTGAATCATCCGATGCATTTAGCAACCACAGTCAATAGCCTTAGAGTCTCGGGTGATGATGCATTAAGACTAGGGATTGCAATTCATGATACGGGTGATATTCCTCTCCCCCACGCGGGTCAATATCCTAAAGGTGGATGCTTATCCAATCTTCAGAGCAATTTGGATTCAGTTGAATTGACTACTCCGGAGATAGAGAAGACATTTAGGCATATGGAGTGGAGAGCTGCGTTATAATAAAGCTGCGCAAGAAGGTTTTATAGAGTTTCTCATCATAGTAAGCGGGAAAACGAGATAAATCGGTTTCGGTCAGGATCGTTTCTACAATAGTGAAGGCCCCTTCGATTTGATCTTTCTTCTCTAAGTCTTCATATGATAAGACATAGGTAAGAGCATAATGGGTTGCTAGCGAGAGGTTTTTCCATGTTAAACTCGCTTCTTCAAAGCGTATTTTGATCTGCTGGGCGTAATCCACTAAAAGTTCTTTTGTGAGAGCCTCACGGCGAGAAGGTTTAATAAGAGCTTTCTCTGTGGGGAAAGCAAGAGCTACTTCTATGTAAGGGACAAGGAGTTCTTCAAAGAAAGGGTCTGTTGCTTTTTCAGGAAGGTAGAGTGTATCCAGGCTGACCATCAAATAATGGATAGCATCTACTGCAGCCTTTCGCTTGTCTTTCAAACACATTTCAGGGTTAGATCCCACAAATACTCGGATGGACTCTATGATATGAGGAAGTTCTGCCCATGTGAAACCTTTCTCGTACTTTCGATGTAGGAAATGGGTCAGGTTAAAGAGATCTTTTTCTTCTAGTTTTGCCGTGGGAGGAGTAGGTGGTTCTAAAATCCGAAACTCTAAATCATCTTGTGTGACACTGCCATGATCGCCTTGTTCTAAGGGAATCACAACTTCATAGTCTGGTGGTTGTTGTGGTAGATCTTGCATTGGAGAGAAGTCTACAATAAGTAGGAATTTTGCACAATCACTCTAGGGCGATAGAAAGCGCATTTTGGTATTTGGGGTGGAAACGGAGGTGGTTATGTGTTCCGTTTTCAATAGAGATAAGTGAAGTATTCCGCTTATCTTTAATAAGCCGAAGGAGTCGGATGCTCGAATCATAGGGGATAAGTTCATCTTTTGTACCGTGGAAAATAAGGATAGGCGCATCGACACGGACAATCCATTGATCGGTTCTGAAGTGGTATTTCAGAAGTGGTGGGATGAGGAACCTGGGAACATAGGGAATTTGCCGTGGTGTAAGATCAAGAATACTAAAATAGGGAGCTTCGAGAACAAGGGTTTTTGGGTCGTGATGAGAAGCAACATAGGTAGCAATTCCAGTACCAAGTGAGCGCCCATAGATTACGATTTGGTCTTCTCGATAGAGATTGTTGAGGTAGTTGTAGCAATGGTCTGCGTCGTGGCAGAGGGCCTTTTCGCTTAATTTCCCCTTGCTTTTCCCAAAACCACGGTAATCCATTACGAAGAGGTCATATCCACGTGAGGTGAATTCTTGTGAGACCTTACCCCAGTTGCCGGAAAGGTTTCCTCCACGTCCATGGAAATAAAGGACAACCCCTTTTGGATTTTCGGTTTTAAAATAGAGGGCATTGATACGAGCTCCTTCAGCAGTATCAAGAAATAATTCTTCAAAAGGTTCCTCGAAATTGAAGACATAATCCTCTGAAAGCGTGGCTTTTTGGAATAGCATATCTTCCTGGTGGTAGTAGATATGACCGATTGCAGCTACTGCTAAGATCAAACAGGAAGAAATCGTGATAAGAAGTTTTTTCCTCATACAGAATAGGCTACCAAAAAACTTAATTTATAAGGTGGAAAACATTGCGGATCAGGCTCCAGCGAGGCTCCCTTTTTTCAGGGGGCTGTCCTTGCATCCAATATTGGTATTGTTCTTTTTTGAAGCCGATATGGTCTTGAATTGTCATCCACCGGTCTAGGAAAAATATGAACGCAAATGCATTGTACTTAACTGGATAAGCGAGGAATGAGTTCCCAGCCTCAGACCCATATTCTATGACAACATAATCAGGGTTCGCACGACAATATTCCATTCCTTGGTCTTTTGTCCAAAACAGGGCGTCGATCTCTCCTGTTGTCAGGTAAGTCCCAATATTATGAATATGATCAATCTGAATGGATTGAGCCATTGGAAGCACTCGATTAAGGATCTCCTTATAAAATCCTATAACTCCAATGACAAGGTAGGGGTTCTTCTTAAGCTTATCAAAGTTCTGAAATTCTTTTCTTCTGGAGCGAGGGACAATCATGACATTGGGAGTTTTCAGATAGTAGTGGGGGAAGTTCATATTTTGGGCAGTTGCTTCAGCTAGGAGTACTGGTGACATGGCGATATCGAAGAAATTATTGTGGAGATCATATCCTAAATCATGGTAGTAAAAAGGGACAAAAATAAGGTTGACCTGCATATCATGGGCTAATTTGTAGGCGAAGGCAATGTCATACCCGACAAGCTCCCCGTTGTCGTTGAAGTAACTGAAAGGGGGAAGAGTGGGATGGTACCCCACGTAGAGCTCTTGAGATTTGTAGATTCGCTCCATGGTGTCTTGGATCGCCCGTCTTTGCGTATTTTCGGGAATCACATCCCCTACTTTATAGACTTTTGCTTGAGAAACGACGGGGAAGTTTGTTTGGTGTGTCAATGAGCTCATAATGTCGGTTGTTGGTGTATTACGTTGAACAACATACTTTGTCCCCAAGACAGAGACCGTTACGATAAAGAAGAAGAGAAAGAAATGGCGAAAAAACATTTCTGCACGGAAAGTGAGCCTCTTGTAGTATCCCAAAAGAAGAAGAATCACAAAGGTGACCATTGAGGCAACGCTGATCAAAATCTGAAAGTTTTGTGTGATGATCGATGCACTATTATAAATATCCATAGCTGTATCAGGAAAGCCCAGATTAGTCGATAGAAAGGAAATTGAATTGATTGCTAACTCTGGTCCTCCAAAGGACATCAAAATAGACATGAATCCGACAAGCATTTCCTCTCCTCCTTCCAATTGGTGGCGGAAGTAGTAAGATAAAAACATGATAAAGAAAAGAATAAAGAGATTTCCCACTTGAGTGAAGGTATAGGCAATCGGGACAATCATTTGCGAAGTGCTGCGGAGCTCTTTGTCCTTAATTTCAAAGCGTTCAGCATAGTTTTGAACAGTTCTATAGAGGAGAGGGATCGCAATGCTGGGCGATCCAATGATAAATGCAAGGAAGCATGAGGAACGAATATCTCGAACAACTTCTCTATATTTTAGTGGAGTGCAGCTAACCACTAAGGCCGGAAGAACCCAAAAGGTGAGAGCTAAGGAAATCAAAATCATGGGGATGATATAAAAATCAAGCTTGAGAATGTCCTCTAAACGGACATTTCCAATGAAATTAGCAAAGATTGCAAAAACCCCAATAGGGGAAATGATCATGATCCCTTTTAAGATTTGTTCCATCGTATTATTCACCCGCTCAAGGAGTGAGACGAGAGGTTCCTTGTGGGTGAGATGCATGACTGCAACCCCAACAATAATGGCGAATATTGCAATAGCAGGTACAATATTATTCACCAAATCATAAACGGGGTTTTCAGGAACAAGGTAGTTTAAGAAGTTCATTTCAAAGGAGCTATGAGAGCCAGTTCCTGGGAAGAGGATACTCATCCTGGGAAAGAGAAGGTTCATCATATAAACTACACAGAGAATCAGAACCCAGATAAAAAAAAGGAAAATCCAGCCCTTCTTAAAAAGGGCGCGGGCAACGGTGGGACGGGTAGATCCAAGTCCATGGATAATCGATGAAGGAATATAAAGGAGGATGACCATCTGGATGAACATCACGAAGGCTCGTCCAATAGGTTCGAAGACTGAACAGAGTGGGCCCAGTAATATCCCCAGAAAGGACCCAACAGCGATTGCAATTAAGATCTGTTTCGTTGGGGAAATCTTTACCATTTACAAAACGATATAGCCGATCTGCTTCATGACTCCCAGCTCATTCCAGACTTCATTGAGATGGGTAATTTTTCCCCCTTCAATGGTGAAGATGGCGAATTCTTTGATAACGACAGACTTATCAGTGGGCTCAACACCAAGAAAAGAGCCACGCTGTACTCCCTGAATCTGTACCCGTGCAAGGACTTTGTTTCCATCAGCAAGCATCTCAATGATTGTCAGCTTAAATTTAGGAAGCGCTTCGTGCAGGGAGCGAACGCGAACACTTAGGTTTTTGCTAAACGCATCATACTTACTGTAAGAGGAATCAAACACGACTGTTGAATCTTGAACACCATACTTTGAAGCTAGAAGTTCATTCATTGTCCGTGGGTCGTTAGCTTCAAAAGCCTTATAGAATTTTTCAACCATGGCTTTATTATCGGTGTGAGGATCCGAGCCTCCACGAGGGGTGATAATATGGGAAAGTTCTCCTTGATCGGCGTAGACTGCCAACATGAGCAATAGTAAGCATGCAAGTTTTTTCATAGAAACGTCCTCTTTCCCTTGTTTTGTCACAAACCCTTTTTTTTATCGAGAGGATATTTTGGAGATCTAGATCACCTAGTCCAGGTAACTTCTTTACCAATAGTATCAAGAAGAATGGAAATGGGGAGTGTGCGCCCCCCTTCTCGGCCCACCCCTTCAATTTCAAATGAAGGGAGAAGGGTGCTTAAGACAGCTCTTTGATATCTGATGTAGGGTTGAGAGGAGACCATGAGAATTGAGCCTGGACTAGGAGATAATTCTAGCCAGGCATAGACAGTACTTTCGGTCGTAGGGCGGCCCCTCAGTGGAAGAGGAGGGGCATCCACAATAGTGAGTGGAATAGCACGCAACTCTGGGGGCATCTCTGTTGTTTCCCAGACGTGAATCATCATTGCGGTTTCGTTTTTTAGAGAGAGGAATTCTTTTTCCTTTTCAAAATGAAGAGGGCGTTGTCCTGTTAGAAAAACGATATTGTCAAACCGAATTCCACGCATCCATTCTTCAACGATATGATGGATGCGCATTTCGACTGATCCGTGAAGAGCACCGAGAACAAGGGCATAGTCGTAATGCTTTTCATTTGCCCATTTGGTCTCAAACATTCCCATGGAGTCTAATACGGGATATATTTTATCTCGCTGATCTTCAAAGCGGTCCTTAAAAGTCCAACGGTCTCCTTTTTGGACCCATTCCTGTGGGGAGCTTTTTGTGATTTGCTCAAGGGTTGGAATGTCACAAAACAGAAAAGAGGTAAACAAGAGTGAGAGAATGAAAAATCGTTTAGACAAAACAGCCTCCAGCAATAATTGAATACTCAAAATGGTAAGAAAAAAACTACTTTATATTCAACTAGATAATATAGTTTGAAGCCAGTTCTTTAAAGGAGACGACTTGTGCATCTTCCCACGTTTTTGGAAGGCTAAGCTCTTGGGCTATTAGGGAGGCAACAATGGGGGCAACTTTAACAGCAAGTTTGGCATCAAGGAGTAGAGAGCGGGTGCGACGAGCCAGGACATCTTCAACGGTGCGGGCCATTTCTTCTCGAACATGCCAGATGACTTCTCCCTTTAGGTAGGGAAGCTTGGAATGGAGAAATTGGTCGAGGCTAGGGTCCTCTTTAATAATTTTTTCGATCGCCTCTTTATCGCTGCCATATGTGCTCCAAGGATTAAGGGGATCAGCGTCTTCTAGAAACGCGTGGAGTTTGAGGGTTTTTGTTTTGCAGGAGCGCTCTTCAAACCCCCCAACAAGAAGGGCCTTGTCGATAACGTCTTCTGCCATTTTTCGGTAGGTAGTCCACTTACCCCCAGCGATGGTAATGAGACCTGCGTTTGAAACTAAAATGGAATGGTCACGGGAAAGCGCCGCTGTCTTTTTTCCTCCCTCAGCTGCAATAAGGGGGCGAAGCCCCGCAAAGGTGCTGAGAATATCGCTAGGTTTGGGGGGTTTTGCAAGATATTTCCCCGCTTCCTTGAGGATAAAAGAAATTTCTTCTTCATGGGGCTTCGGTTCGAGAGCGGGTTTATCAACGGGAGTATCTGTGGTGCCGACGAGAACTTTTCCAAGCCAAGGAACCATAAATAGGACCCTTCCGTCAGCGGTATGAGGAATCATAATTGCCGTTTCACTTTCTAAAAATGATCCGTCTAGAACGATATGAACGCCTTGACTTGGTTGGACAATTTTTTGCGCATTAGGATCGTCCATATGGCGCACTTCATCTGAAAAAATCCCAGTGGCGTTGATCACGACTTTTGCGCGGACCTCATGGGTCTCTCCCGTTTCTGCATCATGAAGAATGGCTCCTTCAACATGGTTGTTTTCTTTGATGAGCCCTGTCACTTTCATATAGTTGATAAGAGCCCCTTCATGATCAGCGGCAGTTAGAGCAAGGGCTATTGCGAGGCGGGAATCATCAAACTGTCCATCATAATAAATGGTTCCACCATAGAGATCTTCTGACTCAATATTGGGGAGAGCATCAAGAGTTTCTTCCTTAGAAAGATGGCGTGAAGGCTGCAGCCCAAGTTTTCCTGCTAGCATGTCATAAATTTTGAGGCCGATCCCATAAAAAGGACCTTGCCACCAATGATAACTTGGAACGAAAAAGGCGCGGTGGTAGATGAGATGGGGAGCATTTTGGCACAGACGCCCCCGTTCACGCAGAGCCTCTAAGACAAGGGCAAGGTTTCCCTGCTGGAGATAACGAAGGCCTCCATGGATGAGTTTAGTGCTTCGACTTGAGGTGGCTTTTGCAAAGTCGGATTGTTCAACAAGAAGAGTTTTAAGCCCACGGGAGCTGGCATCGACTGCGGCACCGAGCCCGGTAGCCCCACCACCAATAATGAGGATATCCCATTTTTCGCCAAGTCTTTGAATCATCTTATCCCGTTTCACTTAAGTCACCTCATCATAGGTATTACTCATAGATCTCTCCCCACATTTTTGTACATTCAATGGCATGCTTCCATTTTTTTTTCTCTTTGACTCTATCCCTTTCGGAAAGGTCGGGATCAAAACGTCTGTCTTCTTTCCAAAGACCCTTTAATTCCTCTAGATCTTTCCAGTAACCAACGCTTAGCCCTGCCAAAAAGGCAGCGCCAAGGGCTGTTAGCTCTTTAAATTGAGGACGGATGAGAGGAAGATTTGCGAGGTTGGATTGGAGTTGCATTAAGAGGTCATCAGAAACTGCGCCGCCATCAACGCGGATCTCTGAGACTGCCACACTTTCTTCAATCACTTCTAAGATATCGGAAACTCGGAATCCGATTCCTTCAAGAGCCGCTCTTGCAATGTGTGCCGCTGTTGTTCCTCGGGTAATTCCCAGAATTACCCCTCGAGCTAGAGGATCCCAGTGAGGGGCACCTAGACCGGCAAAAGCCGGAACAAAGACCACTCCATCAGAAGAAGGAACACTTTTTGCAAGAAATTCAACGTCTTCAGATCGGGCAATAATACCCAGTGAATCGCGGAGCCACTGCACGACAGCCCCACCAATAAAGACACTTCCTTCTAAGGCATAATAGACCTCATCGTTCAATTGGTATGCAATTGTAGTTAGAAGATGCTCGCTGGGAGGTGGTGCGACTTTCCCTGTATTCATAAGGATAAAACATCCTGTGCCATAGGTGATTTTCCCCATCCCTTTTTCAAAGCAGGACTGTCCAAAAAGGGCGGCTTGTTGGTCTCCCGCTATCCCTCCTATGGGTATCGTAGTCGAACAGACGTCTTCGCTGCATTCACCATAGACTTCACTCGAACTCCTCACTTCAGGGAGCATTTCCCGAGGAATATCGAGGATTTTGAGAAGCTCCTCATCCCATTTTCCTTCATGAATATTATAGAGAAGTGTGCGGGATGCATTTGTAGCATCGGTAATGTGCTGCGCCCCCTCCGTCATTTTCCAAACGAGCCAGCTATCCACCGTTCCAAAGGCTAAGTCTTTTCCCTTTGCTTCAGAAACGTTGTCTAATATCCATCGGATCTTTGTTCCTGAAAAGTAGGGGTCGAGGAGAAGTCCCGTCTTTTTCTTGAAAATGGGTTCAACGCCGTCTTCTTTTAGCTTTTTGCATAGGGGAATGGTGCGTCGATCTTGCCATACAATGGCATTGTAAACAGGTGTTGAGGTTTTCTTATCCCAAACGATCGTAGTTTCTCGTTGGTTAGTGATTCCAATTGAGGCAATTTGCCTCATTGTAAGACGTGCGCGACTCATTGCTTCCGTCATGACAGAGGCTTGTGTTGCCCAGATGTCCATCGGGTCATGCTCGACCCAACCTGGCTTTGGAAAAATTTGTCGGAATTCTTTCTGTGCACGACCAATGATTGTCCCTTCTTGTGTTACCACAAGGGCTCTTGAGCTCGTAGTTCCCTGGTCTAAAGCCAAAATATATTTCATAACCATCCCTAACTTGTACTCTTCATCTCGATGTGCTATATGTCAACGAAAATCTTTGGAAGTGATATGGCGATGAGTATTTTTTGGGGAGAGTTAATTGGAACACTCCTTCTTGTTTTACTAGGAGATGGGTCTGTAGCAAACGTATTACTAAAACGCTCCAAGGGGGAAAAAGGGGGGTGGATTGTGATCAGTACCGGTTGGGGATTTGCTGTTTCGATAGCAGTCTATACCATTGGGTGGGCGAGTGGAGGACACATTAATCCGGCAGTCACTTTTGGCCTTGCCGTTGCTGGAAAAACGGCGTGGAATCTTGTTCCTACCTACATTATTGCTCAGCTCATTGGGGCTTTTATTGGGGCGGTTCTTGTTTGGGCATCGTATTATTTGCACTTTGGCAAGAGTGATAACAAAACCCACAAACTCCTTATTTTTTGTACGCAGCCCGCAATTCGTCATAAATCATGGAACTTTATTACCGAAGTCATTGCAACAGCAGTGCTTTTGATTGGTGTTCTCGGCATTTTCAATATCCATAATGGAATCGGAAGTGGTGTGGGACCTTTTGCTGTTGGATTGCTTGTCTTCAGCATTGGCCTTTCCCTTGGTGGTCCGACAGGGTATGCGATCAACCCTGCTCGCGATCTGGGCCCTCGAATCGTTCATGCACTTTTTCCGATTCAAGGAAAAGGGGATTCTGATTGGGATTATGCATGGGTGCCCATTGTTGGCCCCCTTCTTGGAGCCGGAATAGGATCCTTTATTTACCAACAGTTTGTGAGCCACCTTCTTTCGCTGGGATCCGGTTTATGACAGTTCCCGATATTGCTCTAATGTGTTTTTTCCTTCTCCTTATTAGCTGGGGTTCCAGACGCCTTCCGTTCATCCCTCTTCTTTGCTTGCTTTTTGGAATTGGATGGGGTTTTTTTGGTCCGCGCCACTCGATTACCGTTTTAGAAACCATTGCAAAAGTCGGACTTATCTTCTTTCTATTTATTGATGGTGCGCGCCTCCATATTCCCAAGATTCTCCATTTTCATTCGAAGAGACTTCTCTCCATAGGCCTTGTCGTCACCCTTGTTTTGGGCATCCTCCTCATGCGTCATTTCTTTCAACTGACCTTGGAAGAATCATTTTTAACGATCTTGCCCCTTCTCATCATCGATGGAAAAACAACTCCGTCTGCCTTTTCTTCTGTCCTTCCTTTGCGGATACAACAAATGGTCAATGTTGAAGGATCTTTTACAGGAATCTTCGCATTTTTTCTCCTTTCACTTATCCACCTGACCCATCCCTTCCATTTTTTTATCGGGATCTTCTTCCCTATCTTGGCCGGTGTAGGGCTCGGTTACATCTGCGGCCTTGTGGCTAAAGCTGCCCTTGATACTGGGTGGGGAGATCATCATTTACTTAGAGGTGCGCTTTTCCTGATTCCTTACGCCATCTTTGCCTTTTGTGATCTCTTCGATTCAAATGGTTTTATTGGTGTGATTGCTGCGGGATTGACCTTTGGTCATTTTGCTCGCTCCCTTTGTAATACCCTTTTTGATTTGGCACGTTGTCAGGGAGCTTATCTTTATTACCTACTCCTCATCTTTTTTGGAATTTTTTCTCTTCATGTGCTTTCTCAGACGCTCACATTGCCCCTGATCCTTTTTGCCCTGATCTTTCTTTTTGGTGTCCGTTTCATCGCCGTTTTAGCAAGCTTTGTCAAAACTCCCTACCGGTGGAAAACAATAGGGTATTTTACTTTCATGTCTCCTAAAGGGCTCATTCCCATTGCAACAACCATGCTTTTTACCGAATACTACACATTCCCTGCCCAGAACCTGATGCTTCAAATTGTTGTCACGACTCTCCTTTTCTCTCTCCTTATCCACCCTCTTTTTGCACGCCCTGTTGTTCATGCTTTTGGAAACTCCTTAAATCACCGCACCGATAGCGCAGAATATCTCCCAACTGTCTCACTTCCTTTGTAGATTTTAACGAAGCTGGTAAAGCTGTTTGAGCAGGCATTCCAGTTTTTTGAATAAGCTGCGTTGTGACATTATCTCTTGGGTTTCCAGAAAAGGCAGTTTGTAGACCGGTGAAGAAATGATCCATGCCGTGGGCCATAATCAGGTCTCCGGCGGGAGCTACAAGGCCACCAGTTCCTAGGGTCATTCCGCCGCCGATGACTGCTTCTGTAAAGATCAATCACATACCCGAGTTATTTGTCCATCTGCTATTTCCTTTCCTTCCCATAGAGTTATATTTTTCCCAACAGATAGATTTGGTAGGGCTAGATCTCTATTTACAAATACAACAGGAACTTGATAATGCAAACCTAGAATTAATTCCTGATCACCAATGAGTAAGCGACAATCATATGCTTTATCATCAATTATCATTGGGCATGCGTAGAAGTCGACTACCCTGGGTTTTTTGTGTCCTAAAGAGGATACTCGCCCTCCTTCAGAAGTTGTTCTAAATCTGATATTAATATAAATATCTGGCTTCATTTGAATATTTTTATATGATTAACAACCGCATTTTTAGGCTATTCTCCAATTTTTTTCCATGCACTTTTTGGCACACCATAGTCTTCCCAAGCGCATTCCATCGCTATTTCTAGTGTATCATTGTAAATGATCGTGTATACATTTCTCCTCCTCAAAGACATACAGATAAAAGCCAACAAATGGGTCATGTTTGATTTCATAGCTTTGAGACTTTGAAGGAGAGGTATTGGCAATCCATTTCATAATTCTTCTCCTGTATAGATGCTGCGTAAACCTCATACTCATCGTGTGCTTCTTTGGACTTAAAGCATCCCTCTAACGGGAGTTACAAAGATGCCACCTATTCATTTCCATTTGAATATTTTTACATGATTAGCAATTGTATTTTCTGGGCTTTGTTGTTCATCCGATAATTCATTTCCTCCCCATGATTTTGTCATTAAGTGAACATGGTCGGGGGCGTCTGTTAAAAGAAGGGAGTCAATAATACATTTCAATTTTTCCAATCCTTTTTGATCGCAATGAACTTCAATTAATTCATTTTTTGTATCTGATTCAAATGTTAATAAATAATTAGAACTATTTAGATTCATATAAATATTCTCCAATAGGAAATCTTTGTTTTTCAATACCTTTTAAAGGAGTACTGTAGAAAAACTTGATATATTTTAGGATTTCACACTGAGTCATCGGGTTTTACAGACATCCTGCCACTCAGCTTGTTTTGAATTAGAGTTTTTAAACCTAAAACAGCTTTATCTAATAATTTAACTTTTTCATTCTCATTGATTTTCAAGCTTTCTGTTTCCGATTCATCCATCATTTGTATTGCGTTTATCGATTCTAATATAGTTACTTCTTTTAAGAATTCATTTTCCCAACCTTCATCGACCGATTCCATGGCATTTAGTAAAAATTCCAAATTACCAACCAAAGAACCTAACCCAATCTGATTTTTTTCAAAAGAAGCTAAGCTCTCGCACATCAATTTTAGCTGACGTTCATCATATTCACTCATACTGTTCATAATTTTAAGCCCTTCCTGGAATTATTGTAATAACTTGCCCACTCTCACCAACGACAACTTTGACTTTATTCAACGCGTCATAATGCTCTAGAGTTCCCGCAAAACTTCCAGGAAGAGCTTGGCCTTTGCTTATTGTGTTCTCAATTACAGAAGACATAAAACCTCGGTCTTGCATTCTATCCAGAGCATGGCCTGTATACTTTCGTCCATGAATTATGGCTGGCTCATTTCTTACTTTTTGATATGGTGCGTAATCTAGTGGAGCACGCTTACTACCAGCAAAAGAAGAGGCTCTATTCACATACGCACCAGAGTTATTTGATGACGTGGGTAATCGAAAATTGGGAAAGGTAGCTAACTGGCTTTCACGGATAGCCGCAAGGCCTCCCATGCTTCCTGCGATACTTAAGCCGCTATCGACTAGGCCTGCAGTTTGAGCAGGCATTCCAGTTTTCTGAAGAAGCTGCGTTGTGACATTATCTCTTGGAGTTCCAGAAAAAGCAGTTTGTAGACCGGTGAAGAAATGATCCATGCCATGGACCATGATTGGTCCTCCAACAGGAGCTGCAAAGCCGCCACTTCCTAGGGTCATTCCGCCACCGATGACAGCTTCTGTGAGTCCACCGAAAGCCTGGAGGCCCCCTTGGAAGCGAGGAGCATTCCAAGCATTTGTAGCTAAATCTACAATTCCATAAATAAACCCCGGAGGCTTTGCATCACCTGAGCTACTTTTGAAACACCCACATTTAGATAGGCCAAGAATGCAGTTTGGTGTCCCATCGGGATTGTAGTCATAAATAATACACCCGCAGTTTTCATCACACTGCGCTGCGAGTCCCCAGGGATCATGATACTTGAGGGGATTGTTGTGGCAGAATAGGTAGAGGTTCAGGGAGTCATGTGATCCGAGGGGATCGGGGCTGATCCACTTTTGGAGCTCGGGATGGTAGTAGCGCGCTCCGTAGTAAACAAGACCTGTTTCTGGGTCATGTCTTTTTCCTTGGAATCTCCAGGGATTGTTTGAAGGAGATTGAGAGACTTTTCCTCGCGGAGTAAAAATCTGTTCTTCACCAAATGCGGAAAAATGGTAGCTTTCTACGATGTTTCGTTTTTTAAGGTGGATAAGACAGCGGACATTTCCCCGAAGATCTGTGAGGGGAACATAGGGGATATCCTGCAGCTCGATGGTTAGGATAGAGGTGTTTTCTAATCTGTTGGGATTGACTGGAATGCGTAGAGCCTTAATGTCTCCCTGCTCATCTAGAGCTCCGAGTTCGTAGCCTTCCAAATAAAAATACCTTTCGACTTCTTCTTCATCGATGACTTTGCTAAGACGTCTACCGTCTACATCGTAGGTGCAGTGAATGGACTCTTGCTCTGGAGATTGAGCAAACATTAACCTTCCTAGAGCGTCAAACTGGAATTCTGTCGTTCCTAAAGAGTTGGAAAGTGATTTGAGGTTTCCGCAGTCGTCATATGCGCAGGTAAAATCTTTTCCTTTGCTTATTTGATTGAAAGGGGTGAGAAGATAAGAGGTGTCACCTTTAGATTGGCAGTTTTGGAGAGGGTCATATTGATAAGAATGGTTAAAATATCCTTTTTCTGAGGTGAGCTGTGACAGGGGATCGTAGCAGAAGTGGTTTTGGGTCGTTTCTTTCCCCGATGCGGTTTCTTGGGTTTTGGGATTGCCAAGGGGATCAAAGTCTATGCTATCGGAGAAATAGTCAGTGAGAACCGTTGTTTTGCGTCCTTGAGTGTCATAGTGGTTTGTTCTTGTTCCTAGGTTTCCTGGAAGCGTTTCCCTTAGCACGTGCCCCATAAGGTCCCTGTCTGTCACTTCATAGGAGTAGAGCTCTTTTCCTTTTTTAGATAGGCGAAGGATTTTTGAAACATAAGGACCCTCGTAAAAGTAGTGGATTGAGGAACGATCAGGGAGAGTAATGCTTGTCACGCATCCTTCCCCATCGTATTGGAAGGAGGTGCTATATTTTCCCCATTTGTCTTTAAGGGTCTCTGCATGGATTTGATGGGAAGCATTGTAGGTTCTTTCAAGAGAAAAGATATTTTCGGATGCGATTTTTACGGTGTTTCCGTTCTTATCGGAGGTGAGGGTGTATTCTTTGGCTTTTTCATCTTGCATTTCTTGATAGAGGATACGACTTAGGTTTCCTTGCGCATCGTATGAATATTCAATGGGTTTTTCAAAGACCGGGGCACTTTGTGAGATCAAATCTCCATAAGAATTATAGGAGAAAAAGGTCTGAATCTTTTCGCTCTTGTTTGGTTTGATGATTGTTGAAGTAAGGAGAGAGTTTGGGGAATACTTATGGATAATTTTAAACTGGTTGGTTTTTTCTTGGGTGAGGTTATTTAAGGGATCGTAGGCAAAAGTTGTATTATGAAGAGCTGTTAGAAGCCCTGCTCTGTTATAGGTCTTTTCTATGAGAGACCCCATAGGATCTCGAATGGTTTTTTTTAAGTTTTTTCCTTTTTTTTTGTAGCTGATACTCCACTGGTCATCTCCTTTTTTGAGCTGAGCAAGGCGCCCAAAGGGATCATAGGTATGCTCTTTTAGAATTGTTTTGGCGCCCATAGGAAAACCGATTTCTTGAAAAAGTTCTCCTGAAGGGGTATAGGTGAATTGCTTTTGGTAAAGAAGTTTTCCTTGTTCATCCTCTATTTTTTCTTCAACAATCTTTCCGACAGCGTCATAGCCTTGGGAGTAGAGAGTATAGTGAGCAGGATCTTTCCATTTTTTTGTTTCACACAGGCGTCCCAAGGTATCATAAGAAAAATCGATTACGTTTCCATCTTCAATGCGCGAGATACCATTGCGCCACCACACGCTTGAGTCTTTTTGAGAGCGTGTTTGTTGGATGAGATCTCCAGCAGTATTATAGCAGTACTTAATTTTTCCATTTCCGGTGCTTTCTGAAAGAAGTTGAAAGGCGTTATAGAAGTAAGCATCGACTTTAAATGGCTCTTTTATCGGTCCTCTTTCAAAATATCTCACCTTTGTGATCCGGCCCAGATAGTCGTAATCAAAGATTCTTGTGATTCCCTTCAGAGATGTGTGGCGGCAAAGGCTTCCTTCTAAGCTATAGAGGAAGGACTCTTTTTCGCCATTTTTGGCAATGCGTGTCGGTTTTCCACAAGCGTTGTATTGAATAGTGGTTGTGTTTTTCAGGGGATCTGTGATGAGAGTGGGGTGATCAAAGAGGTCATATGCGTAGGTCCAAGAGCCTTCAGCGGAGTTTTTTTGAGTGAGGCGCCCGAGGGTGTCGTAAGAGTATCGAGTTTCATCGCCTAGGGAATCAACTTCTAGGGTTTGATTGCCTCTTGCGTCATAGGCGAATCGATCCTGTTGAGTAGATACGTCGTTTCCAGATCGTGTGATGGAAATAAGGTTGTTTTGTACATCATAATCGTAGTCAATTGTGAGAGCTTGGGTTTGCTCTTTGAGAAGGTTGCCATTTGTGTCATAAAGATAGATGGTCTTTTGTCCTAGAGGGTCAGCGTGAGAGGTGAGTCTCCCTGCATCGTCATAGTCTTGTTCAATGCTACAATAGTGGGCTCCATTTCTATCGTAGATTTCTTGTTTAATCACAAAGCCGCGAGGGTCAAAGTGGTTGATGGTTTTCTTCAAGAGGATTTCACTTCTTGACTCAGGGTCATAGGCCTTCTCTTCAATGATTTCAGGGGCCCCTAGGTTGGGAAAGTCTTGTTTGGGGGTAATCTCTGTGATAAATCGCTGGCGCACATAATCAACGTCATTTGGATCGCGCACATTCCCGTTGTCAACTGTGATACAAGTAAGGGTGCCCTCTTTGTTATAATCGTAAAAAGTGCGGCTTTTTGTCTGTTTATTGTGTTGGATTTCTTTTCGTTTGACGATTGAGGTTCCTGGAAGGTAGGCAATAAGGGTTCCGTTTCCTTTTTCGTTGATCTGCGAGACAATATCTTCACTAGGAGAGCTTGTATAAGTGAATGTTTTGGTGTAGCATTCCTGGTCTTTTTTCGGCTTTCCCTTTCGGTTAAAGGTGATAGGCTTGCTGCTTTCCCCGGTTAAATTCCCATATTCTGTTTTTTTGAGGATGTTTCCTTCAGGATCGTAGGAAAAGGTTTTGTAGTAGAGGGTGTTTTTTAGGGTGTCCTCCACTGATAAAGCGACGAGATTGCCTTGGGTCTTTCTCTCCCCCCACGTTTTTCTAATCGTCCTATAGGGAGTGTTATTGAGGGTTTCTTCTATAGAGGTTAGGCGGCGCTCTTTATCGTAATGATAGAGGACTTTTTGTCCAAAAGATGTTTGGACTTCTGTGGCTCCTTCTTCATAGAAGAATTGGGTGTGACTGTCTCCTTCTGAGCGGGGTGTGGAAAGGGTTTTTACTCGACGGGTAGAGGCTCTTTCATAATTGATTTCTGTACAGCGCCCATTAGGAGACTCTTTTCGAGTAAGGAGGGCTTTTTCCCCTTCGACTTGGTATTGGTATGTGCACAAAGGAAAGGATGTTCTTTGGACTTCTGTGAGAAGGGTGGGGCCAGCAGAGTCTTTTTCTAAACAGTATTCTGTGCAGGTTCCATCACTTGCAGTGGCTAGGATGGTGGAGCCGTAATCAAAGGTGATCCAGCTGAGGGTTTTGCTGTTTTGAGCATTGGTCATTTTAATGTGCTTGAGGCGCAGATCTTCATCGTACTCATACAAAATTTGGTTGCCGGTCGGGAGGACTTCTAGCGTTAAATGAAACTGATGGGATGTGTGGCTCTTTGTATAGGTTCTTTTCCCTCCTGAGCTTAAGTGAAGCTCAAAAGATTGGCTTTGAGGGTCGTAAAAGAGGACGTGGTTTTTAACGTTTGTCCAAGAGGAAGGAGATCCCTTGGCTGTATTGCAGATGCCGGCTTGATCTTCTTCAAGATCAATAAGGAATTCCGAAGATATTTCAGGGTTTTCCCAGTTTTGAAAGCCAGAGAACTTCAGAAGGCTTCCTTCCGGGGTTCCAACAAAGATATCCAGGTAAGGGTTTTGAAAACTGTCTTGCTTAGGCGTTGGGCAGACCTGAAAAAAGATCTGGGGTTGGAGGCGCCATCCTCCAAAGCTCGCGACATCTAAAGAATCCTGACTCGTATAAAACCTTGAAAGAACAAGAGGGTCAGGGCCAGAAACGCAAAGATCTACTTCCAGTTCTGAATAATCTCCATGGATGACGCTGACATTTTGGACAAGGCTTTCTGGGTCTCCCTCTCGAGACCCTACAAAAACACTTGGGGCACTTGCAGGGAGGTTTTGGGTGCAAAACAGGCTGAGAATGAGCGCTAGGATAAGGCGCATCGTATGTGCAAGGCTCCCTTGTTTTTCAAAGCAAGAGATTATGCCTCAAGTATGTTTTATGAGGAATGAATAATTGAAACTTTGTAATGATGATCAATTTCCTTAGACATCTTAGGCAGTTCTTTTTTGTTGCTAGGGGAAAGATGTTTTTGGCATAACTATATGTATGCAACTGGGAAAGTATTTTGGATCTGGACTTAGGCGTTTCTTTTCAGGGATGATGCTTAGCCGCGTGAGCGGGTTGGGAAGAGATCTTGTAATGGCCTACTCTTTTGGGGATCATGCGGCGGTGGCGGCGTTCATTGTCGCGTTTCGGTTTGCAAATGTCTTGAGACGTTTTTTTGGTGAGGGGCCTCTGCAGTCGGCGTTTATCCCTCAGTTTGAAGGGATGCGCAATGAGAATCGAGAAGAGGCGTATGCCTTTTTCCAGAAGCTATCTGTGCTCATTGGAGGGCTGGTTCTAGCAATTACTATTGTTTTAGAGCTAAGCATGCAGTTTTGGAAGGGCTCAGAGATTATTCAATTAACAGGATGGATGCTCCCTAGTCTCCTCTTTATTTCTTTGTATGGGCTCAATGTTTCATTTTTGCAATGTCATAGCCGCTTTTTCATTTCGAGTATGGCTCCTTTTTTGTGCAATATGATGTGGATTATTGGAGCTCTAACTTTGCGGCATCAAGAGATTTATGGGGCGATGATAGGGCTTGCAAAGTGGGTCCTGTGCGGCTTTGTGATTCAATGGGGGATTACAGCGTGTCAGCTGCGGGGAGCCTTAAGCTGGAAAGGGTGGTTTCAAGGGAAGCTATTTCATCCAGGAGTGAAGCAACTTGCCAAGGCATTTAGCCTGGGGGCGCTTGGGGTTGGTGCAGTGCAGATCAATGCATTTTTCGATGCGATTTTTGCGCGGTGTGCCCATATCTCAGGACCCGTCTACTTGTGGTATGCAAATCGATTTCAGCAACTTGCCTTGGCAATTTTTGGAATTGCCGCAGTGAGCACCCTTGTACCGGTTCTTTCAAGGGCGATTAAGAAAGGGGAGATTGAGAGAGGAAAAGAGATCTTTTCCTTTGGCTGCCGCAGGGTCATGATGCTTATGATTCCGATGACCTTTGCGATTTGCATTCTCGGGTTTTCTGCGATTGATTTAGTCTTTGGGTGGGGAAGTTTTTCGCTCTATGCAACAAAGCAAACAGCGTGGTGTCTGTCGGCCTATTCTCTAGGTCTTGTTCCTGCAACACTCGTGATGTATTTTGCAGCTGTTTTGTATGCCAAGGGGAATTTCCGGACAGCAACTCTATTTTCTGTGATGACGGTAGGGATCAATTTAGGGCTGAATTCTTTATTCATTTTTGGGATGAGGCTGGGACCTATTTCGGCAGCCCTAGCGACGAGTATTGGGGCATGGTGCAATTTTATCGGTTTGCGCAGCGCTGTCAAAGGGTGGAGTATCGGGATGAAAGGGAAAGAGCTTACGGGAGTGCTTCTAGGAAGCGGAGGCGCGAGTCTGGCAGCCTTTCTTGTGCAAGGACAATTTTCTCATAAGGTACTTGCGTTTGCTATTCCAGGGGTGGTTTTTGTGGGAGTCTATGCCCTACTCTTTTGGAAGCGCCTCTTTGATGATCGCTCCGCCGAGGCAGGTATTTCCGTCGTAGAAGACCACTGATTGGCGAGGAGTAACCGCTCTTTGGGGCTGATCAAAAGTGATAAGAAGCATATCGTCTTGTTTTGAAACGGTGCAAGGCTCTTCAACCTGTCTGTAACGTACTTTTGCTTTGCATGTAAAAGGGAGTTTTGGAACGGCGTTTACCCAAGAGATGTCGGTGGCTGTCAAAGCCTTTGCAAAGAGAGCGGGGTGATTTTCTCCTTGAGCAACGATCAACTTGCGAGATTCTTTCTGTTTATTAACGACAAACCATGCATCACCGGGTCCTCCGATTCCCATTCCTTTTCGTTGGCCTATTGTATAGTAATAAATGCCATCATGGGTCCCTACTGTAGCCCCTTCGACGGTTTCAATCACCCCTGGTTCATGGGGAATATACTTTTCAAGAAATTCTCGGAAGTTGCGTTTTCCAATGAAGCAGATCCCTGTGCTATCTTTTTTATTAAAGACGGGGAGATTTGCTTGTTCAGCGATTGTCCGCACCTCAGTCTTTTCCATGTGGCCGATGGGGAAGAGCACCTCGTTTAGGACCTGATTTTTTACAGTATAGAGGAAGTAGCTTTGGTCTTTTCCAGAGTCATTTCCTTTGATCAGAGCGCCATTTTTGGTTTGACAGTAATGACCAGTCGCAAGGGCGTCAGCGCCGAGCGTTTTAGCTTTTTCAAAGAGAAGTTTGAATTTGATTTCGCGGTTGCAGAGGACATCGGGATTGGGTGTGTGACCAAGTTCAATTTCTTTAAGAAAGTGAGTGAAGACGTTATCCCAATATTCCTGGGCAAAATTCACACTGTAGTAAGGGACATCGAGAAGATCGCAAATAGCGCGGGCATCGTCAGCATCTTTTTCAGCAATGCAGGCGCCATCCCGCTCTTCTTCCCAATTTTTCATGAAGAGACCAAAGACGTCATGTCCTGCCTTTTTAAGAAGGTAAAGTGAGGTGGCAGAGTCGACTCCACCAGAGAGGGCAACAGCTATTTTCATAGACGTATTTTATACCTTTTCATCTTAATTTCAAAGTTGTATAGAAAAAACTATGAATAGAGACCACCGCGTTCTAGGTATTTTTATATATACTCTGATGACCCTCTTTCTCCTATTTGAGATGGCACTCCAGGTATCCCCAAGTGTGATGACGGTCTCGTTAATGCACGATTTTAATATCGGAGCTGCAACGCTAGGTGTGATGGCCTCCTTCTACTTCTATAGTTATACTTTAATGCAGATCCCTGTGGGTCTTTTATACGATCGCTATAGTGCCCGCGGGCTAATTACTTTTGCTGCGATCATATGCACGATTGGATCCTTTTTTTTTGCCTTTACTCATCATGTGGTTTGGGCAGGCTTAGGGCGATTCATGATGGGAATTGGGTCTGCCTTTGCTTTTGTAGGAGTGCTCATAGTTGCTGCTAGGTGGTTTCCTCGTAGATATTTTGCTTTTCTAGTGGGGATTGCTCAGTTTCTTGCAGCCATGGGGGCTCTTTGTGGGGAATTGCCAATCGCAGCATTGCTCAATCATGTCATTTGGAGGGTTGTGATGGTCCTTTTTGGAATGATTGGTCTTGTCATGACAGTCTTATGTTTCATGATTGTTAGGGATAATCCCCACAATAATCGCCACATTCCCAAAAGGCACCACCTCAAGCAAGAATTGAAAGAAATTGTGAGATCAGCGCAGACCTGGTGGATTGCTCTGTATGCTTTTTGTGGATGGGGACCTATTGCTGTATTTGCAGCGCTATGGGGAGTTCCCTACCTAGCTGTTCGTTTTCAAGTCCCTACAACGCAAGCAGCGCTTGCAATGGCTCTTGTGTGGATTGGGGTGGGAGTGATGAGCCCCATTCTAGGGTGGTTCTCTGATAAATTGGGGCGCAGATGCATTCTCCTCCGTTTAACCTCACTCATCGGTCTTCTTAGCGCTCTAGCTCTTTTCTATCTTCCTGGCATTTCGTTTGGGCTTTCCTTTGTTTTTCTTCTGGGAATTGGAATCGCCGCTTCTGGACAAATTTTGACCTTTGCTCTTGTCAAAGATAATAACCGACCCACGACGACTGGAACTGCAGTTGGTATGAACAACATGGCTGTTGTTGCTGGCGGGGCAATTTTTCAACCTCTAGTTGGGCTCCTTCTTCACCTATTTTGGGATCATAAAATCGGAGACAATGGCGTTCCCCTTTATACGGTTGAGAACTACCATCTCGGTCTATTGATTGTTCCTCTCTGTTTTCTTGTGGGCCTAATCGTTAGTCTCTTTTTCATCAAGGAGACCTATTGTCACCCAAAATATGATGAAGCTGCTTTAAAACAGTGACCTATGCTACAATCTTGAGCATGAAAAAATTATTAATTTTTCTTCTTCCGTTTGTTCTTTGGGCTGATTATTTGTTTGTTTTCCATGATGTGGGAGAGACGGTGGCGCTTATACCTGTGATTGAAGAGCTTAAAGGGCGCGGCGAAACTGTTGAAGTCATCCGTCTTGATCCGACCGATCGGTATGCCTCGATTGAAGTGTCGTGCGCGGTGCCTGATGTGCTGGTTGTAGGAGATGCTTCTATAGGTCAGCTCCAATATGTCCGTGCATTCAAAGGGAAAGCTAAAACCGTTTGTTATTATGACAATGTTCTTGAAATTGATCGAATCCCTTATGCAGATCTTATTCGGGAATTTGAGAAAGAGGCCGATCTCTTTTTGGTGCCTAGTGCTTTGGCTGCAAAGTCAAGTCATGTTAAGGCGCACGTTGTAGGGAACCCTGACCTGGACCGTTTCGAAGATGAGGTAGGGGAATTCAAAGTTGTTCCTGGTCGGGTTGTCTATTTCGGGGGATATGACAAGGATTATGAAGAGGCTTTCAAGGCTTTTCTAAAGCTCTACCCTGATGCGATTGTTTATCCCCACCCTAAAACAGATGGGGCTTTAGAGAGAGGTTATGGAGCACGCATTGGTCAGGGGTCGTCTCTACAAGCAGTCGGAGAGGCAGAAACTGTGGTGATTCACCGCTCATCAATCGGTGTCAAAGCGGCCCTTGCCGGAAAAACTGTTTATAGTATGGAATCAGATGGATCGTTCCGCAAGATTACGGAGACGCGTGCATCCTTGAATGTTCCTCGGGACTCTGCTTCTCTGATTTGTGATTTTCTTTTATGAAGAAGGCGAGAATAAAGGAGAGAAAGAGGGAAATGGGAAGAATCGAGAGAGCAACAGCATAGTCATTACGGGTATAGATGTTGATCTTATTGATGGGCTCGCAACTGCAAGACCATTTTAAAAGGAATCCAATAAGCGGCTGGTAGAGGGGTGCACCGAATAGAATGCAAAGCATATTAGTAAACCCCATGGACACACCCTTTGTAGAATTGGGAGCGCACGTATCTGCAAGAGCAAAAGAAAGGGCGTAGGAGCTAGAGAAAAAGCCAAAGACAAACATTAGACCAAACATCACCCTTAGCGGAATATAAGGGATGTAGATCATCGCGCAACTTAAGAAAAATGAAATAAGTGAACCTCCAATCATGATAGGGCGACGACGGGTAATATAGACAGAGATCCCTCCAAGAGTTAGGGTTCCGAAACAAGCTCCTAGAAAAACCGTTGAAGCGAGCATTGCGGAAAGATCTATTGAGATAGCGTATCTCTTCGCAAAATAGGGAACCCCCCAAAGAGCGGCAAAGGCGGGAAAGATTCCAAAAATAAGCCCCCCGTAGATACCGTTAATCCAGAGTTTTTTGATTGCCAAAACCTTGAGAGTGCTCTTCCAAGTTTTTTTGCACACTTCTCGAAAGCTTACCCCATTGTGTAGAGGTTGATCGTGTTTAGGGAAATCGTGGATAATAAAGAGGGAGATAAAGGTTAAGAGAAGACCGATAACGGCTACGACCGTCATTGTTTCACGCCACCCAAAGGTGACCACAGCTTTTGCAAGGCCTCCTTCTCCGACCACCCCTCCAGAGAGGGCTAGGAATTCCGTAAGCGCAACGATAAGAGTAAAAAAGGCAGGTTTAAACCATCTAGCACCGAGGCAAAAGGCGCAGATAATCGCGGGGGCTGTAAAAAAACCCATGAGCATTCGACTTGTTTGACCCTCCCAAAAGGCATGTGAATAGGCAAACCATCCAATCGCAATCGAGCAAAAAAGGAAGCTAACTCTTAAGATGCGGCGGGGACCCCATAGATCTACAAGCATTCCAGCAGGGATTTGCATGATGATATAGGTATAAAAAAAGCTGGAGGTTAAGACTCCAATTTTGATGACATCGATTTGGTAGGTTTTCATGAGCTGAGGGATCATGACACTTGGCGCTCCTTGCAAAAGGAAGGTATAGAGGCCAAAAATAGCCGCTAGTCCCCAGACGAGCCAAGGCATTAGGCGAGACTTGTGTAAAACATCCATCAACTTCATCGGATTATGATATGAAGTTGATGGATTATAATCTATAAATTAGACGAGTTCAAAGCCACCTATGATGCTTTCGCTTGATCCAGATGAGACTCTTTTGAAGGGACTAGAAGCGGGTTCGCCTCTTTCATACACTCCATACTCTCGGATTCCTTCACGAAGGGCTGCAGTGAAGACACTTGGGTCTCTATACAGCGAGATCATTCCTTCAAAGCGGGGTCCTAATCGGCTCTTCACATATTCTCTAACAACAGGAGAAAGGTTATCAGCTCCCCACTTAACAAACGCTTTGGACTTCTCAGAAAGATGATCCATCACTGTTTTTTCCTGGGTTTTAATGTTGTAGCGAATCGCAATAAGGGTGTTTTCTTCTGTGCGCATTACTTGTGCTAAATGTCGGAGATATTCCCGAACCTTGGGAAGGTTTCCTGCAGCGATCTTGCTTGAAAGAGGGCGCAAGTTAAGGTTTACAAGTCGCGAGACCATCCGTTCAAGCATTTGAATTTGGAGGTCGCTACGATCGTCTCTGCCTTTGCGTGCCTTCATCTCTGTAAGCTGATTTTGCAATTGGTTTAAGAAAAGAGCATGTCTCTTTTTTAACCCTTCAAAATCGCCGCTGTGGGCTAAGCGTTGCATTTCTTCGATGTAGGACGTTTCACTTTGCATGGTTTGCGTGAGCTGCACGTGAGGAAGCAATTGATTTTCAAGGAACGTTGTCAATCCAAGAATCGTATCTTGCGGAGTTCTCAATATCGAATCAACTTGCTCTTTTACAACTTTTTCTACGGTATTGTGCAGAATGCGACCGAGCACGTCTTGAAGCTCTTGCTCTCTAGAGGCATAGAGTTCTTGGAGTGCAACATCAATATCGCGCTTAATAATTTGTGTAGGGACTTTCCCACGTTTTCTTGCAAAGTCTGCTTCAAGAAGTTCAATTGTTTCTGGTCGAGCAGGATCAGCACCAAGGGCTGCTTGTTCTTCTTCGGTGTACAGCTCCCAAAGGCGACCGAGATCATTAGGCTTCATCGATTGAGTCGCTTGGTCTAAAACTTGGAAAAATAGGTTATTGACTCCCTGTTCTGTACGGATCGACTCGTAAGAGAAGATGATAATATCACGCATAATGTCTTTTAGAGCAGCATCGGACATTCCGTTAAAGGAATCCACAAGTTCAGCAAGAAGATTATCTCGCTGACGTTGTTTTCCTGGACTCAACTGCCTGCGTTCATCAATTAACCTAAAGAGATTGGAAACAAGCTCTGAAACGAGGCGTTTTTCATTGCTTCCTGCAAGAAGTTGTGTGCCGCCGCCCCCTTCTTCGCTCTCTAGCAGCTTTTCGACGGCCTTCAACTGATCAAGGAGGATCTTGTCAAAGACATTCGTATACTTGCTATCGCTATAAATCGAGTCGCGGACACTATCGAGTGTTGAGTTGATTAGATCTAAATGGCTAATGAGCATTGAAGCTCCAATTCGAGTGCCCCAAGTATTTACTGCATATGTAATAAAAAGTGGCAGGGTTGCTACAGCGAGCACCCCACGTCCTACAAGCGAGACAGCAGTTCTTAAAAAACGACTTATGGGATTGCTACCTGTTCCTGAGTAAGCGGTAAGAGAATCTTTCCATCCTTTGAAAAAGTCTCCGTAAGAGTTGTAGGCTAGGAAATGATCTAGAGCTTTATCGACAACTCCTTTAAAAAGCCTTTCAGTTGAGATTCCCTCACCGTTTTCAATAATTTCAAAAATCTTTTTTTGTTTGTCGGCAATTCCTAGTGCTCCAGTGGTATCCGATCTCCACTGATCTTCAGCATAGAGAAGCGCAAGCATTGCATTATTTGCGGCTCGAATGGGACCCATGTGATTGTTTGTTAAAGGGTCATTGATTGGATCGAGCATCATTGCTTGAAGATGTTCTGTGACTGAATCTGTAAACTGTTTTGAGAAATACTCCACCAAGCTAACCGTAAATGAGCAAAGCTTTTTCCCCATCCATTTATCAAAGAAGCCAAGTTCACTTCTACTCTCAATTTTATTATTGAGCAGCGTTAAAAATAATGTTTTTCTTCCTTCAGGGCCTTCGACTCCTTCAAGTGCTGTATAGAAGGTTTTATACCGTCTTTGCACAGCATCTTCTTCTGCATCTGCTCCTGTGTAACCGCAGTATTTATCGACAACTTGGAAGGCTGAAAAGAATGTCAAACTTTCAACAAGAGCAGCTTTTTTATCCTCAATCATCTGTTCGGTCCGAACATCCGGAACCTCTTCTGCAACTTCTTCGGTTTCTCGAGCAAAGTTTGAAGCAAGCTCTCCAACAACTGATTGAGGCTCTTCTCCCTGGTGGCTTCTAACGGCCAAACGAGCAACAGGTCCTGATTCATAGAGAGTATTGAGCTCCCTCAAGGCGCCCTCTAAATCTCCTGATCTTAGTTTTCTATTAGATTCTCTTAGAGTCGCTTCCACTTCTCTTGCTTGTTCGGGATGGAGGTCTCTTCGAACCAGTGCATAGGTTGCCTCACCAAAACCTACGATTTGTTCAACCATTGATTCGACCATCCGACTAGCCTCAGGGATGCTCTGGACTGAAGAAAGATACGAAAGGCTGCGATCAATCTTTTCAGAGATGTCTGAAAGCGTTGTTTCTTCTCCAATAGCAAGAGAATCTCCAAGTGCAGTGACTTTATCGAGGTCTAGCACGTAGGCAACGGCTTGCCAAAGGACTTTTCGTTGCGCCGAGTTGTCAAGAGCGCCTTCAAGAACGGTCTTTCCAAAAGCTTGTTGCTCTTTTCCCTCACGGGTAACCCCATAGTCTCTTGCGGCAAAGTCATAAATCGCTTGGCAAATGAATCGTCTGGCTACAGGTTCCACTGAAGAATCATTCAGTTGTTCTACGATATAATCCGTGACTAATTGATCAAGTGAGATCAATAAGGGGGTTTTTGGATTTATGTTTTGGTTGATATACGCCGGAAGTCCGGTAAAAAATGGGTTGGACTTTGCGAGAGCTTCGATATCCTCGTTTAGTCGACTTTTAGCTAAATAGTGTGGCATAGATTGATCAGTCTTGAATTCTCCGATATCAGCTAAGAGCTTCATCAAAGGAGAAACAGGTGTGCGAACCACTCGTTTAGGAGCATGAACACCCATAACATCGTCGCGTATATCCTTAGCTTTGTTTACAGCAGCATTACCAATCGCATCTGCCATTTTATTGGCGCACCCCTTTTGAGTCTTGATTTCGTGGTTGATGAATTGAATGGCATTATTGAGGGGATCACCAATATTAGCGAGATCATATCCTTGAGTCGAGGTAGCTCCATGCTGCAGGCGTGTAAGTTCTACATTAAGGTCATGAAGAGGCTTCAAATAATTCGTCCAACGCGCTGATCTTTGCCAAGGCCATGAGATATTATCTCTAGAGAAAAAGCGCGACCAGCCTTTGAAATTGTCATAATAACTGCTTTCATTTTTAAGAAGAGGAGTCAGCTTTTCCTGAACATGCTTTGCTGCAACAAGAATTTGTTGGACGTCTTTGCTTTTGTAGGCAGTTTCAAGATGCTCTAGTGCTTTATTGAAATCCTTAATCTGTGGAGTTTCACTGCCGGTAAAATGCAATAGCTCTGTCACATAGGGGAGCGCACCGATAATCTTAAAACCAGCATAGAGTCCATTTGCCGTTCCAACAAGTGGAACACCAGCTCCTATAAGAGTTTCACCTAGTGGAACCATAACATTAACCTTCTTTGTTCATTATAATGGAATAATTATAACATTTTTTTGCATTAATTGTAATATAAACAATTTATTATTGCATTTTTACATAATACTAAAATTTTAAATATTATATTTAAAATTTTTTATATAAAAAGAGGGGTATGAGTAACGACAAGAAATTTATTGAATTTACCGAGGAAGAGCTCCGCCTCCTTCAGAAGGGAGGAGATGTTGAACCCTGGCAGAAATGGGGGCCCTATGTCACTGAGAGAGCGTGGGGCACGGTCCGAGAGGACTACAGTAGAGATGGGAATGCCTGGGATCACTTCACATACGAAATGGCTCCTTATCGGGCCTATCGGTGGGGAGAAGATGGAATTGCTGGAATCTGTGATAGGTATCAGACCCTTGCAATGACACAGGCATTCTGGAATGGAAAAGACCCTATTTTAAAAGAAAGATTATATGGTTTAGGGACTCATAAAGCCAATCATGGCGAAGATGTTAAAGAGTATTACTATTATCTTGACTCTCTCCCAAGCCATGCCTACATGCGTTATCTCTATAAATACCCCTGTGCTGAGTTTCCTTATGAAGAGCTTGCTAAGGAGAATCAAAACCGCCGCGTTGAGGACCGGGAATTTGAGCTTGTCGATACCGGAATTTTTAAAGACAATCGATATTTCGATATCACTATCGAATATGCAAAAGCTGGGAAAGATGATATCTGTGTGAAGATTGAGATACAGAATCGAAGTGCTCAGGAGGAGTCGGTCCATGTGATTCCCCAATTGATCTTTCGGAATACCTGGGGATGGAGCGATGAAAAACTTCCGGAGCCGATTCTTAAGAAGAGTGCTCACGAACCCATAAATGCCCACTGCATCGAGGCAGATGATTCGATGACCTCTCCTCCAGTTCGTCTGAGTTTTGACTATCACTTAGGGAAGCGGTATTTTTATGCAGATGAAAGAGCTGAGGTTCTTTTTACTGATAATGAAACCAATCGAGAACATTTATATAACGAAAAGAATATCCGTCCTTATACCAAAGATGCCTTTCATCGTTACATTATCTTGGGGGAGAAAGACAAAGTCAATCCTAAGCAAGAGGGGACAAAAGCGTGTTTTTATTTTCGCGACTTAAAAGTTCCCGCAGGAGGATCTAAATCCCTTTATCTTCGCCTTTCGAACATGGAACATACGCATCCTCTAACGGGGGTTGAAGAGATTATTCATAAGCGCAAGGCGCAAGCCGATGAGTACTATGAGAGAATTCATCCCGAAGGGATCAGCGATGAGGAAAAGCTTATCCAGAGGCAAGCCCTTGCTGGAATGTTATGGAGCAAACAAATTTACCTCTATGATGTGAATCTGTGGCTTCGTGGAGATGATCCTGAAAATCCTCCTCCAGACTCAAGAAAAAACATTCGGAACACTCACTGGAAACACCTCATTTCTAAACGGATTCTATCCATGCCCGACAAGTGGGAATATCCCTGGTTTGCAGCTTGGGATCTTGCTTTTCATTGCATTTCCTTTGCACTTGTTGATCTGGACTTTGCAAAGGAGCAACTCTGGTTTCTTCTATTCGACCAATTTCAGCATCCCAATGGACAAGTTCCTGCCTACGAGTGGGAGTTTTCAGACCTTAACCCTCCGGTGCAAGGGTGGGCAGCCCTGCGTCTTTTTTATATGGAGGAGAAGAAGACAGGAAAGAGAGATATTGACTTTCTGAAGAAGTGTTTTCATAAGCTCCTTCTGAATTTCGTATGGTGGGTCAATAAAGTCGATGCCAAAGGAAACAATGTTTTTGAAGGAGGATTCCTTGGGATGGATAACATCACCGTCATTGACAGAAGTCAAGCGATTCCTGGAGGAGGGAAGCTCGAACAGTCGGACGGAACAGGATGGATGGGGTTCTTCTGCCTCAATCTCATGCGTATGGCCCTTGAACTCTCGAAAAAGGATTCTGTTTATGAAGGAATGGCCATTAAATTTTACGAGCACTTTGTCTATATTTCCAACGCCTTAGTCAATGCAGAAAACCGCGAAGTTCAAAACTGGGATGAGAAAGATGGCTTTTTCTATGATGTTCTCAGTGGAAGTGAAACAAATGATCATGTGCGTATTAAGGTCCGTTCGATGGTGGGGCTGATCCCCCTTTATGCAGTGGATTGCATCACTCCCGAGGATCTTGAAAGCTTTAAGGAGTTTGCCAAAAGCTTTAAGTGGTTTTCTAAAAACAGAACAGACCTTTGTAAACACTGTGTGACTCCCATTGAAGAAAATGGAAAGACCAAATATGTCCTTACTCTTATGGAAATGGAGAAGGTAAAAAGGATACTTGAAAAAGCCTGGGATCCTAAAGAATTCCGTTCTGATTATGGTCTGCGGTCTCTTTCTAAATATCATGAGGAAAATCCTTACGAACTTTTAGGCAATCGGATTAAATATGAGCCTGCTGAGGCGGAGTCTGTCCTTATGGGAGGGAACTCAAACTGGAGAGGTCCTCTTTGGTTTCCTACGTCCTTTCTTTTTATCGAAGCTCTTAAAAACCTTCACACGCATACTGGTGACCTCATTAAAATAGATGGAAAAAACCCTCATGATATGGCTAGTTATTTTGCTCATGCCATGATCAGCCTCTTTAAGAAGGGTCCTGATGGCAAGCGCCCTATCTATGGTGATTATGACCTTCTTCAAACGGACCCCCACTTTCAAGATCTCATTCTTTTCTATGAGCACTTTCACGGCGACAATGGCCGGGGTTTGGGTGCTTCACACCAAACTGGTTGGACGGGTCTAGTTGCTAACCTCATCGATGAATGGTGTAGACGTTAATTCTTCAGCATATTCAAAAAAACTTGATTAATTTTAAAGAAATCATTAATTATGCATTGCTCTTTAAATATCACTTTAGGAGTGTAAATATGATAGATTCAATAGGCGCTGTAGGTGAAGAAACCAACTTGTATGAAACCTTCACTGATACGGCAGAAAGAAAAGAGGATGGAATACCTGGAGTTGTGTCGAACCTGCATGTCAATAATAGCCAAATATTTTCCAAGCTTAGGGATTCTCAGGGCATGGAAGTTTCTATGGCATTGAGGGAAGGAATTAGTGGTCGAATAATGCAGACAAACAGAGTTGTTTTTGATACGCTTTCTCCAGATCAGAAGAAGCAAATTGTGGCAGGAGTCACAGCTATAGCACAAAAAGATGCTGCTGTAGGTCTTTCTGGGTTGCATGATGCCTTGCAGGCTTGGCTTAAAAGCCACCCTTATCCGCCAGCTCAGCCTTATCCTCCCTGGAAGGCTTATGCAACGGATCTTCAGGGGTATCTAGCAAGCGAACGCTCAACTTTTCAGGATGCCTGTGGCAAATCTGTTTCTGCTGATATCAATACGTTTATCAGCGCGCATAAGGATTTAGGCTCTCCTCAGGAAATTTGGGATTTTCTTAATAATGAGATGACACCCAATTTTTCAAAAATTTATGGAGATATGTTTGATGCGTATGCTGGTCAAATTCAAAATGAGTTGCTCAGTCCAATTTATTCTGGGAAACCAGGAGTTTTGCCTCCGCCTCCTGCGCCACCATCCCCACCTGATTTAAAGCCAGCAGATGAGTCAATGCTAAAGATCAATGGGGTTTCTTATATTCTGTTTCCGGATCCACAAGCTTCTTCGGACTCGTCAAAATCAATGGCTTTTCCAGTGAGTCATACATCTGACTCGGGAGGTGCAGCAGTACCAAGTGCCACTTCAACCGAGGCAATTTGGTATACACTTGAGAATGCTTATGATGCAGGAGATCAGCAGCTCTTTCAGCAAACACTTAATGGATACTTGTACCTAGTAGAGCAAAAAGCGGCAACAGTTGCAGGTACTGACTGGGCTTCTACTCCTGGGCTAGCCGGTTGGATCGTTGATTTGGGGCTTCCTCCAGGGGCAACTTTTACAGCAGGAAAATTTCCTTATCCTCAAGGGAATCCTGGGGATGCAAGTCTGAGTACTGCAACAGATGCTGATGAGCAAATTATCAACCTGATGATTAAGGCAATTTCAAAATTTGGAGATCTAACTTTGCATGCTTTTGGTCCATTTCCTGAGTCTGCTGCGCCACAAGACGTGAAAATGAGTGATTTGACGAAAGAAGCTGTTGAAACGTTTCTCTACAATAATATAGCGGGGCACCCCGCAAGTAGCAGTGACATAGCTCATCATGGATTTAAGTATCAAGGCGTGCTATACAATCCTGTTTTATCTAACGATAACTGGGGAGGTGGAGGTTGGAAAAATGACCCGGCTAAAAATAACCAGGGAACTTTCTTAAATCCTTCGTATTTTGACCCATTGACCTTGGCAAATATTTACACTTATGTTGCTGGATCAAGTGATGCAAAAATTAGTTCTCAGGCGGATGCTTTTAAAACAGCGATGGTTAACAGCGTGAAGTATTTGCAAGTATTGCAGAGTGAATACCAAGATAAGAGTGATCCCTCTATAGCGGGAATGCCTGATAACCCTGCGTGGAATGAGAACGATGGTCCTGATGGAAATGGTCCTCATCCTGTTGGATGGGACTCTATTCGGTTTTTAACGAATGTAGGTAAGTACGTTGACTATTGTGAGAACAAGGGGGGGGAAGACCCTTTTGGAATCCTTAATGACGTCAAAGAAATGGGCACCAAAATGCTAGGATACGTTATTAAAAATAGCACTGCTCCGTACACACCAGATATGATCCTAGGCGACACTCCTAAAGGGGCAAATCTTAAAGGGGGAGCTCTCTTAGGGCCTCTTCTTGTTGCAATTAAAGCTTTAACCCCAAAGGATCCTAATATCTCGACGGTAAGTACAAGCCTTATGAAAGCTTCTGAAGTTGACATGGCTCAGATGGATCCCAAAAGTAGTAACGCCTATACTTACTGGCAGAGCATCTACTATGGGACTGAACTAGCTTTAGTCAATGAATTTGATGCTAAAAATATCTAGTCAGTTTTATGGAATGGCCTCTCTCAACGAGAGAGGCTTTTCTCGAAATATAGTTCTTGAATTATTCTTTGGTATGTAAGAAAAGGATGTATTGCTTTAACTCTAAATACCGAATAGGAATTTAAGAACACCATGAGACGCATTGCAGCTCTTTCCTTTTGTTTTCTTTTCCTTGCTATTACTGGATATTCCCAGGATGAGGAGTCGGTTTGTTTAGCTCCAGCGCAGCTGACACTTTCCCATCACTTTGGTCGAGGAGTAGGCCATAAGGGGTATACCAGCGCAGAATTCTTCTTTGTTCGAAGCAATGATTCAGATGTTATTCCTTATGTTGATGCGCGCTTCCATGTGATGGACACTGGACGTTTTGCGTCGAATGTGGGAGCAGGACTGCGATATTTAGTTATGGATGACATGCTGTCAATCGGAGGAAATCTCTATTATGATTTTCGCGATTCTGATGAGCTGAATACTCACCAGATCGCTCCAGGAATTGAGATCCTTAGCCCCTATGCTGACTTTCGAGTGAATGGATATATACCCGTTGGGGGCACGAAACACTCTGACCCATTAAAGTTTGAGGGGTTTTCCGGGAATCAAATCAATGTGAAGAGAAAGAGTTACTATGCTTTCCCTTCAGTCAACGCAGAGGTGGGGATTCCTACTCCTATGATTCCTGGGACTTATACGGATTTTTACGTTGGGGTGGGGCCTTATTATCTCTTTGGTGCGACGGTTTCAGGGAATGAATGCCACAGCAGCTGGGGAGGGAAGCTACGCGTGGTTGCAAATATTACCCAGTATGTTGGCCTTGAATTTGAATTGAACCACGACAGCATTTTCAATACGACCTATCAAGGGGTGGTTTCAGTCAACATCCCTCTTTGGAAATCTTCTGCTTGCCGCACAGGAAAACAAGGGTATGGAAAGCGAGCATTCAGAATGAGAACCCTTCGTCCTGTGATGCGCAATGAAATCATTCCGGTGAAGAAAAAGTCGCAAGTAAGACCGCTCAAAGATGGAAATGGAAATATTATTCGAGCGATCTTTGTAAATAACCTTGTGGGCTGTCCGGGACTTGGAACGTTTGAGTCTCCGTTTTGCTCTTTTGCCTCGGTTCCTAGTCTGCCCGCTATCGTTTATGCATTTCAAGGGACTGGAACTCCTACTCTAGGTTATAGCAATGGGTTTGTAATGAGCACGGGACAAACCCTTCAAGGCTCTGGCCTTCCTTTGACGGTGAATGGGATTACCATTCCCTCACTGACATCAGGCAACCCTGTGTTAACCAATGGCGCTGGTCCTACGATTACTCTTGCTTCCAACACTACCGTGCGTGGAATTACCGTTCAGGGATCTGGAGCGGGTCAAAGTGGCATCTTTGGGGACAATACTGGAAATGTCACCGTAGAGCACAATGTAGTGAATGATGCCGCGCATCATGCGATCGAGATTACAAATCATGCAGGGAGTGTGAATGTGGCTTATAATATCATCTCTTCTCCCGAGCAAAATGGGATTTCTCTTGACCAAGCTACTAATCCAGGTTTTGCTGTTGTTATTCATAATACTATCACGCAATCTCCAAGTTCAGGGATTCTTGTTCGCTTAGATCACCCTCAGGCTCGAGCTCTTCTTGCATATAATAACCTGAGTAAAACAGTGAATCCTGGTGGAGGGTTTGACGTAGGAACAGAGGTTATAAGGGGAAAAGTTACGATTTCCCATAATACAATGAACTCGAATCCCCAATTCTCTATTCATGCTCTTGATGGGCACCATGTTATTTCTAATAACACAATTATCAATAACTTTGCTGGTTCTTCAAGGGGGATTTCATATCAGGCTGTGACAGCTGGAGGACCTAAGGAAGCCTATATCTTAAATAACCAAGTGACAATGAGTAATACTGCGCATGGGATTCGAGTGCAGAATTCTGGTGGTGTATTTAACATTTTTACGGAGGTTAAGGGGAATGTTATAAATTCGGATCCGACAGTAGGAATTTTGATCCAAGCATTTAATCCTGGAATTATATGCTCTTCGATTACCAACAATGGAGCTCCCACGTTTATTTTGGACGGGACTGCTTCACCTATTGGGGTGAAACAATCGCAAGAGCAGTACACTTCTTCAAATGAAGCAATGACAGGTTTTACAGAAAGTGGAACTGTGATCTTTGGATCGCCTTGCATTCCTCTCCCATAAAAAAGCCCGCCTCTTATAAAGAGGTGGGCTTAAAATATATCGGAACTAATTATTAGCCAATATGAAGCATTTCTAATGCTAAATGAGGCTTGCTATCCATAAAGGCTCTAAGGACTTTAGCTGTGTCCAGACAGTCAAATCTTTCAGCATACTCAAGTGCAGTTCTTGGAATACTTTCTATCGTTGTGATAAAAGGGTTTGCACCTTGTTTTAGGAGCGTGTGGACTCTTTGTACGTTATTTTCAAGAGCTGCAGTGTGTAGTTCAGTTGTATAAAGCTGACTGTTTTCAAATCTGAAACGGATGTGTTGTGGAGTAATTGCCATGTCCTTCCCTTGGTAAAATTTAATTACAAAGAAAGCGTAACTTAAATCAGTTAATTTTAGTAGACTGAAACTTTAGTTTAAACAATTTATTACATTAAACTTTTAATTGTGATTTAATTTTAGAGGGGCTGAGAAAAGAGCCAAGGATTCCTGAACCGAAGATTAGAGGAATTCCCCAAAGAGCCCAGTACCAGGTATAAAGTCCTTCCTCACCAAAATAGAGGAAAGAGAAAAGACCCCAGGAAAAACCAACGATGCTACTGAGAATTGCCCCTGTTGTTGAGGCCTTCTTCCAGTAAAATCCTGCAAGCAGGGCAAAGGAGAGAGCTGCAACGGGGATGTTTGCGAGGATAAGTTTATCAAGAATCTTGTCGACAAGAGTGTTTCCAAGCACGTAGGATATTGCGGCAAAGAGCAGGGTCAGAAGAAGTCCTTGTCTGTAGTTTATGCTGGAGCGCCCAAAGTCTGTAATGACCATTGAGCTCATGGCACTCCATACACCGGCAAGGGTGGTTCCTGAAATCATAAAGAGCGTGGCATAGGCAATCCCTTTGAACCCCGCAGGAAAATAGAGGTTGATAATTGCGGGGATTGCCATATCTGGAGAAGAAATAACAATCCCACTAGCCTTGAGATAAGCGGTGGAAAGCACTCCGATTCCATAAAAGGTGAATACAAAAATGGCAGCAAGAATCACTGCCGAAAAAGCGACGCGTTTCGATTTAGCAGAGAACATTTTCTGCCCATACCAAGGCGCAAGGATATAGGTGAACATTGTCAGGATCACTAGAGAGATAATAAAGCGGTAGGGGAGAAGGTCTGGAAGGCTCTGGATTTCAGAAACTCCTGCCCCCTGTTTTGTATAGAAAAGAAAGAGGGGAAATATGAGGCAGATGAGCAGAAAAGACGTTATGTCTGTTCGGATGATAGCGATCAAACCTCCCCGCAGGGTCATTAAAAGGATAATAAGAACAAGAGAGCCACTGAGAATCCATCTATTCCACATGGGAAAAACAGGGGAGAAGATCAAAGTCACAGACTTCACATACGTAGCTGTGAATCCCATCATCGATCCAATCAAAAAAATGGATGCGAGTTGAGCAAAAGGCTTCCCATACCGCTCCCTTAATAGGGCTGTTACCGAGGAGGCATTGAGTTCCTTGTATTTTTTCGCAACGCTCAATCCATAAAATACGAGTCCAATGAGGAAGATAAGCGGAAGAAAAAGGGCGCGGAGGCCTACAACGTAGCCAAGCCCCGCAAAGGCAAGGAGCGTTGCGGTGTTGAGCTCTGTCATAATAAGCGTGCAGGTTAGCCCAAAAAGGCCGCACTTTCTCTCGGCAAATAGGTAGCTTTCTTCAGATTGAATCTTTCTGTTTTTGGCAATGCCGATAATGGCAAATAGGACAAGAATAGAAATGAAGGCCCCAGCGTCAGGGCTCATTCGACAGTCACTGACTTTGCAAGGTTGCGGGGCTGATCGATATCAGTTCCTCGCAGCAGCGCGACGTAGTAGGCAAAGAGTTGTCCGGCAACGGAGTAAAGAATCGAGGCTAAGGGGTCGATAGTTTTAGGAATCCACAAAACATCTTTGGTGATTGTGAGAGCTTCTTCTTTTCCTTTTGGAGCAAAGATCAGGATTTCTCCTCCACGGGCTTTGACCTCCATTAGGTTGCTCATCATCTTATCGAAGGTTTGCAGATTTCCACAAAGCCCCACAACTGCAAGTTTTGGATTAACGAGCGCAATCGGCCCGTGTTTCATCTCTCCCGCTGGATAGCCGTTAGCATTGAGATAGCTGATTTCTTTGAGCTTTAAGGCAGCTTCAAGGCTTGTAGGGTACATGTAGCGTCGTCCCATAAAGAAAAAGTGCTCAAACTTAGCATACTTTTCGGCAAAGGCTTCGATCTGCGATCCTTGTGCGAGAACTTGAGTAATCTTTGTTGGAAGGTGCTTGAGTTCCTTAAGAAACTGTTGTCCCTCTTCTTTACTCAAATGACGAAGACGAGCCATGTAAAGGGTGAAAAGAGCTAAGACAGTGAGTTGACTCGTAAAGGCCTTTGTTGAGCAGACGCTTACTTCAGGTCCTGCCCTTAGGAACAAGGTCGAGTCGGCTTCTCTTACGAGAGTCGAATGGTCAACATTGCAAATGGCAACAACCTTTGCCCCTTTTGCTTTTGCTTCACGTACAGCAGCAATGGTGTCTGCTGTTTCCCCTGATTGGCTGAGCGCAATGACAAGAGTATCTTCTGAGATGATTGGGTTGGTATAACGGAATTCCGAGGCAATTGCGGTCTCTGTTGGAATACGGGCTAGGTGTTCAAACATAGATGCGGCAATTGAACCTGCATGCCACGAGGTTCCACATGCCAAAATAAGGACTCTTTTAATTGATTGAAGGCGATGGGGTGAGAGGGTCAGTTCTTCGAATTCTGAAGTGCCAAACTCTTCTCTGCATCGATCTAGCATTGATTGCTGCACTGTTTGAGGTTGCTCAAAGATCTCTTTAAGCATGTAATGGTCATATCCATTTTTTGAAATGGTTTCTCCTTGGAACTCGACCCGCTTCATCTCTTTATGGATCTTTTTCCCTTGAGAGCTATAAAGGGTAAAATGGTTATGTTTGAGAACGGCAATTTCATCATCTTTTAAGTAGAGAATATCGAGCACTTTTCCATTGAAGGAATTTGCATCTGAGGAGAGGTAGGCTTCGCCGTTCGAGGGGTCGATTCCTACAACGAGGGGGCTTTCTCTTGAAGCACCAATCATTTCATTGGGATGATCTTTGTGGATAACGGCAATCGCAAAAGAACCATGAAGTTCTTTCATCGCTTTTTGAACGGCTTGCCGCAGAGTTCCCTGATAGTGGTGAGAAATGAGTGCTGCAATCACCTCAGTGTCTGTGTCGGAGAGGAAGGCCACCCCTTTTGCAATGAGTTTATCACGGATAGCATTGTGATTTTCAATGATTCCATTATGCACAAGAGCGAGGGTTTCATATTGGTCGAGGTGAGGGTGGGCATTTTCTTCATTAGGGACGCCATGGGTTGCCCATCTGGTATGAGCAATCGTTGTATTCAGCTTGATCTTTTCACTTAAAACAGCTTGTTGAAGGGCATTGATTTTTCCGGCTCGTTTGCAAGAGCGAATTTTTCCGTCAATGATACCTGCAATTCCTGAAGAATCATATCCTCGATACTCCAGCAGCCTAAGGCCATCGATACAAACATCGATGGGACTCTTTTCACTTGTTGAAGACTGGATGTACCCAAAAATTCCACACATAGCATTACTTTAGCGTAAGAGTCCCTTCAAGAGCAAGGAAAAGGGGAAATTCTTTGCGCGCTCTATTTTCCATTTTTGCCTTCCCTCCGCTTGATGTTTTAGTCGAGTACCACTCTTCTAGCCGTGTGAGGGAAAAACCAGCTTTCACCATCCACTCCACATAGGTGGATAAGGGGTTGTGGTAGGAGAAGGTTTTTTCTGATTTCTCCTTCTTGCTAGGATGCATTTGAATAGGAATCTCCAGTGGAGAGAGATAACAATCAACCCGTCGGTATTGGAGTTTTTTATTTTCATCGACTCCCCAGCTCGATTGCCTTGGAATCCGATAGCAAGGATGGTTGAGAATCACGATGAGCTTGCCGCCTTCTTTTAGGTGGTATGCTCCATTTTTAACCGCTTCTTCTCCCTTCTCCATATTTTGAAGCGAGAGAATCATAAACACATGGCTAAAGTCTTTTTTAGGTATTTTTAACGGTTTTGTTGCATCTTCAACTTGAAACTTATGGCCTGAATATCCCTTTGCTTTTTGAACAAGGGGTTTTGCCAAATCAAGCCCCAGATAAGAGACTTTTTCTGGGAGCTGCCGAGCTAAAATGCCCTGACCACATCCAAGGTCTAACACCGAGTCTCCATCGTTGAATGAGAGCCATTTTTTTAGTGCAGGAAAGATGACTTCTTGGTGGTAGGTATGCCCCTCTTTTGAGACAATGTCATCATACCACTTTCCAACCTGTTTCCATGATGTATCGCGCTTCATAACTACCGAGTTTACGTTATTGACTTTTATCACGAAAGAAGTAATCTATGAACATGTCAGAAAAAGATTTGAATAAGCCGCTTAGAGATTTTATTGTTCCAGTCCGGACTACGATTCATGTGGAACATACGGTGGAGGAAGCCCTACGCTACCTTCGCGATAAACACATTACTGATGAGATTATTTATATTTATGTTGTTGATGAAGAGAGGAAGCTCATCGGCGTCGTTCCAACCCGTCGCCTTCTGCTGACTAAGCCTCAAACTCCCATTAGAGATTTAATGGGAACGCATCTCATTAGCTTAAGAGGGGATCAAACCCTTCAGGAAGCAATGGAGTTTTTGGAAACCCACCATCTGCTGGCTCTTCCTGTAGTAGATGATAAAAATCATCTTCTTGGGGTCATTGATGTGGGTCTTTATTTAGAAGAAAAAATTGATGTGGCGTCTTCTCGACGTCGTTCCGATATCTTTCAAATGATTGGTATGTATGTCGAGGAGGGGAAAAAGCCCAGCCCTTGGCAAGGATATCGCTCGCGTATGCCATGGATTTTTTGTAATATGTTTGGGGGTTTTGCTTGCGCTATTATCTCAAGAGTTTTTGAAGTTGTCCTTTCTCAAGTTCTTCTTCTTGCAATGTTTATTCCCTTAGTCCTGACCCTTTCTGAGTCGATTTCCATGCAGTCTATGGCTCAAAGTATGCAGCTCCTTAAGAAACATAATCGCCCTTGGAGTTATACAATTGGATGTCTCCTGCGCGAATGGCAAGTCGTTGCCCTCATCGCAATTACCTCAGGAATCATTGTTGGCTCTGTCTCGCTCCTTTGGGGCGATGGAATCGCTCCAGGAGTCGTCATTATGTTTGCGATCATGTGTGGAGTTTACATTACGTCATCAATTGGCTCGGCTGTCCCACTCATTCTTCATGCTCGGAAATGGGACCCTCGCGTTGCCGCTGGGCCCGTTGTTCTTATGTTTGCCGACGTTATCACGACACTTCTCTACCTTTCCTTAGGAACCTGGTGGCTTCTATAGTTGCATTATCTATTTGATCTAGTCTTCATCCTGGAAAGAAATGGGCTCGTTCCAGCTGGGCTTTTTAAACAGCAGAATGATAAAGGGAGCTGCGCAAAATAGGATCATTCCAAAAACCAAGAATAGCACATAAAATAGGGGGCTTCCCGTTTCCAGTTGATCGGGAGGAAAGAACCCAATAAAGATCGCTAAGACTGAGCTGATAAAACCGACACCAGCTGTTAGCCACATTCCAAATTTCCCTCCAGGAATCTTATAGGCTCTATGGACATCGGGCTTTTTATATCGAAGCCGTACTCCTGCTGCAAACATGATGACGTACATCAAAAGGTATAGTTGCGATGTTAGTGCTAGCAAGATCCAAAATGAGCTGTTTACATTGGGCATAAGCAAGAAGACAATCCCCAAGATTGAAACTATAATTCCTTGAAAAACGAGCATTCCAACAGGCATATTATGTTTATTGATCTTATGCAGGATCGGAGGAAAGTCTCCATCTTGTGCTGCTACAAGAAGTCCCTTACTTGGTCCAGCAGTCCACGTGCTCATCGCGCCAAGTGCGCCAAAGGCTACCATAAAGGCTACGACAGGCACAGCCCATCCTAGGTTATAGGATCTAAGGAAAAAGGCAATCGCTTCCATTCCCCCTGAAACCAGGCTGATCTTCTTTTCAGGAATAACAATTGCAATTGCTAGAGTTCCCAAAATGGATAGGACAATAATGATCGATGCCGAAAGCAAGATCGCGCGCGGGAAATTCTTTTGAGGGTTTTTTACGTCCTTAGCATGGACAGCGGACATCTCCATCCCTGCAAAGCCGAGCAAGACTCCAGCTAAAAGAGCGAGTTGCTGCGGACTCGAAAGGTCAGGGAAAAAGGTATTCCAATTAAAGGCGATGTGAGAGGGTTTTCCTGCGCCGAGCCAGGCAATACCGAGTCCAATAATGACCACTCCAGGAATAATCGTTCCTAAAATCACACCTAGTGTACTGATCCACCCCGACATTTTCATTCCGAGCAAATTGAGGAGCGTTGCTCCCCAGAAGGCGCCGAAAATAACGCAGAACATGTAAAGGGTATTGTCTGCCAGAGAAGGGTCAAAACTAAATGCAATCGTTCCTGCAATAAAGGACAAAATTGTGGGGTACCAGATGGCATTTTCAATCCACAGGAGCCAACCAGCTAAGAATCCCCAGCGGTGACCAAAAGCCTCTCGTACCCAAACATAGACCCCTCCACGCTCTGGCCAACCCGTTGCTAGCTCTGCAGAAACAAGAGAGACGGGGATAAAAAAGAGGAGGATTGAAACAATAAAATAAAACAGAGAGGAAAATCCATAGACAGCTGTGAGTGGCCAGTTTTTGATGCTACAAATGGCTGCTACATTGATCATAGCAAGAAAGAAAATGTTGAGTGTTCTTCTAGAGCTTTTTGTCATAACAATTTTTCTTTATAGATATTCAAAGGTCCCTTATAACACAGTCCGTATGATCTTGAAAACGAAAACTGTTATTTTTGCGCTACTTTTCCCCTCTATGGCGTTATTTGGGGATATCCAAAAAATCATTGAAGAGCGGGTAGAAGTTTATCACAGTGAGCATGCGATTGTAGGAATGGCTGTTGTAGCGATTGGTCGAGACAACCATCAAAAATTTCAGCAAATCGTTACAAAAGGAAAACTCTCTCTGAAATCCCCCATTTCCGTTAATCCTTTCACAGAGTTTCGCATAGGCCCCTTAACCCAAATCGTGACTGCTGGGACCCTTGCTTATCTTGTCCAAGAAGGGCAGGTGAGTCTCAATGATCCCATTTCTAAATTTCTTCCGAAGTCGATGACGCTTCCTAACTACAAAGGAAAAGAAATCACTCTTGGTGATCTCGCGACCCATACTTCAGGCCTTCCTGATATGCCCTACTCCCTCACTAGTCGCTCCAATTTCAGCCTGAGTCAAATGTACCGATTTCTCTCTAAGTATGAGCTTCCTAGAGAACCTGGTTCTAAGTATGAGTACTCCAATTTTGGCTATGCCTTTTTATCAAATATTCTCTCCCGAATTGCCAAACGTTCCTACCCTGAGCTTGCCGCGCAGCTCATCATGCACCCATTAGGGATCAATGATACCGTTTTTACCCTCTCTGTCGAGCAAAAAAAGAGACTTGCCACGGGTTATGAAAATGGCAGGGGAATATCACCTCTTCAAAGTGAAAAAATTTATTCAATATTCATTGCTTCAGGAGGGCTTTATTCCACGCCGAAGGATATGTTGACCTTCCTTTCCTTTAATTTGGGAAAAGAGAAAACGAGTCTCAACGCGATTCTTCCTCTCATGCAAACCCCCTACCATTCATTCAAAGATTTTGATATGGGCCTTGGTTGGAAAATCAGCTCCTTCCCAAATGCCCAAGCAAATTTCTATCATCTGAGTGGAACGCTCTTTGGATTTGGAATGTTTATGGGCTTTATTCCTGATCATGATATTGGAGTGATTGTCCTAACAAACCAAGGAGATCATGATCCTACCCAACTTGGGGAAGAAATTCTCAAAATCATGAGTGATTTATGAACAAATCCTTAAAAGTTTTCATTACGCGCAAAATCCCTGATGTAGCGGAGAAGCTTCTCAAGGAGCATTTTGACGTTTCTTGTCACGATGAAAATAATGTTCTTTCAAAGGAAAAGCTGATCGAGGTAGTAAAAACCTACGATGGGATCCTTTCTACTATGCCTGATCGTTTAGATAAGGAAGTTCTGTCTCATGCAGGTCCTCTTAGAGCAATTGCAAACTATGCTGCAGGCCTCGACAACATTGATACCATTTTTGCTAAGGAACTGGGGATTAAAGTCTTTAACCTTCCTGATGAAGGAACGAATAGCACTGCTGATATGACATGGGCCCTTTTTATGGCCTTTATTCGACGCATCCCTGAAGCGGATCGGTTTGTTCGAGATGGACGTTGGAATGCTTGGGACCCTTGGATTTGCTTGGGGGAAGAGCTTGCGGGGAAAACCTATGGTGTTATTGGATATGGGCGGATCGGACAGGCCGTTGCTAGGCGCGCACTTGGCTTTGACCTCAACGTGGTTGTTTACCATCGGTCGTCTAAAGAATTGCAAGATCCCAGTATGAAACAACTTCCCTGGGAGGAGTTTTTAGCTTCTGTGGACTATTTTTCTATTCACACTCCCTTGACACCCGAAACTAAGCACTTGATCAATTCCCAGTCAATTGCACTCATGAAAAAGCGTCCTTTACTTATCAACATGGCGCGAGGCCCTGTTGTCAAAACAAGTGATCTCATCTCTGCATTAGAAAAAGGGCAGCTCCGTGGAGCTGCCCTTGACGTGACTGACCCCGAACCTCTGCCCAGAAATCATCCTCTTACAAAGGCGCCAAACTGCCTCCTCGCCCCTCATGTTGGCACGGCAACCATTGATTGCCGCACCAGCTCAGCGCGCGCAGCAGCAGAGAACCTTATAAAAGCTTTAAGGGTATAATCCCTTTTGATAGATTAGTCGCTTTTTTCCAAGAACGTTAATGAGGTTTTGAGTCTCAACAATGGTGCGTGACGCTTCAACAAATCCTGTAGACGCGTCGACCCACGCTGCAAAGGCTATTCCTCTGTTGCTCATGGAAACGCTTTCCACTCGCGAGTTTAAATCAACAAGCACAGGCGGTGTTTCAAATCCCCCCTGAAACCCAACCTTAGCGTTTAGGTCAGCTGAAGTATCATCCCAAACCAGGACGGACCCACCATTGGGACTGGAGTCGAGAGCTGGAAGAGTACTTACCGAACCAATGTATTGGACAACCCAGACCCAAGAGGGACTAAAAACACTTGTGGAAGCTGTGGAAATATTCGTCGAGGGAATAGTTTGAAGCCAAGCAAGTGTCGCAAATCCAAACTTATCGATTGCTGCAGCAATTCCCTTCGTGGGATTAGGATCCACTAAAACGGGGGTTGTCCAAGAGGAATTTGCGCTAGTGCTGACTGCTGCTGCAACTTGATCATTGAAAGTGCTAACCCCTACAACAGCATTTCCATTTTTATTCATATCAAAGTCAAAGACTTCCGGTGGAGCTCCAAAAATACCTCCGGTGAACCCAAGATCAGGAAGAGGGGTTCCAGGAGCTGGGTTCCATGTGCTTCCTGCGGTCAGGGTTGCGATGTTGAAAGACGCATAGTTGACTTGGACTATTCCCCCACTTGTTGTCTTTAGTAAACAGACCGAAGTTCCATTCGATTGAATTCTAGGAATAGGAGCGGCACCAGCCGTTACTGTATTGTTGGTAGGGTCATTAATTGCGACAACTCCAAAGCTGCTCCAACCTGTTCCGCTTCCTTGACGGCTCAGGGTGTTTACCACGGGATTTGTTACACTCTGATCAAGCCATGCAATCATGCCATAAAAATTGTCCCGGATACAGTGAATGGCAATTTCGGTTAATGTATTGCTAGACGCAGCGGTATATTGAGTGACTGCTCCAGCCCACGCTCCCCCTACTGGGCGAAAATCAGTTCTCACCAAGTCTGATGTTCCATCATCTTGGATGAATACGACAGTAATATTTCCACTACCATCCATACAGATCTGGATATCTTGTCCTTTTCCATGCGAGTGTGGCGTTTCCCAACCACTGCCAAATGGGCGGTAAGAGCTGTAGACTTCTCCTGCTTGAGTCCAAGCTAGTGCCGCATTAGCGTTGTCGTCGGATACGATTGTTACAGCGTAGGCTGTATCTGCTACTGCTGTTGAGACAGTCATTGGAGGCTCCCAAGTACTGGCACTTAGATAAGAGAACGCTAGTAAGAAAAGCAAGGTTAAGATGTTGCGAACGTTTTGCATGATATTCTCCTCATGTGGTTATCTTTTGCAAACATCTTAATTAAAAATTTATTTTTTACAAAATGATTTGCAAAAAAAAAACTGTCGAGTATTAAGAACTTAAGAGAAAGATGGACTCAAAAAGGCTTCGTTATGAAAAAACAATTGACCCAACTCATTTTTGCTTTGTCATTTAGCTTGCCACTTTTTGCTCATACGATGAGTGATCGGGTTGAAAAGTTAGAAGAAGAAATGAAATCGGTTTATGCCGAAAATACATTAGGAACTGGAGGAGCTCAGTTTGGAGAAGCGAGCCCTGCCTTTCAAGGTTCTCGATGGTTTTTAACTGCAGATGTTCTGTATTGGCATGCAAAAGCGGGGGATACTGAGTACGCCATTGCTTTTAATTCTGCGTCATTTCCTCAAAAGGGAAATTTCAAAGACTGCGATTTTGATTGGGATTTAGGCTTGCGATTCGGAATCGGGCGCTTTTTAGGCGATCGTAATTGGGATCTCAACCTGACTTATACCTATTTCTACACCTCAGATACCGAATCAACACATGAACCTATGGAAAGCACAATCACTCCAACAGGTCATATTCAAGGGATTTCTCATGCAAAATTCAATGGTGTAATCGATCACAATGCTCTCGATTTAACTCTTGGAAAAAACTATTTTCTGAGCCGTAAGGTTTCAGCCCACCCCTTTATCGGTGTCAAAGCAGCTTGGTTGGATCAAAAGTATAAGTTCCAAGGAAACGACAATATCAACGCGCTTCAGTCAGCCTTCTTGATCGCTGGAAATGTTCACAATAAGGTTGTTTCCAAGTGTAATTTCAAAGGTTTGGGTCCTAAATTTGGGACTAATATGGATTGGTTTCTAGGAGATGGTTTCCGCCTTTTTGCAGACTTATCTGGGGCTCTCTTTTATTCATACTGTGATGTTAGCTTTCGCCAAAAAGTTTTTGTGACTCCGGCTGGGGGACAGCAGGTTCAAGCACATGTTCGATTAAGCGGAGATAAACACCAGTTCACACCTCAGGTTGCTTTCCAAGGAGGCCTTTCTTGGGGAACAGACCTTCATATGCGTAATAGAAATCAGTATATCGAACTTCGAATGGGTTACGAAGTACAGTATTTTTGGAGAGCGAATCAGACTTTAGATATTTCTGATTCCATGCCCCCTCTGACTACAACTGGACCTATTCGAATTGAATATGGAAGGTCTTCTGAGGACATTATGTTCTATGGAATCACGTTCAGTGCACGATTCGACTTCTAATAACGGGGATCTCATCCCCAAATATTGTATAGCTAGAAGAGCGTCTCGGTGAGGCGCTCTTTCATTTTCTGTTGATATCAAGTTTTTATTTGATATACAGAGCTTTCATTTCAACTTTTTCAATTTCTTATGCTTAAATAGGGTTGGTTTTAAATTGGTTATAAAATATAAATTAAATAACTAATTAGTAAGTATTGCTATAAGTTCCTTTATTAAAAAACTTTGACACTTTCCCTATAGAGAAGGTATCATTAACACATGGCAATTGTGTGGACCTTCCTCTTTCTTATGGCTCTCCCCTCCTTCTGTGTGCGGTTTTCGATTTTGCATAGAAATCAGCCTGCCCGAATATCTCTTCTCGCTTCCTATTTTACAGGGGTTTGTCAAGACCTCTTTGTCGCTTTTCAACAGCTTTTTTTATTGGTTTTATTGCAATCGATCCTTCCTATAAACCCAGCATATTTATTTTGGATTTTTGTTATTTGCTCATGTTTGCTTCAAATGCATCTTATTTTTGATGCGTTTCTGCATCGAAAAACGGCAATTCGAATGGAGATATCCTTCTTTTCTCTTTTTAATGATGCATGGTGTTTTTGGGATTCTGCAAAGGAAAAAAAGGTGTGGCGTTTTCTTCCAGGAGCTCTAGTTTTTCTTTTCTTGCCAGTTTATACCTATTGGCATTGTTGGGAGGCTTTGCAAACCCTTACCTTTGAAGCGGAATGGCTTAGGCTCGGTGGTGTTTTGACACTTTTTGCGATCCTAGGACATTCTGTTCTCCCAAAAAAAATGGCTTATGCAACCGACCATATTGTTTTTCAGCATGAGATGTGGTTTGTCAGAAAGCTGTTCAGGTTTATCAAGCGGAAAAATGATCAGACCGATTTGAGTTATTTGGCAAGGGTACGCTTTCATAATGAGAACGAAAAGAAGCATGCCCCTTCTTCTGAATACCCATTGTTTAAGTATACGCAAGGGTTTGGTGGAAAGAAGGCCTTCGAGATACAAGTAGGTGAAGATGAACGTCCTCATGTGATCTTTCTCTTTTTAGAGTCATTTCGTTCCCACAATGTTGGTGTACTTGGTGCTGAAAGGGGAGTTACACCTCATTTTGATCGTCTTTCAAAGGAAGGGATTCTATTTACGGACTTTTATGCCAACTCTGTGAGAACCTCTCGCTCAGTTGTTTCTTCACTATTTGGAATTCCATCTGATGTTGATGGGTCTGAGGCAGCAGCACAAGCAAAAGCCCCCTTTATTGGGATTCCTCAGCTCATGCAAGAGGCAGGGTATCAAACAAGCTACCTTCATAACGGTCCCATAGAATTTGAAAAGCAGGACGCCTTCTTTGATTTGCATGGATACGATTCAATTCATGGGAGAGATACAATGATGAAATCTTTTCCGAAAGCGCACAACTCAAGTTGGGGACTTCCGGATGAGTGTCTGATGCACTATGCAGCAGATTTTTTGGATGATCGGCAAGATTCGCCTCAATTCCTAACGCTCTTTTCGATTACGAATCATCACCCTTGGAACCTTCCAACCCATTATCAACCCCCATCCTTCCCGCCTGAGATCTCTCGAATTTACAGAAAATATCTCAACACGTTTCACTATACCGATGCTTGCTTAGGGCTGCTCGTTGAATTGCTCGAGGAAAAAGGGCTCTTGAAGAACACGCTTCTTTTTGTCCTGGGAGATCACGGATATCCGATGGGAGAGCATAATAATTTTGTAGAACAGAGATACCTTTATGAAGAAAACATTCGTGTTCCATTAATGGTTTATGGAAAGGGAAGGATTCTTGAGCCAAAAAGGATTACAGCGCCATGCAGTCAGCTTGACCTAGTGCCCACTGTGATGGACATCTTAGGACTCCATGGATTTAATTTATCGATTGGAAATTCTCTCATGAGGGAATGTGGAGAGCGCCCGATTTTCTTTCACAACCCATACGTATTTAAAAACTTTGGATGTCGCGTAGGGAAGTATAAGTTTATCTACACAAGAATTTCTCAGGAACTTGAGCTCTATAATTTGGAAAAGGATCCTGGTGAAAAAGAGAATATTGCTCCGGAAAATTCTGAGCTAGCACATCAGTTTTTGCAAAATGTAAAAGACTATGAGCGTTTATTCCATCGTCTATACGCTGAAAAGCGTATTGTTCCTGATGAAAATGCTGTGCTTTCTACTAGCACTCCCGAATACAACCTTTCAGCTCCTGTTTGAAGTGTTCTTCTTCGACCTATACCCAGGGTTGTACTTTTAGTGAAGCTTCGCTACACTAAAGTTTTAAGTTACTGGAGTCAGAGTCTTGGTGAAACCAAAAAGAGAGCAGTGGAAGTCCCGCTTGGGATTTATCTGGGCAGCGGTTGGATCAGCAATTGGGCTAGGGAGTATCTGGCGTTTCCCTTACATTGTTGGTGAAAATGGGGGAGCGACTTTTGTTCTTCTCTATTTGATATGTCTATTGCTCGTTGGGTTTCCCGTTCTCATTTCAGAAATATTGATTGGAAGAAAAGCTCAGCTCAACCCATCAGGGTCCTTTAAGCAGATCGGAAAGCATAAAGGGTGGCAGGGAGCTGGAAAGATGACGATCCTTACTGGTTTTTTGGTCAGCTCTTTTTATGCGGTGATTGCTGGGTGGACTCTAGGATATTTTATTCAAGCAATTTTAGGTCAGCTCACTCACTTTGCATCTGCAAGTGAAGCGCTCCATCACTTCCAACACTTTAGCATTTCTCCTCTTTGGGGAATTGGCTCATTAGTGGGATTTTTGATCCTTTCATTTTTCATTTTGTATACGGGGGTGCAGAAGGGAATTGAAGCGGGGAATAAAGTGATGATGCCCCTTCTTCTCTTTGTATTGGTTTTCCTAGCGATTAAAGGATTAATGACTCCGGGCGGAGCGGAGGGAGTGGCATTTCTTTTTAAGCCCAATTGGGCTGAAATCACGCCGACTGCCATTTTGCTTGCATTAGGCCAAGCCTTTTTCTCTCTAAGCTTGGGCCAAGGAACGATGGTGACCTATGGAAGTTATTTAGGGAAAAAAGAGAATATTCCAGGGACTTGTCTTCCCATCACCCTGTTTGGCATTTGCATAAGTCTGCTTGCGGGAATTGCGATTTTTACCATCGTCTTTTCGGCGGGACTTCCTCCAGCCTCGGGTGAGAGCTTGATGTTTCAAACATTACCGATCATTTTTTCTCAGATCTCCGGTGGCTATTTTATGTGTCTCCTCTTCTTCTTATTGCTCGTTTTAGCTGCACTGACCTCACAGATTTCAGCAATGGAACCTTTAATTGCCTACTTTATCGATACGAAGAAGTGGAAACGGCATAGGGCTGTTTTGACGACAACGATTGCGGTATTTATTGTTGCTCTTCCCTGTGTATTATCCTTTGGCCCTTGGAAAGAATTCACTCTGTTTGGGAAGAATTTTTTCAACCTTCTTCTCTTTTTATGCGTAAACATCTTAATTCCTCTTGGGGGGCTTGCTGCAGTGATCTTAGTGGGATGGAGATGGAGCTTTAGAAGTGCCTATCCTCATTTAAAAGAAGGAGCAGAGGGGCTTTTAAAAAATTATCCCTCACTGAGATGGTACTTTGGGATTAGTATCAAGTACATCGCTCCATTAATTATTGTCATTGTAATGTTGGATGCTCTTGGAGTCTTTTAACTACTGGAGGATCCGTGATATTTGCTCAAACTATTCCTCCTTTATTTGCACGCCTCGTGATTCGAAGAGATTTTTCAGTGCTTGGAATCCTGCAAGATCTCTTTGTAGGACTGCAACTTTCCTTTTTAGGGCCTGTTGCACCTTTGATTCAGCTTGCAATTCTTTATGATGCTTTCCTATATAAAAAGGTGGGGTATCGCCTTGATTGGTGTGCATTTTCCCTTCTAAAAGATGCCAAAGAATTTCGGGATTCTGCCAAAGCCATAGGGATATTGAAAATACTCCCGCTCTTTTTAATCCTCTCTATTGTTCCTGCATTTTTTACCACACCCTCAATTTGGGTGCTTGTGGGTATTCCTCTGTGGCTTTTCCCAAAGGATTCCTTACTATTAATTTGGGAAAAAGAGTTGTTTTATCGACCTTTTCGAAAGACACAAGGGAATTTTAGTTCTTTTGCTCAAAAGGAAATCATTCGTCCAACGGAAGTCTACCATGCGTATTCCAAAAAACATCCTCTATACCGCCATACTAAAGGGTTTCAAGGTGAAAAGGTTGCGACTATCAATGCAGAAGGAAAACCTCATGTAATTTTTCTTTTTTTTGAATCACTGAGAGCAAAAGATCTCTACCGCCTTCCCAATTTAAGCGCACTTTCTAAGGAGTGTTATACTTTTCCCAATTTCTACTCAAATTCCGTTTTGACCTTCCGCACTTTTTTTACATCCCTCTATGGTCTTCCCTATGAACTCGAAATTTCTGGTGGTCTTGATCGGGAGTTGGATGTCTACGGTCTTCCAGATATTCTCAAAAAAGAGGGGTATGAGCGTAATTTTTTTACTGGAGCAACCTGGTCTTTAAATGGAATTGGTCCTTTTCTTTCGAAATATGGAGGGGATCGTGTTTTTGATCGTAAACAGCTTTTAGAACACTATGGGAAAATCGATCAAAGTTCGTGGGGCGTTGCAGATGAATATCTGTTAGATTTTGCTGCAAGTCATTTAGAGCAGCATAAGGATATACCTCAGTTCTACTCTTTATTGACAATCTCGTCTCATCATCCTTGGAATGTTCCCAAAAGCTATTTGGGACCGACTTTTGAAGAGGAGAAAGGGGAGTATACCCCAAAATACTTGCAAACCCTTCACTATACTGACCATTGCATTGGAACATTTATTAAGCAGCTTAAGAAACGGAATCTTTCAAAAGATGTCCTTCTCTTTATTACGGGGGACCATGGGTTTTATCTAGGAGCTGGGGATCGAGGATTTGAATATCAGAGGGGAACACATCCTGATAATTTCCACGTTCCGCTTATGATTTATGGGGAAGGAAGGATCCAGAATCCGCAAGAAATCTTGACCTGGGGGTCTCATGCAGACCTTTATCCGACATTTCTCGACCTTTTCAACCTTGAGGGGATCCAGCATTCAATAGGAAAAACACTCTTGCGAAAAGATGAAAGCCCACCCATTTTTTATCACAATCCCTCACATCATAATGGAGGGCTTTGCTCGAAGAATGCATCTAAAGAAACGGAAAAAAGCTTTCAGGAGATGATGCAATATATGTTTCAAGAGGGTGCTCTAGCTCCAGACAAAGAAGAAAGAGGTCGTTTAAGGCTTGATCCATTTGAGCCTTCTTTAAAGCTCGATAAGAATTCACTGCTCAAAGAGATCAAAGAAAAGAGTCCAATGGTGATCCTCAACCTCAATTGTCACCAAGAATTGGATGATACGCTCCTCAAATCGGTTTCGAAGTGGAACCCCGATCTCCATCACCTTTCAATCAACCAATCCTACAGGGTTACTGATCAGGGGGTGAAAGAGGTATTATCTAGTTGCCCTTCTCTGGTATCACTCGACCTTTCTTATTGTCCCTTGATCACTGCTAACTGCTTAGAATCTCTCCCAGAATCCTTCTACGAATTGAATTTGGCTGGGACAGACGTGGTTTTCAATCGTTCCATAAAAGACTTGGAGATATTAAACTTAGAAAAGACTCCCATCTCGGCGGTTGCTTTATGCGATCTTTCTTTCTTATGTCCCCACCTTTTAACTCTATCTATCTCTTACCCAATGTTTAATGGGTCTGTAATTCGGAAAGCAATAGATCCACTCCCTCTATACCGTTTATCGATCAACGAATGTGATCAAATGAGCAATGAAGAGGCAGAAAATCTTTTTACTCCCCATCCTCATCTTCGGTTTCTATTTTTGGAAAGGTGTCATCAATTAACGGATGCTCTTTTTCAAGGAATGAAAGACATTTCTCTTCGTCACTTGACGCTTCAAGGGGCGCATTCTTTGACAGATGAGGGGCTCATAGCTTTGCTCGAACTTCCTCTTGATTCTTTGGAAATTCAGGGGTGTCCTAACTTGACTGATCGAGGGATTTCTGCGATTGAAAGGCACCAGTCAAAATTTTCAAAACTTAAGATTGGATAGTCTAGTACGTGATCACTGCTGAGATAATGCCACTATAGAACTGGGATGCATTTTTCCCTGCAAGAGTAAACCATGTGCCAGTAATCAGGCCAAAAGACTCACTGTAGTTATACTCAACGGCAGGAGCGAAGCTGATTTGATGAGAGGTTGGGCTTCCAATAGGATTGCTTCCTTTTGTTCCAGAAAAATGATCGGGAGTGATTAGGGTATAGACAGTGTCGAAGGCAAATCCCCAATTTCGAGTGATGGTGTATTCACCGGAAAGATAGAAAGTATAGGTTTTTCCAGGGGTGACATCTCCGTTGGTAGCAGGGGATCCTCCATAGGCATTGAGTCCGGTAATATGAACATTTGAAGCGAATAGAATACCTGAAATAGACCAGCGTAGTCGGAAATAGTGTTCTACAGCCATATTAAAAGTCTTTTGAAAGTCGAATGAAATTCCCGACTGAAAAGAACCTTTTCCAGAACTGTCTGTTCCATTTTTCTTAGGATTGAGTTTGTCGTATTGTCCAAAGGGGAATATTTGATGTAGAGAAATACGAAGGTCCGGAAGCCAGGATGCTTCTGACTGTCTGAGTGATTGGAAACCGAGAAAAAGGGGAGTATCATTCATACGGATAGACGATGATCCTCTACTGGTTTGATAAACAAAGGAGGGAGTTATCTCTAGGTCCATAAAAGAAGCGATTCCATAAGTGATATCTATCAGGGGCTGGATCGCCCACGTGTCAGAGGTGCTTTTCCGATTCCAGTTGTTATCGAAGGTTCCAAAAGTATTTGTGAAGAAGAGATAGGGTTGCCAGCTTACTTCTCTCAGTTTATTGCAACTGGCGCTAGGGGCTAGAAGAGGACCTGTAAACCAAGGCGTGGACCATGCATTTTCATGAGGAGCCTTGGCCAGTAGAAGAACAGGAACGAGAAGAAAGAGGATATATTTATTCATCATTTTAGGTGTTTAACAAAAAGATGAATTTTCTTGCATTGTTTGTAGCCGAAAATCACATAAGTGTTTAACATGAGAAAAAATATTTTCCTCTATTGAGTATTCGGGATGTATCGGCTAGTCTTTGTTTTTTCACTCTTTTTCATTTCGTTTGCCTTTGCGCAAAAAAAAGTTGAAGAGATTCGCATTCTGAATCTCCTTCCATATTTTGTCCAGCCCCCTATGGTTGAACCCTACCTTCCCGATGATTTTTTGCTCGGAAAGCAAGAGGATGATCCCTATTTTTCAAGAGGATATCATTGGGGAAGTCAAGGGACTTTGGATGATTATTTTGAAGATGGTGCAAATTTAAAAGGGTGCTTAATCCGAGCCCAGGTATCTTCAACCGTGAAGCAAATAGGGCATGACCGTTTTTCTAACGATGGGAATACCCAAGCTTTAACTGCTGCTGGGTTTACCGAGATCAAGGTTAACAAAGGAAGATGGGGGATTTTCCCTTACCGAGAGCTTCTTGCAAAAGGACCTAAAGGAAGGCGCTATTTCCAGATGTGGGTAGGTCTAAATACCAATGAGGGTGCAGCCCTATACTTTCAGTTTATCTATCCTGAATATCTCAATGAACCGACTCAAACACAAAAGTCCACTTGGGCAAATTTTGTAAAAAAAACCGATCTCATGTGCTTAAGTGATCTCATGGTCGCGCGCGCGGGGATGATTGCTCCTGATTTTTCTATGGAAGGAGATCTCGAAACGGAGATAGACCTTCGAGTAGAGAAGCGGCGTTGGGATCAAAAATGGTTGATTCAAGCGAAAGATGTTCAAAGTTTTTCTGTCCTGAATATACAAGAAAATAATTTCTTTACAGATTTTTCACTCTGCCAGCCATATATTGAAATTGAGGCTCTTTTGGGGCTAAATAAGGAGGAGATAACACAGGAGAAATTGAGGACTTCTTATCAGGTTGTTGATACTTTTTCATTTGACTCTAAGATGCTCCAAATCAACCGCTTCAGAGAAGACGGTGATATCCTCATTTTTCATTGATAATATCTTTACAAATCTTTAATATACACTCCATCTTTAAATGATAAGGAGAGTATAAGATGAGTGTTGACGCAGTTGGAGAAGGTTTCACAGTTCCTGAACATGAGGAATTCGAGATTCGCCCCGAAGAGCATTATTTTTCTAAAACATTTACGGTTCTCAAAGGAAATTGGCCCGTAGCAGTTATCTCAACGAATCGGTTCTCTTATAGTTTTTTCCGGTTTTTTGATTTGAGGATGCATTTTACTGTTACAGATAGCAAGACCGGTGAAGAAGTTGCTCATGCTATTAAAAATTATGGGTTTACTCCAAGAGGGGTTTGGAATGGCTCTTTGCTAGGATTATTTCGTCCTCACACTCTTACAGACTTTGACCTTTATGACAAAGAGGGTACTTATATCGGGTGTATCGATGGTCGGGTGCTAGATATCAGTAAGGCGCGATTTGATTTTCAAGATGCAAAAGGGAATGTAACTGCATATGCAAGGCAAGAAAAAACCCAGCTTATCATCAACGATGCTAAGACGAATGCTCCTGTAGGCTTTCTGAAGAGGCACTTTGAGGTTGGGACAGAGGACACATGGAAAATGGAGCTGACATCTAAGCTTGATAGCCGTATTGCCCTTGTCTTTGCTGCTTTTGTTGTTCATAATCAGAGCTATTTTCTGAAAGATATCTAGATAGTATCGTCTAAATAAATCCCCGCTCTCTTTAGAAAGGGGATTTTTTTCTTTTCCAAACACTTTCTTACTGGTAGTATTCCTTCCCTACGATAGGGGTACAAAATGCTTTCAACTTCTTTCATTAGTGCTTATCCGAGCTATTATCAGGCATATAATACCATTTATGAAAAATAATTTGGTGAATTATCTTGATCTTTTCGGTTAGAATTGAGTTTTCGATTTCACTAACCAACAAGTGGTTAGGCTCATCTCTAAACTCGATTTTTTCTCGAAAATCTCAGCGCTAATTCTGCAACTTATTTTTCATAAATGATATAATCAGAGCCTTGCAGATGCTGAAGGAGCTGTTATGAAAATCCAGCAGTTTTCAAAAATCCTCCATAGGAGAAACGCAGAGCTGAATTGGAAAGGGGCGGGATTTCTTCCTCCTCAGGGAGGTTTAGAAGGGGAGATGGAGAGATACAAAAAGACAGTCAAGAGCATGACAGAGACTTGCCACAGGGTATCAAATTTCTTTCGAACAGGCTTTCAGGAAACAAAAGAAGACATTCTACTTTGTGATAACCTCTCTCACCTGTTTAAATCCAATCATGAAATTGGAAAAATGGAGAAGAGATTAAAAGATGTTCTTTTTGAATCGGAGCTTAGATTAGCAGACACTATTCATCACCCACTGACTGAATTTCAACAATGGATTGATCGTTTAAAAGAGCATAAAGAGGTAGGTTCTCTGCACGTACTGGGATAAAATGGTCCGAACTCTGCCAATATGGATGGCAAGGGAAACTCCGCCAGAAATCTTTGATAAAGAAGAATATGTTATTGTTGAACTGCAAGAGGGGGATTTTATGGCAAACCTTGCGAAGTTTTTAACAGGGTGGTGGAATAAATGAAAGAACACCGACAAGCATAGAGGGTTTAGGCTGGTGTAGGCTCTGCAGTAGCAGTTTTGGGATCCTCTTCTGTTGCAGCAAGGGCAGCTTCTTTTTCTGTGAGTCCTTTACTGAGTTGTCTTACAGAATAGCTCCAGTAGAGACTAGCGCCAAGGACGATGGGGATCAAGTAGGGGGTAACAAACAAGACAGAGCTGGTTCCAACAACATGCATCAGTCCGACTTGCACCCATGAAGAACTAGACTTTCCAAGACGGGACCCGACCATGTCAATAGCAGCCTTCCCCTTCACTTTTGATTCTTGATCAAGAGGGATATAGGCCATTTCCTTGGTCGAATCAAAGAATGAATACTTGACGACCTTACTTGCCACATTTTGAAAAGCTCCCACAAGTACTAGAAGGACTAATGGTGTCGTTCCAAAAATGTTTGCGATAGGCCCAAGTGAATCTTTGAAATAGGAGAGGGCAAAAAAAACGGCACCAGTTGTGCCAACGATAATGGGCGTAATCTGTGCACTAAAGTGCCAACCAAATCGCCGGAGGAAATTCCCTCCAAGGAAGAGAACTGTAATCAGTGCAACAATACCAACAATCATTGTTACCTTAGAGATAAAAGCCATATAATCTGCGGTCTCGGGGAACAAGGAATGGACATGGGACTTCCAGGTTACTTCCACCATATTTATGGTGAGGGCACATCCAATCACTAGGACGGCGATACACAAGAGATATTTGGAAGAAAAGATGTGCTTAATACTCTTTCCTAAGGTCAGTTTTGTCTTTTCGTTGAGAGAATGCTTGGTCACTGAAGGATCATAGTAGCGTTTGTCAGAGAGGACATATTTGTTCATCCACCAGTAAAGGGTGATGATTCCAACGCCTGCGATTAGAACATAGGAGAGGAGTGATTGGAGGGTTGATATAAAATCACCTGAGGAGAACTTCATGACATAATGGAGGACCAGAGGGCCTGCTACAATTGTTGCTAAGTCTCCAGCTGCGATAAAGAGAGTGTAGGTTCTTTTAGCTTCTTTAACCTGACAGATATGGTTCGCAAATCCCCAGTAGAGGATGAAGATTACAACTTGAGCCCAGAGCTCTGCAGTAATAAAGAAGAGAGAGTGAATCCAATTTCTGTAGACAGCAATCCAATGGGTGTACTTTGCTCCAAGTTTCATTGTGAGCCAATCTGAGCTAGCATGGGGGCTGAGCGCTTCAGCGTTGGGAAATAGGACAAACCCATACAAAAAGATGATAATGAGAAAGAAGGTAATGATTGAATAAAAGAGAGTCGAGCGCTTGTATTGATTACTTAGTTTCGAGTAGGCCACGGCGCAAAGAAGTGATAGTGGGAAAACGAGCCAGCCCTTAAGCACAGGGATCACTTCTGCTCCAGAGTGATTTGCTGTGACAACAAGGCTATCCTTCATACAAGTAAGGGTTGCATAGACGATAGAGGCTAAAAACTTGAGAAGGAGGAGAGGAAGGACCTTTTTAAGTTCAAAACGTTGAACCGGCCAGATTTTTTTTATCCAAGAACTATTTGAGTTTGCTTCAGATGATTCCATATCTGCCATTTTAGCGGCATATTGTATCAAATCAGGATCAAAACGCAAGTAAAAAAAAACCTCGAGGTTTTCCTCGAGGTTTTAGATCTTTTTCAAAGAAGTGATTTACGCTTCTTATTTTTGGTCCATTCCAAGAAGCGTTTGATTATCTTGGCGATCTTCGTGTGTTAAATCTTTAATCACATTTTCTTGAAGGGCTAAGCGCTGAGCCTCTCCAGTAAATCGATCTTTGAATTCGTTAAGTTGAGCAACTTCATCTCTATCGTCTTTAAGAGAAATACTCTTTTGAGAAGTCAGCTCACTCAAGATATAATTTGCTTTTGCAAGGCGCATCTTTTTCTTTTTAGAATTCTCGTATTCAACTTTTCCAAATTTTTCTGGATGTTTAAGATAGAGAATGCGGAGGAAATTTTCAGCTCTATTCGCAATCTTCTTTTCGGCCCAGATTCGAAATGCAGCCACATTAGATTTAAGCATCTTATTTTCGAAGTTTTCATTAAGTCCATAAGGTTTAAGCATGACTCCAAGCTCGAGCATCATTTGAACGTCGCTGAGATCAAATACGATCATCTTGCGATTGACGTTTGTGTAGCGGATTTCTTCATCTCGACGCTCAGAAGACTGAAGAGTCTGGAATTCGATTCTTTTTGATAATTCTTCGGAAGCAAAGATTTTCTCATCTAATAGCATTTTTTTACCTTTTTAATATATTGTTTACTCTTAACTATATTATTACAATTATCTTTATAAATGTCTAATAAAATATTTACAATTACAAATGTCTTATTATAAGTGATATAAGACGCCTATCCTTAATAGATTAGAGTTTAAGGTGCTAATTATTAAATCTAGTTAATTGTTTGTCATTAATAATAAAATAGTTAGGTAGTTAGCAGAATAAAAAAAGCGACTGAAGACCTCAGTCGCTATAAATATTTAACAAAGAAGATGTTAAGCGCCAACTCCAATGAGTTCTTTGTTCTCATCTTCGAAAGTAAGCTTTTTGACTAGAGCTTCCTGTTGTCTAAGCTTCGCTTCTTCTGCTTTAAATTTACTTCTAAATGACTCAAGCTCAGATAGAAAATCATCCTTGTCGTCTTTAAGAGAAATCGTTTTCTGATTGACCTGTTCACTAATAATCATGGTTCCACGAATAATGAGCATCCTTGTCTTCTTATTACTGGAAAGATCAACAGAAGCGAATTTTTCGGGGTGTTTCAGGTACAGAGATCTAAGGAAGCTAGCTCCTCTTTTTGCGAGTTTTTTCTCTGCTAGAATACGAAGAAAAGAGAATTTAGATGCTGATAGAACGTTCACTAGATATTGCTTAAGTCCATAGGGCTTAATTAGTTTTCCAAGCTTCAGCATTGTAGCTAAGTCACCTAGATCAAAACGAATCTGTTTACGATTAATATCTTTGTAGCGTACTTCTTCTTCCGTTTGCTCACTAGACTGAATGGTTAGAAATTCAACCATTGCTCCAAGTTCTTTAGATTTAAGCACTTTTTCCTCAAATCCCATAATTATTCTCCAATGTTTTATGTTATTTTTAATAAGTTAACATGTAATATTATATCATAAAATATAATTTATCCATAATAGGAACATGGTAATTGTTTTTTGCACACTTCATTGGCAAGTGCCAGCTCTTAGAACGATTCTGGAGCTTTTAAGGCCAAAACTTAGCACTCTCTGAATTGAATTAGCACTTGATCGATTTCACTGTCAGAGTATACATTGGATCGCATGTCAGACCTTCTCGATGAACTACTTATCCAGGCATCAGATGCCACACAGCAGCCCCCAACCCCTGAAGGTGGGGTTTTGAGGCAATGGGTCCCAGGTTGGATCAGACATTCAGTAAAGTGCTTTCTAGCCCCCTTTGTTGCAATGGACTATCATATGCAGCGCTTTGCCAGAAAACTTGTCCGCCCTCCTTTCAAGCAAGAAGGGGGATGTAAAAAAAGAGGAAACTGCTGCCACTACGTTCTGATCCGTTATTCTCCCTCTCTTATTGGTCGCTTCTTCTACTTCTGGTATACCCAGTTTCAGGGCTTTTATCCTCGTCTTAAAGAACCTCAGGAATATGAAGGAAAGATGATGCATGTGATGGGATGCCGCTATCTCAAAAAAGATGGCTCTTGTGGTCAATACCGTCTACGTCCACTTGTTTGCCGTCAGTGGCCGATGATTGAACATTTTGGCTATCCCAGAGTCCTCAAAGGGTGTGGCTATCGATCAAACCCTCTTTACCCTCCTGAGACTCCTAATAACCTCGAAGATGAGGATCCCCGCCTCAAAGTTATTCAATAATATGAGAAAATTTAGGAACAGACCTTAAGCGACACAAGAGTCGTTGAGTAAAAAAAATGATTCGACTAACATGTTCTGTTCTAAAACATACAAAAAGGCGATAAGGATTATGACGTTCAAACAACCTGACCTCCCCTATGACTTAAAAGCACTGGCTCCCTTTGTTTCTGAAGAACAAATGGATTACCATTATAACAAGCATCATGCTGCATATTTCAAGAAGTTGAATGGTCTTGTAGAAGGAAAGCCTGAGGGTGATAAAGACTTAGATACTGTTGTCAAAGAGTCGACTGGAGGTGTTTTTAATAATGCTGCTCAAGCATGGAATCATACTTTTTTCTGGAATTGTATGTCGCCTGATGGTGGTGGAAAGCCAAGCGGAGAGATGCTTAGCGCCATTGAAAGAGACTTCGGGAGTTTAGATGAATTCATGAAGAAGTTTTCCGATAGTGCAGCAACTCTCTTTGGATCAGGGTGGGCTTGGCTTGCCTCAGACAGCCAAGGAAAGCTTGAAATTATGCCTCTAAGTAATGCGGATACGCCTCTAAAGCACGGCAAAACTCCTATTCTTACGTTGGATGTGTGGGAACATGCGTATTATATTGATTATCGCAACGAAAGGCCTCGATTCATAGAGCAGTTCCGCGATGTCATCAATTGGGACTTTGTTCTTAAGTGTTACACAGGACAATCATGACCGATAAGCAAAAACTTCTCAGGCTTCTTGATGATCTGTCCGACAAGCAAAAAGAGGTGAGTCGATGCCACAATTATTATGAGGCTCTTGAAAAGGAAATCGAAAGTAAAAAAGTTGGACTAGCTAATCCAGAGGATTATGCCGACCTTGAAAAGATTGTTGCTGCTCTAAATCGTGAATATGAGGCAAAAAGCGATCTTTTGATGGAGGAGCTCAATGAAAGCTTAATCACTGGGCATGATCTTTCGAAAAAGATTGGAAAAGAAATTGCCCATGATTTTAAGAAGCTTTGGGACTATATGACGCGTTCAATGCGTTCTGAAGTTCAGCTCGACCGAGTTTTGCGCGACATTGACTATCTGAAAAAAGAGTTGTTTTAACCCCTTGTCAATATTTTAAGAATTTATTACAAGGTGCTTGGATGGTTCAGTAAAGATGCCCAATGCAAATTCGACAGTCTAAAAGCACCTTCGTGATGTTCTCGTTTCTTTTCATTTTTGCAATGTCTGCACATTTGTTTGGAGATAATGGGTGCTCAGTCCTTGATATCAAAAGATATAAAGTCCCCGATAGCTTAGAAGTAAGAAACTATGAGGATGTGACTCTGGATTGTGGAAAAAATGGGGAAGCACTTTTCACAATCAGCCTTCCAGAGGACATTCCACCTGAGGGACTTCCTTGTTTTCTGATCGTTGGTGGACTAAAAACAGGTCGAGAAAGTCTTCAGTTTATCCCTGATCATGGGAAATACGCTCTTATCGCTTATGAATATTCTGACATGTTAAAAAAACTTCATGAGGTGAACGTTCTATGGCATCTTTATACGGTTCGAAAGGCAATGTTAGAAGTCCCTCCCGAGCTGATTGGCATCCTAAAGTATCTTTATGATCAATCCTGGATTAATGATCAGCCGATTAGCTTGATGGGGTATAGTTTTGGTGCAACCTTCATGCCTGTGACTTATGTGAAAGCCGAAGAAGAAGGAATGGATCTAGGCCCAGGAGTACTATGCTATGGAGGAGCGGGAATCTATTGCTTGTTTAAAGCAAATGTTCCTGTGCCAAAGTTTTTAAAAGACCCGGTTTCTTCTATGGCAGCAGCAGCCTTTAAGCCCATTGACCCCATTCTTTATGCTCCAAGAATGAAAGGCGACTTTTTGATTCTTAATGGAATCTATGATTCACAAATTCCCACGGAATGTGCACAGCGTCTCCAAAATCTGGTTCCAGAACCTAAAACAGTCATCAACCTGAAGACCGAGCACATGCATCCTTCAAACACGGAGCTCAATCTGAGGTTGATCGATATTAGCCGAAAATGGCTCGACGAGAAACGTAAAAAATAACAATTACAACCGCCCATTTTTCGAAAAACTTCTTCATGCTCATTGATTCAGACTGTATCTTCATGTATTCCGCAAGTGTTTTGAGAGCTTGCTCAGGGTTTATTTTTTTCTCAATTTCCGAAACAGAAAGGGTGAATGCTGCTTTCTCTTCAGAACGCCTGTCGGACACAATTGGAATATTTGAGTAATGCATTTCGATAAAACCTTTGGCACGCTCGATAAGAGCCAAAGCTCGGTCAATATTTCCAGCTTCAAATTCCTTGTTTGCTTTTAGCAATATGCTTGGAACTTGTGATGAGGCATAAAAATACTCTTTTTCAACTGCCCGAGCTTTAGAAAAATCGAGCCACATAATATTGAGTCCAAGATCCCAAAGATAGGGGATATAAACTGTTCCTGGAGTGTCTTCTGGTGGTTGGATCAAATGATCAATGACCTTAGAAAATAATTCGTAGTTTTCCCGATAACTTTGCCGGTCGGTTTCCACTAGGATCTGGTTAAAGTTTTGAATCCAAGTAGGGTAGTCTTTTCCATTTCCCTCTTTTATCATTTCTAGAAGGTTATTGAGGTTTTTGTAGATTTCCAGGTTTTTTTCGGCTCTTGTAACTTCTGCAATACGATGTTTTTCCTCAGCGTGCACTTTCTCAAGGGTTTCTCCACTTGGTATCGAAGTACTTGTTAGAATGATTTTTTTTTCAGGCTCTTTTTCAGCAGGAATTTCAGCGTAAGGCACTGTTTCTGCATTGCTTGTTACTTCCATGGTTTATAACTCCTTTGTTAAAGTTAAGGAACTATAAAGGAGTGAATTTATTTTTTACAACCATGAGAATTAAGGTTTTCAGATGTTTCATCCAGGAATCGAGCATGGCGGGCTGTTTCATAACCGATGAGTTTATAGAGTGCGATTTTTACGACCATACAGATGACGAACCAAGCTCCAATATAGAGCCAAGACCATCCAACATATTTCCATCCGATCCCACTGAAGTCGCTTGTATCGAGTCCATAGACCGAAACAAGGGTTCCAATGACCTGGGAAAAGAGAGTTGCTAGGAAGAACTTCCACTCAGGAAGAGGACGCTCAAACGGTGTTCCTGTATTCCTTGTAAGATAGATAGTTAAGTTTCCTCCACAGAGGATTGCCAAGAATGCGAGAGTGCGTGTGTGTGCCAAATCAAAGTGCCAAATTTCCTGTCCGATCCAAAAGAGGCCAAAGGTTGAAATCACTCCAACGATGGCGAGGCCGATGGAGATTGTGAAGATCTCTTTCATATTCCATTTGACCGGTTCTTTCTCAATACGCATGTGATCATAGGCAATCATCATGATAGGAATATCGTTAAGAAGGGCAATCAAGATGATCATAACAGCTGTTAGGGGTTGTATTTTAAAGAGGATCATTGCCAGAAAGAGAAAGAAAAGAAGGCGGCAAGTCTCGCTGATGCGGTACATTGCATAACTCTTCATCCTCCCAAAGATGCAGCGTGCTTCATCGATTGCTTTCTTGATGACCATGAGGCCTGGATCAGTGAGAATGAGGTCAGCAGCAGCCCTGGCAGCGTCTGTGGCATTGCTTACAGCAATCCCGATATCGGCTTGCTTTAGCGCAGGGGCATCATTGACTCCATCTCCTGTCATCCCGACAATATGGTTTTTCTTTTGGAAGGTTTGGACGATTTTAAACTTATGCTCTGGGAAAACCTCTGCAAACCCATCTGCCGTTTCGATATTATCTTCAGTGATTTCTTTTGCTGGCATAATGTTTGAGCCTAGATCAAGTTTCGAAGAGATTTCCCGAGCAATCGCTGTGTGGTCTCCTGTTACCATCTTGATTTTGACATCCATAGCCCGTGCGCTATCAACGGTTTCTTTCGTATCTTCGCGAGGGGGATCAAAAAGGGGAATAAGCCCTAAAAACTTCCAGCTGTTTCCATCTCCCTCTGCGACTCCCAAAGTGCGAAATCCCCGTGCTGCAAAGGTATCAACAGCATCATTAACTTTTTTGGTCAAGGTCTCGTCAGGTTTTGCAAGCTCTAAAACCATTTGAGGGGCCCCTTTACTGACATGAAGGGATTTTCCTTCGGGGGTCGTGAGAATGACTTCAGTGCGTTTTCGAACCGGATCAAAGGGGATAAATTTTTCTACTTTGTACTTCTTTATCTCGTCGATATTTTTCGCTTCATGGACAATTGCTTGGTCGATAGCGTCCTCACCTGTTAAGTCGGAAGCAAGGACTGCAGCAAACAGAACATCGTCAGCGGATTTTTCAAAAGGGGTAACTTCTCCTACAGTGAGTTCGTTTTTTGTTAGAGTTCCTGTTTTGTCAGAGCATAAAATATCCATTCCTGCAAGTTCTTCAATGGCGATAAGCTTTGAAACAATTGCCTTGAGCTTAGCCATACGGTTGGCTCCAATCGCCATTGTCATCGATAGGACTGCAGGAAGTGCAACAGGAATTCCTGCAATTATAAGGACAAGAAGAAAGATCACCAGGTTACCTAGTTCTAAGTGAAGGGTATCGGAAAATTGGGTGCGGAAAATGGCAATAACGAGAAGAATAGCTGTAATTCCTAGGGTCAAAAAGATTAAAAAATGGCCAATTTTAAGAACCGCTTCTTGGAAATGGGATTTCGATTTTGCTGTAGCAACGAGTTTGGCTGTCTTTCCGAAGAAAGTGCTGAGTCCTGTTTGAGTCACCTCTCCTACCATCTCTCCTAGCTTGGCTGCAGTTCCCGAGTAGGCGGTATCTCCCAGCTTTTTATCGACGGGAAGGGATTCTCCTGTAAGCGAAGATTGATCTACAGAGAGGTACTCTCCGGAAACAAGTTTGATATCAGCTGGAATGATATTCCCTAGCTTCACAAACACTGCATCTCCTGGAACAAGTTCCTTAGCATCAATATTTTGCCATTTTCCATCCCGCTTGACTCGTGCTTTCAGAGCCAATTTTGATTTCAGAGCTTCGATGGCATTGTTGGCCTTAAACTCTTGGAAAAACCCTAAGATGGCGTTGATGAAAAGAAGGGCAAGAATCATGATTAAATCGGGCCACCTTTGCAAGTAGCCGGAGAGAATAGCTGCAATTTCAATCATCCAGGGAATAGGTCCCCAGAAAAAGGTAAATAGGCGGAGCCAAATGCTCTTTTTTTTCAATTCTAGGATGTTTTCCCCAAACTTATTGAGGCGCTCTTTGGCTTCCTTTGTAGTGAGTCCACTTGGCTCTGTCATCCAATCATCTCCAGGTAATATTTTTCAACGTAGTCGCGTACCATTCTATGGGTCGAGTATTCAGGAGTGAGGCGCGCCATACTTTCCTTAATTTTTTTCAACCATCCTATAGGGATGTTATTTTTATCACGGTTATAGAAGAGGGGAATAATCTCATTTTCTAGGATTTCCATAAGCAATTTTCCATCTTTTTCATCATCATCCCCGGGTATTGCCCAGCCTACATCTGGGGTATATGCCTCGGCCCACCATCCATCAAGGGAGGAGCAATTGAGCCCGCCATTTGCAAGAATTTTCATGCCGCTTGTTCCACTGGCTTCCCAAGGGCGGCGAGGAGTGTTTAGCCAAAGATCCATCCCTTGGACGAGACGCTCAGCTAAGAGGATGTCGTAATCTGAAAGAAACACTGCATGTGGAGCTACATCGGGACGGCTTGTAAAAGCAATCCACTTTTGAATCAGAGCTTGCCCTGGCACATCTGCTGGATGCGCTTTTCCAGCAATAATGAGCTGGATTTTTTTTCCCTTGAGAAGGCGTAAAAGGCGCTCCTCGTTTTGCAAGAGAAGGTCGACCCGTTTGTAGGTGGCGAAGCGGCGGGAAAACCCAATGGTTAGAACTTCGGAATCTAAAAATTGATCAAGATGAGAGGTGATTTTTTCAGGAGCCCCTCTTCGCGTGAGTTCCCCTTCGAGACGATTTCTTGTGTAGTCGACAAGCTTTTTTCGAGATTTATTCCGATACTCCCAAAGCTCATCTTCAGAGATTGCTTTGAGCTCGCTTTCAAGGGTTTCAATGGGTTCATACCACCGATGTTCTCCAGCAAATTGACACCAAAGCTTATCAGATTCTGGAGACTCCCATGAAGGGATGTGAACCCCATTTGTAATGGCTCCAACTTCGCATTCTAGTTTTTCGAAAAGTTTTTGGCTCACTTCCCCATGGAGTTTGCTCACTCCGTTGACGTAAGCGCTTCCTCGAACGGCTAAATAGGCCATATTAAAGGGATCCGATTTTTCAACTTGTCCAAGGGCTAAAAGATCTTCAATGGCAATCCCAAGGCTTTTCGCATATTCTGCAAACCCTGTCCGCATGATATCAATAGGAAAGCGATCAAAACCTGCTTTAACGGGTGTATGGGTTGTGAATAAGGTTTTTTCTTTTACTTTTTTGAAAGCTTCTTCAAAAGGCTCTTCTCTATAGCGAGCTCTTTCTAGTGTTGCAAATGCGGCATGTCCTTCGTTGAGATGAAAAATATCTGCTTCAATCCCTAAAGCTTTTAGAAGGCGCACTCCTCCGACCCCTAGGGCAACTTCTTGCTTTAAGCGGGTTTCGATCCCCCCACCATACAGCTCACTTGTTATTCCTCGGTCGGTGGGTTCATTGAGAAAGTCATTGCTGTCAAGGAGGTAAAGAGGAATAGTACCAACCATTGCTTTATAGACCCGGAAAAATACTGTGCGACCTGGAAACTCAACAGGGATCCGGATGTTGACTTTTTCAATAGGGAGTTGGCTTGGTTCATTAAAAGGGTAGAGGGCAATCTGTTTACCATCGGGGCTGATTTCCTGCCGAAAATAACCTTGTTGATAGAGAAGACCGATTGCCACAAGAGGAATTCCTAGATCGCTGCAGGCTTTAAGATGATCCCCAGCAAGAAGACCTAGCCCCCCAGAATAGATAGGGAGAGATTCACTCAGTCCAAATTCCATACTGAAATAGGCGATTGAAATGTGCTTCCCATGCGTTTTTTCAAACCAATTGGAGGCTTGAAGGTCTTTTTCCCTCCGCTCTAAATGGGACTTCAATAGCCAGGAAAACGCTTTGTCGTTCTCAAGCTCTTTTTTTCGGGCATCACTGAGCGTTTGAAGAATAAGCCACGGGTTTCGGGTTTTTTGCCATAGCTCGGGATCGACTTTTTCCCAGAGCTCATTTGCAAAATAACTTGAGCAACGCCTAAGGTCAAGAGCTAAGGTATGGAGAGCTATTCCCATTTCCAATTGAGTACCTCGGGGATATCTTCGCCATGTTCATAGATATAGGATTTATGTTTCTCAAGTATCTGTTTGCACTCAGCAATAAAGTCTCCAGCCTCAGATTTTAAACGGGGAATTCGATGCAGAGCTTCCATGGCTAGGTGATAGCGGCTCATTTGATTGCAAACAACCATGTCAAATGGCGTCGTCGTCGTTCCTTCTTCAATATAGCCACGGACATGAAAACGATGGGGTTTTTCTCTTGCATAGGTGAGTTCATGAATCACCCTGGGATGGCCATGGAAGGCAAAAACAACTGGACCCTCCTTCGTAAAAAGGTTATTGAAGGTTTCGTCATCAAATCCATGGGGATGGCGCGAGTGAGGAATCAGGGTAAAAAGGTCAACGACATTAACAACTCTTACCTTCAAGTCGGGAACGTGTTTTTGAAGCAAAGAGACAGCAGCAAGGACTTCAAGAGTTGGAGTGTCACCAGCGCAAGCCATCACAACATCGGGCGCGTCTCTGTGGCTGGCCCATTCCCAGATTCCAGCACCTTTCTCCGTATGAGCTTTTGCCTCTTTCATAGTAAGCCATTGAGGCATCGGCTGTTTTCCCGAAACAATCAAGTTGATATAGTTATGACTTTTTAAGCAGTGGCTTCCAACTGCAAGGAGGCAGTTGGCGTCAGGGGGAAGATAGATGCGTGCGACAGTCGATTTTTTTTGCATCACTGATTCGATAAATCCTGGGCCTTGGTGGCTATATCCATTGTGATCTTGACGCCAAGCATGGGAGGTGAGAAGGTAGTTTAAAGAGGGAATGGGCTTCCTCCAAGGGAGTTCTAAGCAAGCCTTAAGCCATTTTCCATGTTGGTTAAGCATTGAATCAACAATAAGGGCAAATGCCTCATAGCAGGGAAAAATACCATGGCGCCCTGTCAGGAGATATCCTTCTAACCATCCTTGGCAGAGGTGCTCACTCAGGACTTCCATAACCCGTCCCTCATGAGAAAGATCATCATCACTGTCGAGAATTTCACCAAGATAGGTTCTTCCTGTTACATCAAAAACATGATTGAAGCGGTTAGAGTTGGTTTCGTCAGGACAAAATACCCGGAAGTTGTTTGTATTTTCCTTCATAATATCTCGAACGAGTTTTCCAAGCTCACGAGTCGCTTCTCCAATCACAGCTCCAGGTTTGGGGACCTTGACTTCATACTTAGTGTAATCGGGAATTTTCAGATCTTTCATTAGGAGTCCTCCATTAGCATGGGGAGAAGCGCCCATTCGGAGGTTTTTTTTGGGAACCAGTTTCAAAAGTTCCTCATTGGGACGCCCTTTTTCGTCAAACAACTCTTCAGGTTTGTAGCTTTTAAGCCACTTGTCAAGAAGCTCGAAATGCTCTTCATTATCAATGACATCTGAGAGTGGAACTTGATGCGAACGAAAGGTTCCTTCCACCTTTTTACCGTCGACCACTTTGGGGCCTGTCCATCCTTTGGGGGTGCGGAGGATAATCATGGGCCAGTCCACGGCATGATCCGTTGGTCCTTTTTTGTTCTTTTGGATTTCGTCGTAAGCCCAGTCAAGCGTTTCCCATAAGACCTTGTGAAGAATTTTCGGGTCATCTCCCTCAACAAAGCGGGGGTTGTAACCCGACCCTCTGAAAAATGCTTCGAGCTTTTCGTCGGGCATCCGTCCCATTACTGTTGGCCCTGAGATCTTGTAACCGTTGAGGTGAAGAATTGGAAGAACCGTTCCGTCGCGGCTAGGATTGATAAATTTATTCGACTGCCAACTTGTTGCTAGTGGACCGGTTTCAGCCTCTCCATCACCCACAACACAAACAGCAATCAAATCAGGATTGTCGAGAACCGCTCCATAAGCATGGACAAGAGAGTATCCCAACTCTCCTCCTTCATGAATCGATCCTGGGGTTGGAGGGCTAACATGGCTAGGAACTCCTCCGGGCCATGAAAAATCTTTCATTAGTTTTTTTGTTCCAGAAAGATCCATTGAGAGGTCTGGATAGATTTCGGTCATTACCCCTTCCAAGAAGACATTGGCGCGCAGAGCAGGCCCACCATGTCCAGGCCCTGTAACATAAATCATCTTAGCCTTTGTGTCCTGGATGAGTCGGTTCAAATGGGCATAGATGAAGTTCAATCCTGGAGACGTTCCAAAATGGCCAAGAAGCCTTTTCTTAAGGTGCTCTTTCTTAAGAGGCTCCTTTAATAGGGGATTGTCTTTTAGGTAAATTTGTCCCACCGATAAGTAATTTGCTGCCCGAAAATAGGCATCAATGATTTCGATTCTTTTTGCATCTGTCATGTCTACACCTCTTTTCTCTGCTATAAACGAAAAAAATGAATTATGGTATCGAAAAAATGTGACGAAAGAATTGAGCATCCAAATGGAGAAAAAGCTTAAAGGGTTTTTTGCACTCGTTCGGATGAGCGGCAGGAACTGGCTCATGATCAAGATGAATGATGAGCAAGCCGATCGCCGCAAAAACATTGTTAAGTCAGAGCCCTCGTCGGTCAAGTCAGGAATGACAGTCCATGAACTTCAAAAAGAGTCAAGTGGTACGATGAAATGAAAATTCCCTCCCATGGGAGCCCACGGGAGGGAAAAGTATTTTAAGGAAATTCACATACGAATTTTTGTTCGTTTGGTGCAGAAACAGGATCTCCTGTGTTATTAATCACGTGAGAGATCTGTCCCTTTCCATCAAGGAAAACCGAGAGGGAATTTGTAAAGTGGACGCAGCTTCCTGTAGGGGTTTCTATTCCCGTATTAACAACAACTGTATTGTCACGGAAATAGCTATAGACACCTACTCCCCAGGCTTGATGGTTATGAACGCTGTCAGCAACTTTATAAGAAACATATCCAGGATCTCCATAGTTTTGCTGCGTCACATCGTATGGATACTCAGATTGATAGAAGTATACTCTTCCATTTTCTCCATTCCATTCCGTCATGTTTTTAAGGGTATGTTCTACAGCAAGACCATAAAATGTAACATTGTCTCCATTGACTTGCATTCCAGTATCGCAGGGGTTGTTGCTATTATAGACGAGACCTGACACTCCATGATCAGCTCGCCAAAGCCAAAAGTTGTCACCCACAACATTTCCGCTATTAATGACAACCATCATATCTGCTCCAACAGGATGCACGGCAGGATCGTTGGTTCCACCGACTCTTGCAAAGCAATCATAGAGAAGCCCAGGGTTACTGCTATTTCCTGCGTAGCCCTTTGTTCCCCATTCAAGAAGCGTTGGAGTTCCAACGGTGCCCGCCTGTAGTAAGACACCGGCTATGCGCACGCCATCAACACTTGCAACCGTGATACATGGCAGAGCTTTTGTTGAAATCAGGGTAGGAAACCCAATTCCTAGGATATAGGTATCGGATTTGGTGATTTTAATGCTGTCTTCTAGATTATAGTTTCCTGGAGAGAGCACAACATGGAGCCCTTCCTGGAGTTTGGCATTAATGTCAGCTGCTGTGTTTTTATCAGTGGCAACAAAGACACTATGAAAGTCGATCTGATCAACGTTGTCATAATCTTTTGTGACACCAACTTTGTTTGTCTCAAGTTTTGGGACCATCAAGTAGTAGCGATTGCTGTTTTTATCCCACATGATATAGGGCTTTTCAGCAATCACTGGAGTGGCATCAATGGTTGTGTAAGGATTTGGCTCACCGCAGTGAGAGGCGGGTGCATTATTGCAACCTAAAAAAACCATATTCCAATTTCCATGAGGCCAACTTCCCATATAAGAGTTGCGCGTGAGCCATTGTTGTTGGCTTCCTGAGTCAATGACTCCATTCACAGTGCAGTCTCCCATATACCCTCCGCTTGAAAACCCTGCCATTGGAGGGTTCTTCTTAGGATCTACATTCGGATTGTATTGGTAAAGATACAAATCCCCATCGACGAAAACGCGGCGCATCGGGGCTGCTTGAGAGACCGCCCAAAGCATTCCTGCTTTGCCATTCCATAGATGTCTGCTGGGTTTTGTATAGAAGTTTTCTGCACTTCTCCAGAAGTTTGAAAGAGCACCATTTTTGTAATTGAAACTTCCATTTTCACAAATCACATTACTGATCTGAGTATCTTTCGGGGTTTTTCCAAGTCCAATAATGGAAGTGTAGTATCCCACGTTGACGTTTAGCGTGTGGTTTCCTGGTTGGAAAAGGATTGCGAAACGCGCGTCACTCCACTGCCCATGATCTTCTTCAGGGGAATGTCCACCATTCTGAGTATACACAGCATCTACTTTATCTTGGGCGTGTGTATCTTCCGGGGAGAGCACGATGACACTATCAGGCCATGCTGGAGGATTGGGCTCCAACGCGACTAAATTCAAAGATGCCAAAAGGCACGGTATAATCCATCTCATATCTTAACTCCTAGTTTGGATAAAAGGAGCTGAATCGTAAAGAAAACATTAAAATAATGTCAAAATATTTTTAGGATTTGTCAGTTTGACTAAGGGGTGCTGAATTCTGAATCCAATTAGAAATTATCTCCAGAACCTGAGGAGCGATTGTCTCTTCAATTTGAATATATTCGTTTGGAGACCCTGTTTTAGCTGTCTGAAATAGGTGGTTGAGACCATCTAGCTCGAGAATTACTGCAGGAGGATTTTTCCCCTCTTTAAGAGTTTTTTCGATATTGCGAAGGTTTTGCTTAGGGCACACTTGAAGATCCAGCGATCCATTGAGTGCTAGCACAGGAACATCGACTTCAGACAATGCTTTTCTGGGGTTATAGTTTAGGAATGACTGAAACCATGGAGTTTTTAGAGCCTCATGGATCTGATTAACCTGAGCTTCCCATTCTTCTTGAGCTGCAGGAGGCAAGGGCTGTAGGAGTCCATCGATTTTGTAGGATAAATGTTTTATCGTTTCGTCAATACCTTTCTTTTCCTGAAGCATTTCAATGACAGAGATTAGGAGGTTTTGGTGTTGCTGAATCCTTTCAGGAGAAGCTCCTTCGACTTTAAGTATAAGACCACTTTGGTGGACGAGTACATCTGATCCCTTTGTGCCAGTTCCTCCAAGAAGGATAATGAAGTCAACACTGGGGGAAGAATTGGCGATTTCGGGAGCAAGCATCCCTCCTTCGCTGTGGCCTAAAAGGCCTAGAGATTTGACCTCTTTTCTACTTTTCATAAAGTCTATAGCTGCTTGGGTATCTTTGATGAAATCAGTACAGGTTGCCTCCTTGAAATCTCCAGTTGAGGCTCCGACCCCCCGTTTATCAAGACGGAGCGACGCAATGCCATGGCGAGCTAGATGGTCTGAAATCACCAAAAAAGGCTTATGATCAAGAATGTTTTCATCTCGATCTTGTGGACCTGATCCAGCGATAAATATGACGGTTGTGAAAGGGCCATCACCTTTTGGAAGAGTCAATGTTCCTGCAAGGGTTACATCTCCGTTTTTAATCCGGAGCTCTTCATTGATATAGAGGTCTGGGTTGATGGCATCGACTTGCGGCCTTGCTCTGACAGGGGCTATTGCCAGGCCCCTTTTTAGGGTAAGTGGAAATTCTTTTCCTTGGATAAAGGTGCCACTAATTTCCCCATTGCTGAATGTTCCTTCGTAGGAGAGGTGGAGTTGAGGAATCTGGAATGAGAAGAAGGCATTCTGGTAGCTTATCGCTTCAATAGGGAGTGTAAAATTTTGTTCAAGGCAGGAAAAAGTGCCTTCAAGGTCACCCTGATCCGTCGTCAAATGAATATTAAGCAAGAGTTCAGTGGTGCCTAGATCGATCGCCCCTGTCCAGTCGCCCTCAATCTCGTGGATTTCAGATGCGTTTAAGAGAAAAACAACGAGCGTAAAAAAGAGGCAACTTATGGGTTTCATAGCATGGATCCTGGGATGCAGGAGTTATGCTAGACTGAAACCCATTATTTATCAACTGAGCTTAGAGGAAAAAGTGAAATTGCTCAAGAAGAGGTGAGAGTCGAAATGATCCAACTCCTTGTCTTTTTCTTCCAAGGACGAGGAGTTTGACAAGCTCTAGAGTCATGAGTCGTTCTACTGGGAATTCTTTCATTTTAGCACCTATTATTGTGAATTAACAGGTATATTATATCATTTATTTTAATTAATAGCCAGCAACAATATGACTTAATATCTCATCAGGAATATCTCTAGCTGGTTTTTCGGGGAGAATAAGGTGGAGGGTGCCTGGTGTATTCTCATGAATCTCAACAGTTTGCGATTTTTTAGTTTCGAACCCATTGTCAGTAAGGAACTTGTGCGGATCTGCTAAAACAACTTCTTTTAGGCTGGGATCGTCCCAAATTTTCCGGACCAGAGCGGTCCATTTTTTGATATTTGAGCTACTATCTTTCATCCTTTTTGTTGTAATTCTTGATTTGATTATTTGCAATTGCTATTAACAAATTTCATGAGCCGAGATATTTTTCGACATGATACGCTAGAAAAACTTTCCTCACCATCGCAACTGAGCAAGCTGCTTGTTGTCGTTCGTCTTCGAGGATGGGTTGTTCTTTTTTCTTTATGCGCAATACTCGTTGCAATAGTTGCATGGTCTGTATTAGGGCAGATTCCGATTATTACGACAGGCCAAGGAATCCTCCTTGCACCTGAAGCACAATTTGCGATGAAGAGCCCTTCTGATGGCGTCGTGAATCAGGTGTTTGTTAAAGTAGAGCAGGTGGTCCCAGCAGGAACCCCTCTAATGGAGCTTAGTAGCGGCACACAAATTCTTGCTCCCCGTAGTGGAAAAGTGTTTCAGATTGATGCGGGTCAGGGGGAAGCAGTAAAAGTTGGGGAAGTCCTTCTTTGGTTTCAAACAGAAGTATTTCCCAATCAATTGGAGGTGTATGGATTCATCCCCACTCAGGTGGGAGAAAGAATTCAAGTAGGGATGCAAGTAACTGTTGATCTCAATGCGGTTGACACGCAGAAGTACGGGCAGCTTGTGGGAAAGGTTAAGCAGGTTGCTCCCTATGCTGTTTCGGCGACTTCCGACCAACTTAAAGTCATCCCTTCTGAAAAGGCGCGAGAAGACTTAACAAAAGGTGCAACTGTAGAGCTGGTTATTATTCAGCCTAGTCTCGATCCAAATAACAAATCAGGGATCAGGTGGTCTTTTGGAAAAGGGCCTTCAGATAGGCTAAATCCAGGCTCGACAGGAACGGTTCGGGTGACGATTGAGAACAAACGCCCAATTTCCTATCTAATCCCCATTGTATCATGAGGTTTGAGTAGTGGAGCAGACGATTCCTCGTCCAAATAAACTATGGAGAGTTCACACGCCGACAGTGATCCAAATGGAAAATGTCGAGTGTGGGGCGGCGTGCCTTTCAATGCTTCTTTCTTATTACGGAAAACATGTTCCACTAGAAGATCTCCGGACCGAGTGCGGTGTGTCGAGGGATGGAAGTAATGCGCTTAATCTACTTAATGCAGCAAAAAATTTTGGTTTAGAGGGAAAGGGACACCGAGAGGGGCTTCGGGAGCTTTATGAAACCGACAAACCTGCGATTCTATTTTGGGATTATAATCATTTTGTTATTCTGGAGGGATTTGGAAAAAAATGCGTTTACCTTAACGATCCTGCCTTTGGTCCTCGGAAAGTGACGTATGAAGAGTTTGATGAAGCCTATACAGGAGTTGTTCTGCATTTTGATAGGAGTTCTTCATTTAAAAAAGGAGGGAAGCCAGCTAATGTTTTTGAGGACATGAGACACCGTCTTCGTGGGGTCAAAAGGCCCCTTCTTTATGTTCTAATCGCAGGACTTTGCCTTCTCATTCCCGGTCTAGGAGTTCCTGTTTTTACACGAATCTTTATTGATAACATTTTGGTAACGAATGTCCTTCCATGGAAAGGGCAGTTTCTATTTGCGATCTTTTGTGCCATGACTCTTGCAGGGATTTTAACCTGGCTTCAGCAATATTTCTTAAATCGTCTGAATGCAAAAATGGCTATTCATTTCTCAAGTGATTTTTTATGGCACATTCTGCGCCTTCCTGTTTCATTTTATTATCAGAGGTTTCCTGCAGAAATCGCAAACCGCGTGGGGCAAAATAACCTTGTCGTTCAGATGATAACAGGGGCCTTAGCGACCCCGACTATCCAGATGGTTTTGGTGGTTTTCTATGGGATTTTGATGTTCATGTACGATTTTTCTGTGGCGCTCATTGGAGTTCTGGCAGGGCTAGGGAGCCTTGTCGTGATGCGTTTGGTTCAAAGATCTCGGACAGATACCTATGCCCGTCTCCAAAAAGAGCAGTCAATTGTCACTGCAAATTCAGTTGGAGTGATTCAACAAATAGAGACCATTAAGGCTACAGGAACCGAAAGCGATGCGTTTGCTGCCTTTGCCGGCTTTGATACGAGAAAAATCAATTCGCTCCAAGAAATCAGTAGAAAGGATGCCATCTTAACAACCTCGCCCATCTTATTTCAGGGACTTGCTCAAGCGGCCCTTTTAGGGATTGGTGGATGGCGGACCATGCAAGGGAGTTTGACAATTGGGACTTTGATGGCTCTTCAAATGCTTCTGATTAGCTTCATTACCCCCATTGTCAATTTTGTAAACTTTGGACAGACAATCCAATTTCTTAAGGTAGAGCTTATTCGTCTCAATGATGTTTTAAAGAACCCTATTGATCGTATTTATTCTAAAAAAACGGCTGGGAAGTCAGATAAACCTAAGCTTGATGGTTATTTAGAGTTTAAGGATGTCACCTTCGGATATAGCCCTTTGGCGCCTCCTTTAATTGAAAAACTCAATATCAAAATTCGCCCAGGCCAACGAGTGGCTCTTGTTGGCCCCTCAGGGTGTGGAAAATCCACGATTTCAAAACTCTCGACAGGATTGATCGAGCCTTGGGAGGGTGAGATTCTCTATGATGGGAAACCCATTATGGAGCAGTCTCAAGAGATCATGCAACGCTCACTCACAAGTGTTGATCAAGAGATTTTCCTCTTTAGTGGAACGGTTCGAGACAATATTACGTTGTGGGATACTACTGTTCCTGATGAAGTGTTGATTAAAGCGGCGCAAGATGCTTGTATTCATAACGATATTTTAGAGCGTCCCGAGGGGTATGATACGGAGCTTATTGAAGGAGGAAGAAACCTTAGTGGTGGACAGCGACAAAGAATAGAGATTGCGCGCGCGCTTCTTGTAAGCCCCTCTATTGTGATTATGGATGAAGCCACAAGTGCCCTCGATTCTAGTACCGAAAAGCTCGTTATGAACCATATTCGAAAAAGGGGATGTTCGGCGATTATGGTTGCTCATCGCCTAAGCACTATCCAAGATTGTGATGAGATTATTGTCCTTGAGAGTGGGAAAGTTGTTGAAAGAGGGACACATGAAGAACTAAAAAAATTGGGTGGGGTATACAACCAACTCGTTGAGAGTGAGACGGGGGATAATGGAAGCCTTGTTTAAAGAGCATGGGGAGAAAATTGAGGCTTCAGCGAATTTCCGCCTCTCTCTCCAAAAAAAAGGGACCATTTGGTTTCTAGAAAAAGGGGCAATGATCCTATTTGCTGTGCAAAAAAAAGAGGGGCACGAGGGTCGAAGAACGCTCCTTTCAACCGTTCAATCGGGGCGTCTGCTCTTTGACATAGAAGGGCAAAATGTTCCTTTTGAGATCTTTGCCTTCAGCGAAGAACCCATCGTTATTTGGGAAATGGAAATGGGAGTCTTTAAAGGAAAGCTTAAAAACTCTCCTTCAAATCAAGAGGCTTTTTCTCCACTTTTAGAACATTACCTGAACCAATTTGGTCATTTCGTGTTTTCTCCAATTGAACTTCGTCCCAAGCATTGGATTCTTGAAGGAGGAATTGGTGTTGAAAAAGGGGAGACATTTGCGATTAAAGTTAGTGAGGTTCCCGCGGAGAAAGAGCGAGTGGTTTGGCTCACTCCAAAAGGAGGGGAATACAAGCTTCTTGGTCCACATGAAGTAAAATTTTCGCAAAAGAATTTTCCTCTTCTTCCTCATCTCTATTTTCTATCTTTAGAGAAGGCGACGCTACAGGCAAAAAGCACTCCTGAAGTTATCAACTCTGAGACCTGGCTGGAGGGACTTACCCATTTTCATTACTTTATTGGAAACTATCTTGTTTATAAAAGGGGCTTTTTGGATCAAGAAGAGCTCAAGCGTTTTGAGGAAAAGGAAAAACTTCAAGAAGAGACCCTTCATGAAACGCTAACCGAGATGGTAGGGGTTCTCAAGACCAGTGAAGATGAAGAAACTGTCACCAGTACGAATCCACTTATTCAAGCGACAGAACTTGTCTTTAAAAAACAGGGAATTAAATTTACCGCTCCTGAAAGAAACTTAAGTGGAGAACTCAAAAAAAAGGTGGAGAAAGTTGCAGAAGGCTCCGGGGCTCGTATGCGAGGAGTCCGATTAGGAGCTCTTTGGTGGAAATTTGATTCTGGCCCCCTTCTTGCCTTCTATGGAAAAGAGCGTCACCCCGTTGCCCTCTATTTAAATCGATGGGGGAAATATGAGATGATTGACCCAATAAGAGGAAAGAAGCGGAAGATTACAGGGCGAGTCGCTCGAAACATTGCTTTGGATGCCTACAGTTTTTACAAGGCGATTCCGGATGAGATTCATAATGGAAAAGAAGCCCTTCTCTATTACTTTAAGGAAAACAAAATGGAGTTTATTAAGCTCCTGGGGTATGGCCTAATTGCAGCCGTTTTCTCTCTTTTCCCCCCGATTGGAATCTCTTTTATTTTTAACAGTGCCATTCCCAATGCCAATGCCGACTTGCTCGTGCAAATCACTTTAGGGCTGATTGCAGCGGCAGCAAGTGCGGCTCTTTTTATCTATTTCCGCTCTCTTATTTTGGGACGCATCGACGGAAAGCTAAGCTCCAGCTTGCAACCTGCCATTTGGGATCGACTCCTGAAGCTCCCCGCAAATTTTTTTAGACGCTTTACAGCAGGCGACCTTTTGCAGCGGGCCATGACATTGGAGCAGATGAGGCCGCTCCTAAGTAGTAACATTTCCCAAGCCATTTTAACAGGGGTCTTTGCTCTTCTCTACTTGGTTACCATGGTTATCTATTCTCCAAGACTTACCGTAATTGGAGTTCTTCTTCTTATCTTTGCGATTTCTCTTACTGTGCTTCTAGCTCGCTTAAAAATTAGAGTGCAGAGGAAAGTATACGAGTTGCAAGGAAAAATCAATGGTGCTTTAGTACAAATCTTATCAGGTGTTGCAAAGCTCCGTGTTGCAGGAGCTGAAAATAATGCTTTTTCTTACTGGGCGAAGCAATTCTCAAAATCGAAATCTCTTGAGATGTCAGCTCAAAACATTCAGAACCTTATTACAACCTGCATGGCAGCTTTTCCCCATTTATCGATCATTTTGATTTTTGGAGCTGTGATGAGGATGGAAGAAATGCGGTCTCTTTCAATCGGGGATTTTTTAGCCTTCAATACAGCCTATATGACCCTTTCGATGGCTGTATTTTCGATGAGTAGCATTGTTATGCAAGCGGCCGCCATTGTTCCTCTTTGGAGGCGGTCTCATGTGATCATCGAAGAACCACAAGAACTCCTCATGAAAAAATCCAATCCAGGAAAGCTCACAGGAGATATTCGCCTGGACCATGTAACGTTTAGCTACGAAGAAGAAGGTGCATCGATTCTAAACGATGTTTCTATTCGACTTGGACCAAGAGAAATGATTGGAATTGTGGGTCCTTCTGGGAGTGGAAAATCTACGCTGATTCGGATGATTCTTGGTTTCGAAACACCCCGATCTGGAGCCGTCTATTTCAATGGAAAAGACCTCTCTCATCTCAACCTAAGTGAAGTGAGAAAACAGATGGGTGTTGTTCTCCAAGGGGGTGGTATCATTGCAGGAACCCTCTATCAAAATATTGTTGCGGGGGGACAATACACAGAAGAAGAAATTGACCGAGCAATTACGCTAGCTAGTTTTAAAAAGGACCTCCAAAACTTCCCTATGGGACTCCATACCGTTGTGCCCATGAATGGGGAAACTCTCTCTGGAGGACAAAAACAGCGTCTTCTTATTACCAGGGCACTTCTTCCGAATCCCAAGATTCTCCTACTTGATGAAGCAACGAGTGCTCTTGATAACAACTCTCAAGAAGAGATCACCCAAAATATAGATCAACTTGACATCTCGCGCATCGTCATCGCCCATCGCCTTAGCACCATCAAGAATGCAGATCGGATTTATGTGCTTGAAAAAGGAGAGGTGACACAAACGGGTTCTTTTAAGAACTTAAGCAATGAACCGGGGCTTTTTGCCGAGATGCTTAAACGTCAGAAACTCTAATCAATACCACGAAATGTAGAGAGTACTTGCTGAACAGCATAAGGTTCGAATGCCGAAGGGCTTTGGACGATTTTTTCAAGCTGCTCCAGAGAATCTTCAAGCTGAGGAGTGAGTGCGATTTTTTCTCTAATTTTTTCTAAAAGAAAATGACATGTTTCCTGTTCATAAGAGAGGGACGTACTGAGGAGCATCTGGGCAAGGGAATCGATGTTTTCATTGATGGAGGGAGAAAAATGTGGAGGTTGATTTGAATCGTTTGGGATCATCATGTCGTAAATACCTTTTTCATATAGGTTTCAAACCCCTTTTGATTAAGAGGCTCCTGGATTATTCCGACGTATCCATCAGGGCGGACAAGAAGGGCTGTAGCTTTTGAAATGCCATAGTGGGTGTGAGCGGAAGGCTCTAGGTCAAGAAGGCACTGGTTTTTTTCTGGGCAATGGGTCAAATTACTTTCATTGCGGTAAATAAAATAGGGGCGGATCTGCGGGTGTTTAATGGAATAGAACCCACCAAGAGCTTTCAACTCCTCTTCTGTAGGTTTTTTTCCACTAAAAAGAAGGAGAGTATGGTGCGTTCCTTGAAACAATTCAAAGAGACGAATTTCTTTTTCCCCTTGCTTTACAAGATGATCTGAGGCTCTCCCACCAATCTTAACTTTAGTGGGAGGGTGGTCCTTTGTCTCATTAACAATGATCTTATTTTCCCCATAGCTTAGGTAAATTTGAGAAAAGCGTTTAGGGAGTTGTTTTGTTAACCCTTCAAAGTTTCCAGCAACACTCATAAACGTATCGCGCATAAAAGAAAGAGCAGAGTTCTTGACCGTCATCATTTTTGTGATTTTATCGGTAATTGCCAGCACTTCTTTAGCAATAGGGTGACGCTCCTCATGGTAGGTGTTAAGGATTTCTTTGGGACTCTCTCCCTTCATGACGAGAGCAAGTTTCCAAGCAAGATTATAGGCATCTTGAATTCCAGTGTTCATCCCTTGTCCACCAGCGGGGCTGTGGAGGTGAGCTGCATCTCCAGCTAAAAAGACTCTCCCCGTTTTATAAGAGGTTACCTGCCTATGGTGGATCACAAAGCCACCAATATCTGCAGGCTCTACAAATTTAATCTCTGGAGAAATCCTCTCTCGCAATCTTTGAAGAGCCAGATCAAAGGTGGGAGGAGATTCATCCCCTTCTTGTCTTTCGATCGTAATGCGCGAGCGCTCATGAGGAAGAGGGAAAATGGCAATGAGTCCATTTTCATGAGGAAAAAGATTCATTTCCTGTGAATCATAATTCCAATCGAGTTTGGCATCCAGAATGAGCCAGTGTATCGGATATTCAGAACCAGGAAAGGGGGTGTTAGTAAGCTTTCTGCAAGCACTGCGCGCGCCGTCACATCCAATGACATAAGCAAATTCATCGGGGACCAAGCCACTCTCTCCCCGCTTAAGCATCACATCGACGTGAGAATCTTGCATTTCTATGTTGTTAAGCTCCGTTTCTCTTTGAATCTTGCCGCCAAGGCGCTCAAGCTCATGGAGCAAAATTGTTTCCGTTTGACTTTGAGGAAGGTCAATAATAAAGCAGTAAGGAGTATCGAACCCTTCATAGACCGCGTGAATCAGCCGGCTACTTCCAGAGTAGAGATTCATTCCAGTGACCTTCACCCCTTGTTTTAAAAACTCAGGGAGGATTCCCATATCCTCAAAAACCTCGAGCGTGCGAGGCTGAATCCCTGCCGCGCGAGAATCTTTTGCTTGAATCACGCTTTTATCAACGATGCGGAACTTCACCCCAAGACGGGCGAGCTGAATTCCCATTGTAAGTCCGACAGGTCCCGCTCCGACCACTAATACTTCATCTCTAGCCATACTTTCCTTCTTAAAGCATTGAAGAAAAAAATGCGAGCCCCTATCCTTCATCAAAGCCCCTTTTCTTTCTTGACGAAAACCTCTCAAAAAGATTAAATTGGATCTTCTATAGTGCTTTAACTTTAAACTGATAAAGATAGGGAAGCTATTTTAATCGGCATTGAGGTCTGGAGCTCGTAGATAACCACAAGTGGTTATTAAGAGCGAAGATGAGAATGCAGGTTATAAAGAGCAACTTAGGTCTATCAGTTTACAGTTAAAACACTATATCACCTGCCCAGGTGGTGGAATTGGTAGACACGCCAGATTTAGGTTCTGGTGCCGTAAGGTGTGGAGGTTCGAGTCCTCTCCTGGGCAATCCTTCAAGACAAATCCAATAAAGACTATAAGATAGGTTCTGGTGCCCGGATCGCATTTTGCTGAACTTTTGCGAGTGATGCGCAAGATTTCTAACCAGGATCGCCTTGCGCAAGTGGGAATGCATGTCTTTAGACATGGTGAGCACGAGCAAGGATGAGACTGAAAGAAAGATGGTGCAGGAGGAGTAAAAGGGGAGTGAAATGAGAGACAGAGGTGTGGAGGTTCGAGTCCTCTCCTGGGCAATCCTTCAAGACAAATCCAATAAAGACTATAAGATAGGTTCTGGTGCCCGGATCGCATTTTGCTGAACTTTTGCGAGTGATGCGCAAGATTTCTAGGGAATGTTTTCAGAAATAGCAAGAAGAAGTGGAGATAAAAAAAGGGGACCTGAAGAGGTCCCCCAATAATATGAAAATTATGCGAGTCCCTGAGCACGCATTTGAGCAATGATTTGTTCTTCGCTCATAATCATGCGGCCCTGACCTTGGATTCGTGCAGCTCTCTGCATCCAGGGGTTTTGTAATGCTTTATCCATTCTCTTTTGTTGAGTTAGACTAAGGTCTTGCATAATGAGTTGATTTTTTATTATAAAAGTTATGACAGAGGTTGTGTGACCAACACTTTTAGCCAAACCGATATCTAAAGGAGTCAGTACGGCAAAAATGTAGGTTTTACGGTATTTCCCAAAAGATGTTTTCTTATAAAGAGCTGTAAGAGCAATCACAGAAATAAGGTAAATCCCAATCTTAGGCTTGGAATAATTATTACTTTTTTGTGTTTCAATATGCTCTTTGACTCGTGCAATAAAATGAGGGGCTCTATGATCGCTTGGCCAATTTTTGGCTTCCAGTATGCGCAAAGCATAGGTTCCGATTCGACCGGCTTGTTCCAAACTGCTTTGGAATGCGAAAAGATTATTAAACCACCCTCGATCCAAAATCATCACATTGCTTGGCTCTGTATCGACAAGAAAGATCTTGCGATTTCCCGCCTCCGTTAAATCATCTGCTCTTCCTAAACGAACATTTGAAAAAGTAGCGTCTGCAAGACCTGTTTTGGTAACGAGCAGAACTAGCTTATCAGCAAGAGCTTCTTGTTCTTGTTTTGACATTCCATCAATCGCATCAATGGTTTCTTTCCAACTCAAGCAATTCACTTTTTCAGCAACGATTAAGAACCTTTGATCAATGGGCAAGGACTCATCTTGTAGTCGTCCTGGCTGGATTTCACACAGTTCTTTTCTTGGGAGAGTGACTCCATCAAATTCATCTGGATTTTCGGCGCAGATCTGGCGAATACGATCTACCATTGCGATCCGCAAAAGAGAGCAGTAGGGATCGAGTTCCAAAAAGTCTCCAGTATGCGCTATAGGAGCACCGCCGGCGACTTGGTCGTCTGGCTTCCGTTTCCCAGCGTGCTTTACAATTTTCCCGGGAAGTTCATTATGTTCTAATACACTGTAATAGGGTTTAAAACCTTCAGCTGTAGGTTTTTCACTTAAAATCCGCCAACCCTTATCAGTGAAAGCGCGTCCAATGGGCTCATATCTTTCTGGATTTAGTGTCAGGGGGTTGGAGAAAGCTCGTAGAGGCTCTTCATCCTTAAACTGGGCGTGTATAAAGTCTGTTACGCCTGAATCTTTAGTGTGCCATGCCTCAAGTTGTTCTTGAGAGAGACTAACAGGCGGTAAAAAGTTAACTTGATAAAATAATGATTTTGCAAATTCTATTGCCATTTTGTATCCTTCCTTGTTCCAAATCGGCAAAAGTATCTCAATTATTGTGAATAATTGCAAAGTTATTTTAATAAAATTAGTGTGTTTTATTTAAGTTTTAGCAGATTGTCAGTCAATGAGTTGAGTTTCTAGATGGTGTTGAAAAAGCGATCGCCAAAGTCGCCAAGTCCGGGAACGATATATTTCTTCTCGTCGAGGTGGTCATCAAGGATGGCGAGGCGGAAATTTACCTCGGGATAAGCAGAGTGGATGGCCTCTTTTCCTTCGGGGGCACCGATCATGCTGACAATAGTGATGTGGGAAGGAGTTGCCCCAGCATCGATGAGTTTATTAAGGGCGAGGAGGGTGCTGCCGCCGGTGGCGACCATGGGATCCAGGATGATGACGTGAGTGTGGGGAGTGATTTGGGGGAGTTTTTCATAGTAGAGATTAGGGTGGGCTTGCGTGTCACGATGGATACCGATGAATCCAACGGAGGCTGCTTCAAAGGCCTCCATAAAGGAAGGGAGAAGTGCCATGCCAGCGCGGAGAATCGGGAGCAACATCACATCTTCTCTGTCGGCGAGTTCTTGTTTGATTTCTGCAGCGATGAGAGAAGCTAGGGCATTGGATGTGCGCTTAAAGGTAACCGTGGAAATGGTGCGGTCACGCAGGATTGTAATTAGCTCATTTTTTTTCATAGACAGGATAGACGTGGAATCCCTCTTCATTCATGGAGTAGATGAGCTTTGCAATAGGCTGCCACTCGGCGTGCTTATCGATATGAAGGAGGATATGCGTTTTCTGGTGTTTATTGAGCTCTTGTTTGATTGCTTCGATGTCATCAAGGATGAAGCTTTCTTTCGTATCAATCAGCTTATACTCTCCATTGGGGGAAATGCTGAGGTTGACCGTGTGGTCGGCGTGATGCGCAGAGGTTTTTGCATTGCCGGTTGCTTCAACAAGGGAGAGGTGGGAGTCAAAAAGCGCTTTTCTTGAGATGGCAATAACGGCAAAGATCGCGATGACGATGAAGAGAAAGTCGACCATTGGGGCGAAACTTATCGTGGATTTTGGTGCGAGTTCATCATCGGGGATCATGGAAAAGGGTTCCTGCAAGTTGCATTGCTTCGTTTTCAACAGTTGTCATGGAGCGGATAAGTCGAAATTTTAGGAAGGTATAGAAGAGCATTGCAAGAATAGCTACGATGAGTCCTGCAACAGTGGTTCCCACAGAGATCCCTAGACCATCAAAAAGAGTGGAAAGAGACTCCATAGAGCGGTTGAGATCGTAGAAGGCGTAGAACATACCAGTGACTGTTCCTAGAAGACCAAGCATCGGCGCAAGGACGGCAATGTCGTTGAGAAGAGCGATTTTTTGCCAGAAAGGAGCAGACCCCCGTTTTCCGGCGGCTTTCATGGCATCTAGAATCCCTTGATTTCCTAAAGGGCGGGAGGTGATTCCTGCTGCAATCATTTTAGAAAAAAGAGAAGGGTTTTCATCGCAGAGGGTAAGGGCTTTTTCATAATTTTGCGATTGGAGCATTCGGTCGATGGCCTCTTGATGGTTTCTGGGCAGAATTTTTGAAGAGCGCGCTGTCAAAAGAGTATACAGGGCAATCATCACGGTGCACATAGAAAGAAGAGCAAGGATCGTGTAGATCCATGGAGCCGCTGAGAAAACTTGGGTTAGATCAATATTTATAGATTCCATAGCAACTCATTTTTTATTGAATGCTACCATATTCCATACTTTTTGGAAGCAATTTATTGAAGAAGATGGTAGAATCAGCCCCTATGAAACCGAAAGATTTACCCTATCCTTACGGGTGGAAAGACCGTCGCCCGCTTTTCAAAAACAAGATCTTTTATGTCCCTGAATATTATCAGGAGCACCAAAAGGAATTGTTTCCTAGTTTTGCGGAGTATTTTGGGAATAATAACCCTGTTAACCTGGAGTATTGCAGTGGAAATGGGGAATGGATTATTGAGCGTGCTCGGGAAAATCCTGACAAGAACTGGGTAGCGGTTGAGATGTGGTTTGAGAGGGTAAGAAAAATTTATTCAAAAACTGTGAATTATGGAATCGATAACCTCCTCATTATTTCCGGAGAGGGAATGATTTTTTCGAGGGAATATTTGCCTGATCATTGCTTAGATGCTGTCTTTGTCAACTTTCCCGATCCTTGGCCGAAGGATCGTCATGCTAAACATCGGATTATCCAGCGCCCTTTTGTAGAGGAGCTGAAAAGAACGGTGGCCTCTGCAGGGACTGTGACCCTTGTGACGGATAATGTTCCCTACAAAGATCAGATGGAATACGAAATGCAGGAGTGGTCCAAGGTCCCTGCGTCCCATGAAAACTATGGCTCTTCCTTTTTTGAGCGCCTCTGGCTCTCCAAGGGCCTAGAAATCCACCATATGTGCTATGAGAATCGTTGACCATCGAGGGTTTTCGTCCCTTCCCCCTTCCATTACTTTGATTGAGCTTGACGCTTCGCTTTCTTCAGATTTGAAGTGGGAAGTAGCCGCAGATGCTCCTCATATCTTATGGGAGCTCGACTTTCAACTTGATCAGATAAATTTGGCCCATCTTTCTTCTCATCAGTTAGCGGTAAAATGTTTTGCTGAGTCAATTTGGGAAAAACATCAAGAATCGACCCTTGGTGTTGTTCTATATAGAGGCAGGGTTCCTGCCGTTCCACTTGAGGAGTTTGCAGAATACTTGCACCACTTAGCCGCTTACCTCCCAGATGAAGTACCTCCCTTTGCACTTTTCGATTGCGCTGGCGATCCTCTCAAGTTTTCAAAGGAAATTTTTCCACATATTCACTTAGGTTTTCGTTCAGGACCCATTGGGGCAATTAAATGGGAAGAGACTCTTATACCCCTTCGCTACGATGCGGCATTGGGAATTGTCCTCCCCTTAAGGGATAGGGGGCTTCAATTTGATGTGGTGGATAAATGTTTGGAAAAACTCGACAGGCCTTTTCGTTTGATTGCAGAGCCCTATATCACAGAAGAGTGGGATGAGCTCGACGAGCTCCTGATCTTTCCAGGCCTTATTTCGACGTGGGGGATGCGTATGGTCCAGGGATTTGAAGCTGCTGGTGGAAAAGTGACGCACTTGTCACTTTTGTAGAGGTAAAATTGACAAATATGTCATTTTTTCATGAGAATTTCTGAGTTTTCTTACTGGAAGTGGTACTAACTTTAAATTGATAAACCCAAGGAATGAAAATCGGGGTAGAGGGATTCGAACCCCCGGCCTTCTGCTCCCAAAGCAGACACGCTAGCCAAACTGCGCTATACCCCGAACGGGAAAGTCACCCATGGTAGCAATTAGGGGGATAATCAGCAACATTTTTTGATGAAAAATTTGGTGAGATCTGATAGAATCCCGCTGAAAATTTTAAATGGAGGGATCTACTTATGGAACCTGTTAGTAGGGAGACTGAGGTTGTCACATATCACCCTGAGACTTCAACAGACGATGTAGCCCAGCGATTAAATCATTTAGCAAATGAAGTACAAAGGCCTTTCTGGTACTTTGCTCAAAATGTTCATCGCTATGCTGCGAATCCTCTCCATGAGGAGAGCCTAACCGATAGCGTCGCAAAGCGCATTTTCAGAGGAGGAGCTCATGCTATAGGAGCCTCTCTTGGCGCTTTTTTAGCATTAGCAGGTTTTGCTCTAAAGGGCCTTTCGAACCGTTTTCATTCTCGAGAGTTTACATATTGGGAGGGACTGGGAGAAGAGGTGTGTCCCGAGCGTCCGAAGGTACTTCACCTGAATGCTTGTATGTTTCCTGGAGGATTACCTTATGCTTTTGGGGGTGTGCGCACAGCGGGTGAAAGAATGGAGCAGCTCAAAGCATTTGTTGAGAGTATCAACCCTGATATCTTCTTTCTTTGTGAGTTTAGTCAAACCCTTTCGGGAAAACTATTCGAGTCTTTTCAAGAGAGCTATAGGCATTTTCTTGTGAATGTAGGATCCAACGCAAAAGGGATGGATGCTTCGATGACGGTTGTTAGTCGAGAGCCTATCGTCAATGAGCCAAAGTTTTTTCCTTCAAAGATTGAAGCTGAGGAAGAGCAAAAGTCTTCCTATCGTGGTTTTTTCCATGTTGAAACTGAAAAAGTCCATTACCTCTATGTTCACTTGCACCCAAAGGAAACCTATCGAGCAAAGGAAATCCGCCTGGAGCAACTTGCGGAGATCAAGAAGATTACTGAGGAGTTTGCAAATGGAAAGGTTTGGGTTGTTCTTGGGGATATCAATATTGAAAGAGGGTCTGCAGGACATCGATCAATGCTTGAAATGGGTTTTCGTGATTTGATTCAGGAGCAACATGGGAATGTTGAAACCTGCATTAATGGGCTTGAAGAAGGGGGGAAAAGAGATCCGGAGTCTATTGATGGTTTTCTAGTCATTGGTGGAGACCTAGTCATGCAAACGGAGATTCATGATACGTATGAAGATCCCAGAAAAGCTCTTTCAGATCACAAAGGAATATCTGCCTTATTAGGATAAAGCTACTTGCTGTTTATTTACTAAATAAGGCAATATCTTTTCCCTGTAATATGATTAATGTGGAGAAAGAATGTCTGTAGAAGCTGCAAGTGGGGAGGGAATCGATAGCATCCCTCTGTTTGATGGGGAAATTGGAGTTAAAGACAAGGTCAATGAAAAAATCACGGGCTTTGCCACGCAGGTTATCCACTTAAATTCATATCTAAGGCAGTCTCTAGAGCTTGATTTTGCTCCGTTGCATTCTGGAGAATACGGGCAGACTAGCTCTATGGTTCAAGAGGTTGTTGGTCGCATCGTCCGTTTTGTTATTTGTTTTCCGTCTTGGATGGGAACATTGCCTTTCGCAGCAGCAGCAGCAGCAATAACGGCTATTGGTAATTTTTCCCATAGCTCTCCATACAGGACTACTCATGGAACCTTCAGTGGAGAGATCAATAAAAGTCCTAAACTGTGTCTCTTGAATCCTAGAATGTTGACTGGGATTAATCCTCAGAGAAATGCAGGGGTTTCCGTTCCGAGTGATCGCTTTGATCGTCTCGTTTCAACTGTTAGAGATAACAATCCCGATGTGGTTTTTCTCCCGGAAGTCAACCGCTTTAATGCGCCCAGTCTTACAGCAAGTCTAAAAGAGAGATACCATTTTTTCTTCACAGGGATGGGTGAAAAAATGCTAGGAGAAGATACCTCTTTCTTTATCGCTTTCCGTGGAAGCCTAGTGAAACCTCCAGAATATATTCCTTTCAGAAAACAGGATTGGTTGATGGAGAGGGGATATTTTGTCATGGAAACAGAGGAAAGGATTTATGTTTGCACCTATAATCCGACACGTGGAGATTGGAATGAAATTTTCTCTCGTGAATTTGGGGATAAAAAACAAGTGGTGTTGATGGGAGAGATGGAGCCTGAAGACGGAGAACTCTTGCTTCAAAAAGGTTTCGTCTCTGGAATTCCTAAAAATGCTCAAACAACGACCTCTGCTCCTTACATGCATTACCATAGTGTTGAAGAGGGAGAGAGTACTTCAGTACCTTTTCTCTATTTTAGCAAAATGGAAGGAAAAACCGACGTGGTTCCCATGCATGGATCTGAAAATGTTGCACAGGCCCTATCAGACCATGCTCTAATCTTGCATAGATAGTCCCATTTGGTATATGTATAAATTCTGTACATATATCAATTGGAACAAAGATGTCAGCATTCAATGAATATCATTCTGTAGAAGCCTTGCGCAAAATTGCCGAAAAACCTGTAGATCTTTCCAAAGGAGGGTGCCTTTGTCCCAAGAGGATGGAGGAGATGGTGGTGGAATGCCTCAATCTCAAGCTTTTCTATGGAACGGAAAGGGTTAATGAAAAAACAATGGAGACCCTTTTTGAGCTTGCGAATGAAGCAAGTGTGCATGAGAAGATGCTTGCTATGCAAAATGGGGAAGTGATCAATAAGATTGAGGGGTTTGAGAGTGAAAACCGTATGGTTCTCCATACTGCGATGCGCGATTTTTTTGACCGTCAAGCTGAAGGGGAGCAGGCGCGTCAAGCTGCGGCTCTTGCCTACGCTGAAATGGAGAAGTTAAAGAGCTTTCTCGATGGAATCGAAAAAGAAGACTATACCGATATGATTCAGGTGGGGATTGGGGGATCTGAACTTGGTCCGAAAGCTATTTATCTTGCTTTAGAAGCCTTTAACAAACCCGGAAAGAGAATTCACTTCATCTCGAATGTTGATCCCGATGATGCGGCGAATGTGATTCGTAGAGTGAACTTAAGCAAAACTCTTGTGGTGATCGTTTCTAAATCAGGAACAACTCTTGAAACCCTAACAAATGAGGAGCTCATTCGAAAGAAGTTTCAGGAAGAAGGGCTTTCCCCAAAGAACCACTTTCTTGCAGTTACAGGGAAGGGAAGTCCCATGGATAATCCCGAAATGTACCGCAAATCGTTTTATATTTGGGATTATGTTGGGGGGCGGTATTCTGCAACCTCGATGGTGGGATGTGTGATGCTGGCCTTCGCTCTAGGAATGGAAAAACTCTTGGATTTTCTTCGTGGGGCGAATTCGATGGATAAAGTAGCACTGGAACAAGATCCAAAAAAGAACCTTCCTCTGCTGTCAGCACTCTTAGGAATTTGGAATCATAACTTTTTGGGTCATCCCACCACAGCAATTATTCCCTACTCTCAGGCGCTGTCTCGTTTCCCTGCTCACTTGCAACAATGTGATATGGAATCCAATGGAAAGCGCATTGATAAACAGGGAAGGCCAGTTGATTTTTGGACAGGGCCGATTATCTGGGGAGAGCCTGGAACCAATGGGCAACACTCTTTTTATCAACTTATTCATCAGGGGACCATTGTCGTTCCTGTAGAATTTATTGGTTTTATGGAAAGCCAGTTTGGAGAAGACTCCTCCTTTAAAGGGACGACTTCTCAGGAGAAGCTTCTCTCAAACCTCTTTGCTCAGTCGATTGGACTTGCAACTGGGCAAAAGAATGATAACCCCAACAAGGAATTCCCAGGAAATCGTCCTAATCGGGTCCTGATGGCCAAAAAATGTGATCCCTATACCATGGGCGCCATTCTTTCATATTTTGAGAACAAGGTGGCCTTCCAGGGCTTTATTTGGGATATCAATTCCTTTGATCAAGAAGGGGTACAACTCGGGAAAGTCCTGGCAAACAAAATTATCGATCAATTTACTAAGAAAAATAAGGAAGAGGAGTACGAAAAAGACTTTCCTCTCGGAGCTGTATATATTGATCACCTTAAGGGACTTTAGTGCATAAAAAATCGGTTGTTGCTTGGTGGACTTGGAGTCTCGCTGTTCTCTTTTTGTTTTATGAATTTTTTGTTCGAGTCTATCCTTCTATTATGGTGAAAGAGCTAATGGGATCTTTCAAAACAACAGCAGGTCAGCTCGGAACTTTAAGCGCCTTTTTCTTTTATGCTTATGCCCCTATGCAAATCCCTGTCGGGATTTTGATGGACCGTTATGGAGCGCGGAAGCTGCTCACCTTTGCGGCTCTTTTTTGCGGGGTCGGTAGTTTTTTCTTTGGAATGGCCCAGACCCTGGCACCTGCAGAATTTGGCCGTTTCCTTATGGGAATTGGCTCTTCGTTTGCTTTTGTTGGGATGATTTATATTTGCTCTCATTGGTTTCCTGCAAAAAAATTGGCTCTCCTTGTAGGAGTGGGAAATTCAATAGGAATGCTTGGTGCTGTTGGTGCTGAGGGTCCTTTAAGTTTTGCTGTCGAAAGTTATGGTTGGCGTACGACCGTTAATGCTTTTGGATTTATTGGACTTTTCCTTGCTGTAATTCTCTATGTTTTCATTCGAAAAGAGCCAGAACAAAAGAAAGTTAAGACAAAAAAGGCTTCAGTTGATCTTCTAAGCAATTTAAAAATTGTCGCTTCCAATCCTCGAACATGGCTCAATGCAGCCATTGCCCTTCTCTTCTACATGACAACTGCTGCATTTGCCTCCCTTTGGGGTATCCCTTTCCTTATCGAAAGTTATGGGATTTCAAAAGATGTTGCAGGGTTCGCTGTTTCAATGATTTTTGTAGGATGGATTGTAGGGGGACCGATCATTGGTTTCATTTCAGATCGTTTCAGTAGACGAAAGCCCTTTCTTTATGCGAGCACTCTCCTTTGTTTAGTCTGTATCCTCCCTGTTATCTATATAGGACATTTGACCCTTTTACTCGTCTTCATTCTTCTATTTCTTGTGGGATTCTTTCAAGCAGCTCAATTGCTCAATTTCTCTTTGGGGATCGAGCTCAATCCTATCGAGGCAAAAGGGACTAGCATTGCAATTACTAACTTTTCTGTTGCAGCCGGAACGTCTCTCATGCAGCCTCTTTTAGGAGTGCTTCTTGATTTTCGATGGTCTGGAGCAATGAAAGACGGAATTCCAATCTATTCTCTAGAAGATTACCACTACGCAATGCTTAGTTTTCCGATCACGATTCTCCTCGCCTTTTTTCTTCTCTTTTTCCTTAAGGAGAAAAAACATGAGCCTGATAACATCTTCTGGAACAAGATCATAGGGATGGATTGAGTTAATACTCTCTCAGATGGTATACCTCTTTGAAAAATGAATTTTTGAAGAAGGCATATGGACGTTGCAGGCATCTATGAAGGGATCCGCGAGGGAGGATGTATTGCCCCTGAGGAATATGAGAAGGAAAAGGTTGGGGAATATACCCTTCTTTGTGAGCTAGGAAAAGGAGAAAAGGCTGTTGTGTATCTAGCAGTAGACTCTCATGGGAGGGAGGTCGCAATTAAAGCTTTTCTCACAGAAACTGCATTAAACTTCAAAGAATACTCAAAATACTATTTTGATGAGCAGGGAGCTTCAAAACTTGCTAAGAGGGAGTGGGAGCTAGGGAAAATTCTAAAGCATTCAAATATTGCGGAGGTTTATGACTACTTCACTGAATCCAAGAATGGGGAAATACGTTCTTATATTGTGATGGAGTACGTCGAAAAGCTACTTGAGAATACACTGTCGGAATCAAGTGCCGTGCAGGTGGCTGTGGGTCTAGTCGATGCGTTAATATTTGGTTTTCAAAAAGGGCTCATTCATCGAGATCTTTTTTCAGAAAATATGATTGTGAATCGAGAGGGAGTTTTGAAGCTCATCGACATTGACAGTTTCGATTATATGAATAAAGATCTTTATGATCCTAAGGCAGCGGACTCTTTTGGGATTCCAATGGATCCTCTTGATGGTTATCTCAAAGTGATGGGGGGTGGAGTTTCTTATCTCCTTGCATTTGTAGGAGTTAGTCGAAGTTTAGGACGCTTGATTCCTTCAGATTGTCATCGAAATATTCAGGAAAGAGATCTTTCCATAATTCTTGGATACCTAAATGCGGTGAAAGGAGTACTAGACTCCGCTGAAGGATGAAGGTTTCCAGCAAAGAAAAGATTGCAAAAAGAGATGGGGTTATGTCCATTAATAGGGTGCATTGCTCCTAATTGTCCAATTTTTGCTACGACGCTATTTGATGCTGCAAAAATTAGAATTGAGATCCAAAGCCAGAAAATAGTGCGTTTAGGTTCTATACTTTTATAGATAGAATCTCATGTGATTTTTGCAGCAACTTTCCTTTTTCGATATGGAGCGTGCCCCATTCATCTTCTTCGGGGGATGTAAGAAGAACCTGCCCAAAAGTGGAGAGTCTTTCTTGGAGGGCCTTTGTTCGAGTGGGGTCAAGGTGAACCCCAAAATCATCGATTGAAAACAAAGGGTTGACTTCGGTTTGCATTTTGAGCTCATTCCATTCTGCCATTTTAAGAGCCGCAATACAAGTGCGCTTTTGTCCTTCACTTGCAAAGGATTTTGCTTCACGTTTGTTATAGGTAATATGAAGGTCGTCGCGGTGGGGGCCAATCAAGGTGCTCCTGACGATGAGTTCTTTAGGTCGCTGTTTCCGATAAAGGGCTTCAATTTGATCCTGTTTATTTAAGGAAATTGAAGGCTCATAATGGAGGTCGAAAGTATCTTGACCCTCAGAAAGAAAGTGAGCATAGGTTTCTACTTGGGGGCGGAGGGCCTCAATCAATTGTTTGCGTCTATGCATGAGATATCGGGCCGAATCGGACATCATCTGTTCCCAGCTCTCAATCGCTTGTTCTGACTTAATTTTTAGAAGAGCATTTCTATGTTTCATCGCTTTGTGATACCGCATCAAATGGTGAACATAGAGGGGATCAGTCTGGGCAAGTTGAATATTAAGAAAGCGTCGTCTCTCTTGAGGAGAACCTGATATTAATGCGCTGTCTTTAGGCGAATAGAGAACAGAGGGAAGAATCCCTAGGACATGGGAAAAGCTTTGAAACTGCGTGGCATTATAATGGATCCTACGGCTTTTTCCATCGAAGCCGATTCCCAGACTTTGTTCGACGTTGTCGCGGATAAAGTGGGCTTCAACATAAAAATGGTTTGCCCCGCTTCGAATAAGATCGGTAAGATGGGTTGTTAAAAACGAGCGACCAGTGCTGAGAAGATAAAGGGCCTCTAATAGACTTGTTTTTCCTGCTCCATTCTTCCCTTGAATAAGATTTAACCCTTCAGAGAGGGGCAACTCAGCCTCTTCATAATTTCGAAAATTGCGTAATATGAGTCCTGTTACCTTCATTAGGTAGGAGCAAGACGCATCGGCATGATCACAAAGTTTGCGGTCGTTGAATCGGTTATTAGCCCAGGGTTATGGGGGGTTGTGATCGCAAAATTCACTGTCTCATCCTTGCAATGACGGAGGATATCATGAAAAAAGAAGGGGTTGAAAGCGATATCAAAGGTCTCGCCTGAATAATCAACAGGCATTGAAACCTTTCCATCACCGATTTCGCTGGAGTTTGCAGTCAGAGTCAATTCGCCTGGAGAAAGGGAAAATTGTACTGAGTGGCTTTTGTCTGTTGTAAAAAGAGCGACTTGCTTGAGAAGAGTCATTAGCTCTTCCCGGTGGAGTATTAGTTTGTGAGTACTTTCTTTTGGGATAACCCTTTCAACATCAGGGTAGTCTCCAGAAAGAAGTTTTGTAATCATCACAGTTGGGCCGGACTCGATCCCAATTTTATCGTTCATGAGGCTTATTTTAACGGCTTCATCACCATCAATTGATTTCACAATTTCTTCAACAGCTTTCAAGGGTATTAGGTAGCTATTTTTATGTTCTGGACTGACATCAATGGAGGTATTGACTCTTGCGAGCCGTTTTCCATCGGTCCCTATGAAGGTGGCATTGCTGCTTTCTATCATCATCAGGACCCCATTGAGCACATGGCGGCTATCTTCACGAGCAGCGGCAAAGACCGACTTCGATAGCATCTCTTTAAATGCGTCAGGAGCCATCTCAAAATGATCACCTTGATTTAAGTCAGGAAAAGAAGGAAATTCACTGCTGTTGATTCCATTGAGACGAAATTGTGAGGTACCTGCCTTCACATAAGCAATTTCGTCTGCGCTAGCTGAAATTTCAATTTCAGGAGTCGTAAGTTCTCGAACGAGTTGGAAAAATCGACGAGCAGGAAGGGTGATGGTCCCTTCTTCAGAGATGCTAGCTTCCATTTGAGCTCTCATGCTTACGGTTAAGTCAGTAGCGCTAATTGTCAAGATTCCGTTTTCCGCTTCAATCAGGACATTTGCAAGGATTGGTATCGCTGGCTTGCTAGAAACAACGCTTTGAATTTTACCAATGAGATTAGCCAGTTCAGGCCGGGAGATAGTGACTTTCATAGGTCCTCTAAATTAATTTCCCCTAGAGTAAGAAATAGGGGATGGGTTGTCAACTTTTTAACGCCCGCTCCATCGATCTTTTGTGCTCTCGTTCTTTAATTGCAGAGCGCTTGTCGTGTTGCTTCTTGCCGCGGGCAACGGCGATTTTTACTTTAGCTCTACCCCGCTTAAGATAGATAGCGAGGGGAATAATCGTGAGTCCCTTCTCCTGAATCGAGCGTTTCAACTTTTCGATTTCCCTTTTGTGAAGGAGGAGTTTTCGGTCCCGTTTCTCTTCATGGTTGTGGATGTTGCCGAAAGAATAGGGGGCAATCGAAGCGCCCTTAAGCCAAGCCTCCATCTTATCAATGATCACATAAGCTTCTTGAAGAGATCCCCCATGATCTCTCAGAGACTTAATTTCAGTCCCTTGAAGAGACATTCCAGCTTCAAGGGTTTCTAAAATCTCATAATCATGACGGGCCCTCCGATTTGAAACTAATTCAGATTCACTCTTCTTGTTCATCTCTCATATTCTCCCAAGAAAATCCATTGCCATCAAGAAAAATCTTCTTCTTGTGATTTTGAAGAAATCCTTGTATTATGTTCCACCTAAACTAAGGGTATGGAATGAAAAAGTTATGGATTGTAGGGCTTGCTCTACTGATGGTCGGATGTTCAACTGCTACCACCTATCACGCAAAAGATTTTCACGGAGAAGGATATGGGGATTATCGTCTGTCAGCAGATAGGTTTACCGTCACTTTTCGAGCCAATGAGCAGACAGAACCCGAAGATGTTCGAAGATTTGCTCTAAGGCGTGCATCAGAAGTCGCTACCAATTATGGATACAGGTATTTTATCGTTGAGCAGGAAAGAGATTTATCGCGCACGAGCACGGTTAAGTCTAAAGAAGAAAGGGTTACCTCTTTCATAGACTTGCTGGAAGGAAAAGAAGATCCGCAAAAAAAGATTATTGTGAGAGAAAGAGAAGTTCAAAAGCCTGCTATGGAGCTTATGATTCGCTGCTATAATGAGAAGCCAAAACAAGACGTTATTGATGCGTACCAGTTCCTCGCTTACCAGGCGTCTTAAGAAGGCCGTAAACAAAGAATAGAATAATTCCGCACCAGAAGATGGGCTCCGTCCATGTGGGGAGTCCCTTAACAAGTACATCTAAAAGGAGTTTCAAGCCAATCCACCCTACGATGAGATGAGCTCCTATTTCTAGACGGGGATATTTATCGATGAGATCGGTGAAGATACGTGCAGCAAAGCGCATTAAAATCAGTCCTGATATCCCTCCGACATATACAATCCAGATCTTTGGTGGAAATTCATTATGCTGGAAGGATATTCCGATCAAGGCAAGTCCCGCCAATATAGAGTCGATCGCGAAGATAAAATCGGTAAATTCAACCATAACGACAGTGCCCCAAAAGCTTCTTTGTTTGGGGGCCTGCATTCCAGCGCGGTGTCTTGAGAGAATATGCGATAATGCTAAATAGATCAAATAGGCTCCCCCGACAAGCTGCACCCAGTATAGCTGAATAAGGTAGGCAGCACTCAAGACACCAATAGCCCTTAGAACAACTGCTGAAACTAGTCCAATAAACAGTGCTTTTTGGCGAAGCTGGTGAGGAAGTCCTCTAACAATAATAGCGATAGCTAGGGCATTGTCTAAAGAGAGAATCCCTTCTAAGAAAATCAAGGTGATAAGGCGAGGAATATCAACGAGTGAAAAGGTTTGATCTAACATACCTTTTATTTAGCACATCGGGGATTTTCTACCCAAACATCGATTGGCCCAGGGGGGTAATGCGGAGACAGTCTTTTCCTTCAAACGAACCGCTTGCGATGATCCCGCCTTCAAAAAGCCAGTTAAAGATTACCTTGCGGATCAAAGCAAGTTCTTCTTCAGAGTAATCAGGAAGGGAATACTTCCAGTACCGGCCTGTTTTTTTCAGCGACATTTTACTGTTTTCTGAAATAGGGGCGATGATACCTTTCAAAAATTCATCAAAAAGAACCCATCCTGAACCAATAATCCGTCCGACACTCTTTTCGATTTCGTGAATATTACGTTCAGTGCAAATCTCTTTTGGAAACTCAGAGAAAGTGTATTTGCTCAGTGTTTGTTTATAGGTATTGAGGGCTCGTTTTTCAATAGGGAGGGTGAGCCATTCTTCAGCATCTTCAGCTGGGAGGAGTTGGTTGTTTTCGATCCGCGCAAGTTTTAGAAAGAGTAGTTTGTTAAGAGCTCGTGCCATATATTCATTAAAGAGAGCTTGTCCCTCTTCATTCTTTAGATCAAAACCTTTGCACTGTTTGGCGATTTGAGAAGCCGCGCTTTTTTCAAAGATCCACTCCTCGTTTTGGTCGAGACGTGCAAAGAGGGGTTTAGTCATAGAAAGAGCAAGAATCGTTGATAGGTCTTCGGCAAAAGAGAAGTCATGGGGGCGTGTCCGATTGACCTGCCCATTTTTAGAGATCTCCTTGGGCTGACTTTCCTTTAGAAAATTGAGATAATCTTTCCATTCTTTAAACAGAGTAACAACTTCTACCCATTCATCTCCGCTTTTTTCGTAGACAAGACAACAGACCAAATTGAACTCTAGATTGAGGAGATGTTCTTCGAAAACCTCTTCACTTAACTCATATTTCTTCCGAATGTCATCAGAATACATCTTATAGCCTGGGGCCCCAAATAGATCTGTAATGATTCCGTTGAGCACTGGGTCGCCGAGATTTAGCTCTGATAAATATCTCTGAAATGTCTGGGGGGTTTCTAGGTATTTTTCAATCAGAGAGTTGAAAATATTATTTGATGTTCGAGGGATTGGGTACCAATTCGGTAGGACATGAATCGGTACCTTCTTAAGGAGTGCCTGCAAGAACTCCATCCCGGGTGTAAAATCATCCTCAAATTTTTGAATCTGAGTTTCAAAGTATTTTCGCATTTCCTTATCGACAACAACCGTATCCTCTTCTATCTTAAAGAGATCGGTTTTAGATAGTTTGTCTAGGACAAGCTGCAATTCATCTAAATTCTTATCGAGCTGACTCACAAGGCGACTAATTGGAATTCTTTGAGAACTGTAAACAATTTCTTCTAAGACCTCTAGATCTTCAGGAGAAAAGTGCGACATTAAGACTCGATTTTGAATATCTTTTTGATAATCATAATCTTCGAGGTTAATCTTATTCTTTCTAAAGATATTGGTCTCTGCCATCGAATTCCTATTTTTTGTAAAATTACAATTTGAACTGCCTTACAGCCATAATAATATGAAAGTACATTATTTATTGCAAGCGCCAAGTAAAATAATAAATTTATATCTATTATATTATCCTCCCTGTTTGATCCAATTTCCGATAATATAATCAGAAGGCACTATCTACTTGAGTACATCTTCACACTATCTTTTTTTTTATGATTTTGGTAGAATTGCTTCTTAAAAACTCAAATAGTACATCTATGAAATACGATCACATTGCAATTGAAAAAAAATGGCAGGAATTTTGGAAAGAAAAAAAGCTTTTTAAAGCAGACGTCGATCCTGACAAACCTAAGTATTACATTTTGGATATGTTTCCCTATCCTTCAGGTGCAGGGCTTCATGTAGGGCATGTTACAGGATATACAGCTACAGATATTTTGGCGCGCTATAAGCGTCAACAAGGATTCAACGTTCTACATCCAATGGGATGGGATAGCTTTGGACTCCAGGCAGAGCAGTATGCAATTCGAACGGGTACCCATCCAAAATTAACAACAGAAAGTAACATCAATACCTATCGACGGCAGTTGCAGTCCTTAGGCTTCAGTTATGACTGGGAGAGAGAGTTTGCAACCAGTGATCCTGATTACTACAAATGGACACAGTGGATCTTTACGAAGCTTTGTGAAAAAGAGCTTGCTTATGAGGCAGAGATTCTTGTGAACTATTGCCCAGAGCTGGGCACTGTTCTCGCGAATGAAGAGGTCGAAGATGGGAAATCTAAAGAAGGGGGCTTTCCTGTTGAAAGGCGTCCTTTAAGACAATGGGTCCTAAAAATTACCGAGTATGCTGAACGCCTTTTAAATGATCTTGATACACTGGACTGGCCCGATTACCTCAAAACACTTCAGCGCAACTGGATTGGCAAGAGTCATGGTGCGAAGGTCACCTTTTTGGAAAATGAAACCAAGCAACCCATTACTGTTTACACAACTAGGCACGACACCTTATTTGCTACGACGTTTTTAGTGGTTTCTCCAGAACACCCTGTTGTGAAGGAGATCACAACAAAGGGGCAACAGGGTAAAGTGGAAGCTTATCTGAAGGAAACAGCGAAGAAGAGTGATTTTGAGAGAACGGAGCTTGCAAAAGACAAGACGGGTATTTGGACTGGATCCTACGCGATTAATCCCGTTAATGATGAATTGATCCCCATTTGGGTTGCTGACTACGTTCTTATGGGATATGGAACCGGCGCTGTCATGGGAGTCCCTGGTGGAGATGAGCGAGATTTCGAATTTGTTAAAAAGTATGGCCTTCCTGTGATCCCTCCTTACGATCCCTATATCGAAGAAGTTCCTGCTGGAATGACAAAAGAAGACCTACGCATAGAAATCCTAGCGGGAAAGCGCTGTTCAAACACGGGTGGAAAAGCCATTAATGGAAAAAGCGAAAAACTCGACATTAATGATTTAGAAATTGAAGCTGCAAAAACTACTGTTGCAGATTGGTTAGAAAAGGAAGGTATAGGTGAGCGCTGCACGACCTACAAGCTTCGCGACTGGCTCTTTTCTCGCCAACGCTATTGGGGAGAGCCTGTTCCTGTTCTCCATTTTGAGGATGGAACCAAACGTACTTTAGATCTAGATGAGCTTCCATTAACGCTTCCTGAAGTGACCGAATATAAACCTCAGGGGGAGTCTAAAACCCCTCTCGATAACGTTACCGAGTGGGTCCATATTACGGACCCTAAAACAGGCAAAAAAGCGCGTCGAGAAACCAATACGATGCCTCAGTGGGCAGGGTCTTGTTGGTATTATTTACGTTTCTGCGATCCCCACAATAAAAAGAGTGCCTGGGGGGACAAAGAGGAAAACTATTGGATGCCTGTTGACATGTATGTTGGGGGAGTCGAGCATGCTGTTCTCCACCTTCTTTACTCTCGTTTTTGGCATAAAGTCCTTTATGATTGTGGATATGTTTCAACAATTGAACCCTTTCAAACGCTCCGAAATCAAGGGCTTATCACTGCAAAAGCATACAAGGAGCCAGGTGGAAGATACGTTTCTCCAGAAGATGCTGTAGGGCGCGAGGGGCTAACGCAGCTTGTTGAGAAGATGTCTAAGTCGAAACTTAATGGAGTGACTCCCGATGAAATCATCGAAGAGTATGGGGCGGATTCTCTCCGTCTCTACGAAATGTTTATGGGGCCTTTTGATAAGGAAAAACTCTGGAATGGCGCAGCCATTAGTGGATGCCGGCGCTTTTTAGATCGTTTTCATGCACTTGTATTTTCAGATAAAGTTAAGGAGACCAATGAGGGGTTAAAACTTGCTCATAGGCTCGTTGACGGAGTTCAGAAGGATATTGAGGAAATGCTCTTCAATACAGCCATTGCTAAAATGATGGAATTTATTAACGCCTTTTCCAAACTCGATGCGTATTCAAAAGAGGGGCTCCAAATGGCGACCCAAGCCCTGGCTCCTTTTGCCCCACATATTGCAGAAGAATGTTGGAACCACCTGGGAAATCAAGAATCCATCACTTTTATACCCTTTCCAAAGGCTGATCCGAAATACTTGAGCGAAGAAAATGTTACGTATGTAATTCAAGTCAATGGGAAATTCCGCGGTAAATGGGAGCTTCCAAAGGGACAAACTAAAGAGGATTTGCTTGAAGCGGTTCAAAAAGATGAAAGAATGGCAAAACATATCAGTGGAGAAATCGTAAAAGTGATCTTTGTTCCAGAGAAACTTCTTAATATCGTTGTAAAATTATGACCCGATTTCTATACAACGCAGCGTTATTTGCCCTTGTGCTTTTTTTCTTTCCGAAGCTTCTTATCGACTTTCTGTTTAAGAAAAAATACCGGAAGAGCTTAAAGCTTCGCTTAAAACCCAAGGCTCCTGGAGGGGGAGATAAAGAGGTGATCTGGCTCCATGCTGTTTCAATGGGAGAGACAAAGGCATTATCCACCCTAGTTCCCCATATCCGAAAGAGTCATCCCGATGCTTTTATTTTTGTGACCACGGTGACAGAAACCGGGCAGGAGCAAGCGAAACGCTCGATTCCCGATGCTGATGCAATCCATTTCCTTCCCCTTGACTTTTCATGGATCATCAAGGCTTTTGTACAAACCCTTCGTCCAAACCTTCTGATATTAGTGGAGGGGGACTATTGGCTGAATCTTATGACCGAGGTAAAAAAGTGCGGAGGACACATTGTTGTTGTGAATGGAAAGCTCTCCGAAAAGTCCCTTAAGCGTTACCTTGCCTTTCGTCCCTTGGCTCGAACCCTATTTTCTTCTGTTGATCACTTCTGTCTTCAAGGAGAAAGCTATCTCGAAAGGTTTCTCAAACTAGGGATTCCTCCTGAAAAGCTTACGATTACAGGAAACCTGAAATTTGATATCCCTTCAGCAGAGCCTGATGGTCTCGACACATTTCGAAAGAGTTTGAAGATCAAAACAAGTGACCGGGTGATCACCCTGGGCTCGACCCATGATAATGAAGAATCTCTTTTATTGACCGCCCTTCTACCACTTCTTACAGAAGATATCCACCTGAAGGTCCTCATTGTTCCACGCCATCCTGAACGATTCAAGAAAGTTAAAGAATCATTTCACCACCCTCAAGTGATAGTTATCGATAAAATGGGAGTTTTGCCTGCCTGTTATCGTCTGTCACATCTTGCCATTGTGGGGGGGAGTTTTGTAAAGGGGATTGGGTGACATGACATTTTTGAAACCGCCTAAATGG
>CAYGKJ010000001.1:30188-82914 GCA_964350675.1 uncultured bacterium | reverse complement strand
CCGCGCCCCGCCCCCCCGCCCCCCCCCCCCCCCCCCCCCCCGCCGCCCGGCCCCCCCGCCCCCCCCCCCCCCCCCCCATGACATTTTTGAACCCGCCAAAATGGGAATTCCCACGCTTTTTGGTCCCTATATGCATAAGCAAGTGGATCTCGATCGTCTGCTCACTGAAGCAGGAGGGGGAATAAAAGTTAAACCTAGTGAGCTCACACAAACAATTGAAAAGCTTCTTTGCGATTCAAAACTTCATTTAGAGATGAGTGAGAAGGGAAAGTACGCAGCTCAAAAAACACTTGGTGTTTCTTTTCGTACATGGAACTTAATTAATTCAAACATTTCTCTTGAGAAGAAATCCTAGCAAGACTATACTCGCTATTTAATCTACCGCGGGGTGGAGCAGTGGTTAGCTCGTCGGGCTCATAACCCGAAGGTCGCAGGTTCGAGTCCTGCCCCCGCTAATTTCTCGGCGGCATAGCTCAGTTGGTAGAGCAACGGAATCATAATCCGTGGGTCCATGGTTCGAGTCCGTGTGCCGCTATCCTCTGTCGTGTCTTTGTAGTTGTTGTTTAACGTGGACCAGTTTGTCAATAACATTTTCGCCTCTCATCACTTCTTGAGGCATACATCCGAAAATTTCTCTCAATAGAATCTGTTGTTCTATATTTAAGCTCTCTTTTATTGGAACCGGTGGGAGATCTTTTCTATCGATGAGGAGGAAAGATGCCAATTGCTGTTGTAAGCCTTGTGCAGCCGCTTGTTTTTCTTCAGTGGAGAGACTTTTCTCGATAGGTATATCCTGAACAAGGATTGCCAATAATCTCACAAGTTCTTCCCGTTGACTTTCACGAGGATTTCTTCTCACGGTGAGTGGCAGGATGCTAGGGCGTGGAGATGAAGAATTGTGGATTCCTGGTTCATACGTTGAATACACTTCAGAAAAGTGAGAAAAAGGAGCGAAGTCCCCATCATCATCATCTGAGTAAAAAATGTCGTCCGAATCATCAAAGGAGAATGGAGCTGAGTAAGATTCGAAGTCATCTGGGTCTCGAATTAGAAGGAGTTCTCGCTCATCAGAATCAAAACTTTCAGGGTCTGCAACGAAGATCCTCTCTTGAGGCTGCAAGATATTCGTCATTGTTTCCCAGATGGTTTGCGCCGTGACATGTACTTTCAATCCACTAGATATTGCGTCAAGGTTTGCTTCTAGACTAGGGGATAGATTTTGATTTTCAGAAAATAGCTGAGAAATGGTTGCCTCGCTTCGAGGATTCGATTTAACAACTGTTGTTGCTATAGTATTTAGCTGATAAACAGCATAACTAACAATGGCCTTTTTAATCTGCGCGTCCGAGTAGTTTCCGGTAGAGTTACACTCTAGGAATGGATGGTATTGTGGTTGAATGGATTGTATCGGCGTGTTTTCCCCGTAGTGACGATTGAAGTCTTGTAAAATTTGAGGTTTTTCACGGTCAAATCCTTGAAATAGGGTCTCTTTTTGAGGTTCTGTTAGAGAAACTGAGGTGTTTGCCTGTATTGTCCCATCGCTGAAGTGCAATCCCTTTGAGTCGATATATGTAATTTCTTTATCTCTAAGGGCTTTCGGATTAGCAGACTGGTGAGCGTTAAAAAAAGTGTCGGAAAGAGACTGAAGTTTTTGAGTTTCATGGGGGGGGAATACGGGATACAGAACCTCCCTGGATGACAAGCATGTAGTAGGTCTTTCCGCCCATTTTTACTTTTTGGGAATATCGAGGACCTTTACTTTGAGCTTCTCTCAAGTAACTTCTTTGAACAGCAGCTGGCTCCACAATCAACCTCTAGGATTTGCCTGCCACTCCGAATCTGTCTATCTTCACCTAACTCTATTATATGATATATAGAGAATTATTGAGAGGTTTTTCTAAGCTTCTTGCAATAAAGGTGTTATTTGTAACTCCTTGACCCTAAGGTTAATACGATTGTGACAATCCCTATAGGAATTTAACCCATAAAGAACTGCTTAGACGAGCTCCCACCAACGTAGACCGTTTGATAATGAGGCATAGGACCCGTCCTAGCACCTGCTGCCCCAACGGTTATTTTGATAGGGGCAGGAGTAAAAAGATCACTAAGCCAATCGAATATAGTGCGTTTTTTTGGAAGAGTGTGTTCTATAGAAGCGATTGTTTTATCCCAGCTAGACTCACTTTTAGAAGGAGATAGGTACTCTGGACCGTATGTTTTCGCAGCAAGTTTGAAGTATACTACGATCGCTTGTTTGATTTTCGCGATTGTATTTCTAGCTTGTGTTGCGAAGTCATCGTTACACTCTGAGAAAGCACTTTCTTTTGAGAATGTAAGTAAAGATATTTTTGTAGAGATTCCAGTTAGGAGCAGAGTCAGAACATACGCTCTGAGTTCTTGGAGGGTATCTTTATCGGCGGGAGTTCTCCCATCAACCCTGAGTAATCGGCTTGCAACAGAGACTTCCGCATCTAAATAAAGGCTGGTTCTTTTTGCAGCAACGATCAACTGATGAATGTTTCGGTCATCTGAACTTAATGTGTTCAGTACGTTTGGTGGAGGACTCTTTTGAGCTGCAACTGAGCCCATAGGAGGATTAAAACTATTTTGATCAACTTTCAACATCTTACTACCCCGAATTTTAATGTGCCAAACAGCATAGGATATGTTCACATTTTTGACTACAATAAATTTTTATATATGAAAAACTTTTGGGCTATTCTGTTTCAAGAGCCCGATAGGGGCTACTTTCAGGAAAAAATTATTTGACGATACTACCTAAAAAGCCCTCGTTTTTCAAGCGAGGGCGTTCTTACGTAAATCATCATGTATCTTCTGGATAGCTGGGAGGCTTGTCTCGGCTTCCAATAATGGCTGATCCATGATCATCATGAAGAAGACTTTGCGCCTTGATATAGCCCTGCAGTTCTTTGATTCTTTCCAAACGAACAGCGGCTGAGATCCCCTCTTCACTTGCTTCTTCTATGAGTTTGTCATAGAGCATCACGTACCTCCAAAGGTAGGATTATACCCGACAGTAAAAGGATTCAGAAAATTCTGACAAGAAATATTTTTGCACAAAAGATTTGATGTGGTACTTTGCTCCAGAGAACAAAGAGAGTTTTATGGATATTTCAATAGTAAAATCCAATGAATGTCCGATTTGCTTTAATCCATTCAAGAACCCTCAGATTCATAACGGGTGTGGGAATACTCTTGACTACCAATGCATGGTAGACGCTGTTGTAGCATTTGGAAGATGTCCTATCTGCAATGCTAACGCGACAGTTGCTGACTTCAAGCCCAATGTTGTGCTCAGAGATGTGCTTGGAGAGACGGCTGAACTTGCGGTTAGAATGGTTGAAACAACGAGGCCTCCTCCTCTGACCTTTGCTCCCTCTGTACTCAGAGGCGAAAAAGGGTTTGATGGTGCTATGGCAACGATAAAATGCCTCAACGGCCAGGTCTATAAAGACCATATCAATAAAGAAGGAACAAAGAAAATTCGTGCGGATTGGGGAAACCAAATTATTGCGATTTATAAGTCGGGAAAATGGCGCTTTTTCAATTTAATAAAAGGCGGAAGCGCTCTTTATGAGGGAGAGAGCTTTGATATGGGGATAACAACACTTTCCAGAAAACTGAATCTAGAATGAATTTAACCAGATTATTTTAAGGATTTGTATGAAAATTTCAAGAATATGCGTTTTTATTATTACACTCGCTTTAATTATAAAAAGCGTAGCGCTTTTTGCTGACGATTTTGCCTATGTGACGAGCAAGGGAACGACTGATATTACTGTTGTTAATGCGACAACAAATACTGTCACGCTACCGATCGGAATTGGGACGACCTCTGTTTGGGCGGGCATTGCACCGGATGGAAGTTTTGTCTATGTGAGCAATGTTACCACCAATAGCCTAGATATGATTGATACATCTACAAATACGGTTACTGCAAGCATTCCCCTAGGGGCGTCTCCTACAGGAGTTACAGCTTCTCCAGATGGAAACTTTATCTATGTCGCGAATAATACTCCAAGTGTCAGTGTGATCAGTACAGCAACAAATACTGTGGTTGCAACAGTGCCGGTTGGGGCTAATCCTGGAGGCATTGCGGTGACTCCCAATGGAAGTTTTGTGTATGTAGCCAATACTGGGGTGAATTCTGTCAGCGTGATTAATACTGGAACAAACACCGTAGTGGCTACAGTCACAGTAGGAACTAGTCCAGTAGAGGTTGAGATTACCCCTAATGGAAATTTTGCTTATGTGACGAATGCAAATAGCGGCAGTGTTAGCGTAATTAACATAGGCTCAAATACTGTAATTGCAACAGTCACAGTAGGAAGCTCTCCCTTTGGACTTGCAATTACCCCAGATGGAAACTTTGCATACGTGGCAAACCAGGCCACAGATGATGTGACTGTTATTAACACGGCAACAAATACGGTATTTACCACGATTTCAGTAGGAAACAATCCAATTGATGTTGCGATTAATTCTGATGGAAATTTTGCGTATGTGACAGATGCTTCATCCGATAGTTTGAGCGTTATTGATACAGGAACAAATACAGTAACTGCAACCATCTTACTTGCTTCTGGAACTTCCCCACATGGTCTTGTTATTACTCCGAGCATTCTTCCATTAGATTCTCTAACAGTATCTGCGAAGAGCAAAAAGAATAACTTTCTAACAGAAAGTGATCTAACGACTGTCCTTACCTGGAGCACTCCAATCGACGGAGCGATTGCAACGCAATACAAGGTCTACCGTGATGGAGTGTTGATTGCAACGATCCCAGCTGGAGATTTTAGAACATATGCGGATCATAACCGCAAGAAAAACAAAACCTACATATACCAGGTGATTGCCGAAGACGAAACGGGGGTAGCTGCAATAGGGAGTGTTTCTATAAAGTCTTGAAGGTTTGACCTTATTTTCTAGCGGCTGCGCGCTGTGTTGAGGAGAAAGCGCGTGGCATGCTTCCAGCGAGATAGAGGGCCGAAAGGAAAATGGGTGGTTGGGAGCTCGTCGGCATTGATCCGATAGAGGAGCTGGTTGGTATTTGTCCATGAGATATTGTGCGCGTTTCCGATGCGAAAGATGTATTTATAGTGCTTTTTGGCAAGGGTCTGCGCTTTTTGGGTGAAGCGTCCAAAAGGGTAGACGAATGAGCTAATGGAGGTCGAGAGTTTTTCCTCGAGGAGTTTTTTGGATAGAAAAAGCTCATTTTCAAGGTTTATGTGTTTTGAGGTGAAGGGGCGGTGATGAAGAGAGTGAGAAGCGATTTGAATGAGTGAGGATTGAGAGAGAACCTGGAGTTCTTTCCAGGTGCAAAATGCGGGTGAAGGAATAGGAGGAGCTTTATCAGCGAAAGTCGCGACTTTTTCGATGCGCTCCTGAGGGCTTAAGTCAGTGTTTTCTGGGATGTATCCAGTGGGAACGGCAAGAAGCGCTTTAAGGCTATACTTTTGGAGGAGAGGGAAAATGAGATGATAGAAGTCAAAAAATGCATCGTCGAATGTAAGACAGACAGACGTTCCTTTGGGAAGCTTTTCACCAGGAAGGACAGTGGGAAAATGGGCAGCGATATAGGCAAAATGCTGCTCAAGAGTTTTGAGGGAGTTGGCATACTTGCCACTACCGATCTTGTGATATAGGAGTGCGATTAGCATAGGCAAGCTTGAGGTATTTATAAAAGGAGGTTTGGGCATTATAGAGCGAAATGACATAGCCCTCGTGGCCGCCAAGAAACCCGCGTTTAAAGACATAAGACTTGATAAAAGCAAAGCCTCCGTGGAAAAGGGCTGTTAGTATTGAGGAATGCTTTTTATGGGCGTGTTGCTGAGCAAAGAGAGTGGTATAGTTTTCCATCTTCTGAAGGAAGTCCGAGATTGAGCGGTAGGAGTAGTGCTTTACTGGATAGGTTAGGCGGATTTCCTGGAGGGATTCGGTTTGGATTCGTTCATGCACTTGATCGTCTGTAAATGAGGTTACAGATCTGTTGTAGAGCCGGGTGTGCCGGTCTGGATACCAGCCGCACCATTTGATATGCCGTCCATTGAAATAGTTATTGAAGGGGAAAGAGTAGACTTTTCGGGAGTCGAGGGGCAGTGCTAAGATCTCATCGGCAAGTTCAGGTGTAAGAACCTCATCGCTATCAAGGGAAAGAATCCAATCGTGGGTGGCATATTCAGCAGCAAGATTATGCAGCGGCCCGAAGCCGATAAAGGGACTTTTGAAAACCTTTACGTTGGGGTGTATTTGAGCAAAATCAAGGGTGGCATCGTTGGACCCTGTATCAAGCAGAATCACTTCATCAAACAGGCGAACCGACTCTAGGACCAAGCCAATCGTCTCTTCATTATTCTTTGTTAAAATTGTTACACTGATCATAGGCCTAGGATACCATAAAATGGATTTGCCTGGGAAATCAAAAATTCTTTCTCTTTAAGGGGGAATTTTTTATAGTGAGTCGTTTAGGAGAATTGCAGATGGCAAAGAATTATAGATTTGATACTGGGTACACATTTGATGATGTGGCTCTTGTTCCTCAATTTAACAACGTTCCCTCGAGGACTGAGCCAATGCTTGACTCGTGGCTCACAAAGAGTCGGAAGCTCGGAATTCCCATTTTGTGTGCCAATATGGACACCACGATTTCAGAGAAACTTGCTGAGATATTGACTCAGAGAGGCTCTATCCCCATTTATCATCGATTCACAAAGGATTTTGAAGCGCAGGAAGCATGGGTTAAGAAATTTGGAGAAAAGACGTTTGTTTCATGTGGAATTGGGAAAGAAAAAATTGCCGAAGTTCGGAAGCTGTTTGACATGGGGGCCGCGGGCGTCTGTGTTGATGTGGCGCATGGTCACTCTGAAAAAATGCTCTATTTCATTGAAGACCTAAAAAAAACGCATCCAGACCGCGACGTCATTGCAGGGAATGTTTGCACTCCAATGGCATATCAGGACCTTGTGAATGCTGGAGCTGATGCTGTCAAGGTTGGAGTGGGTCCTGGTGCTGCTTGCACAACGCGTGTGATTACGGGGTTTGGTGTGCCACAGTTTACCGCTATTTTTGAGTGCGCAAAAATTGCAGAAAAGCTCAGGGTTCCGTTGATTGCAGATGGAGGGATCCGTACGAGCAAAGATGTGGTTTTAGCTTTGGCAGCAGGCGCAAGTTCTGTAATGATAGGAAAGCTCTTTGCTTTGACAGAGGAAAGTGCTGCTGAAAAAAAAGATGGAAAGGCGAAATTCCGCGGACAAGCAAGTGAAGATTTTCAAACAGACTTCTATGGAGGACTGAAGGAAAAAACGGTTGCAGAGGGAGTTGATTTTTGGGGGCCAGTGAGTGGCCCGGCAGTAGAACTTATTGACCTACTGTTAGGAGGAATCCGAAGTGGATTAACTTATGGAGGGGCTAGAAATATCAAGGAGCTTCAAAGGAAGGCAGAATTTGTCGAGGTAACCCCTGCCTATGTTCGTGAAAGTCATTCAAGGCCAGGGGAGTAATGCATAAGAAGTTGGGCGTCTGGATGTTGACGTCTTTAGTTGTTGGGAACATGGTGGGGTCAGGGGTCTTTTTGCTCCCGGCATCTCTTGCGAAGTTTGGAAGCATTACCATTTTCAGCTGGATTGCAACCGCAATTGGAGCAATGTTTCTCGCGTTAGTTTTTGCAAAACTCAGTAAAATGTTTCCTAGGACGGGAGGGCCGTATATCTATTGCAAAGAAGGGTTTGGGAATTTTATTGGTTTCCAAGTTGCGTATAATTTCTGGATTTGCAAATGGGCTGGAAGCGCTGCTATAGCAACAGCACTTACTGGGTATCTGAGTGCGTTCTTTCCTGTATTAGATCATAACAATTTTTATGCTTTTCTCGTGACCGCTGGATCTGTATGGATATTTACCCTTGTGAACATCATCGGAGTCCATTTAGCGGGAAGTTTTCAGCTAGTCTTTACGATTATAAAATATATCCCTCTTATTCTAGCAGCTGCCATTGGGATTTTCTATATTGACTTTGAAAATTTAGCGTATTTCAATGTCAGTGGAAAGTCGAACTTCAGTGCTCTTTCTAGTGGAGCTATGCTCACTCTGTGGGCATTTTTAGGGCTAGAGTCTGCTTCTATTCCAGCTGATGACGTCGAAAACCCCGAAAAGACCATTCCACGTGCGACGATTATTGGGACCAGCCTTGCTGCAGTCGTGTACATCTTGTGTACGATTGCGATTATGGGGGTTGTTCCTATGCATGAGCTTCAGGATTCCTCAGCTCCATTTGCTGACTTTGCGAAGAAGATTTTTGGTCCTTGGGGAATGTATGCTATGGGCGCAGTTGCTGTAGTCTCTTGTGCAGGGGCATTAAATGGCTGGATTCTCGTCCAAGGACAGATCCCTATGGCTGCGGCAAAGGATCAACTTTTCCCCAGACGATTTGGCAAGGTTTCAAAAGGACGCTCACCGGTCTTTGGGCTTGTCTTTTCATCCATCTTAATTACGCTGCTGCTGACGCTAAACTTTAACAAAAATTTGGTAGATAAATTCACTATTATCATTTCGCTTGCAACCCTTGCAGGGATCATTGCCTTTCTTTATACGTCGGTGGCAGAGTTTGTCATCTATGTTAAGTATCCTGAAAAGGCGCACAAAAAGAAGGTTGCCAAGACCTTAACGATTTCGGGGCTAGCTTTTTTGTATACGTTTTGGGCAACTGCAAGTGCAGGGCAAGAGATTGTTTTTTATGGGTCTCTCTTAATGTTTAGTAGCATTCCTATTTATGGATGGATGGAATGGCAAAAATATCGAAAATCGTTCTTAAAAACGAGTGAGTCTCGATGAATAAGAAGTTAGGCGTTTGGATGCTGACGGCTTTAGTTGTCGGAAACATGGTAGGATCGGGGGTTTTTTTACTCCCAGCGTCTTTAGCGAGCTTTGGGAGTATCACGATTTTTAGCTGGATTGCCACAGCAATTGGGGCAATGCTTCTTGCTCTTGTTTTTGCAAAATTAAGCAAACTTTTTCCAAGAACAGGAGGCCCCTATGTCTATTGCAAAGAAGGGTTTGGGGATTTTGTTGGTTTTCAAGTTGCTTACAATTATTGGATTTGTACCTGGGCCGGAAATGCAGCAATTGCAATCGCACTTACTGGGTATTTAAGTGCCTTTTTTCCTGAGCTTGCACACAATAATTTACATGCCTTTCTTTTAACGGCAGGAGTCGTGTGGCTTTTTACGATTGTGAATATTATTGGGATTCACCTAGCGGGAAGCTTTCAGCTGTATTTAACAATTCTGAAATTTGTCCCGCTTATCTTGGCGGCTTTAATAGGGATTTTCTATATTGACGTGGCAAACCTGTCATATTTTAACGTCAGTGGAAAGTCGAATTTTAGTGCTCTTTCAAGTGGGGCTATGCTCACGCTATGGGCATTTTTGGGGTTAGAGTCTGCTTCAATTCCAGCTGATGATGTTGAAAACCCCGAAAAAACCATTCCACGTGCGACGATTATTGGAACTAGTCTTGCTGCCGTGGTTTATATTTTGAGCACAATTGCAATTATGGGGGTCATTCCGATGCCGGAACTTCAGGACTCTGCAGCCCCATTTGCTGATTTTGCTGGCAAAATTTTTGGTCCCTGGGGAATGTATGCTATGGGTGTTGTTGCTGTTATCTCCTGCGCTGGTGCGTTGAATGGCTGGATTTTGGTTCAAGGACAGATCCCAATGGCAGCAGCAAAAGATGGACTTTTCCCCCGTCGTTTTGGAAGGGTATCAAAAAATCGTTCGCCAGTTTTTGGAATTGTTCTATCCTCTGTCTTGGTGACATTGGCATTAATCCTAAATTTTAATAAGAATTTAGTAGACCAGTTTACCTTTATTATCTCCCTTGCAACACTGGCTGGAATCATTGCCTATTTGTACACATCAGTGGCGGAGTTTGTAATCTATATCAAGTATCCTGAAAAGGCGCACAAGAAAAAGATTGTTAAGACCTTAACGATTTCAGGACTTGCTTTTTTGTATACATTTTGGGCGACTGTTAGTGCAGGACAGGAGGTTGTCTTTTATGGATCATTATTATTATTTAGTAGCATCCCAATCTATGGATGGATGGAATGGCAAAAATATCGAAGTACAATTTTAAATCGAGTGACTGCAGATGAATAAGAAGTTAGGGGTATGGATGTTGACGGCTCTGGTCGTTGGAAATATGATTGGATCTGGAGTGTTTCTGCTCCCGGCATCGCTCGCTAGTTTTGGAAGTATTACAGTCTTCAGCTGGTGCGCAACGGCGATTGGGGCGATGCTTCTCGCTTTGGTTTTTGCGAAGCTGAGTACCCTCTTTCCTAAGACTGGGGGCCCTTACATTTACTGCAAGGAGGGATTCGGGAATTTTATCGGTTTTCAAGTAGCCTATAACTACTGGATATATATGTGGGTAGGGAATGCTGCAATTGCTGTAGCACTTACGGGGTATTTAAGCACATTTTTCCCAGAGCTAGCCCATAATAGTGTGTATGCATTTTTTATTACCGCTGGAGCAGTTTGGTTTTTTACAGTTGTCAATATTATTGGAGTTCACCTGGCAGGGAAGTTTCAGCTTGTTTTAACAATTCTAAAGTTTGTTCCTCTTGTTTTGATTGCCGTAATAGGGATTTTCTTTGTGGACGCTACAAACTTGGCTTACTTTAATGTAAGTGGAAAATCGAATTTTAGTGCCCTTTCAGGTGGAGCTATGCTCACTCTCTGGGCGTTTTTAGGGATGGAGTCTGCATCGATTCCTGCCGATGATGTAAAAGACCCAAAAAAAACGATCCCAAGAGCAACAATACTCGGAACTGCGATAACAGCTGTTGTTTACATTTTGAGTACGGTGGCAATTATGGGTGTTATCCCCATGCCAGAACTAAAAGATTCTACAGCTCCCTTTGCTGATTTAGCTGGAAGGATTTTTGGTCCATGGGGAATGTATGTGATGGGCGCGGCCGCAGTCATTTCATGTGCAGGCGCTTTGAATGGGTGGATTCTTCTTCAAGGGCAGATTCCTTTGGCCGCAGCAAAAGACAAGTTATTTCCTAAGCCATTTGCAAAGCTTTCTAAATCCCGCTCACCTGTTTTTGGAATTGTTATTTCTTCAGTGCTGATCACCCTGATTCTCCTTTTGAATTTCAATAAGGGGCTAGTCGATCAGTTTACATTTATCATCTCTTTAGCAACATTGGCCGCTATTATTGCATATCTATATACCTCTGTTGCTGAGTTTGTTGTATATATTAAGTATCCCGATAAAATGGATAGAAAGAAGGTCATAAAGTCCCTTTCAATTTCTGCTTTGGCTTTTATTTATACCTTTTGGGCTACAGTTAGTGCTGGTCAGGAGATTGTCTTTTATGGATCTTTATTGATGTTTACAAGCATCCCGATCTATGGTTGGATGGAATGGCAAAAATATCGGAAAAGTATTGTGAGTGAGAATGGGCACGGTTAAGAAGATTTATGATTCTGTACACCGCTTTATCCATGTCGATGGATTAGAAAGCGATTTGATTAATTCGAGACCTTTTCAGCGTCTTCACTATATCCATCAGCTAGGGGTAACCTATTTTGTTTACCCTGGAGGAACCCATCGCCGTTTTGAGCATTCTCTAGGGGTGATGGAACTTGCTACGAGAATTTATGATGAAATCACTTCCGGTAATCTTCCGGGGAAGCTAAAAGAATTAATTCCTCGCTTTGCTTCTCATGAGTATCGGTACTGGAGACGTGTACTAAGGCTTGCTGCTCTTTGCCACGACTTGGGTCACCTTCCCTTTAGCCATGTGGCGGAGCATCGACTCCTTGGAAAAGGGGGGCATGAAATTTGGACACAGAAAATCATGGAGAGTGAGTTTTTATCTCCAATATGGGAGCGATTTGCGACTGAATCTCTTGAAGATGGGATTTCAAGAGATGTGAAGCTCGATGTGATGAAAGTAGCACTTGGAGAGAAGAAGTTTGGAGGGGAGTTTACTCCGTGGGAGAAGGTTGTTACAGAGATTGTCACAGGGGACTTCTTTGGAGCTGATCGGATTGACTATCTTCTTAGAGATTCTCAATGCACAGGGCTTGCTTACGGACTATTTGATTATCATCAACTCATTGAAATGCTCAAAATGATTGTGACGAATGAAGGGACGTTAGCTCTAGGAGTTGAGGAAAATGGAATTGAGTCTTGTGAAGCGCTTTTGCTGGCACGTCATTATATGCATAAACGTCTTTACCAATATTCAAGCGTTAAATCCTATGCTTTTCATTTAGCTCGATTTATGGAGACGATCTACTACGATCTAGGAGATGATTTAGAAAGGTATATCTCGATGACCGATAATGAAGTGCTATCTGACCTGAATAGGGCCTCAAGAGATGAAAAACATCCTGGTCATTTTGATGCAAAGTGTCTCTACCTTCGCCGATATCGATTTAGAGCAATTGCGCTTAGAACGCCTCCTGAAGAAAAGGATCTTCTTGAGATTAAGAATAAGTTAGGGATTCCTAATGATGAATTCTCATGGGAGATTACTAAGAAAGGGAGTCGAAAACTGGGGATGAGTTTTCCTGTTTTGAAAGAAGATGGAACGGTAGATACTGGGGATAACCTTTCTGAAATTTCAGTACCTCCTAAGGAGCGAAGTTGGGTTTATGTGGCTCCATGCTTTGAAGATGAGGTACGTAAAATGCTTAACCATGTGGATGTGCTCGGATGAAGAAATGGTATGTTTTTGGATTTTTTGTATTACTAATGGCTACTGGATTTGCTGATGATTGCAATGCGCCTCCTGTTTCGGTTCCTGAGACATCGCCAAAAGCAATGGCATTTTATGTGAGTGGAAACATTTTGTGGATTGTCCAACTTCTTTGGTCGCTCGCCGTTCCAGCGCTCATCGTTTTTACTAAGTTTGGTGAGAGACTTCGAGTTTTCTGCGATAGAATTACTAGAATTTGGCTTTGGCAAACAGCGCTTTATGCCTTCTTTTTGTTGTTAATTGTTGCCATCTTGTCTCTTCCTCTAGACTTCTATGGAGGGTATGTTCGTCCTCATGCTTATGGCCTTTCAAATCAGACAATTGCAAGATGGCTTAATCAATATCTGACAGGAACAGCTATTACGACAGTAATGGGGATTGTTCTCGTTTGGATTGTGTATGGAATCATCAGAAAGAGCCCAAGGCTGTGGTGGCTGTATTTCGGACTTTTGAATTTTCCACTGGCGATCTTATTGGTTTTTGTTCAACCGATTTGGATTGCTCCTCTTTTTAATACATTTGGACCCATGAAGGACAAGCAGGTGGAGCAAAAAATCCTCCAGCTGGCAGATAGGGCTGGAATTCAAGGAAGTCACGTCTATGAAGTAGATATGAGCGCCGATACAAAGCAAGTCAATGCTTATGTGACGGGGGTTGGATCTAGCAAGCGTATTGTGATTTGGGATACAGCAATTAAAGAGCTCACTACAGATGAACTCTTATTTGTTATGGGTCATGAGATGGGCCACTATGTTCTTCATCACTTGTGGTGGGGTATCTTGACTTACACACTCATTACGATTGTGGGATTATTTTTAGTCTACCTGACTGCAGGGCTTTTTCTGAGAAAGTATTCTAAGCGGATGGGATTTAATGAAATGAGGGATATTGCCTCGCTTCCTCTTCTTATTCTTCTTTATACTTTTTATTCGTTCCTTCTAACACCAACGGGAAACTTTTTTTCAAAATCAATTGAGCATAATGCGGATACCTTTGGCTTAGAGCTTACTCACTTGAATAAGGCGGCGGGAACGGGTTTTGTGAAGCTTACAAGCACAAATCTTGCTAATCCTTGGCCAGGACCATTGTACATGCTCTTCAGAGCATCTCACCCCTCTATTGGGGCTCGTATCACTTATTTTAACAGCTATAAACCTTGGTGTTATGGTGAGCCTCTAGAATATGGAAGGTTTTTTAGATCTTCTCATCTGGGGACTCCAGCTGGGGCAGTTCATCGACATGAGGAAATATATGACCATCGCCATTAGATCTGGCTTATGCTATGATTGCTTCTTATGATTTTAAAAAAGATACTTTTACAGATTCGAGGTGAGCGAGAAAAGTTCTTCCTATTGTTTGCGATGCTTTGTGGTTTTTTTATTACTGCTGAGTATGCGATTACTAAGCCGACGAGCAATTCAATTTTTCTTGCCCACTATAGCGTGAAGCTTTATCCATATGCTTGGCTCTTAACAGTCCCATTCAACCTCCTTGCTGTGACCCTCTATAACCGTTTCTTGCCTCGATTAGGCTGTTTCCGCATGTTCCTTTGTACCGTGGGTGTAACGATGGGAATTAACACTTTATGTGGCCTGTATGTGCAGCAGTTCCCCCTCTTGTCCTTTTTGCTATATGTATGGAAAGATATTTACGTTCTTCTAATGTTTCAACAGGTCTGGTCAGTCATCCATACGAAGACGGAGATGAAGAAGGCGAAGTATCTTTATGGAATTATCTTTGGGGTCAGTGGGATAGGTGCCATATTTGGGAGTATGGTTCCGAGTTTTTTTGCTGTGAAGCTTGGTTCTGAGCATCTCCTTTACATGACGATTCCTTTATATCTATTGTTTATTGCAGCCTATCATCAGATGTTGAAGCGAAGTAACATGGAGGGGAGTGAAGCCCTTCAGGTTAAGAATACGAAGGGTGGACTCCAACTTATCAAGACCTCTTCAGCCTTGAAGTTTATCCTCTTCATTGTGGTTCTTATGCAGCTTTCAACAACGATCATGGATTATCAATTCAACACGTATTTGCAAGAGCGCTATCCTCTTCAAGATCTACGGACCCAGTTTTATGGTCGCCTATGGGGGATGATAAATACCTGCAAACTTTGTTTACAGTTTTTTGCGACTTTTTTACTCTTAAAGTTTTTGGGGCTTCGAAGAAGTCATTTTGTGGTTCCAGGGATTCTCCTTGGAAATGCGATCTTAACCCTTTTTCAGCCTACCTTTGCCTTCATTACCTATGGTTTTAGTGTGATCAAAACGTTTGATTATTCAATCTTCAATATTATCAAGGAGATGCTCTATGTTCCTTTGAAGACCGATGAAAAATTTAAGGCAAAGGCGATTATCGATGTTTTTGCTTACCGATCGGCAAAGGCTTTTGCATCGGTATTCGTCTTTGGAATGCAGTTTCTCTCACCTACAAAGCTCCCTTATGCATATTCTTGGGGGCCTCTCTCACTCTTCATGGTTTGGATCATTGTAGTCTTCTTATTTCTCCGCCGCCCACAAGAACAAAAACTCCTTGAAGCTTGATTCTAGAGAAGGTATATTGATTGCTTAAATCAGGAGTTACTCATGAGCAAAATTAAACGATCAATCAAGAATGGTGAAGAAATTATAGAAGTCGATTTAGGACCAAATGCGATCCTTCACAATTCCATTCTTAATAAAGGCACAGGCTTTACGGACGAGGAGAGAGTAGAACTTGGCCTTCATGGTCTCCTTCCCTTCCACACCTCAACCATCGAAGAACAAGTCAATCGTGCTTACAGAAAGTTTCAGAATAAGCAGACAGATATCGGAAAGTACTCCTTCCTTGCCTCATTGCAAGATCGAAATGAAACGCTCTTCTATTATCTCTGCAGTTTGCACCCGGAAGAAATGCTTCCTTATATCTACACACCAACTGTCGGCGATGCCTCCCTCAACTATAGTCATATCTACACTCAAAACAGGGGAATATATATCTCCTATCCGCATAAAGAGCGAATGGAAGAGATTGTTGCTAACATTCCTTATGACCACGTTGATGTGATTGTTGTAACCGATGGAGCCCGAATTTTGGGTCTAGGGGATCTAGGAGTGGGAGGAATGGCCATTCCTGTTGGAAAATTGGTGCTTTATTCACTGTTTGGAGGGGTGCATCCTGCCCATACTCTCCCTATTACTCTGGATGTTGGAACAAATAATAAGACCCTTCTAAATGATCCTCTCTATCTCGGTTGGCAAGAGGAGCGCCTCGATGGAAAGGAATACGATGATTTTGTGGAGTCCTTTGTTCAAGCCATCACCAAGCGTTTCCCCAATGTTCTTATTCAATGGGAAGACTTTGCAAAAAACCAGGCTCAGCCTCTTCTTGATCGTTATCGTGATAAACTATGCTGTTTCAATGATGATATCCAAGGAACTGCTGGAGTTGTTGTGGCAGGGATCCTAGGCGCAATTAAAGGGATTGATGCTGATATTAAAGATCAGAGAATTGTCCTCTTTGGCGCAGGTTCTGCTGGGATTGGAATTGCCGAGCTTATTACTCAGGCGATGATGCTTCAAGGAGTCACGCGAGATGAAGCAAAAGAGAAAATCTTTGTCATGGGACGGAATGGTCTTGCCCATACAGCTTCGGAGGGATTGGATGATCTCAAGAAGCGGTTTGCTCAGAAAGAAGAAGCTATTAGTAGTTGGGGGGTGGAGGATATGCAGCATATCCCGCTCCTTGAAACAATCAAACATGCCAAACCTACGATCCTTATTGGGACCTCGACTCAGCCTAATAGCTTCAATGAAGAAGTGATCACTGAAATGAAAAAACATGTGCCTCGGCCCATTATCTTTCCACTATCTAACCCCACATCTAAATCAGAAGCCCATCCGGAAGATCTTATGAAGTGGACCAAGGGGCAAGCACTCATTGCCACGGGAAGTCCGTACCAACCTGTTGAGTATGAAGGGAAGCAATATGTAATTGGGCAATGCAACAACGTCTTTATTTTTCCTGGTGTAGGGCTTGGAGTGATCGCCTCTGGAGCGACGCGTGTGACTGATGGAATGTTTTTAGAGGCTGCTGATGTTTTAAGCAAGTATGCTCCGATCCTTAATAACCCCTATGCTTCTCTTTTTCCTAGGCTTACTGAACTACGTGCTATCTCCCGCGATGTAGCCATTGCGGTTGCAAACGAAGCCATCAAAGAGGGGATTTGTACAAATCCCCCAAAAGATGTAGAGCAGGCTGTGAAAGAAAACATGTGGGAACCAAAATACCCCACGATTAAGAAACTGCAGAAATAGCGGCTTCATAATTGGGTTCTTCCGTGATCTCGCTGACAAGCTCTCTGTAGAGAATTTTGTTGTTTTCATCGAGGGCGAATATTGCACGTGCACATAGTCCTTCCAAGGGTCCGTCAAGGAGAAGGATGCCATAGTCAATGGCAAAATCCTTGTTTCGCATCATTGAAAGCGTATGTACGTTGTCTAAATTTTCTACGTTGCAAGCCCGCGCTCCAGCAAACGGAAGGTCTGCTGAAACATAAATCAGAGTGAAATTTTGCACCTTCTTATTAAATTTTTTAGCAGATGTTAAACATACGCCTGTGTCTAAACTTGGTACTGCTGCAATGAGTTTTTTCCCTGGAAAGTCGTTCAGGCTTCGCTCTTTTAGATCCTTATCTACTAGCTTAAAGTCTGGTGCATTAGTTCCAATTTTTGGCAGAGTTCCCATCGTATTACAAACGGTTCCTTTCAGTGTCACTTCCATCAAGATTTTCCTTGTTTTAATATTAAGATATTGTTAAAATCTCCCGCAGTAAAAGTTCCTCGGATAGCAAGTGATAGGTAATGGACAGCTTAAAAAAATTCACCTTAGAAAAGATCCGTTCGATCTTTACCACTAAACCCTACTCTAAAGAGAAGGAAAAGCCTTTCAAAGCACCTGCTATGCACTTGAACTTTTTTTTCTTAAATGCTGTTCTTAAACATATCCAAACCGGAATTTCTAAAAAACCTCTTTCTCTTTTCACTACAAAAATTCTTAATTCTAAAAGTAAACACTTAGAAGCATTGATTAAGCAGGCTGAGTCGGTTTGTTCCAAGCAGGACATCGAACTTTTCTCCTACAAAGAGTTCTTTACCCGTAATCAATTAGCTCTCAGACATGCAGTACAATGGAATCTTCCAAAATATATCAAAACAAAAGAGCAGGCTGAAACGTTGATCAAGAAAATGAAGAAGGCGACTCCCGAATCATTTAAGCAACATCTAATCACCCTTCTTCATACAGAAAATCTTTCTATAGAGACGATTACCCAAGAAGCTAAGCGCCTAGAAGATGAATGGAAAATCTACCAGAAAGGTCAAGCTAGTACCGCTCCTACTACTCGAATTTCCCCCATATAGAGTTATTTTAAGACCATCACGAGACCTGCTGCAAGTAGAACCAGAGCAAAGATCTTCTTGAGAACTTTTGTAGGGAGTAGATGGGCGAGTCTAGCGCCGTAGGGGGCGGTAAAAAATGAGAAAACGCTGATGATTAAGAAGGCTGGAATATAAAGGAACCCCAGAGTATCAGGTGCTTTGGTGGAATGCATACCGAGAAGAAGAAAAAAGACCGCTCCGCAAAAAGAGATCAAAAAACTAAGAGCAGAGGAAGTCCCAATTGCTTTTTTTACAGGGACCTGAAAGTGAGAGAGGATAGGTACATTAACCATGCCGCCCCCGATCCCCAGGAGAGTAGAAAAAGCTGTCACACAAAATGAAATGCCACTCAGCGGCCAAAATGAAGGAAGAGGATGTTTCTTGTTTGTCTTTGAATCGGGTAAAAGGAAGCGAATTCCAAGAATAATTTCAAAAGCTCCGAAGAAAATTTGAAGAAAATGGCTTGAGAGGAAGTTGGCTACAGTTGCCCCAAGAACTGCTCCTAAAACTACACCGAGGGCCATTGGCTTTACGATATGAAAGAGAACCGCCTGTTTTTTATGATGGGTGTAACTTCCGGAAAAGGTATTAAAAACCATCGCTGCAAGAGAGGTTCCGATGGCAAGGTGCATGATGGCTCCTTGAGGAATATCTAATTGAGAAAAAACGAGAACAAGGCAGGGGATCGTGACAACGCCGCCCCCAATACCAAGAAGACCAGAGAGAATTCCCGCGAGAATTCCAATCACTCCAAAGCTAAGAATTTGAAAAATCATAAGACCTCTTCGCTGCATGGAATGGCATCCATTGCACCGGGCCTAGTCACACAAATCGCTGAGGCTCTCGTTGCTATTTTGAGAGACTCTTGTATAGATTTTCCATTAAGTATTGCTGAGAGGTAGTACCCAATAAAGGTGTCTCCAGCAGCAGTTGTATCAACTGCTTTTACCTTTTCTGCACTTTGCTGCGTCTGAACGTCCCCTTTTTGGTGATAGGACCCTTCTGGCCCTACAGTAAGGAGAATTTCGGTTTCTGGATAACGAGAGGAAAGAGTTCTAAGGATTTTTGTTGTATTGGCGCCACTTGCGAGGGCGCCTCCTTCGGTTTCGTTGACGATAAGGAGATGGCAGAGGTGCAATGGATAGTCGGCAACCTCCGGAGCCATCGGGGCTGGATTGTAGCATACTTTTAAGCCCCTTTTATGACCTTCTTCAATAAGGTAGGGGGTGAGATTAATTTCATTTTGTAGCAAAAGGTAGTCACCAGGATCAAACTTTGAAAGGGTCGTCTCAATCTCATCTTTAGTCATTTCTTGATTCGCGCCTGGATAGAGGACAATTGCGTTTTCACCTTTTGCGTCCACTTGGATGATTGCATGTCCATTATCGAGGGTTCCTTCTTGGATAAACTGCGTATTGACGTTATTTTGATCGAGTTTTTCTTTCAGCCAAACCCCATCAGTTCCAATTTTTCCAGCATGAAAAACTGTTGCTCCTGCGCGAGCAAGTGCGACGGATTGATTTGCCCCTTTCCCCCCTGCAAAGTGGCCAAGCTCTGTACTTGCTAATGTCTCTCCCGGAGCTACAAAATGGGGGACTTGATAGACATGGTCTATATTGAGAGAACCGTAATTTAGAACCTTTGGCTTCATATTTTGGATGGTATCCTAAACTTTTTTTTGTTGCAAAAACACTCTTGAATCGAGTATCAATAGTATTTAGTTGATTAAGGTTAAGAAATCAAATGCTAAAGCGAATTTTCTTCATCCTAGGGGCAGTATTTTTATTCAATCAGGTAGAGGGGAAAAATCAGGTTGATCTTTCCCATCCTATGCTGCTGATTATTGATACCGATGCTGATATTGATGATATGATGGCTATTCTCTATCTTCTTAAGAATCCTCGTGTGGACATTAAGGCCATAACGACAATGGGTGATGGAATGTCGAGGTGGGAGTACGGAGCAAAGAACGTTTCAAATCTTCTTGAACTCGTTGGACGTGGCCATGTCCCAGTTTCTTATGGAGCTCGAAAATCCTTGAGCCCCGCCGGAACATTCCCTCCGGAGTGGAGGAATGATGTGGATAAAGTAATGGGGATCAAGCTTCCAACGAATCCTGTTCAACCTATTCGTGAGCGTTCGAGTGATTTAATGACTGAGATCATTATGAAGAGCCCTAATAAGGTGACGCTGTTTTGCATTGGTCCTTTGACAAATGTGGCGATTGCAATGGAGAAAACTCCTGCGATTAAGGACAATATCGATCGCATTTATTTTATGGGTGGAGCCATCCTGGTCCCTGGAAATATCGTTGGACGTCCTCAGGGATATCGAAACACTGTTGCCGAGTACAATGTCTTTCTCGATGCGAAAGCGGCTTCTGATGTCTTTAACTCTGGAGTTCCAGTCACACTTGTTCCTTTAGATGCAACCGAGCATGCCCCAATCACAAAACAATTTTATGATCGTATTTCAGATGATAGGACCACGGCTGCTGCAAACTTTGTCTATGAGGTGATTAAACCCTATGCACAAATGCAAAAAGCAGTAAAAAGCTACTTTTGGGATCCTCTTGCAGCTGTTGTAATGACACACCCTGAAATAGCTACTTATCGGAATCTAAACCTCACAATTAACCTGAGAAAAGGGCCTGAGTATGGGCGCATCATGATGACCAAGCAAGGGCCTACAATCCAGGTTGTGACAGGAGTTAAATCGTCAGCTTTTTATTCGATCTTTCTGGATACCTTGAATAATCATCCCAATATTAAACAGAATCACAACGAGAGTAAGTAATGTATTTGCCTGAGACTTATGGGGGAGCCATCTTGATGATGTTCATCACCATGGTTTGTTGGGGCTCCTGGGCCAACATGACAAAAATCGATAAGAATTGGCGTTTCGAGCTGCTTTATTGGGATTATGCAATAGGTGTATTCTTGATGAGTTTGATCTTTGGGATTACTCTAGGCTCTTTTGGAAGCACAGGAATGGGATTTTTCCCCAACATGATTCATGCTTCTATGAGTGTGGTACTCAAAGCTCTCTTTAGTGGGATGATCTTTAATATTGCCAATATCTTACTTGTGGGTGCTATTACAATTGCGGGAATGGCCGTTGCTTTTCCAATTGGAATTGGAATCGCCCTTGTCGTTGGAACTATTTTGAGTTACTTTGTTCATCCAGAAGGGAATGTTTTTGTCCTATTTATCGGAGTTCTATTGATTCTCCTTGCAGTGATTTTAGATGGAATCGCTTATAAAAAAGCAGGAACATCAACACATGCTTCAGGAAAAGGGATAACTATTGCAATTATTAGTGGTGTGTTAATGAGCCTTTTCTATCCATTGATTGCTGAATCAATGGTGGAGAGACAGGGACTTAATCCTTACAGCGCTGTTTTTTTCTTTTCTGTTGGTCTCCTCCTGTCCAACCTTGTGATCAACTCTCTTTTTATGAAGAAGCCGATTACAGGAGGTCAATTAACGGTTCACGATTACTTCAGAGGGACAAAGCTGCAACATGCATATGGAATCATTGGGGGATTGATTTGGTGCATAGGGATGACATTTAATGTCATTGCTTCAACGCGTGCAGGACCTGCAATTGCTTATGCATTTGGTCAAGGTGCAACACTTATTGCAGCGATTTGGGGCGTTTTTATTTGGCGTGAATTTAAAAACGGAAAAAATGTTTCATCGCTTCTTCTCTTCATGTTTGTCGCGTACATTTTGGGACTTTTAGCAATTGGAATCTCAAAAGTTTCATAAAAAGTTTGAATAAATTTAGCGTACAGTATAAAGTTCGTGTAAATCTTTTCTAAAGCAGGAGTTAAAAATGGCAGCAGCCATTTCACATCACCAAGATTCAAAAGCAAAGACCCCACTTCCACATACAGTTTTAGAAACGTAACAGACCATACCTCAATCCATGAAGATTGCTGCCCCCAAAGAGGGCAGCAGTCTTTTTTTTATGTGTTTTTGATTGTATAGTGCTTTTAGGCAGCATCTGGGGTAATAAAATCTTCAGTTGATGCTTTTCAGGCATGTTTTAATTTTTAATTCTCAAGAGGGGAGGGGAATTAATGATTGCACTGGAGTCCTTGAGCGTGTTAAAATTCCATTTTTTAGTTAGAAGGAGTGTGATCAATGGAAATCAAACAAGAATTATTAGATATCGCCGGATATGAAAAGGTTATTAAAGTTACCGAGGAACAGACGGGGCTCGTAGCAATTATTGCAATTCACAATACAACTCTAGGGCCTGGCCTTGGGGGAACAAGGATTTATCCTTATAGTACGTTTGATGAAGCCCTTACCGACGCACTGCGCCTCTCTAAAGGAATGACTTATAAATCTGCGATTGCTCAGGTTGGTGTAGGGGGAGCTAAGAGTGTAATCATCTCCGATCAGAAAAACAAAACTCCTGAAAAGCTAAGGGCTTTTGGAGCAGCTGTTGATCAGTTGCAGGGGAATTATATCTGCGCAGAGGATGTTGGATGCACCCCTGCTGATATAGATGTGATTCTGGAGTCTACGAAATACGTTTGTGGTGTTCACAACCTAAGAGGAAGTGGAAATCCTTCAGCCTTCACTGCTCACGGAACATACCTTGGAATCTTATCTGTTTTACAAGAACTTGATGGCAGCACTTCTCTAGAAGGAAAAACGGTTGCGATTCAAGGGATGGGAAGTGTTGGAAAGAGACTTGCTGAACGCCTTTTTTGGTCAGGAGCAAAGTTAATTATTGCAGACGTCAATGAAGATGTCATTCGTCACTTTGCCCATGAGTTTGATGCAGAGATCGTTTCCACAGATGAAATTTTATTTGCAGAGTGCGATGTTTTGGCCCCTTGTGCTATGGGCGGAATCATTCATAAGGATATGATTCCAAAGATCAACTGTCGTGCTATTGCAGGAGCTGCTAATAATCAGCTTCTTAACCCAACTGATGCAGATCATTTAAGAGAGAAGGGGATTCTATATGCTCCTGACTTCGTGATTAATGGTGGTGGTTTGATCAATGTCATGAATGAGCTTCGCCTTGAAGGTTATAATGCGACGCGTGCTCGGAACGGCATTAAGCAGATCTATCACCAACTCCTTCAGATTTACGAAATTGCTCAGCAAAATGGAATTTCAACACACCAAGCAGCTGTTAGCCTAGCCGATCATCGCCTTGAAAAGGGAATTGGTAAGAGAACAGAGGAACTTTGCTTTCCTTTTGCAGAGACTGCTAAGTAAAGCTTTCTGTTACCCACTTGCACAGAGCTCTCCATGAAACCTGATGGTTTTGAATGTAGAGTTCTGTTTAAGGAAATGAGTGTAGCTGTGTTCACTGCGTTAAAGCTATGACTCAAGATGGAAGAAAAATATTGGTTAAGGGATTGCTCATTTTAAATTCCATGAGGGGAAACTTGTCAGCTGCGATGAATTAACCCGACTCATCGAAGGGAAGGTCTCCTTCGTAACGTCTGATAATTAATGTTATGTTAGAAATAAGAGGTTGAGGCTTAAACAAGTCCTGAAAATTTCAGATAAGGATTGTGTACCGCATCTAAGAATCGGACGTCTCTTGTAGGATCTGATATCTCAAACGCCCCAGTTTCCGAGTTGTACTGCTTGTGTACAGTAGTGCCATCAGGGAATGTTGTATCAAATGCGACTTGGAAGGTCGCTTCTCGATAGGAATTGGGTAGGTAGGCACCGTATTGTAATTTAAAAACTCTGATGGCTTCGCTGGCTGCTACTTCTTGGCCTATAAGCACATCTCTTTCCCCTTCTAATGTGGCAATTCTAGCTTCTTTTTGAGCAATGACAGCAGCTTTTCTTGCTGCCGGTATGCCGGCGTTGTTTCGAATGACTAGAAGAGATCGGTTTTCTCGGTCTAGCTCTACCTGTTTTTCTTCTAGAGACCTGCTGGCTAGAGGCAAGGCAGTTTCAAGGGCGCATGCTTGTTGGTACAGGTTAAGTAGTCCAAGATCGGGAGAAGGTTTAGCTTGCTCGAGCTGGAGTGCTGTAAATATTACGGGAATACGGCTAGCATGCGTCCAAAATTCTATGGGAAAACCGTCTATTTTAAAGCTTAGAGATTCAGTTCCTGTAGGTATCATTTGCTTTGCAGTAAAACATGGGGTGTTTACCTCTGTGGCTGTTCCATTAAGGAGACTGACAAGAGATCCTGCATTGGCGTAGCCTGCCACAGTTTTAGGTTCAACTGCTAGGGTCATCTGCACCGGAACCTTTCCCTGGTGATGTGGGGGAAACTCTGCTCGAATAAGGTCCATGGCGCTGGTTTCAATATGAAAGGGTTCCCCATACAGAAGAACGGGGCAGTTTGGCATTGAAAAATCCCCGCTATTATACCCCTTTCCTGTAGAAAAATTTTCTGCAATATGACAGATAAAGTGCATTGATCCTTCAATATTTACTCCTAAAAAGATTCTCCAAGCACGTTCGTATCCAGCTGGAGGATCGAAGTAAGATCCCTCTCCTAGCAACGACCCAATCTCGGGAAGAAAGCGCTTATGAAAGGTCTGATGCAATGTTGTGCGATGCATATTTTCAGGAAGCATCGAAGGATGAATATTTTCTCCTGGATAGAAACGAATTGCCATAAGAATCTCCTTGTAAACCAGATATTTTAGTCATCTCCGACATAATTTGCAATTTTTTCTATCTATTCGGTATGATTTTGTCGGTATGATTTTGCCGGCTAGCCAAGGAGAATACGATGGGCAAGTGGAAGAAATCCTCACAAGAACTGATTGATCAATTTTATGATATTTTAGAAACCTTTGACGCGGTTGAGATGCGGAAGATGTTTGGATATCCCTGCTCATTTCTAAATGGGAATATGTTCACCGGATTGCATGAGGAAAACTGGGTTCTTAGACTGAATGAGTTAGATAGGGAGGAAATCAAAAAACAGGGGGCACAGCCATTTGTAGCAATGGGGCGTACCATGAAGGAATATGTTCTGCTTCCTGATGTAATTAAACAAAACTCTAAGGATCTCCAGCATTGGATTCAACGCTCGATAGACTTTGTTTCTTCCTTGCCTTCTAAAGTTAAAAAATATTTGATATTTAAGTGCTTAGATGTAAAACTTTGTCCAGTTTTTATGTAATAAATGGAGTGGTTTATGGAAACTGTTAATCTTATAGCTGCCTTCTTTGAAGCGAGTGGACTTCGAGGAATTCGATGTTCTGAAAATGAATGGCATCTTGAGAAGACTCCCCTCCCCGCGGCGATGTGCCAAACTGCGCTTGTGCTCATTGCTTTGGGCCAGCTTTCTAGTTACTATGAGCTTCAAAAATTAAAACCTCTTTCGACACCAACATACGCTTTAGGAATTATTCCATTGCTTATCGGTCATGAAGCAGAAATGAATATTTTGGGTGCTCAAAAGGTTGCAAGGGTCGTGAATCGCAATCTTGGATTTCCACTTACACTTTCTTACTTTGTCGCAACATATGCCATTTTTAAACTGAAAAAATATAAACATGTTGCAGCTTCTCTTTCTGGATACGTTTTTATTGCGATTGTTGATCTCAAGCAGACACCTGAGAAGTTGAAGGAAGGAGTTTCTAAAGTAATGACTGTGTATTTTCCTCTCAACGACTTCTTTTTTGCAGAAGGATTGCCTTTCAAATTGCTGGGCATGGCTAAGCTCTTAACGTATGGAGAGGAATACTACGGCCCCGACCTCTACGGAAGCTTTGAAGAAAGAGGTCTTCAGAGTGGCAAGGATGTTACTTTGGAAGAAGTCGCTAATAAAAATACTGGAGTGAATCCTAGCCATTTGATGATCCGCGTTAAGCCCTGGGGAGAGCCTAGTGATATTGTCTCTGATAATGAGGAACTGGAAGCTCTACTTCAGCAACTTAATGAGAAAGAGGCGTCAATGAGCGAGAGGGTTTTTAATGAGATGCTATCTATCGTTCAAAAGGTCTTCGAAAAACGCGAGGCTAGAGGACAACTTAGAAATCTGCTTACCGAGGCAAGTGGGGCAAGGCTAACGCAAGAGCTTCCAAAACTCTATGCTCAGTATTTTTCAGATACATTTATAGCTGAAGAGGCTCTTTATACGCTTCTTTACCAAAAGCAAGACGCATTCCTGCTTGTCGCTTTTGAAAAGGACTATAAAACATCGTCGAAGTGGTTCAGGAGGTTTTCTTTTGAAGGATCCCCCCAGCTGATCAACAGCTACCGAATTTTTTATGGAGGGGCACTTGGCTTCAACCTGGACTATGCTAAAAGTGATGCAACTCAATCTTTAGATGGGGCTCCGTTCTCAAGGCTAATTTGGCAACGCTGGGTAACATCTACTAGTGAGGAGTTTTTTAGAGATTTCTATACAGAAGAAAACCTCATTAAGTGGATTCAAGTTCCTGAGTTTACCAAGATCCCAAGTGTAAACAGCTGGTTTACCGAGCATGGCATCCATGAAGTAAACAAGGATGCGGCACGCTTCTTTCTTCTTAAGCACGGAGTGCTAGGAGTCAGACCTTAGCCTGGCGATCCAAGAGGAATGCTCAGGATGGGAGTTTCTTTCTCTTGCTGCCTTGCTTGAAGGTTATAGATCTGCTGAAGAAGAACGAAGGTTCTCTTTGAGTTGATATCCCCGTCATCAATATAAAACCAATTGCCGCGATAGGCTACCGCTAGGTAAGCGTTTTGGGGGTAGTGAGGGCTCCACTTCACATTGAACAAATCCCCTACAACTTCTCTCCAATCAAAAAGAGAGCCATCAGAGTTCTTAGTCATCGCTACAGTTCCCGCTTCTACATCTCTTGGAGGAACAGTAACTCCCAAACTGAGGTAGTACATGGTACTTAAAAGAGAGCGGGTCATGATGCCGATTTCTGCCGCTTCATTAAAGGCTTGTCGCATGTTGAGGACATACCGCCCTTTAGACTTTTTGATACCCTCTAACAGGTCAGCAAGGCGGTCAGAATCTTCCCCATTTACAGGAAAGGAGATTTGAATAGCATTAGGACGCTCTTTGCAGGCGTCATCTTCCGAAATATGCTTCTCTCCAGTGGGAATGTAGCGAACACCAACCTGGAGCTGTCCAAGCGCCTGAAAATGACGAAGGAGATGAAGGCATTCAAAGAACTTCTTATAATGTGGAGGCTTTAAAGGAATAGGGCCTGAAGCAGAGCTTGCATTTGAAATATCAGCCATATGTTGGATCAAAAGGCGAAAGACCCGATCAACATCCCAACCAGTAAAAAGAAGGCCCTGAATGATGCGCAAGTCGAGAGGTTGCATTAGCTGTATGGCGAAGTCCTTTCCTTCAAGAGGAGAGTACTGGATTGTCGGCTGATTCGACCACCCCATCTCTGCACCAAAAGCAGCAGGATTATCATTGTCAAATCCTGGAATTTTGATAGATGGAGATACTTTTCCAGAAAAATTAAACTGAGTTGTAATTCCATTGAGCTCTAAAAAATAGGGGGTGTCAGAGTAGCGGAGTCGAACTAAATTAAGAAGAAGCTCTTGGTTAGTGGTGTTTTGCGCGGCGATGTTGTAGGAAGTTCGTCCTCCACTTCCATACATCGAAGTGCGGCTAGAAACATGACAACCTGTAAGAAGTAGTGTGCTGAGAAGTAGACCGAGGATGACTTTTTTCATTTGCGATATGCTCCGAAACTTTATTCAAGTCCGTGATGTTAGCAAACGATGTTTTTTTTTTAAATCAATATAAGCAATGACCCAATTTCTTGGTCATTGCTCATTGCGTATATATTTTATTCAATTTCCCGAATTCATGGCAATCGTTCCAAGAACAGCTGATGCTATAAAGACCACCGTGCTAATTACAGCACAAGCAGAAGGGCGCCATGATTGTTGTGATCTTCGAGGTTGAATTAATGGAGTACTCGCCCTTGCTGCATCCCTAGCCACAGATTTTGGGCCAACAACTAGGAATCCTAGCTCGTTATCTCCGTCATGAGGCTTAGAAATTTCTCGTATTTCTTGTGGGGAAAGCCACTTTCTTAGTTCAGCATCAGGTTCTCTTGAGATAAACTCAGTAACACCACCAATAAACTCAAGAAGCTCTCTTTGATCATTTGTCTGGAATGTATAAGCCTTTTTACCAGAATCTTTTGTTCCGTGAGAATCAAAGAACATGTAGCTTACTTGCCCGCGATTTATTTCTACGTTGAGAGCAAATGTTTTTCCGTTAAATGATATCGTCATGCCAGCCCGTTGAGGGTTGGAATCTTGAGCTATAGGAATAAGCGTTGAGTCAATTGCCTGAGAAATTCTAGCTTGAAGTTCTCTTGTGCTTCCAACTTGGGAAGACTTTGGAGAGACTTTTTGGGTTAGTCCATCCCCTACATAATCTAGAAGGTTGTATGGATGAAGTTGTGTTGAGCGTGCATCAATTTCACTCACCCCAAGGGCTCTAGCTTGTTTGTTTTTTGCCGCTATTCCTGTGCGATAAATTCCAAGGCCATTATCTAAAACCTCATCAATTGCAACAGATCCCATTCCTCTTTGACCCCTGTTTAGAGATCTATCTAAAAATGCAAGAGTGGTTCCTGAACAACTCTCTCTGACTCCATGTATATTCTCAAACTGGCTTCTAGACCCCGTTACCATTTCACGTCTCCCTGATCCTAGAGAGCTTGAAGCTCCTCTGATAGAGCCGGAGGATAATGAGCTTGATTTATATTCTTTTTCTTCTGGGGGGTTTAGGAAACTGTCTTGTAGTTTACTGAATCGCTGACTGTAAACTTCGACAATTGTTCCTTCAAGAGTCCCTTTCTGAGACAATATAGTTGCTGCTAAAACATCGATACCGTCTTGGAGCTCTAGTAGGCTTTGTCTTGGGGACATCGAACTGTCGAATCTCAGGAACATTGTTTCGATATTTCTTGACTGAGCATTAATCGAGCTGGATAATTGCATTTTATCTACCTTTATTTATAATTTGTATTAATTATATCACAAAATATAATAAAAGTTAACTAAAACGTAAGTTACTTATATCTAATAAGTTTCGCGACTCCAAATGAGACGATTACTGAAGACTCCAGTGACCCAGATAATAGCTCCTCCCCAAAGAGCCCCCCAAATGGTGGTGATATGGACCCCATAGGAGATCTCACTGGCCAGCCAGAAAGTGAAGGCATTGATAATGAGTAGGAAGAGTCCTAAGGTGAAAATAGTGATAGGAAGGGTTAAGAGAGTCAGAATAGGACGGACGCTAGAATTGATCACGGCGAGGATGATACCGAAAAAAACAGCGTCCACATTATTTTTAACATGGAGGCCTGGTAATAGGTGGGCACAAAGAAGGACCACTATTGTTGTAACAATGACTCGAATAATAAAGAGGATCACTTATGCTTCTCCAACGCAATATTAATAAGACTTCCTGCAAGGATTGAATCGCGCTCCCTTTGCGTGAGGTTATGAGCAACCTTGTAGCTTTCATTTTTTGTTTTGTTGAAGATCTCAAATTCATTGTCTTTTTCAATATGCTTCCGTACATCCTTGATTTCAATAACGTCTTCTTGAGAGATTTTATCGTGATCTGAAGGATTCACAAAAATCAGGGGAAGAATTCCAAAATTGCAGAGGTTCTTTCGATGAATACGAGCGTAGCTCTTAACAATGACTGCTTTTACTCCCAGATAACGAGGAGAAATAGCAGCATGTTCTCGACTCGAGCCCTGTCCGTAATTACTTCCTCCTACAAGAAGAGAACCTGATTTTTGGAGTTTCATTGCTCTGTCATAGTAGCTTTCATCGACTTGGCCAAAAGTAAACTTACTAATCTCGGGAATATTGCTACGGAATGGAAGAACTTTAGTTCCTGCAGGTAGAATTTCGTCAGTGGAAATATTATCCCCCATTTTAAGGAGGACAGGTCCTTCGATATGGTCCTCTAATTTTTCAAAGGTTGGCAGGGGCTTGATATTTGGCCCCATAATGAGCTCCATCTTTTCTCCGGGAGGAGAAAGTTCATCAACAAGCTCTATCTTTTTTGGTTCTTTGTACTTAGGATAGGGCATATCCAAAGTCCGTGGATCAGTAATAACACCAGTAATTGCTGAGGCAACAGCTGTTTCTGGGCTGCATAAGTAAACTTGGTCTTCCTTGGTTCCTGAACGGCCTGGGAAATTCCTTGGATTGGTTCTAAGGCTAATTTTTCCAGAGGCAGGAGCTTGACCCATCCCAATACACCCATTACATCCTGCTTGATGAATACGGGCTCCAGAACGGATCAGCGAGTTAAGATACCCCCCGGCTGTTAAGTTTTCTAGAATCTGCCTAGAGGAAGGATTGATATCGAAAGAGACTTGATCTTGCGACTTGCGACCTTCAATAATCATTGCAGCAATAGCAAAGTCACGCATTCCTGGATTTGCAGAAGAACCAATCATTGATTGGAAGATCGGCTTTCCTGCGACTTCTGATACTGGAACGACGTTTCCAGGGCTAGTGGGGCAGGCGATCAGTGGTACCAATTTTGAAAGGTCGATTTCCTCATATTCGTCATAGGTAGCGTCCGGATCTGCCTTTAGCTCAAGCCAATCCTTTCCTCTCCCATGAAGCTCCATGAAGCGTTTAGTTTCTTTATCTGATGGAAAAATGCTTGTAGTCGCTCCTAGCTCAGCCCCCATGTTTGTAATGACATGACGGTCCATCGCTGATAAGTTGTCGAGGCCGGGTCCATAATATTCTATGATTTTCCCCACTCCTCCAGAAACATCGTGCCTTCGTAGCATTTCTAGAATAACATCCTTAGCACTTACCCAATCAGGAAGTTTTCCTATGAGCTTAACCCCCATAATTTTTGGCATGCTCACATAAAAGGGTTCGCCAGCAATTGCGAGTGCGACTTCAAGCCCCCCTGTTCCAATCGCAAGCATTCCTAAACTTCCCGCTGCAGGAGTATGACTGTCTGATCCTACCATGGTTTTTCCTGGGACGCCGAGCTTTTCCATGTGCACGGGATGGCTTACACCATTTCCTGCCTTGCTAAACCAAAGACCAAATTTTCGTGTAGAGCTCCATAAAAATAGGTGGTCGTCAGGATTCTTATAGTCGTTCTGAATAATGTTATGATCGACATACTGGCAAGAGACTTCAGTCTTGGGTTCTTTCAAACCCATCGCTTCGAGCTCCAACATGACCATTGTTCCTGTTGCATCTTGCGTTAGCGTGTGGTCAATTTTAATTCCGATTTCCTTCCCTGGGACCATTTCCCCTTCAACTAAATGACTCTCAATCAACTTCTGTGCAACATTCTTTCCCATTGGACACTTCACCTATTTATTCTATTAATCTGAACCATAACAAAGCCCCTATTTTCTCCAAAGTATGTTTTTACAATCAAGCACGCAAAGGGATAGTTTTAATATTTACATTTATCCTTTGAATCACTAGAATGTTCGCCGAATGCTATATTTTTATGGAGGAAAAATACTATGGTTACAGAAGTCGATTTAAGGGCCCCAGTTCCCTTTTTGGGAAGACTTTTTTATAATGAAAAACGACCTATAATCAATGCTCGAGAAATGGTGGAACAAGCCATCATGTTTGGGACTATTACAGCCGTTTTTGTCAAGTGTCTTGGAAGCAATTGTGATGTTACTCCCCTTGCTGCAGCCTCATACGGTGCATTGAGAGGAATTGTTGATCAGCCTTCAGCACAGATAATTTATGACCTCACTGAAAAAAAAGATAAGATGGAACACAGCTCAAAGATTCTTCATATTATGGTCCAATATGTTCTTACAATGACCGCGTTTTGGACAGTTCAAAAAGTTGCTGCTTTATCGGTTAAACTTTCAACTTTCGCACTAAGCAAGGTGACTTCACGAATTTCCCCTAAAGCTATGCCCACAATTTCTTATGGGAATTTGGCGTTAATTGAAGGCTCCCTTTTTGTGACTGGCTTTCTAAATGGAGTTGCAGGGGTGTACTTTAAAAATAAGTCTGAAAATAGGGAATAATCAACCTATAGTGGGGATGGGGCAGAGCGGGTTCTCCAATACAGGGGACCGTAGCAATATGTCATTTGGGTCCCTTTCGGGATAAACTTGTTGGAGAAGAGAATGATGTGAGTGATTCCATTATCGATCACCCATCGGGACGTGAGATTTGGGGTGTCGCTATGGTTAAGAAAGCGTGTGAAATTCCCGACTGACTTGGCATCGATGCTCCAGCGCGTTGATTTTCCGCAAAGATCGTAGCTAAAAACATAGTCATTAAAGCGGTTTTTGCGGTTGTTTTTCCGTTCTACAACCCCGGTATACTCCCCTATGTAGGTGTTAGCAGGGATATCAGTAGCAGCATAAACCCCATAGCCAAGATAGCGATTGATCCAACGAACGTAATAGAAGTTCTCACGACGCAGGGCCATTGATTTTTTATGGAGACAAAGGATCCAGTGGTTCATTTGCCTGAGATGGGTTTTCTTTAGCTTTCTGGCACATTTTTTAGCAACTTGGTAAATCATCTTTGTGGAATCAAAGATTAGAGAATCAGAGTAGGTTATCTCGAGCCGCTCTTCAAACTCTTTTATTGGCATGGGGAGGATTTTCTCATCCCGGTTACGATAGATGAGAATAGAGCGCTTTTCTTCTTTTAAAAGAGTATTTTTTTGATTAAGAAGTTTGGTTAAATATAGAGGCGTCAGTCCCCATTTATCAGAGAGAGATTTAGCACCTTTTTTGAGAAGGAATTCGACTAAATCGGCGCGATTTTCAATGACAGCAAGATGGAGAAGGGTGATTCCCTTCTCTGTCTTTTGATTGATTTTCCACTCCCCTTTTTTAAATGCGGCAAAAAGAGAGGCCAATTGTTTCATAGATGGCCAAGAATCTTCCACCACCCTGTCCCGATAGTGAAGTAGATAAGGATGTTAATAAGGCTTGTAAAAAGACCAAACTTCCACCAGTCAGTAATTTTTACATATCCTGATCCAAAGAAAATCGGTGCAGGGCCACATCCATAGTGGGTAAGCCCTCCCATCATGTTACTAAAGAATCCGAGTGTCAGCGCAGAAATCATTGGGGGGGCCCCAAGAGCAACCATTAAAACCAAAAATGCTGAATACATTGATCCAATATGTGCCACGATGCTAGCAAAGAAATAGTGACTATAAAAGTAAACCAAAGCAAGTACGATAAAAGCTGTAAACCAAGGAAATCCTTGGACATGCCCTTGAACAAACCCACTAAACCATGTGGTTAAGCCCAGTTTATTGAGGTAGGTTGCCATCATGATAAGGGTGGCAAACCACATCAAGGTATTCCAGGCTCCCTTTTCCTTTATAACATCATCCCATGAAAGAACTGAGGTTAGGAGGAGAATCACAAGACCAATTAGAGCTGCAATGACAGCTGGCATCGCAATAAAGGGCCCCAGAATCCATAGTGTGATAAGGAGGACAAAAGAAAAGATCATGATCCATTCTTGAACCCGCATCTTCCCCATTTCTTTGAGCTTTTTAACTGCAAATGAGCGCGCATTCGGGGTTTCTTTCACCTCTGGAGGATAAACTTTGTACAGAAACAGTGGAATTATTCCCAAACAAACCAGCCCTGGAACTGAAGCAGCGAGAGCCCAACTGCCCCAAGTGATGTTTATTCCTATTCCTCCCGCAATCTCAGCAACAAGAGGATTACCGGCCATAGAAGTTAAAAACATTCCACTTGTGATAATAGACCCTTGAAATGTCGCTTTCATTAAGAAGGAACCCAGTCGTCTAGGATGGCTATAAGGTTCACTTCCAAAGGCTTTAGCAAGAGAGTTTACAATGGGATATATAATCCCACCTACCCGAGCCGTAACGCTTGGGATTGCTGGTGCCAAAACAAGGTCGGTTAAGATCATCCCGTACCCCATTCCTAGCGTGCTTTTTCCAAGGTATTTGATGATAATATAAGCAATGCGCTCCCCTAGACCCGTCTTGATAAACCCTCTAGAGATAAAGAAAGCAATGACAATCAGCCAAACAATAGGGTGAACAAAGCCACTAAATGCCTCGTCAAAGGTCAATGTTTTCGATGCGGCAGTGAGGACAAGTCCTATAAACGCAAAGGTCCCAATTGGGACAGGACGGAAAATGATACCGATTACCGTAAAAATGAAAATTGCAAACATATGCATTGCTTGCGTAGTAACTCCTTCAGGAGGTGTTAGATTCCAAATGAAGATACCAATAATGATACTTAGCGCGAAGGAGAGGATTTTTTTGTTAAAGATTCTAGACATATGGTTAACAACTTCTGTAACATTGGTAAAGAGATAAAGTTTAGAAAACGAAAAGATAAAGTTTAGAAAGCAGGAATATTTTACGCAAATGAAAAATACACTTTTTATTCCGGAGCAGAAGACTCCACATTTTTATCTGCCTCCTCATACGGTGACTTGGAAACAGGATTTGGCTCACCTAAAAAAGAGCTTTTCGAAGGAAGATCTAGAGATCTTTTTATCCCTCTATTCCTTAGCAGAAACAAATCCAAAAAAAGCTAAAAAAGAGGTCGAGATTTTCCGAAATACCCATCCGGATCACCCTGAAGTACTCAATTTGTTGAGTTATTTGAATGCTTGTAGGAAGAGAATTCGACAAGCTGAGAGCCTTGTTGATGAGAATTTTCAAAAAAACCCTGACTATCTTTTTGCTCGAATCAACTATGCTGACCTATGTATAAGACGCAAAAAATTTCAAAAAATCCCCGAACTTTTCAATTTTAAATTTAATTTAAGGGATTTTTGCCCGAATAAAAAAATGTTTCATATCTCTGAGTTTCGGGGGTTTATGGTGATGATGGGACACTATCATTTACTGATTCAAAAGCGCGAAGCTGCAGAGTGTTACCACTATTTGGCGCACCGCGTAGACCCTCGGCATCCGAACACAAAAGTCCTACAGAAAAAACTTTATTATAAACCTTTATACAAAAGGTTAATTTTAAAGCTTCTCCCCTCTTGATTTTCATAATAAACTTGTGTATAATAGTGCTTAATTCCATATAAAAAGGATTTGTTTATATCATATAGATAACATCTTCAAAAGATCCATGTTCTATCCAACCAAGAAAGGAGCCTTACATCTGTAAGGCTCTTTTTTATTTTCTATCCTAATAACCTATCATTCACAAGCTTCACAATCTTTTACAGGAGGGTTGGAGTGCCCGCAACGTGGGCAGATCCAATGTGATGAAATGCTTTCAATACTAAGGGAGTTATTAGGTAAACCGCATGTAAAAATAGAGAGGGCTACTGGAAACAAACAGACAATTATAAACTTCATAAAGAACTCCAATTGTTATTCGAAAACCGTGGTAACATATTTTTATAATTCGTGTCAAACCTTGGGAACAAGCCCTAACCTTCTAAAAGTTTTTTGATGCCAAAAAATAGGGAAGTTTTTATCCTCTGACACAACCTAATTTCTGAAGGATTATGAAGCGTCTTAGACCAATTCTTTTTACTCTGTTTCTCATGCTCACAGTGGGTTCCTTGAGTGCTGAAGTGCTGGTATCAGCGAAAGAATATGGAGTGTTAGGTCTGAGCGCCGCGATCATCGACCACTATTTCTTTATTACAGATGAGCAGCTCCAGTCAATGACTAGCGAGAAAGGAGGGTGGGCTCCAATAGACTATCCGACCCTTTCCTCTATTCTTGAGAAGAACAAGGGTACGGCAAAAATGCTCCCAGGTGGCAGCGGTGCAAATGTAATCAAAGGAATGAGCCGATTGGGACAAAAATGTGCTGTGATTGGAAAGGTAGGATCTGACGATAAGGGAGACTACTACGCGCAGAAGATGAAGGACCTTGGAATTGTCCCCCTACTTGAAAAAGGAGATTTGCCAACCGGGCAAGCTATTTGCTTAATCACTCCTGATGGTGAAAGAACTTTTAGGACCTATCTCGGGGCTTCTCACAGTTTATCAGATCTTTCATTTGATCATAAAATTTTTGAAAAGGCACGTCTTTTTCACATCGAGGGATACCAGCTTGTTGATCCTGACCTTGTCATCCGGATGCTAAAACATGCAAAAGAGGCGGGGGTTATCATTTCAATGGACTTAGCAAATGTGGAAATTGTTAGACGAAATAAAGAGTTTATCTATAACATTCTCGATAAATATGTTAATATCTTGTTTTGCAACGAGAGAGAAGCAAAAGAACTTACGGATCTTTTGGCTTCTGAAGCGTGTGATAAATTAGCTACTTTTTGTGATGTTGCTGTTGTTACCATGAGCGAAAGAGGTTCTTGGGCTCGCTCGGGAGATGAAAAAGTCTATATGGAAGCTCTCTCTGTGAATACGATTGATACAACTGGAGCAGGAGATCTTTATACAAGCGGGTTCCTCCATGGTTACCTTCAGGGAGAATCTCTTCGTAAATGCGCTTGGATGGGGGCTCTTATTTCAGCTCAGATTGTTAGACGCATTGGAGCGGAGATTCCTCAAGCAATTTGGGAAGAAATCAGAAGCACGATTCTAGAGGAAGGAAAAGCTTTCGATTGATGAAAGAATCAATTCCTCGTCTAATGGACGATCAAGCCAACCTTTAAGTTGGCGCAGTGCCTGCTGAGAAAACATTTCATAACCATAGACGACTTTCCCCCCTTTATTTTGACCGATATTAAGAAATTTTGTCGCTTTTGGGCTCATAATCACATCAAAGATAACTTTTTTCTCTCTGATTTCTTTATCTGCAATAGGAAGGTTTTGAATATTGGGAGACATTCCAATGGGGGTTGTGTTGATGATAATGTCGTAATCAGGAACGTTCTCAAGAGAAATGGCAACTCCTCCAATCTTGCTTGCAAGAATCTCCCCTTTCTTTTGCGTCCGATTGGCAATAATGACCTTTCCTCCCCGGTCTGTGGCAGCATGGGCGATGCCTTTTGCTGCTCCTCCAGCACCAATGATTAGAAGGATTTTTCCGTGAACCTTACCTTTTCTTTCAAGTGCATCCAATGCCCCTTCCCCATCTGTGTTGGTTCCATACCAGCTTTCCTCCCTTTTTGTGAGTGTATTGATCGCTCCCACAGCTTTTGCTTTTCCATCTATCGCATCGAGGTGAGAACCAACATGCTCCTTAAGAGGCATGGTCACGCTAAACCCAAAAAAAGGCAATGAAGAGATCTCCTTAAAGAACTGGGGAACTTCTGATGGAGTTATTCGAAACTTCACATAAACAGCATTTTCTTTTTCCTTCTTGAAGATATGGTTGTGGCACAAGTGGCCAATACTTTTATTTACAGGATCCCCAATCAGGGCGTAGATTCGTGTTTCTCTATTGAGTTGATGAAAGCGGTAGAGTTCGCAAAGCTCTGCAGCCGAAACCTGCCCAGGAGCCACAGCTTTCCCGAGAGATGCATAAACCAATGGAGAATCAATAACAGGACCCAAAATTCGGGTAATCCTCCCCTCTTCACCCATGCACATTCCTGCAATTCCATGCTTTTTGGAAAAATTAAGCATTCTGAGAGCATCAATGGAGGAATTAGCCATTGTGGCAATTTTCTTTATCGCTGCTGGAAACCGGTCCATTTGGGCAAGGACTTTCTCTAAATTATCTGGCGTTTTTTTAAAGTCATGATACGAGCAGATGATCGAGATATCTGGATGAATTTTATCAGCAAAGGGGCAGTCGTATTCCAAATCAACATAGTCTGGTTTTAATGTAAGAAGCTCGAGAAGCTTTTCTTCCCTCTCACTTTCACTGCCAGAAAAGGCTCCACCCTGATCTTTGCGTCGAAGGGTAAAAATTAAGGGAAGTTTCGAGGCGCTTTTGAGCTTAGAAATGTGGCCCAGATCATTTTTCTCAAGAAGATCAAGACGGAGCTCAATGATTTCTCCATATCTTTGACCTTCTTGAATGGCTTTTTTCGCCTCATCAAAGCTTCCCTGAACTGAAATAACTAGCATGTCCTAATTCTCTTTCATTTTTTCAATAAAACAATTCGTCATTTTTTGCCCTTCACGAAGTGTCTCTTTCCCTAAAAAGGATTGGCAGGTGTGGAAGAATTTCTCAAACCCTTCAGCATCCTTCTTTTCAACGATCTCTCTAAGGGTTTTAAAAGCCCCTTCAAATGACTTAAGCAGGGAGATGAAATACGGGTTTTCAAATTGAATAGCTTTATAGAGCTCTGGAGATTGATTCAAGATTCTTCCCGCAATATGAAGCTGCATTTTGTATACTGGGGTAGCCATTTTCAGTAGCTCTTTTGGGTCGACTCCCTTGCATCGAAGTGTTTCTGTAAACAGAAGCGAACAAAAGTGAACCAGACTCTGAACGAGTGCCATCATTTCATCGTGCGGTTTGGGCTCAATTTCTACTCCTTTTGCTCCTTCAGCTTTGATAAGATCGCTGATCCAAGGAAGCCACTTCCCAGGGCGGAGTGGGCACAGAATGACTGTCTGCCCCTTAATAGAGGAGATGCTAGGTCCAAATAGTGGGTGCAGGCCAATCACTGCCCCCTTAGAGCGCATCATAACCCTACAAGGCCCTTCCTTTAGGGATGTGAAATCCATGAGTAAGTGTCGCTTTTCGATATGAGGGAGAAGTCCCTCAATCACCTTTTCTGTGACCTCGATAGGAACGCTGAAAACAATAACATCACAGGATTTCGCAGTTTCTATTGGATCTAAGGAGGTTATGACCTCGTCAACATGACGCTCAAAAATAGGTGCAAAAAGCCTTCCCATCTTTCCCTCACCACCTATAATGCCTAATTTCACTTATCACTTCCTTGACTATTTCGATTTTTTATGTTACAATAATTCCTATAAATAGGAAGGTTTTTGTGAAAAAACACGAGAAGCACCAGATTCGGTCCTCTCTAGCGGCAAAAGGGTCTCTTTTTGCTAGCGCTCCTTCTTATTCTTTTTATTTCTATTTTGGCGCTTAAGCGCGCCCTTTAAACTATACCCCATCCCAGATCCATACTTTACCACTTAATATCACAAGCCACCGCTTGAAATATGCTTCTATCTCAGAAAAGAGATGAACAAGATTTTAAATAGTAAGCATTGTTGAATTACACAAATATAAGGAAAGAAAAATGTTAATTACTTTGAAAGAAGACGCGCCAAAAAAAGAGAGAGAAGCGCTTCTTCTGTGGCTTGTATCGTGCGGGCTGCACCCTCAACTCTCACAACTAGATGAAATGCCAATTATTGGTATTGAGAAGAACCTCCCTGAGGAGCTCAATAATGAATTGAGAAGCAATCCGATTGTTGCGGATCTTATTGAGACGAACCTTCCCTACAAGATGGTGAGTCGAGCGGTTAAAAACACGCCGACAGTCATCCAAATTGGAGACGTTAAAATTGGAGGCGATGAAATCACAATCATTGCCGGTCCTTGCGCTATCGAAAGTGAGGAACAGCTCGTTCAAACTGCTCTAGGACTTAAAAAAAATGGTGTGAAAATCCTTAGGGCTTCAGCCTTCAAACCTCGCAGTTCCCCTTACAGTTTCCAGGGGATGGGCGTCGAAGGGCTCAAAATGCATAAGCGTGCCAAAGAAAAACACGGTCTTCTAATTGAAACAGAAGTTATGGATCCCCGCGATGTGGCAATCACTGCTGATTATGTTGATATTCTTCGCGTCGGAGCACGCAATATGCAAAACTTCGACCTTCTCAAAGAACTTGGAAAGTGCAACAAACCAGTCATCCTTAAACGGGGCATGTCGGCAACGATCGAAGAATGGCTCCTCAGTGCTGAGTACATCATGGCACATGGAAACCACCGCGTGATTCTATGTGAGCGTGGAATCCGCACCTTCGAAACGGCGACAAGAAGCACACTAGATCTCAGTAGCATTGCCATTGTGAAGCAGCTAACGCACCTTCCAATCATTGTTGATCCTTCACATGCGGCAGGACGCAGTGATATTATCCCAGCACTTTCTCTGGGTGCGATTGCAACAGGTGCTGATGGCCTTCTCATAGAAGTCCACTACAAGCCAAAAGAGTCCCGATGCGACCAGCGGCAGGCCCTTTCTCTTGATGAATTCCATGCGATTGCAACCGACATTGAAAAGGTTGCGAAAGTAATGGGAAAAAAAGTATAGCAGGAGGGAAGTGATGGAACTCGAAAAAATGCGAGAACAGATAGAAGGACTCAATAATGAAATCATTGCTCTTTTAGCAAAGAGAAAGGCCCTGACACTAAAGATTGCTGAGCTAAAAAAGAAAGAGAAAATGCCTATCTATGATCCTGCCCGAGAGGAAAGACAACGGACGGCGATTAGCATCAAGGCGCGGGCTAGCAATCTGAATCCGGAAGCAGTTGTTTCCTTTTTTGATGATTTTGTCGCCTATTGTAGACAAGAAATGGAGAATCATTGGGAATCATTACACTAGGTCCTGAAGGAACGTTTTCACATCAAGCGGCAATGAAGCTATATCCAAAGAAAAAACTAGCGTTTGCTTCATCCATTGATGAGATTTTTATGAGACTTGCGGATCCTCAGTTTTCTGAAGGGATCGTTCCCATGGAAAATACGGTATCCGAGTTTGTCGAAGAGACCATTTTCAATCTGATGAAATACGATTTCTCACTTGTCAGAAAAATTGTTCTACCCATTTCTTTTAACCTCGTTGGTATAGAAGAAGAGATTGATTATCTTTATGCGCAGCCCCATGCCCTTGTTCAATGTCGAGCATCGGTGAGAGAAAAGTGTCCTCAAGTGAAGATCATTGAAACCCTGAACAATGCCCTTTCAGCGATTCAGTATCAGGCCAACCCTAAAAATAGCGCTGCTCTTGTTTCTACTTTTTCCCAGCAATACTACGACCTCCCCATTCTTGCTGAAAACATGGAAGATAGTGAGGAGAATTTTACGACTTTTTTTGCTGTTGGTAAAACTCCATGCCCGAAAGGAAAAGGAAAGTATGGAACCTCCTTTCTCCTCTTCAGCGAAGAGACGGTAACAATTAGCAAGCAGATTGCAACTCAGTGTCACGATATGAAGATCCCTCTCATCAAATTAAAAAATCTCGTTTTACAAGAAGGGCATACTCCTCTATATTTTATTGAAGTAGAAGGACACCTCCAAGAAAAAGAGGTTCTACGGTTTTTCGAAAGCTTAAGCGAAAGATTTTTGATCAAACACTTGGGATCTTATCCTATACCCAAATGAATTCAAAAATTGGTTTTGGGCAATGCGAAAGCTTTCGAAATTTGCCGATTACAGACAACTTAAATCGACGAATTGCGGTGCTTTGGCGCCGCCGAAAATCCAATTTTGAATTTATTTGGGTATATATGAATATTCACTTTTCCTACGATCTTCTAGAAGATGAGCATTTACTTAAAATTCTAGAAAAACATTCCGGACGCTTTGCTCTCCTTGCCGACGAAAAAGTGGCGTCCCTTTATGCAAAGCCCTTTCTTGCCTTTATGAGTCAGCATGAACTTTCTTGCGACTTAATCACCTTCCCAGGGGGAGAAAAGAGTAAAAATAGGCGGACAAAAGAACAGATTGAGGATGCTCTTTTTGCAAAAAAGTTTGCTCGAGACACCTTTCTCATTGTGATGGGAGGAGGTGTTGTCACCGATATTGGAGGATTTGTTGCAGCCACCTATTGCCGCGGAATCCCCTACCTTTCGATCCCCACCACTTTGCTTGGAATGGTTGATGCAAGCATTGGAGGGAAAACGGGAGTCAATGTGAAGCAGGGGAAAAACCTCGTTGGAGCGATCTACTCCCCAGAAGCGATTTTTATCGACCTTTCGATGCTTAGTACTCTTCCGGAAAGCGAAATGCTTAGTGGGAGTGCTGAAGTGATCAAATATGGCTTAATTGCTGACAAATCAATCATTGCAACTTTGAGAGAGAACCTCGATAAATGGAGACAACGTGATCTAGGCCTTTTGAAAAAAGTCATTAAAGAGTGCGCCACAATCAAGGCAAAAGTTGTTCAACGCGACCTGAAAGAATCCGGGGAAAGACGCATCCTCAATTTTGGACACACCATTGGGCACGCTATTGAAGCTCTTGAAGAGTATTCCCTATCCCATGGAGAAGCGATTGCCATAGGAATGGTCGTAGAGTCGTTGATTACCCATAAAATGGGGCACCTTGAAGAGGCTGACTTTGATGATATTTATGAGCTTTTTAAGATGATGGGCTTTCCCTTAACACTCTCCAGTCGTGTCACCACCGCTGGAATGATTGAAGCGATGAAGCACGATAAGAAAGGAGAACTAGGTCTCCCCCGCTTGGTTGTACTCCGGGGAATAGGCCATGTCGAGTCCTACAAAGGGACCTACTGCACTGCAATTGATCAAGAACTTCTCGATGAAGCCCTCGGTTGGATGGTTGCGGAGTTTAGAAAGTGAATTACAACGTCAAACCAGGCAGCCTCAGCGGGACCATTGAAATCCCCCCCTCGAAATCTCATACCCACCGTGCCCTCCTTTTTGCCCTTCTGGCAAAGGGAACCTCAAAAATCTATAAGTATCTAGACTCCCCTGACAGCGCAGCGATGTTAAAAGCCATAAAGGCCCTTGGTGCGACCGTTATAAAATCAGAAGACACTCTTGAGATCACAGGAGTCGGACCCCAGCTTAAGCCCTCAGACGATGTGATTAATGCTGGGAACTCAGGGATCGTCCTCCGCTTTATTGGCGCACTATCCGCCCTTATTCCAGCTTACACAGTGATCACCGGAGACCACTCAATCCGCACCCGTCGCCCCGTTAAACCTCTCCTCGAGGCTCTCGAACAACTCGGCGTCTTTGCTAAAAGTATGAGAGGCAATGGATACGCTCCGATCATTATTGCAGGACCTCTTAGTGGGGGATCGTGCACCTTGGATGGGCAGGATTCTCAACCCATCTCGGCGCTCCTTGTTGCGGCGTCCTTTGCCTCTAAAAAAACAGAAATTCATGTCACAAATCCTGGTGAAAAACCTTGGATTGATCTTACCCTTTCGTGGCTTGATTTTCTAGGACTTCCTTATGAAAATCATGAGTATACCCACTATGTCATCCCAGGCGGCGCATCCTACTCTGGATTTGACTATACCGTTCCTGGAGATTTTAGCTCTCTCGCCTTTCCACTAGCTGCAGCTCTCGTTACAGAAAGCGAAGTGACCATCGAAAATGTCGATAGAAACGATGTGCAGGGAGATAAAAAGCTCCTTGATGCCCTGGAAAAAATGGGAGCAAATATCACCTCCGAAGGACGCACCCTTCATGTCAAGAAAGGCTCCCCCTTGAAAGGATGCATCCTCGATATCAACGATTACATCGATGCCATCACCATTCTAGCCGTGATTGGGTGCTTCGCCGAAGGAGAGACAGTCCTTACCAACGCCGCGATTGCGCGAAAAAAAGAATGTGACCGCATTCATGCAATTGCTACCGAGCTGAAAAAGATGGGAGCTGATATAGAAGAAAAAAAGGATGGTCTTCTCATTCGCCCTTCAAAACTGAAAGGGGCAATTGTTGATACCTACCACGATCACCGGATGGTCATGTCTCTCACCGTTGCCGCCCTCGGCGCAGAAGGAGACTCAGTTATTCAGGATGCTCAGTGTGTTGCAAAGACCTACCCCAACTTTAAAGAGCATATGATTCGACTTGGAGCAAAACTAACATGAATATTGTCCTATTTGGCATTAAAGGGTGCGGAAAAACCACCTTTGGAAGAATGCTCGCAAAAGAAAGAGGGTGTGCTTTCATTGATACAGATCACCTTATTGAAGAAATCTACCAGATTAACAGGCAGAAAAAACTCACCTGCCGCCAGATTTATGAAGAGGTAGGACCTGTTACTTTTCGTGCCCTTGAATATGAAGTTGTTCAATCCCTACAAGATGTGCAAAATTCTGTGATCGCTGTTGGCGGTGGCGCAATGCTTCTCTATGAAAATATTGAGGCTCTTCAGAAAAATAGCCATCTCATTTACCTCTATTTCGAAAGAGAAAAACTTAAAAAGCGGGTTCTTTCAGAGGATCCTCTTCCCGCCTTTATCAATCCCAATGATCCAGAATCTTCTTTCGATAAAATGTATGATGAGAGGGAAGATTTTTACCAAAAAATTGGCGCGGAAAAAGTAGACGTCACCGAAATGAAAGACAACGCTGTGGTGAAGAAAATTTTCGAGGTGACAAAAGATGGCAAGTAATAGCTTTGGTCAGCTCTTTCGTGTCACTACCTGGGGAGAATCCCATGGGAAAGGAATCGGAGCTATTATCGACGGATGTCCTGCTGGAATTCCCATTACTGATGATGAAATCAATGAAGAGCTTGGAAGGCGTGCAGGGGGCAAAACCCCCTATACCACCCCCCGCTCAGAAAAAGATAAGGCTGAGATCTTTTCTGGAGTGTTCGAAGGAAAAACAACAGGTGCCCCCATCTCCATTATCATCTTCAATAAAGACGCCGATTCCTCAAAATATGAGCCGATCAAAGATCTTATGCGCCCAGGCCACGCGAACTTCACCTACCTAGAAAAATATGGGATCTTCGACTACCGCGGAGGAGGGCGCTCCTCTGCTCGAGAAACAGCATGCCGCGTCGCTGCAGGAACGATCGCCAAAAAGCTCCTCGCTCTCTCAGATATCCATATCACCGCTTACATCCACTCCATCGGTGGTATCTCCATCAATTCCGTCAACTTTGAAGCGATTCCCTCGAGCCCCATCTTTTGTCCCGACCAAGAAGCTGGCAAGCAAATGATGGAAGCGATCCTAAAAGCAAAAGAAGAACATGACTCGCTCGGCGGCATTATCGAATGCACAACGACCGGACTCCCCATCGGTCTTGGCGATCCTGTCTATGAAAAACTCGAAGCCAACCTCGCAAAAGGAATGCTCAGCATTCCCGCCACTAAAGGATTTGAAATTGGAGAAGGATTTAACGCCGCGAATCTGAAAGGATCCGAGCATAACGATGGTTTTACAACCGATGCCTCAGGAAGCATTGTCCCTGCCACCAATCACGCTGGGGGCACACTTGGCGGGATCTCAACGGGACTCCCCCTTACATTCCGCGTCGCCTTCAAACCCACCTCCAGTATCGAAAAGTCTCAGAAGACGGTCGACACCTCTGGCAAAGCCCAAACGTTCCAACTCCCCGCTGGATCTCGTCACGACCCTTGCGTGACAATCCGCGCTGTTCCTATCGTTGAAGCAATGGCTGCCTGCGCGTGTGCTGACAGTCTCCTCCTTTCCCTATCATCCAAATGCTAAGGGCATAAAAACAATTGCCCCATCATTTTCGTATTCACCTCTTGTGCCGCTTTTTGGATAAGAGAAAAAGACCTGTAGATTTGAACGTGTGTGATGAGCATGAGCTTTAAGAAAAGGAAAGACTTCTGAGAACATCTTTCTTGAAATAGTCTGACTATGTACGTACTGAATATCCAAAGACCTTAGTCCCTTTGCGAATAGAGAGTGAATGCTATTCACAAACCATTCATACTGGGCTCCAACGTCATATTCATGAGCTTTTTCGCAATCTCTTATTTTTAATGTATGAAGATTCAATTCACTCATTTTTGCTAGATGGTCCACCCTAAAGTCTTTGTTTTTAGAAAAATCAACATGGGTCAAGCTGGAAAAGTTTTCACGAAGACCTCGAAGAATATTGTGCAAATGTTGACCACCAATAGGGAGTCCCCTTAAACAGGAGAAATTTCCAATGAAGGCTACTGCAGGTGATAAAAGAGGATACCCCTCAATTCTTTTTGTAGAACTTATTGTACAAAATAGTTCGACAATAGGAGAAGGATCCACGCAGTTACCTTCAATAAATGTTCTTATTGCTACTTCAAGTTTTTCATTAACAGTATTTAAATGCTCCTGAGCATTGTTAATATTCTCTGAGACAACAATGTGAGATTCAAGAAATTTTCCGTTAAAACCACCCGTAATCCTAACACCTCTTAAATCAATTGCTCTAAGATTAGGAAATTTAGCTGCGATTGCTACAACAGCATCAGCGGGAATTTCTTCGATTCCACGAAGAGATAAGACGCGGATAGACGAAAGCACTGCTCGAAATTCTCCTAGCTCCAAACTTACAATCCTATGAACATCAGAGCAGTTTTCAAGGATTAAAGCATTCATTTGATTTGTTTTAGAAAAAATCTTTGGAAGGACTTCCGTGCAAGAGGCATCTCTGACGTGTACTCCAAAAGTTCCTCTAGGGTAAAGGAATCCTTCTAAGTGCTCACCAATTTGGGGCTTATCAAACGCAATCTCTTGTCTTTTATAGATAGGTTGGTCTTGTAAGCTTTCCTTTTCCGCTACATAGCTGATAGGCGTCCAAAGATAGGACTCAATTTCCCCACCGCGGTGATAGGCCTTTTGCTCATTTTGGTAATGAATCAGAGACACTGGGGAGCCGCGTAGAGCTTTAGAGGCTTCAGTTGCGCAAAAAGGTTCAAATTTTTGAACAGCATCTAAAATTTCCATCGGAGTTCTCAGTGGAGGGGGAGGAATTTCCTTTTTTCTTTGATAGATATCGGGTCTAAATAACGGAAGTAATATTATGTCTGCAGCAAGGGTTGCAAAAAAGGCCATGACGAGTCTACAAATTGTTGCAATCGATTCCCCAAGGTTGTCGTGTCCCTTCTTAAAGGTACACCTTGTTATAAGCTCGCAAGCAAGTGTTGTCGTTTCTTGCAGTAGGGCTGAAGCAACAACTGCAGGCATGAGATAAGCCTCTACTCCTGAAACGACTCTTTTATAAGCGTATGTTGCTCCATCAGCACTTTTGAGGGTGTGAGTATTTTCCGATATCCAATCAACGAAATGCGACGCACAGTTGTCACCCTTTTGTAAAAAGTGTAGTTGCCAGTTCTTAATACTCTCAATGGGTCCTGATCCTGTAGCCATAATTATTCCTCTGTTGCTGTTATTCAGGTAAAAGATGATACGAAGAATATGAATAAATTAAAAGAAAGTAATTTTTCTTGCCAAAGTTGATTCATAGAGAGTAAGCTATTTACCTCACTTTAATTAAAATTGTAACGAGGTATGAAAATGGAATCAACTTCTCAAACGAATAATCATGGATGTTTTTGGTACTTATTCTGTTGCTGCTTATGTGATAGTAGCGAAGATACAACACAACAGCGTGTTGCAACTGCCACAGATCCATTGTTGAAGCATGGTGATACACCGGGTCATGTGTCAATTGCTCCGAGACAGGTCACATTTGACTCAAGTAGATCCTCACCCCCAAGGGGAATTCTCAAAAGAGTTGCTTCAGACCACTCAATAAATGGTCGTGGCATTGAGCAAATGCCGGTACATGTTGAGCCAGTGTCTGATCAACTAGCAGAGGCAAAAACGCCTCCTAGATCTCCTGGAAGCGATAGAAGTTTTGGATCAAACCCTAATTCTCCAGCTCATGGTCAAACTGCGACTGTAGACTACTCTCAGTGGGGAGTTGTAAAGGGAACTTCTTCACCTAAAAAAGATGGGGAAAAGGTATAAAAATGGAAGCAACTCAATCAACAAGTCATGGGTGTTTTTGGTACTTATTCTGTTGCTGCTTGTGTGACAGTAGTGAAGATACAACACAAAAACGTGTAGCGCAAGCCACAGATCCCCTATTGAGAACCACTGAGCCTACCCGCTATGAGACAATGGGTGAGAGACAAGTGACATTCGAGTCAGACAGTGGCTCTAGATCGAAAGGCATTCTTAAAAAAGCTGCTTCTGACTCAGCACTTGATCGTGGTAGGGATGAAGAATATAGAGACCTTGAAGAGCAGGAAAGGTCTCCGCTTGTTCATCGTCGGGATGATCGCCCAAGAACTCCTATTGGATCACCTGGGAGTGAGGGATCAAATCCTAATTCTCCAGCTCATGGTCAAACTGCAACTGTGGACTACTCTCAGTGGGGAGTTGTAAAAGGCACGTCTTCACCTGCGAAAAAAAAGGATGATGGAAAAGATGGTTATTAATTAACTGATTTTTTAGGCCAGCGGAGCGTCCAAAGGGTGCAGCCGGCGTAAACGCCAGGAAGCCAGAATATCCATCCAATAATTGTTGTGGTGAGAATCATGCTGAGCATTCCAGCAATGAAACCAGCTGTGAGAATAGGGAGCGTTCTTGATTTGAGGGCCTGTATCCGACGGGATACGGGCTCTCCTTGTATTGTGAGGGAAAGATCACAGGCGTCAATGATCGCGATGTGTCCCATTCCAACTTGAGCAAGAAACATGGCAAGGGGGCCAAAAAAAAAGAGGGTAATAAGTGTTGCGGCTGGCCACAGAAGACGCCACCCTAGTGTGCGAAACATCACTTGGATGCTTGAGGTGACGGCTTGAAGCGTTCCTTCTCCTTTGATGGGTATGCGCTCATCGTGCAAAATTTTCCCAATCATATTTTCAAAAGCAAAGTTCAGGATTACAGGAAAGACCGACACCCACAGGGCCACTAGTGTAAGCGAAGCATAGCCAAGAGACTTAAAAACCCCCCAGGTATAGCTAAACCATCCGACGGAACCTTCGGGCCAGCTGATATAGGCGGTCAGAAAAAAGGCTGCGAGAAGGACAAAAAAAGAGATTAAGGCTGCAAGCAGTGGGGCAAGCCAGAGGTAGGGGCGGGAAACAAAGTATCCGAATCCTACGATTGTGCAGTTCGATGCCGTAACGTCTTTTACCATAGATGAAGCTATCCCGTATTATACCGATTGTGTATCAAAATTTTTCTTTTCCCTGCACCAGCATCCCGATCTTTCCCCTTCTCTGCATCGCCCCTATCTCCTGGATAGGAGCCTGCTTCGAGAGGCTTAAATCTCGGGCGCTGATTTTGGCAAAATCTAAAATTTTGAAACATGATCGGTATATTCAAGTTTGAAATGGGCTTTTAAGGTTTCACCCACCTCTTGAATAGCGAGGCGAGCATCATCAATGAGGCCAGCCATTTGAAAAAAGCCATGGACCATCCCTTTATATCGTTTTAGTTTTACGGGAACACCCTTTTCTTTGAGTTTTTGGGCGTAAGACTCCCCTTCATCACGCATGGGATCGTATTCAGCAGTCAGGATTAGGGCTGGTGGTAGGGATGAAAAGTCAGGAGAGTACAGGGGCGATATTCGGGGGTCGGTGAGGTCATGATCAATATCAAGATACTGCTTGCGGTACCACTCGATCGATTCTTTTTCAAGTAGATATCCAGACCCATATTCTAGATGGGAAAGGCTACTGCAAGTTAGGTCTGTTTGAGGGTAGATAAGAACTTGGAAGGAGATGTCTGGATGAGGCTCGTCGCGTACTTCCTGTGTTAGGACTGCAGCAAGGTTTCCTCCAGCATCTTCTCCACCAATTGCAATTCTTCCGTCGGAGGAAATTTCTTTAGGGTGGGAGCTGATCCAATGGAGAACAGCTTTTGCAGCATTTAATGCTTTTGGAAAGGGGTTTTCAGGAGAAAGGGGGTAATTCATTGATGCAATAAGACACCCACTGGCATCTGCGAGGGCTCGGCAGGTAGGGTCGTGCGCATCAATATCCCCTTTGACAAATCCGCCAGGGTGGAAATAAAGAAGAACAGGGAGAAGGGTGTTCTCTTTGGGATAGTATAGACGAACAAGTAGATTTCCTTCTTCATGATGTATGATATGGTTCATGACTTTTGCAAGAGGTTTAGGCTCACCAGCAAGCGGACGAATTTTCATAGGCCCCTTTCGAATTTCAGCTAGAGGCGTGCGCGAAAGCGGAGGGTTGTTCGCAGCTTTTGTTACTGTGATAATCTCTTTAAGTGTTGGATGCAATGTCATGATCTCATTATGGAGTCATCCCAATATTATAGACCACTTTTTTTTCTAACGGTTTCTGCGTATGAATCGATCTCGATATTCAATCGCGACTCTTTTTCCTTTCTTAAAAATTTCTTTATGTATTAAACTTCCGAGCGGAATCAACCACTTGATGGAGTTATGATGAGAAAAATCTTAGGTACTATTACTTTGTTTTTCCTAGTGGGAACACAGCTTACTGCATGGCAATCTCAACCTCCGGGTGCAGAACCTCCTGCCCCTATTATCTTATTAAATGCAGGGGAGCATCTTCTTTGCGGAAAAAGTCGAGATGGAAAAATAGAATTGCAGGACGGAACACAATTTAAGGCTCTCTCTGCTGAGGCCATGAAGGTTTATGAAGAGTGGGATTACCACGATCATTTATCGATAACAAGAAACACTCTGCCAATGGGTGGATCCGAGTACTATATAACGAACTTGGATAAGGGCGGAGAGTTTGTTCACGCGAACTTCCTTTCTGAGCCTTATAAGGGTGGTCCTTATACTCAGTTTATAAATCACATTGATCCTTTCGATGGAGAGGTTTCCATTTTTAATAATAATGGAAATGAGTTCTGCTGGAAGATCGATGAAAAAGATCTCCTTCTTTTAGGAGGATGGGAGGAAAATGACAGAATTTTCATAGGGAAAAATGACCTGTGGATCGAAAGGATGCGCTCTGATTGCGAGTTTGTGATGGTGAATGTTGATAAAAACTACCTTACACATCTCCGAGTGTCTCCGATTTCTAATAATCATTGACCTGAAGGGCCCCTCACTTTATCTTGAGGATATGGGGCCCGTTTATGAATCACGATGACTTTTCGCTTTCAGCTCAAAGCTTTAAATATTGGGAGATATTCCTCTCCTGGCTCTTTAAATATGATTCTCGCTGCTATGCACTTAAAGAACAAACCCTGGTCTATGAGAACCCTTCAGAAAGTTTGAGCCGTTTTGGACAAACATATCGCGAAAAAATGGCTTCGAAAGGGATTATCTGCCGCGTGACTCCTCGCTTTGAAGATATCGATAGAACTTCAGAAGTATTGAAGATGATCTATGAAACGGTAGAAAGCCCTCAAATATGTGAATGGGCAGCATGCGAGGTTTTAGCTAAGGTCATGGCATATCGCAACCTTAAGGTGGGGCATACGATCCCTCTACCTGTAATGGGAAAACATGGGTGCATGGAGATGGCAACCTTTGTCGTCGATCGGGTGTTTGATCTGTGGAATAAGATTAAGGCTTTTGGCTTTATCCGTACCGACTCAGGAGAAGCGGCTCCAATTCTCTTGTTTCGAGGGACAGACTTTTCATTTATGACAGAAGGGGGCAGAGCTTCTATTATCAGCGATCTAGATCCAAAGGGACCCGGATATAGCATATTCGAAAAAGGGCAAAAGTCTCTTCACGATTGGCTCAAAAAAGAAGGCCGCCCAGGACGCGTTATTGGACATAGTTTAGGAGGAGTCGTTGCTTCCTATACTCTGATTCATGAGGCTGAGCTAATGAGTCAAAACCCCTACGAATGCTCCTACGCTTTTAATTTTCCCGGTGTTTCTGAAAAGCTTGCTCAAGATTGGACAACCCTTAAAGCAAGACCCAACTTTCAGGGGTTTGTGTGTCGTGGAGACTTAGTTTCAAAACTGGGGAATCTTTTTGGTGATGTTTACGAAATTTCACTGGAAACCCCCCTTTCTCCTATCCGGGCGCATGAGATGCTCCTCTTTGCAGAACCTAGAGGGTACCTCCATGAAGTGGATCTTGCTAAGGAAAATTCCTCATCATCACGCCACTATTACTCGAAGCTACAAAAACAAACTTCTTCCGTGATATATGAATTTGGGTTAAAATTCCTATTTCCTAACTAACGGAGAGCGCCGCAATGCTTGATATGGATCCAGCTTTAATGCACCCCCCTTATTTTGACGAAATGCAGATTGACGGGGATGTGAAGTCTATTGCTTCTCTTGTTCATATCTATGATGATATGTTTGCTGTCGTCTATGAAGAATATGAAACAGAAAAACAGGGTAGAAAAGTGAACGTGGAAAAACCGAAACTCCTCCTTTACACACGATCTTCATGTCCTTATTGCAAAAAGGTCAATGCTTATCTAGCATCGGTGAATAAAACGATTCCTTCTGTGGACATTGGAAAAGACCCTGATGCTGCCAAAGACCTGATTAAGGTTGGTGGAAAGAAGCAGGTCCCCTGCCTAGTGATTAATGGGAAACCTCTTTACGAATCCAATGAAATTATCAATTGGCTTAAAAACAACCCAAATAAGTTCTAGTACAGTTTATCACAAATAACTTGCAGAATTTGTATAAATGCCCGAGCTATACTCTTTGAAAGAGAATAGGGAATAGGTGGAGCAGCAAAATACCTATTCCCGATCCTCAAGGCAACATTAAGCAGTTCGGATGGAGAATTAATACCATTTATGAAAAATAAGTTGCAGAATTGGCGCTGAGATTTTCGAGAAAAAATTGAGTTTGGAGATGAGCCTAACCACTTGTTGGTTAGTGAAATCGAAAACTCAATTCTAGCCGAAAAGATCAAGATAATTCACCAAATTATTTTTCATAAATGGTATAACACATCCTTTAAATTGTCAGTGAACTAGAATGCTCGCCACGTCCAAAAACACGACGACTCTTTTTATAATCCACTGACAATCAAAAATACACATTTCCTCCTACACACTAACTACTCAATGTCGGCTCAAATAACCACTGAAGGAGGACGGAA
>CAYGKJ010000001.1:0-30088 GCA_964350675.1 uncultured bacterium | reverse complement strand
TCCTACACACTAACTACTCAATGTCGGCTCAAATAACCACTGAAGGAGGACGGAATCCATCCAGTGGAATCCCCCTTTTTGCCCTGGAATTCCTAAAAAGCCTAAGTGTCCTCCATTTTCGGTGATAAGGATGTTAACGTTCTCTGGAACCTCTTTAAAATTAACGACACTGCAGTCGACAATTGGATCATCAAGAGAAAAGAGGATATGACAGTCAACAGCAATATTGTGAATGAGTCTTCCAGAACTACAGGCATGATAGTAATCTCGAGCATTGTCATGCCCGGACTGAGGAGCTATGTACAAATCATTAAACTCAAGTAGCGTCATTTCGCTTGATATCCGAATAGGTGGCAAATGGTCAAAAGTATCATGGAGATACGCAACTTCCTCTCTTAGAATGGCCATAAAGTACCGCTCATAGAAAGTGTTTTGTGAGAGAAGCTCAATGCTTGATTGCATATTTATTGGCGGATTGACTGAGATCACTTTGTCAATGAGGCCTTTAGCTTCTTCCCCCCGCTCTCCGACTGTCTTAAGTACGATATTCCCTCCAAGAGAAAATCCTATTAACGTGATGGGAGAATCAGGTGTATCCCTCTTGATCTCCTTCAACGTTTCCCATATATCGTCACTTGCGCCAGAATGATACATCTTGGTTCCGTGTCCACGTCCAACACCGCAACCTCGGAGATTGACCCTAATGGTTCGAGTTTTTTCTTTGTAGAGCTTTCTTGCTATTCTCACCATATACGTGGATTCAGCGGATCCGCAAAGGCCATGGACCATAACAACTGTTGGGTCGCTCTCTTTCCATCTTTTAGGTGTAGAAATCTCCATGACGATCTTTTCCCCATCAGAAAGGTAGACAAAACGTTTTAGAGAGGGCAAATTCCCTGAAATAAATAGAAAAGAGGCTGCAATTGTTTGAGCATGACAGCCTGTACAGAGTGGAAATGGCTTGAATACAGGCTGTTTTGACATGCGTTTCCCCCCAGAAATACATTAAGCATAGCGGTAGCGTATGGAGATTTGTATCTCCTTGAAAATCAGCTACTATCTTTTGGTAATCAGACCATGAGTGACATATTGGTCGGTCCCCTATATGTATTTTACAAACGACCAAATTTATTAATAAAGGCTTTTTGTAACTATTTTTCGAATTCTTAGCATAAGAATGTTACGGCAGTGGAATCGAATAGAAAAACACAAGACACTCAGTCCCAGGGTTTCTAAAGCCTATGCTAGCATTTGACATATGATAGAACATCGCTCCAAAACGAGATTTGTTTTTGAAGCGATAGGAGAGCTCTGCAGAGGAGCGAAACTCTAAGGGAAAACCTAATTCCATTCCGCCTCCCTTTATATAGATACCAGGAGCAAAGCTTGGTGTAAATACAAGCTGCGGAAACAAAAATACATCGAAAGCAATTCCTGTGTAGAGATATGCAGATCCTCTAGTCGTTGCCATAACTCCAACTAGGGGGCGGAAAAAGAGCATAGAATTGCGATAAAAAGCATAGTCGGAGCGATACTCTAATTGAAAGTTCAAACTCTTTCGATTTCGAACGATATTAAACACCCCGACACCCATGTTAAGAAGCTTAGAGTCTTCAATTGGAGGTTTGTCACCAGCAATTAGAATGAGAGGAAGCAGTAGAAGAAGTAGAAGTCTTTTCACGATAATGCCTCAACAATTGCTTTTCCGAAGACGGGAAGATCCTCAGGCGTTCTAGAACTTATAAGATGCCCGTCAATTACCAAAGGGCTATCCTGCCAGATTGCTCCAGCATTTTCGAGGTCATCTTTAATCGCTGTTGTTCCTGTAGCTTTCTTTCCTTTGAGAATTCTAGCTGAAATGGGAACCCAACCACCATGACAAATAAAGGCGATAATTTTTTTTTGCTTATCCATTTCTCGAACGAGGTGGAGGACTTCCGGAATCCTTCTGAATTTATCAGGAGCAAACCCTCCAGGAATCAGGACTCCATCAAACTCTGAGGGATTAATATCACGGAATGCCGCAGCGCTTTTGCAAGGGTAGCCATGCTTTCCATGATAAACAGCTTCTTTCTCTTCTCCTGCAATCACGACTTGAATTCCCCCCTCTTTGATTCGAATAACGGGGTACATAAGCTCTAAATCCTCAAAAATCTCATGAACAAGAGCGACAACTTTTTTCATCTTAATTCCTTTTATTTCCTCTTTTGAAGGTGATTTTCATAATTCCTTCCTCAAGAATTACTTCTGGCTCTATTGTTAGGTTTGTAGAAGGAGGAAGAGGAACACGGTAAGAAAAAGAACTGCAGGCCTTCCTGTAATATTTTCTCTTTTTCTCTTCTTCTTTTTTTTCTGCTTCAATTAACAGATAGCCAGGCGCATGAGTGACTTCAATATTTTCTATAGAAAGACCCGGGAGCGCCGCCTCTATGACGATCGAGTCCCCTTCCTCAAAAACACTTAGCCCAGAAGCATGAGGGGTCAGGGTAAACTCATCTTCATCCATAAAAAATGCGCTAATAGGAAATTTTTTGGTTACCATAAATGTTCTCCATTTGAACCTATCCTGGACCTATCCCCTGATTAAGGGAAAGGTTCCTCTGTGAAATCTTATTTTGATTGTATTTTTCTGTCAAAAATTTCGCTTGAAAAGAGAGATTTTGGTATCATCCGTTCCATGACAGCACTACTTGACAGAATTGCATTAGAATTCCCAGACAGTTCAAGGTCCACTCTTCGGAAGTGGCTCAAGAGCGGGAGGATCCTTGTCGACGGAAAAAAAGTGAAGGTAGCTCATGCCGTGATTGAAGAAGGGGCCCAGATCTCTTTGAAGGAAAAGCAAAAATTTCTGGAATTAGACGTTGAAGTCCTCTATGAAGACCGGGATCTAGTTGTCGTAAATAAGCCTGAAGGAGTGCTAAGTGTTGCCACAGTATTTCAAACAGAAGACACCGTTCATGGTGTCCTTAAAAGGGCTTATCCGCGTGCTTTTCCAGTCCACCGTCTCGACAGAGAAACTTCAGGCGTAATGGTGGTGGCCCTAACTGAAGAAGCTCGAGAAGGCTTAAAAAAACAATTCCACTCCCATTCCATCGAAAGAAAGTATGTTGCAATTGTCCGGGGAAAGCTCGAAGGATCTGGAACATGGCAATGTCGTCTTCTTGAGGATCAGAATTACTTTGTCAGACCTCACCCAAAAGGAGCGATTGCCATTACTCACTACAGGGTTCTCAATACGCGAGGAAAGACATCTGCTGTGGAATATACTCTAGAAACCGGGAAGAAGAATCAAATTCGAGCACAGTCCTTGGCGGCTGGCTATCCAATCCTTGGAGACCAGAAGTATGGCGATACGGCAAGTGGACGTCTCCACCTTCACGCTGCACACCTGGCATTCACCCACCCTGTTACAGGGAAAGAAATGTCTTTTCAAGCTCCCCCAATGTTTGAACTTTAAAAATCCATCAGTAATAATGAGTTTATGAAGCGTTTGTATAGAGACAGGTGGGATAAGAAGATCGCTGGGGTCTGCGGCGGCCTGGGGCAACTTTTAAGTCTTGACCCAACAATTGTCCGACTACTGTTGATCGTCATTTGTATTTTTACGGGGATTCTTCCTCTCCTCGTCCTGTATATTATTGCTTGGATGCTCATCCCTCTTGGACCTCCTACATATATTCAGTTTGAGTGCAAACGCCTCTATCGCTCAGTTCGTGACCGAAAAATCGGTGGTATCTGTGGTGGAATCGCGGAAAGTTTAAAAATTGATGCGACAATCGTCCGAATTGTCATGCTTGTTGCAATGCTTCTAACAGGGTTCTTTCCTCTTCTCATTGCCTATATCATTGGGACAGTGATCATTCCAGAAAAACCTGAAGAGAAAACCTAGAGCTCTGTCAACTTTAAAAATTGAAATGTTTGATTTTTCTAGGAAGTAATGGGAGATTTCTGTATACCGCTCGTGAATGAAAATTTGTTCACTCAAAATTTTCATTCACGAGCGGTATAAACCTTTCTCACCCTCTAAAGAAAATAGATAATGCACTTAGAACTTTTCTAATACTATATCACTCCAATTGATAACTATTCTAATTTATATTTGAGTTCATATAGGAAGATTAGAGAAACGGCAATTTATATCTTCAAAGAGGTTTATGCAGTGCATCTTTTGTGATAACGACCTCCCACACGCCCTGAAATTTCCTAAGGATCTAGATTATAATTTTTAATATTGATACATATTCATTGACTTGGAATTTTTGAGAGTTTGGTGTATTATATCCGCAAAAACAATTTAGGTTGGATAATGAAGAAAGTATTTTTTATTTTTGTTGTGGCTTTTATCGGTTTCGGAGGATATTACGTTTATAACAATTTAAAACAGCATAACCACAAATTGAATTTTCATCATCCAGTGAAAAAGGGCCTAGGTTTTGAAAAGTGGACCGCTTTTGCTCCTAAGGAAGAGAGTTTTGCTGCGGCTTTTCCAAAAAAACCTGAAAAAACTGTTCGAGATCTTCCAATTCCTGGAGGCGAAGAATCTCTTCCTTATAAAGAATATATTTGTAATGTCGATGGAGATAAACGCTTTTCAGTCAGCTATACGACACTGCCAGAAGGATGGTTAAAATACGGTGATAGTCTGGTTCTTGGTGGAGCACTTAAAGTTGTGATGAAAGAACTCGGAAAGGTCCAACTTGTGGGAAAAGAAACCACGATTTTTAAAACCTTTCCTGCTTTAGACTACGAGCACTACACTAAAACCACTGAGACGGCAGGGACCTTGGTACTTGTTGGGAATATTCTCTATAAAGTAGAGATGACTTACCCACTAGAACATCATGACAAGGTTCAGGATGAGCTTGCTAACTTCATCGAAAATTTCACTCCTAGTCTTTCAACTCAGAGCGAGCATTCAGAAGCTGATACACCCCTATCCCAATAATGAAGATTGTTGCGGTAATTAGGACACAGACAGGGTAGAGGATCTTCGTGATATCTTGCTTAGCAACTTCAATCGTTAGGACAAGCCCTTCTAGAGAAAGAGCCGAGGCGATAATGATCGCAAACTTTGTCAGAGTTTTCCGTGTCTGTGCAGGATGATATTCATTCTTTCCTTTTCGAATCACCTCTTCTAGCATGAGGTATTTACCCACATCGATTACTGCCATAGAGAAGACAATCAGACCTACTTCGTCAAGCAGTTTATAGACAGTATAGGCACCCGAACGCATATCTGCTATAATACCCCAAACAGCCGAAATGAGAATGCAGAGCGCGATTAAATAGAGAACAATGCAAGCCGCGATATAGCCAAAGTTGGAAAGGGTGATAATGGTATTAATCGTCTGTTTTTTCATGATTTGCCTGTAAGTATTTCTTTTTTACTTTTAATAAAAAAAACTGTTTGAAAATGCAAGTACTATTCTTCAGAGAGAGTGTGTTGATCATGAATTATTTCAAGTCGATGAAGGTCTTTTTGAGCATAGGGGTCGAGTGAGTAAGCTTGGATGTTCCCTTTTCTTCCGGGAATCTCGACTTTTTTTAAATCTTCAAAAGTAAAATGGTCTTTAACCTTTTCATAAACGGTGTTAGACACAATAATACGTTTGTCGATCTTTTTTGTGGCTCGCTCCAGGCGCGAAGCAACATTGACTGTATCCCCAATGGCCGTATATTCCATTCTCCGCTCGGAACCAATATTCCCCAAGACTGCAAGTCCGGTATGAATCCCTATCCCCATGAGAAATCGTTTCTTTCCATCTCTTTCCCATTTGTCTGAGAGTCTATCTAAGTGGAGCTGCATATGAACTGCAGCGAGAACGGCATGGAGTTCCTGGAGCTTATCTTCAAGAGGAGCTCCAAATTCAACCATCATTCCATCTCCAATAAACTTATCGAGGGTTCCTCCATAATTAAAAATAACTTCAATCATCTCTTCGTAATATTCGTTAAGAAGTTTCAAGACATCTTCTGGAGGAAGCTCTTCAGCCATTTTTGTAAAATCCCTGAGGTCTGTAAAGAGAACAGTGACTTTCTTTCTCTCCCCTTCAAGGGTAATCGGTTGATCAAGTTTCAGGAGTTCCTCTAATGCGTATTGTGAAACATAACGAGTAAACCCAATCTTCAGCCTTTCCCGTTCTTCAAGACCTTTTGCCATCTGGTTGATTGCAATTGAGAGCTCATTAAATTCATCACGAGTAAGCAGTGGTGACCGAGATGAATAATCACCTTTTCCAATGCTTTTGACTGTATCGCAAAGAATAGAGAGCGATGAAGATACAAGCTTTGAGAGAAAGTAGGCAAATACAACCGCCACAAAAATAGAAACCACAAAAGCGATTAGACCATATAGGAGAAGCCTTTCTAGCTCGACAAAGATCTCCTTTGTGCGAACGTCGATCCCTAAGATGCATAGCTCATGCCCTTTAGAGTCATAAATTGGGGTATAGCCTGAGAGCCAGCTTCCCCATTCATCTGAATAGATGTGGGCTGTGACATAAGGCTCTGAAAGACCCTGAGGGATTTCCACTCTCGATGGGTAGAGGTTTCCATATTTGCTTTTTTTCTTAATATCTTCAGATTCAATGTCCATTAGAAAGTAGTAGTGATCGGAGTCGGGGTATTTTTTAATAAGGTAGACAAATTCAACAAAAATATCCGAGCGACGATTAATATCTCGAATCTCTAGTAGGTCATTGTTAAGAGCTCGATAGGCGGAGCTACTTGAGTCTCCTTTGTTTTCAATGAACTCTTCCACCATCTTAGGATTAACAAGTTGTTCGGAGTTAACAACAAGAGATAAAATTTTAGCACGAATTTCTTCGAAAATTAGGCGCGAGGCCTCTCCATAGATGATGAAGAGGGCAAGTAAAGTACTCATAAGCCCTAAAGCAATAAATGAATAGAATAATTTAGTGCGAAATTTCATTAGGATACTCCCCTCCCATCCTACTTCGGACCATAAATGGTGAGAGTATTTTGATCAAACCTAGATAGTGTACATTCTGCATAAATAAAATTCTTGAAAGGATTTCACAACATCCCTTAGCCTTAGCCCGGCTTTTATCAATGAGTTACGTTGGTAAAAGAAAACCAAGAAATGGAGACTTAAAATGAAAAAAATCGTTTGTTTACTTGGGCTGTTTACGGCTGTGGCATTGGGATCAATGTACGCAACAGCGCCTACCGGAAGTAAAACGTATACTCCTGGAAAAGTGGGTTATCCCATGAAACAATTTCTTCCTGCAGGTTAGCACTTGCTTTTAAGTGAGACGGTATTTTTTGGGGCATCTGTTTAGGATGCCCTTTTTACATGAGGCCGTGGAGATTGGAGAAAAAGGGTGAAATATCGGATAGGTCCTTAGTGCGTTAGTTGAATAAAATCTTTGAGAGCGCTACGCTTTGGATCATGATAATACTTAGAATAGTCCTCCTATTATCTGCAACATTTCTCTCAGCACATGAAATCACTCGTTCCTATGAATATGATTACCTTAGAGAGCTCGTTTTCCATGGAGAAGGGAAAATGGAAATTAAGCAAGGATCCAAAAACCATCTAGAAATATCTGCAGATCCCGATCTCTTAAGAAATATCAAAATTTCGAATAACCGGGGGGTTTTAATGATTCTCCCTGATGACGTTGATTTCTCTGCTAGGTTTCCTGGAATTATTAACGCCAAATTGACAGTCAAACATTTAGAAAAAATAACTCTTGCTGGAAATGCACAGGTTGATATCGATGAACTCAAGGGAGAACATTTTGTCATAGTCCTGGATCTAGAAGGCGCAGCCTTGCTAGAGGGAAACCTATATTTTGACCATTTGATTACAAATCTTTATGGGAGTGGTCAGGTATCGCTCCAAGGAGAAGTGAAAACCCAAACCATTTTTTTAAAAGGGACTGGAAAATATGCGGGTCAAAATCTCAAATCTGAAACAGCAAATGTCATCATCCGGGGTCCTGGAACAGCTTTTGTATGGGCAACTGATGAGCTCAATCCTTCTATTCGTGGCTCTGGGAATGTCCATTATTTCAAGCATTCCAAATCCCCCAAAATCCTCAATGAAAAAGTTGAAGGCAAAGGGAAGGTCTCACCTTATACCGAAGGGATGAAGAAATGAGCAATTCGAAGATGCAAGAAAAGCGAGAACAAGAGGCCCAAATTAAGCGGACAGAAATTCATCAAGGGATGATTTTCAAAGTCGTTAGAGATGAAATCACCTTTGACCATCAAGCCCCTAAAACCTTCGATCTTGTTCTTCATCCGGGTGCCGTTGCCCTTATTCCAATTAATGCCAATGGAGAAATTCTTCTGGTCAAGCAATGGAGGCGTGCGGCTCAAAAAATCCTGATTGAGCTTCCTGCTGGGACCCTTGAAAAAGATGAAGATCCTCTTTTCTGTGCGGACCGAGAACTGAGAGAAGAGACAGGGATGCGAGCGAAAAACATTACCTTTCTCACTGGATTCTATTCTGCCCCTGGTATTTTATCAGAATATCTTTATCTCTACTTAGCAGAAAAGCTGACTCCAGATCCTCTAATTGGAGATGACACCGATGATATTGACCAATTGACTGTGTCTATTGACAAAGCGACTCAAATGATTCAGTCTGGGGAGATCATCGATGCGAAAACAATTTTGGGAATTCTTTGGTATAAACAGTGGATTAATTCTGAAAAGACCTCTAAAGGCTAGGTTTTAAAATGAAAAAATTAATGTGGATAGTTATTGCTATTTTAGGAGGAGGAGCTATTCTCCTTGTAGCACTACTTCCTACGATCTTATCTTCTGAAGCTGGAACAAATTTTCTGATCAAAATAGTCGAGAGAAATACAGGCGGTCAGCTCAAAGTTCAAGACCTTTCACTTGGTTGGACGAGCAAGCAACAAATTGACAAACTTCAGTTTAATGAGGGGAAAGGACTTGAAGTTACGTTTGATTCGCTTACCAGCGATTGCTCCTTTTGGAACCTCCTTTTTCGGAGTGGAAGTGTCGGCAACACTCACATTGAAAACCTAAATATCTCAGCCTATCCTAAAGTATCCCAGGAAAAGGTCGATGCTCTAAAGGAAGCCGGAAAGGCCATCGAGAAGCCCAAAGGAAAGTTCTGGTCTGACTTTAGCGGCCACCTAACTCTCTCAAATGGAAAAGTCACAATTAAAAATGGAGGAAGCACCACCATATCCATTTATGGGATAAAAGTGGATCTTGACATTGGAGAAGCAGACTCGTTTTTATTCGAGGGAAAAACGAGAAAAAATGAACTCGTAGGAACCTTTTTTGCTCAAGGGACTTGGAAAGCGTTACTGGAAGGAACCGCGATACTTGATAATGTTCCTGTCGAAGGTCTAGACCAGGTTATCTCTATCTTTGCGCCTAAGTATCAGGGTCTTCTTATTGCAACGCTTGGTGACACTGTAAATGCAAATCTTAAATCAACTCCGATTGACGAAGAATTGAAGGTTGAGGTAAGCGTGCGCTCCCCCCGCCTCCTCATTGATCTTAACCCGACGTATAAAAATGGAGAGCTTGTTCTAAATTCTCCAGGTAGAGTTGCTTTGACATTAAAACCTCTTTTATTCAACTACTTCAATAAGGATGTCTCCCTCCAAAACGATGCACAAACTGAGATTCGTCTCGAAAAAGGTTCTCTCCCATTTACTCGAAACAGTTTTGATTTCAGTCAGGCAGCTATTGTTGGAAATCTCTATTTTTCTGGAGGACAGCTTCTTTTAAGCAAAATTCAGAGAACACTCGATATTGATGAGCTCAGCGCAAACTTTTCAACATCGGCTCTAAATGAACTGATTCAAATGAGTTTGAAAAGCGCTATGCGCTATCAAAAAGGTATCCAATCTTCTGTAAGTGGGACTTTTTCGATCCAAAACATCTTAAAAAACCCCTCCTATCCAGCTCTCGATTTAAGTATTGATAATCTCCCCCTCTCTCTCGTTGATAGTTTTTCGAGCAGTTCTCTTGTGACCTATCTTGGAGATACCTATTCCGGAAAGATTGCAAAAACTCAAAACAGCATTACCCTAAATGGGAATACTCCCCTTCTAAACCTTCAGAATACTTCCCTTATTCTCAGTGATGTTGCACGGCTTACAACACCTTCAACCTTTACCTACTTAGTCACACCAAATCTCTATGAAAATCTTACGCGCCCCTTTAAAGTCCAAGGAGAGTTAAACGCTCTTTCGATTCCTATAAACAAAGAAGGGCTTATTTTTAAGGATTCTGATTTCGATCTTAAGCTTAGCTCTGGACAAATAGAAGTTAGTGATCTTTTTGCGCTTGGAAATGCTAACCTCCCCTCCCTTGGTGTAAACCTTAAGGGAACCTCTATGTTTTCCTTTCAATTCGAGGGAGTCACCACCCTTGACTATCAGGACCAAACATGGGGACACTCGATTTTAGGAGAAAACGTAGGTGTTAGATCTAGCGGGAGAGCAAAAATTGGTGATGAATTTGAAATTTCTCCCCTTAATCTTTCCCTAGATGGTCGGAAATTTAAAGGAGATATTGCAGCTGCAATAGAGAAAAGCACCCTTATTTTGACAAAAGGAGTGCAGATAGATTTCCTTTTGGAGCCCTCACAAATTAACCCTATCCTCTCTAAAGAAAGCGAATACCCTTTATTAACCAAAGCAACACCGCTTCAGATAGAAATTAAACCAAGTCAAATTCCTCTAAAGGAAGGGGATTTTTCCTCCCTATCTGTAAAAGGAGTTGGGAAGATTGCCAACCTCGATATGGTGAATCCAATCAATCGCTATCCATTTAACTTTAAAAATGTTCAGGTGGATTTTGATCTCGACGGAAAGAAAACTACGCATAGTATCCATTTTGAAGGGGATGCTCTTGAAGATAGCAGCACTGCAGGGAAACTTGAGCTTACACTGGTTGGTAATGGAAAAGCATCAGAGCTTATATCCTCTCCAAGCACAGTAAAAGCTTCTCTAAGCAATTTCTCCTCCCAAATTGCTGATGTCTTTTTCAAAACGCGAGGACAACTCCCCGATTTAATCGGTCCGACCCTTGAGCTAAGGTATGCAATGGAAAAAGCTCTGGGAAGGCAAAATGTCGATATTCAAATAGAAAGCCGCGGCCTGACTCTTGACGGTGCATTTTATGCGGGAGAAACTTTAGAGCTCCGTAGTCCTCGAAAACCTTTGAAAATCCGCTGGGATTTAAGTGAAAAGTCATACGATGCTTTCCGCAGATGGCGTAATCCTAATCAACAGATTACGTCTAATAATCCTCTCTTTACTGTCGATGGATTAGGAGTGCTTAAAATACAAATCTCCCCCTTTTCTGTTCCTTTAAAGGATCAGGATGAAGGTTTCCCAAAACCTGATTTTAATCTCTTTGGCAGCCACTTTGATGCGAATGTGCGCATTGACGATCTCAAACTAAAACAGAGCAGAACAGACGCTACTACTGTACTTGAAAAGTTTGATTTCGATATTGCAAAAAAGCAGGTCGGAAACAACCCTCTTACCTTTAAATTTAATGGGAATGTATCTCCAGTCGGAGAAAGAAAAAGTGGTGTGATACAAGGCTCTGGAACAATAACAGACTTTCTCTCAAACGCTGGAACCCTTGATTTCAGAGATGTCTCTACATCGATCCATGCACGCATCCGAAATCTTCCCAGTGTTTTTGTCGATGCCCTTTCGAAATTTGATCATGCTTCTGACTTTCCGCCATCAGCATTTCTTGGTGATCTGTTTAATGCTACTTTTGATGCAGAAGTTGAAAAGAGCCAGGGAAAAGTCACAATGGATATTGATGCATCAGCATGCCGAGCGAATTTTTCTGGAATTATTTCTAATGAAGTTCTTTATCTAGAGGATCCACTCAAAGCAGTTTTTACAGTAACTCCCCAGCTCAATAATGTTCTCGAAAAGAGTGCTAAGCTGGTCGTCGTAGCGATGGAAAAACCGATCACTCTATATATCCACGATGAAGGGTTTAATGTTCCGCTAAAAGATCTCCATATAAAGAATATGAGCTTTAAATATGGACAGCTCGATCTCGGTCAGATCCTCTGCAAAAATGTTGGCAGCACCTCAGAAGTGGGAGGACTTTTTAAATCCGAAAGCAGAGGAAACGTCTCCCTTTGGTTCGCCCCTTCAGAGTTCAATATGAATCGAGGAAAGATGTATGTTGACCGCACTGAAATTCTCTATAACAAAGCGTATCAAGTTTGTTTATGGGGAAATATTCGCTTCCCAAAACGTTATGTTGATATGACCCTCGGTCTAACCGCCCAAGCACTCCGTTCTGCCTTAGGAATTCAAGGAATCGACGATGACTATGTTTTGAAAGTTCCCGTTGAAGGTCCTTTTGGCAACGTCGAAATCGACACAGGTGCTGCGACGGGAAAGATTGCATTTCTTGTTGCTCGCAAGCAAATTGCTCCGAAAGCAGGAATTTGGGGACAAGTCCTTGGTGCAGTTGGCGACCTTGCCGATGATCAATCAGATGTCCCTCCCCCAAAGACACCATTTCCCTGGCAATCCCAACCTTAAAGAGCCCTCCAGAAAGGGAGGGCTTTAAGCTACAGTGATTTTATCGCAAAGATAAACATCTTGGATAGCATGAAGAAGCTTAACACCATCTTTCATGGGCTTTTGAAAAGCCTTACGCCCTGAGATAAGTCCCATCCCTCCAGCGCGCTTATTCACCACGGCTGTTTCAACCGCTGCTGCAAGGTCATTCTCCCCTGATGCTCCGCCTGAATTGATAAGCCCCATGCGCCCCATGTAATTATTGATGACTTGATAACGGGTGAGATCAATAGGATGATCAGAAGAGAGTTCCGTATACATTTTTTCCGTCTGCTTTCCAAACTTAAGGGTTTTAAACCCTCCATTGCAGGTAGGGGCTTTCTGCTTGATAATATCCGCTTCAATTGTGACTCCAAGATGATTTGCTTGCCCTGTGAGATCGGCAGCATTGTGATAATCTTTTTTATCGGTCTTAAAAGCTGGATTACGAAGGTAGCACCAAAGAATAGTGACCATTCCCAATTCGTGAGCATGCTCGAAAGCCTGTGCCACTTCAACAATTTGGCGATCACTTTCTGGAGATCCAAAGTAAATCGTTGCTCCGACAGCGCGGCATCCCATGTCGTAAGCCTTATCAATGGAAGCGAACGGAATTTGATCATAGGTATTGGGATAGGTCATGAGCTCGTTATGATTAAATTTTAAGACGAATGGAATCTTGTGAGCATATTTTCGAGCCACAGAGCCTAGAACGCCCAGGGTCGATGCAACAGCATTGCACCCCCCCTCTATTGCAAGCTTGATGATATTTTCAGGATCAAAATAAGCAGGATTCGGAGCAAAGGAAGCTCCTGCAGTATGCTCAATTCCTTGGTCTACAGGAAGGATCGAGACATAGCCTGTATTAGCAAGACGTCCGTGGGAGATGATTTCTTGCATACTTTGAAGTACGCGGATAGAGCGGTCACTTCCAGCAAAAATTCGATCAACCCAATCAGGGCCTGGTAGATGTAATTCTTTCTTAGAAAGGGTCTTACAGGAATGCTCCAGAAGAGATTTTCCTTTAGCACCAAGAAGAGTTTCAATTTCTGCATAATCCATAGGGGTCTCCTTTCAACAATTTGCATTATTATGTTCTATCATCGAAAAATTTGCAATCTTTGACAAAATTCCAAGTACCCCGTAAATTTATTGGGACTCACATAAGCTTAGAGGACAAATATTACATTTGATGAAGCATAAATATTTCGTTCGAAAATTTTTTCTTTTGATTCTCTCTTTGTTCATTGTTGCAACAGCAACCTTTTTTCTGATGCAAGCGGCTCCTGGTGACCCATTTATGCAAGAGCAAGCAATTCCAGAAGAGATCATGAAAAGTATGTACGCTCACTATGGTTTGGACCAACCTTGGTACATCCAATATGTCAAATACCTGAAGGGCCTTGTTATGTGGGATCTGGGCCCTTCATTTAAATATGAAGGGAGAACAGTAAACGACATCATTCGAGAAGGCTTTCCCGTCTCTTTTATTTTAGGGCTTGAAGCGATCTCAATTGCTTTTTTCTCCGGAGTGATTTTAGGAACTATTGCTGCCGTAAAAAGATCAAGATGGCAGGATAATTTAGCAATGATCCTTGCTGTTGTGGGAATATCCGTTCCTAACTTTATTATGGCAACTTTTTTGCAATATCTCTTTTCCATGAAAATGGACCTTCTTCCTGTCGCTCGTTGGGGCTCACTTGCTCACTCGATCCTTCCTGCTCTATCCCTTGCGGCATTGCCTACTGCTTTTATAGCCCGATTAACGCGGGCAAACATGGTTGAGGTTTTAGAGCAGGACTATGTTCAAACCGCTCGATCAAAAGGATTGTCAACCCGCCAGGTTGTTCTTAAACATGTCTTGAAAAATAGCCTCCTTCCTGTGCTCAGCTATTTAGGACCTCTGACCAGTACGATTCTTACAGGGAGTTTCATAGTGGAGAAGATTTTTGGAATCCCTGGCCTAGGAGGATGGTTTGTAAACAGCATTACAAATCGAGATTATACAGTGATCATGGGTGTAACTATTTTCTATAGTGCATTGCTGATGCTATGCGTCCTTGTCGTAGACCTAATGTACACGGTGATTGATCCCCGAATACGTCTTGAAAATAAAAAATCGGTGGAAGCATGAAGGAATCAGAAGTACTTATTGCAACCTCCCCACCATTCTCTGAAGCTCTCCCAGAAAAAGGGATCTCCTACTGGAAAGATGCCTGGATCCGTCTTCGAACAAACCGCCCTGCAATTTTTGGTCTGACTGTCTTAGTCATCATGATTGGCTCTGCGATCATTGTCCCTTTTTTTAGTCCTCATACCTATTATGAGACTCATCTCCCCCTCAAAAACAACGCCCCCAGTGCCTCTTTTTGGTTTGGAACCGATGAGCTTGGACGGGATCTTTTTACCCGCATTTGGTGGGGAGCCAGAATTTCTCTTTTTGTCGGAATTGCCGCTGCAATAATCGATATGGCCATTGGAGTGTTCTATGGAGCCTTCGCTGGAATGGTTGGAGGAAAGCTAGAAGAATTTATGATGCGCATGACCGATATTCTACACTCTCTTCCGCACCTCCTTATCGTAATCCTCTTAATGGTCATCATGAAACCTGGCGTTACAACGATATTGATAGCCCTTACGATTACTGGATGGATCAATATGGCCCGTATTGTGCGCGCACAAATCCTCCAAATAAAACAAAATGACTTTGTGATGGCCGCCTATATGCTTGGAGCAAGCCGATGGAGGATTCTGTTCCGCCATCTCATCCCCAATTCGATCGGCTCGATCATTACCACAATGACCCTCACCATTCCTGCTGCAATCTTTACCGAGGCTTTCTTAAGCTTTTTGGGACTTGGGGTGCAAGCTCCAATAGCTAGCTGGGGAACAATGGCAAGCGATGGTCTTTCTGCACTTCGATACTATCCGTGGAGACTCTTTTTTCCTGCAGGGTTTATCAGTATTACGATGCTTGCCTTTAACTTGCTGGGTGACGGTATTCGAGACGCATTCGACCCGAGGCTTCGAACATGAAAAAGCTCTTAGAAGTGAAAAACCTCCACACCTCCTTTTCAACCCTCTCCAAAAAAGTACGCGCTGTTCAAGGGGTTAGCTTCGATCTAAAAGAAGGAGAAACTCTCGGCATTGTTGGTGAATCAGGGTGCGGAAAATCAGTGATGGCAAAGAGTATTACCCGCCTCCTCCCCTCCATTTCTTCGCATATCGACCAGGGAGAGATTTACTATAAAGGGGAAAACCTTCTCCTAAAACGAGAAAGAGAACTTAGAAAAGTTCGGGGAAAGGAAATTGGAATGATTTTCCAAGATCCCATGACCTCCCTTAACCCCACTATGCGAATCGGGAATCAGATTATAGAAGGATATGCCCTCCATCATCCATCAGCTTCAAAAGAAGAGATGAAAATACGTGCAATTAAACTCTTAAATAGAGTGGGGGTTTCTGAACCAGAAACGCGCCTGACCCAATTTCCCCACGAGCTAAGTGGGGGAATGCGGCAACGGGTAATGATTGCAATTGCAATGATTTCATCACCTAAAATCCTCATTGCTGATGAGCCCACAACCGCACTTGATGTAACCATACAAGCACAAATTCTTGGCCTTTTGAAAGAGATTCAAAAAAGAGAACAAATGAGTATCCTTCTTATTACTCATGATTTCAGTATTGTTGCTGGATTTTGCGATCGTGTGGTCGTGATGTACGCAGGAAAGATTGTTGAAAGCGCTTCTGTTGATGACCTCTTTAGAGCCCCTAAACACCCCTATACCCGTCGTCTTTTAAACTCTATTCCTCGTCTTGATCTTCCCCCCACGCGCCAGCTTTATTCCATCCATGGATCTCCCCCCGATCTCTCTTCTAAAATCAAAGGGTGTGCTTTTGCAGAGAGATGTCCTCATGCAATGAAGCTATGTCATGATGGCTGCCCTTCATCTATAGAAGTCTCGAAGGATCATCATACTGCCTGTTGGCTATTTGATCCTCGAATACAGAGAAAGAAGGCTTAAAGTGATAAAGCCTCTTCTTCAAGTAAAGAACCTAAAAAAGCACTTTGAACATAAAGGGGAAATTGTACGCGCTGTAGATGGGGTCTCCTTTGATGTTTTTCCTCAAGAGACTCTCGGCCTTGTTGGAGAAAGTGGGTGCGGAAAAACGGCTCTGGCAAGAGCTCTCATGCGCCTATACGAGCCTAGTAGTGGCGACATCTTTTTTAAGGGTGAAAGCATCCTTAAATATAAAGGAAAAGCGATTAAAGCACTCCGCCATGATATGCAATATATTTTCCAAGATCCCTTTGCTTCTTTAAATCCCCGAATGACCGCTGGAGAGATTATTTCAGAGCCTCTTGCTATCCATAATACATTAAACTCTTATGGAAGACAAAAACGTGTCCAAGAGCTCCTTAAACTTGTCGGACTCCGCCCTGAATACACAAGCCGTTTCCCTCATGAATTTAGTGGTGGGCAAAGGCAACGCATTGGAATCGCTCGCTCGCTCGCTCTCAATCCCCGTTTAATTGTCTGTGACGAACCCATTGCAGCTCTCGATGTTTCAATCCAAGCTCAGATCATTAACCTCCTCAAATATCTGCAAGAAGAAATGGGCCTCACATACCTGTTTATTTCCCATGATCTGGCCATGGTCAAATATCTTTCAACACGTGTTGCTGTGATGTATTTGGGTCACTTTATGGAGCTTGCATCTAGTGCCGATCTTTATAAAAACCCTCAACATCCCTACACCCAAGGACTCCTATCTGCAATCCCTATTCCCGATCCCTTCATTGAGAAAAAACGTACACGTGTTCTTCTTACTGGAGAAGTCCCCTCCCCTATTAATCCTCCAAAAGGATGTGTCTTCTGCACTCGCTGTCCAAAAGTCAAGCCCATCTGTTTTCAAAAACGCCCACCTCTTCGAGAGGTCGCCCCTGGGCACAGCGCTGCATGCCACCTATTATAAAATTTTAGAGACCCTTAACCTAGTGAGGCGCTACAGCAGATCCAGACAGGACATGCAGAACCTTTGAGGACCCTTTCAACAACAGCGCCGTACCCCTTAGAAGTACCGGCAGCTGAAAGCACAGTTCCCATCACAAGCAGATCGTACTCTTCTTTTTTAATGAGCTCAAGAATGGCTGTATCGACGGTGCGGGCATGAACAACGCGGAGTTTCATACCAACGTTGAACTCTCTGCCGATTGCTTCAGCACGGTTCAGGATGGAGGAAGCAACAACTGTCCGATGGTAGAGAGGCGTTTCAAGTGGAAGGGAAAAGGGCACTTCGATTACATGAACAGCCGTGACATCAGCACCATGAACCTTTGCAATTTCACAAGCCATTTGAACTGTTTGAGTTTCTTTCCCACCACGAGTAGGAACAAGGATATGTTTGTATTTTTTTGCCTGAAATTCAGGCATTTTAATCTTCTGGATCTCGACTTTCCCAGCAGGTGGAATCGATTGTTTTTTACGAAAGTAAAAATAGATGGCAAGCCCAAAGAAAATCCATAGAAATCCAAGATTTCTCCCATCAGCCTTAGTAATGACAACAAGACACCAGGTAGCAGCAGTGGCAAGGCCTCCAATAACTCCTGTAATGGGAATAGAATACTTTCCGATCGGGATATTAAATGGAACCCTAAAGGGACGCTTTGCATCAGGTTTTCTTATTCGTAGGATGATAAGAGAAAGATGTGTCATAAAAAAAGCAAGCATCGCTCCAAAGTTATAGAGGTTTGCCAAGAAATCGAGTTTTCCTCGAGCTGATAAAACAATGACAATAGCAAACACCGCAAATATCCCAAGGGAGACATAGGGAGTTTTATGCTTCTTATGGAGTTTGTAAACAAAGCGCGGCAGTTGATAATTCTCTCCTAAGTTGAAAGATAAGCGGGAGGCTCCGATTAACCCTGCATTCGAGGCTACAAAAAGGATGATAGCAGCTAGAAGCCCAATCCACCCTCCAAGAACGCGACCTCCATAGGGAAACTTTGACACAATTCCAGCAATAGGATCTTCTAAAAAAGTTGTGCTGAGTTCTTGCGGCGTAACAGCTGAAAGAGCAACAACAGCAATTCCAATATAAACGAAAAGGAGCATCCCCATTGCAAGCATCATTGCTTTTGGTACAGTGCGTGCAGGATTTTTTGCCTCTCCCCCAAGCTGCGCCATCGATTCAATTCCTGTATAGGCAACCATTGCCATCGCAGTCCCCTTCCAAAAGTCCGGCCATGAGGGAGACCAAGAGGATCCCTTAACTCCAATCTTCAAATGTTCCCACAGGTCAGGAAAATGAATAAACCAAAGGGCACCCACAATTACAATCAGAATCTGAGTGGATAAGGTGAGAGTCGTTAAAAACCAGCTCATTCGAGCAGAATTTTTCGTCCCAAAATAGTTAATAATAAAAAGGATCACAATCACGCAAACAGTGAAGCCAATCTTCACAGAGGTAATCTTGAGTCCCCCAATAAAAAATGCAAGATAGGGAGCTATCGAAAACGAGGAAATTGCAATGGTTACAATGAAATCAAGAAGCAGTCCCCAGCCGGCAATGAATGAAATTAAGTCATTAAAAGCATGGCGCGCAAAGGTTGCCGATCCCCCAGAGTCCTTTAGCATCGCTGAAAGCTCCGCATAAGAAAGAGCCGTGCATGCAAAAACAAGCCCTGCAATTGCTAAGCTTATAGGAGCCGCACCCAGTGAAAAGAGTGTTGTAATCCCAAGAGCATAGTATATCGAAGACCCTAAATCACCATAACCAACAGCGAAAAGATCCCCAACAGTAAGAACTCGTTTCAATGACCCTTTGTCGATCTGAGAGATTTTTGACTGTTTCTCTGCCATTTCTTCATCCTGTAAAAAACATTCTTTTTATTCCACCCTTTTGATACAATTTTTTGCATTATGGATATTACTCCTGTTGTGCTACAGTTTCCAACTATCGAATCGATTTATGGAACGATCTCAAAATTCTCAGTGATACCTACATTAAGAAATACGTCGAGAATATCGTCTTGTCTTCTCCTGGCTTATTATGTTAATGATTACCTATTAGCCGCATTGCCTCCTCCTCAGCGAGAAGAAGAAGCCCCTTCTCCAACAGTTGATGTCGAAACTACATTCTTTCATATTTTAAAACTTCTTGAAATCTCAGCAAAAAGAGACGTCCCTAAAACCCTCATCCTTCCCCAGTTGTCTCAGATTACTAATTCCCTTTCCAAAAGCCCCGACTTAAAAAAACAAGGGTTTAGAGCAACTCAACACTTAAGTGATTTTAAGATTCTTTTTAGGCACATCACAACGAAATATAGAAAAATGTACGAAAAATACTTAGTTGAAGCTCTTAAATTGAATCTTTTAGTCGATGACGAAATCATCAGGAGAACTCTTATTGGTTGCTCCAATTCATCGCAGTGGATCAATGAATATAAAAAAGTCACCAAGACTGAAGGACACCTTTTTGCACATACCCATCAATATTTAGAAATATACTATCAATGCCCGGGGTTCTTTCAGCGGTTAAAAAGGCGTATAAATCAAGATTCGGAGGCATTAAAAATAGAAAAAGCTGAGGCTTGTAGATGGATTCTTTACAATCTAGAATACCCAGACTGCTATATCGAGGCACACAGCAGGTTTGTTCACGACTGCTATCAGAAACTAGTTGAATATTAGTAGATTATTTGTTTAAAAGCCCTAAGCCGGATTAAGAACTTGCTTTGGAAGCTCAAAAAAGACGTTCTCCTCGGTGTATTCGACTTCTTCGGTTTCAGTCACCCCAAGGTCTTTAAGGTGCTCAATGCACATTTGTACCACTGATTCAGGCGTGGATGCACCGGCAGTGAGTCCAATAGCTTCTACACCATTTAGCCACTCAGGATCGATATCATCTGGAGAATTAATAAGATATCCAGGAATATTTCTTTTTTGAGCGACTTCGCAGAGGCGATTTGAATTTGAACTTGTGGGATCTCCTACAACAAGAACAAGCCCAACTGAAGAAGTGATTTCTCTTAGCGCCAACTGCCGATTCGTCGTTGCATAGCAGATTGAAGAACTAGGGAGAGTCTCGATAAGGGGATACTTTGCTTTAAGGGCATCTGTAATGTCTTTAACATCGTCAAGACTAAGGGTTGTCTGGGTCGTATAAAACAAGTGTTGCTCTGGAGAAAAGGAAAGCCTTTCGACATCTGCAACAGATTCGATAATTGTTGTTACATCAGGGGCTTCTCCTGCCGTACCTATGACTTCTACATGCTTTTTGTGACCAATCAAAAGGACATGATACCCTTTGTTTGCAAACCGTTTAGCAGCAGAATGAACACGAATAACCAAACCGCAAGAAGCGTCAATTTCAATCAGTCCTCTCCGCTTCGCATGCTCTCGTACAGAAGGAGGGATGCCGTGAGCAGAATAGATGATCCTAGAACCTTCAGGTACTTCATCAAGGTCCTCGACAAAAATTGCTCCCTTCTGCTCTAAATCTTCTACTACATGGCGATTATGAACAATCTGATGCTTAACATAGATGGGTCGTCCCCAGAGCTCCAGTGCGCGTTCCACTGTCTCGATTGCACGTACAACGCCAGCACAGAATCCTCTAGGCTTTGATAATAACAATTTCATAGGACCATGGTCCAACTTATCTTATTTCTTATCAAGATAAAACTTATCAAGAATTCCCTTGCAGGCATCCTCGACAATCGACCAAACAGTTTCGAATCCATCGGAGGCATTGAAATAAGGATCAGGAATCGGATCGTCGGGATATAACTCAGAGTAGTGGGTTGCCATCAAGACTTTCCTGTGGTGCTCTGGGGAGTGTGCCATACTGTGGATTGCTGAAAGAACATCTGGAGTGACACAAAAGATCATATCGAACTGATCAAAGAAGGCATTTTCAAAGATTTTTGCTTGATTTTGCAGAGTGATCCCATGCTTCTGAGCCACTTCTTGCATACGCCTATCTGGTGGATTTCCAAGAAAAGTTGCATGAAGACCACAACTTTCTACATAAGCCATTATCCCCTTCTCTTTGAGAAGGTGTTCAAGCATTCCTTTGAGAGCTGGAGAACGACAGATATTCCCCACGCAGACGAATAGAAAACTATTCATCGACATCAGCAGCGCATCGGAAACCATACGTACGGTTCACAATACCCGGATTATTCCTGTGGCGATGAGAGCATCGAAGATCATCCTTGAGACTCTTCCAGCACCCACCGCGAAGAACACGATAAACACCCTGCATAGGTCCCTTTGGATTGTCAGGGCGTTGCATTGCCACCTCGTAGTAATTGTAATCGTACCAATCCTGGCACCACTCATAAACGTTCCCCACCATGTCGTAAAAACCATACTTGTTGGGGGGATAGCTTTTAACAGATGTTGTATCGGAGCTAAAAAAGTTTGCTTGAGTCCGTTCAATGCTTGCTCCCGTTGGATACATGAGTTCCTCTCCTCCTGACGCGGCAATTTCCCATTCCGCTTCGGTTGGAAGACGTTTTCCTACCCACTTAGCATAGGCAATGGCACCATACCAAGTTACACCAATGACAGGGTGCTTAGAATAACCCGATTCAATGGTCAACGTTCCTCCATGACGACGAATACGAGACTCTCTGGGTCTTATGATATCGTTGTTATTTGCATCTTTTTCGCCACCCATGGCATCTAAAAAGCGCGTGAACTGCTCATTCGTGACAGGATGCACATCAAGGGCAAAGCTTGAAAGTTTTACTGCGTGCCTCGGACGCTCATCTCTTCCTCCCTCGTCGCTTCCACGGTAATACTCTCCCCCTTTAACGACTTCCATATCAGATTGAATCGGCTCAATATTTTTCGCCTTTTCTTCCTTTGGAACGTATCTTGCAACAGTGCTATCGATATGAAAGGCAGCAGCAGGATCTGGATCGTATTCAGGACGTTTGATCTCCTGAGGATTGAGAACGGGTTTTGCATTCCCTCTCACCATTTCGGATACCTCATGTAGCATGTCAGCTTGCGCTGGAGTGATTTCTTCTTCTTTTTCCTCAGTAGCAGTAGCAAGTGCAATCCCCGATTCTTCAGGTGTTGCAGGCGTCTCTGCTCCTTCGTCCCAATCTAGAATCTCTTCCTCTTCAATCGCGCTAATCGCAGCTAGTTTCTTCACCTGAGGCGAGGAAAGACCATCTAAAATTCTGAGAAGTGAATCTGGGCGCTTATTTGGATCAGGTCTTAAACATTCTTGAATGAAACTGTCCCAATTTAATCGGAAGTCAGGGTAGACCTCGCAGGGAAGGTAAAAATTACCCTCAGGGAACGAATGCATCAAAAGGAAGTAGGCAAGAATGCCAAAAGCATACATGTCAGCCTTAGGGCCCACTGGCTTTTCACGATAAATCTTTTGTTCTGGGGCTAGAAAATGGTAGGTCTGCAGAAACGATGCATGAAGTTTCGAAAGTTTAGCTGAGTCAAAAGTCCCCGTCATGTATTTTTCTTCGCCAGGCTTCGTGAAGGTTGACTGATTTAGATCTAGAGAAAGAACATCTGCGAGATTTTTATACATTCGAGTTAGAATCGCTCCTTCTCCAACAATATGAGAAAGGCCAAAATCAGAAAGATAAACGTGAAGTCCCCGCTCCCCCTTTCCAATCAAGATGTTATTGAGCTTGAGTCCTCGGTGCGCTAGAGCCGAACCCCCAAGTTGAGTTTGATGAGCATAAGCCAATGCTGATGCAACTTGGGTCAAAAGCTCCAAGATTTCATTTTCATTAAGACTTTGCTTATTCACCCCTAGGTATTGGGTTAAGTTTGTTGTTTCCCCTAAACAATCAACAATACAGTCTGTGACTAGAAAGTAATACCCTTCAGCAAATGAAATGTTATGCACTTTGACAATGTGTGGGTGGTCAAGTTTTGCGAGAGTTGCCACTTCCTTTTCAAATCGCTGGATGAAGTTTCGATCGGTCGATAATTCCTCAGGAAGAACCTTTAAAATATATTGCTGCTTAACAAACCGGTGTTCGGCAAGATACACGCTGCCAAGCGTTCCTTGACCGATTTGTTTGATGATTGAGTAATCTCCAAGGGTACTTTTATCCATTTACTAATCCTTAATTCAATTCCAGCATCTTAATTCCACACGTTTCTGCCATATGAAAACTCAGCAAAAAAATACACAATTTTGAGACTAATATATACCATGAAAGTTAGAGTCTGTCTATGAAATTCTCGATCTCCGAAAAATCGGTAACTGGAGATTGACACTTTCCTTGTGTACACAAATAGAAGGTTGTTTTTCCATCAACCAATGGATACTCTTTTGATTCCTGCTTAAAACACAATGTGAGATGGGGAATAAGGTTTGAGTAAACAAGCTTTTGAGTCTCTTTCTGATGAGTCATCTTTGAGTCAAGAGCCACGATTAAGGTTGGCAATTCCTTGTCCAAATACCTCAGCAAATTGATAAGGTGATACGACGAGCCTTGCGGATAGGCCTCAATAAAGCTTTTAGCAACTTTCAAAATATCCTCGGCTTGAATCCAATAATCTCGATTATGAGTGATTTGATACAAACGGAGAAGGTTCTCAGCATGGAGAGCATTTCCAGAAGGCTGAGAGCTATCATAGAGTTCACACCTCCTTAGAAGAATCGAGTGGTCAGGCCCTGTGAGGTAAAAGGCCCCATCATCAGCTTTATAATCGCATTCTAGATGAGTCGTCATTTCAAGAGCCCACTCAAGGTACTCTTCTCCCTGGCCTGATTCATATAGAGTGATCAGAGCTCGAATTAGCGAAGCATAATCATCAAGAACTCCCTCATAATCGGCTTCCCCTTCACGAAATCGTCTTAGGAGTTTGCCGTCCTTCCAAAGATGCGTCTTAATAAACGTCACTGCCTCGATCCCCGCAGTCACATATGCTTCATTTTCAAATGCCATCCCTGCTTTCACAAGAGTATCTATCATTAGAGCATTCCACGAAACGAGAATTTTATCGTCCTTAAAAGGGTGTTTCCGTTTATTGCGCTCCTTCTTGAGAACTTTAAGGGAACTTTCTAGCGACTGTTCAACATCTGCTTGATTAAAACCCCGATAATCACAAAACTCCTCAATAGAAAGAGAGCGATGAAGAATATTCTTCTCTTCGAAATTCCCTATTTCAGTGACATCGAAATACTCACAGAAAATAGAGGCATCGTCAACGGAAAGCAACGCGTCAATTTCTTTTTTTGTCCATAGATAAAAAGCTCCTTCAACACCATCAGTATCGGCGTCTTCAGCAGAATAAAATCCTCCATCAGGATGCTTCATATCTCGAAGAACATACTCAAGAACCTGATTGCAAACCTTCTTATACTGCTCATCTTTCGTATAACGCCATGCATCCAGATAAGCCGCTCCAAGAAGCGCATTATCATAAAGCATTTTCTCAAAGTGAGGAATCAACCATTTTTCGTCGACACTATATCTAGAAAAACCCCCGCCGACATGATCATAAATCCCCCCCTGATAAATCTTTGATAAAGTTTTTTCCACAAAAAATAGAGGGCGAGCGTCCTCATAAAGCTTTGCATAATTCAGAAGAAATTGACACTGATAGCCAACAGGGAACTTCGGAGCTCCTTTCTGCCCCCCATAAACAGGGTCAGCCGTCTCAAAAAGCATTTGAACCGCTTCATCAACAACAGTATCAGTCGGCAGCTCATCTCCACGCGTCATCACCGATTTTTCAAACAGGTCCACCAGTTTATTGGCCTGATCAAAGAGAAGTTCTTTTTCTTCACTCTCCCAGAGCTTTCGGATATGTTCGATGAGCTGTTTAAGCCCCATCATTCCTTGCCTTTCCTCAGGAGGAAGATAAGTTACAGCGTAAAAAGGCTTAAGATCGGGAGTTAATATGACATTAAGCGGCCATCCTGTTCCCGATGCCATCAAAGCCTGAGCAAATTCCATGTAAAGGCTATCAATTTCAGGAAGCTCTTCTCGATCGACTTTAATGTTGATAAAAACTTCATTCATCTTTAAGGCAACCTCGGGATTATCGAAAGATTCCCGGCTCATGACATGGCACCAGTGGCAGGTCGCATAGCCAATAGAGAGAAAGATTGGCTTATCCTCCACCCTTGCTTTTTCAAACGCCTCAGGGCCCCAAGGATACCAATCAACAGGGTTATGCGCATGCTGCAGAAGGTATGGGGATTTCTCTTTAATCAAGCGATTTTTATAGGGCTCAGTCGACATAAACCTTGCTTAAGGGGCTGTGACAAAATAAATTAAAGCTTTCTAGCTCCATATCATTTTCATCTACTTTGTTGCAAATTCTTGAAAACTAAGAAGTTTACTGCGAATTTGCGTCGTGTAGCTGAGGCGCTATGACGCCAGAAAAGTGTAATTTATTTTGTCACAACCCCTAAGTTAAATCACACCTAAGTATTTAGCTAAATAATAAGCACCAACAATGACCAAAACAGTCACTGATGCCCAAATTAAATTGGGAAGCCATTTCACTCCTCCCCCCATACTTCCTCGGACTTCTAGAGTCCCGATTCCATATGCAAAGTCTTGTTTATCCTGGGTAAGCTTAAGAACTTCTGGATTCTCTTCAAGGAGCTTATCTCCATCGAGTCCTAAAAATGTCGCATATTGGCGCATAAATCCCAGCATGTATACAGGAGAAAGGAAAGCTTCACCCTTTCCCTCTTCAATCGATTCCAAATGATTGACTCGAATTGACGTAGCGTTTTCCACTTCTTTCAGCGATAGATTGAGCTCTTTCCGCTTCGATTTAAACAGCTCACCAAACTTCTTCATTTCATCTTTCATAGACACACTATACTTTTTCACCAATCTAACTGATAGATGATTTTAATTAAAGGGTTTGATAAAATCTCCATTATGGCAAAGTCAGCAAGTTTTGTAACAGAGATCGACATCTCCCTCGCTCCCAAGCTAAAACAAGCTCTGATCGATCAAGGGTTCGAGCTCTCTCAACCTACCTACACAGTATTTCAGGCGAAAAAGCAAGGAGTTTCATGTACTCTGTATCAATCAGGGAAGCTCATGGTTCAGGGAAAGGGAAAGGATGACTTTATCTCCTTTTATCTTGAACCCGAAATTCTTGGTAACCTCTCCTACTCCTACCCTGAAACAACAATGAACACCCTCCCCCACATCGGTGTGGATGAAGCAGGAAAAGGAGATGTCTTTGGCCCCCTGTGTGTGGCCGCTCTTTATGCAGACAGCGATCAAATGACATCCCTCATCCAAATGGGAATCCGTGACAGCAAGCGCCTCTCCGACCCAACGATCATTAAAATTGCTGAGAAAATCAAGAAAGAGTGTGACTACTCCCTAATCAAAATCTTCCCCAAACGCTATAACGAACTTTATGATCAATTTAGAAATCTAAATCATCTCCTTGCCTGGGGCCATGCTACAGCTATAGAAGAGCTCGTGGAAAAATCCCAATGCTATGAGGTGATTATTGACCAGTTTGCTAGCGAACATGTCGTCGAAAATGCCCTAAAGAAAAAAGCTCTAAACGTGGATCTTACTCAACGCCACCGGGGGGAAGAAGACATTGTCGTTGCTGGAGCCTCGATTCTAGCGCGAGCAGCTTTTGTCCAAGGAATCGATCGCCTATCAAAGGAGTTCGAACTAGACCTTCCTAAAGGAGCTTCTGCCCTTGTCATCAAGGCAGGCCAAAAGTTTGTTAGAATCCATGGAGAGCAAGCCCTCCATCAAGTTGCTAAACTTCACTTCAAGACAATCCAAGCCTTTTTAACAGCATAATGCCCTAAGAGCCTCATTCCCCCCCCCCCTTGGTTAAGGTATTGTATTAAAATTTTTACTTATATTTTTTTATAATAAACTTAATTTTATATTTTGTAATTAATTTACTTAATTGTTATTATCAATAGTGTTGATAACAAAAGGGTACATATGTCATATTATTTAAATAGCGCAACAGAGACTCTTAAGCCATATGGTGAGTCTGCAATGCATTTTTTGACTGGTTCAAAAAATTCTGTTACTTCTAACTTTTCAAGCGGTGTTGAGAGCATTTCTACCTTCTCATCATCTGTAATGGGTACAATTTCAGATGCCGGATCTAATCTCGCAAGTCAGGTTCTATACCTAAAAAACAAAGCTGTCAACATGGTGTCAACCATCCGCATGACAGCTCATGGCTCCGTAGATGGGATACTCCTTGGAATAAGCCTAGGTTTATTCTTCGGTGGACCTATTGGTGCCGGTTATGGTGCTTGGATCGGAAGTGTTGCAGGCGGAATTTATGGTTTCAGTGAAGCCACAAACAACGATTTTGATCGTGCATCACATGCTGCACAACAAAAGCAATGGCAAGCGCTTTAAGAAAAAAGCGCTAATGCAGTATAGTGGGAGAGTATGTTAAATGCTCTCTCACTTTCTTTTTTTGTTCTCATCGATTCAGCAACGATCACCTTCGATCGAGGCTTTCATGTTCTAACTGGCGAAACCGGCGCAGGTAAAACCCTTTTAGTCCAAGCCATTCATCTCCTTTCAGGGCGCAAAGTAAGCACCGATATCATTCGCAAGGGAGCAGAAAAAGCAGTCATTGAAGCCACCTTCGACATTCAAAGGCTTCCTAAGGTCCACGCAATCCTTCAGGAAAGTGGCATCGACTTTGACCCCCACGAGCTTCTTATTCTTAAGAGAGAAATCTCAAGAACTGCAAAAAACCGCATCTTTATCAACTCTCAGATGGCTCCCCTATCGCTCCTTTCTCATTTAGCCCCTCATCTATTAGAGCTCGTCAGCCAAAACAGCTCTGAGTCCATCCGCCAGACCGAAACCCAACGCGTTCTGCTTGATCTATATGGAGATATCGATCTTCGCCCCTTCACCGCCTCATACCAGTCCCTTCAAGACCTTAAAAAGAGGCTTACCTTTCTCCAGTCAGAAAGCCAAGAAACTCGGCTAGAGCGATTAAAATGGGAGCTTGAAGAATGGGAATCCTTTAATTATCAAGAAGGCGAGGAAGAGGTCCTCTTTGAGGAGTACAAAACCCTAGCAAACTCTCAAGAAGTCACAGAAAAGCTAACCGCGCTTCGCGGTGGACTTGACCACCCCAATCTAATTCCCACCGTTGCCCAATTCCAAAAGCTGGTAGATGACCCCTCCCTTTCTGAGCATCTTCAGGCCGCCGTTGTCCATTTACAAGAAGCCTCATTTCTTGTTTCAAAACAGCTACAATCTCTTGAATACTCTCCTGAGAAACTCCAAAGCCTAGAAAGCCGCCTCTCCACTCTAAACCAGCTCAAAAGAAAATACCATGTTGAATCCCATGAGATCAACGCCCACCTTGAAACCCTCAAATCTCAAGTCGATATCCTCGAGAACCTCGATGAAAGCATTGAGGCGACAAAACAAGAACTTCAGACCCTAACTTTAAAAACAGAGGAACTTGCTGAATCTCTCACTAAGCAACGCATAAAAACCGCTAAGGAATTAGAGAATCAGCTTACAGCGCAGCTCTGCTCCCTTAACTTCCCCCATGCTAAGGTTTTAATCACCATAGATTCCAAAGAAGTCGGGCCCACAGGGAAAGACCAAATTTCCTTTTTCCTTGCTGCAAACCCTGGAGAGGAGCCAGCCTCACTTTCAACCCGCAGTAGCGGTGGAGAAATAGCTCGTTTCCTCTTTGCCCTTAAGATCCTCCTCGCAGAAAAAGGTTCTCTTCCCACCCTCATCTTTGATGAGATTGATGCGAATATCGGAGGAGAAACCGCCTCAATCGTCGGAAAAAAACTGAAGGAGCTTGGGAAAGACTCCCAAATTCTGGTAATCACCCACTTCCCTCAAGTGGCGCGCCACGCAGACCATCATCTTCAAATCTCTAAAAAGGAGAGTGATGGTCGAACCATCACCAAAATCTCTCCCCTAAAAGCCTCTGAAAAAGAAAAGGAACTTCTCCGTATGTTAGGTGGAGAATCGTTGAATTTATTCCCCGACTGATGGCAGAAAGAGGGTTAGGAGGGAAGATGAAAAAAGGCCTACTTTTCCTAACACTATTGATACTCCCCGCTTTAGCGCATTCCCTAGACTATTCGCTTGCGACCGATTATTGCTTTATCCATAAGAAGGATCGAATCTATATCGATGGATATTTTGCACCTGTTGCTGGTGCCGCTATTGACAAACGGGAGTTTAAGGGATCTGACCTTCAGTATACCGAAGGGGCTGGAGCCATCTTCATTAACGCCTATCCTGCTGAAGATCACGCCCTGTCTTTCGAGTTTGGGTATGGCTATATGCGCCTCAACTGGGATGAAAACCCCTCCTTTAGCCAGAAGAACTTCAACGACGCCATTTTCTCCATCGGATACATTACAACGGCAATCAAAGATTGGCGCTGGGTCGTGAACCTTGGTGTCCATGCGAACCTCGACCACTTTAATATGGGAAGTAACGCTTTTTACACGGGGATGATTTGGGGGCGACTCGCCTATAGCAAACCACTGGGGATTCATATCGGAGTTGT